>JAILEG010000020.1 GCA_024688365.1 Prevotella sp.
GATGATGTCGCCCACGTAGCCGGTCTTCACTGCGTCATAGCCATACTTGTTCATCAGGTTGTAAGCCTCCTCCAGGTGACGCTCGTAGTTGAGGGCGCTGGATGAGGTCTCGTGGTGCATCATCAGCTTGACACCCTTTGAGTGGGCATACTCGTTGAGCCCCTTGAGGTCGAAGTCAGGATAAGGGGTGACGAAGTCGAACACATCCTGCTTCCAGTGTCCGAACCAGTCTTCCCAGCCAATGTTCCATCCCTCGACAAGTACCTCCTGCAAGCCGTTGGCAGCGGCAAAGTCGATGTACTTCTTCACGTTAGCCGTGTTGGCCGGGTGGCGGCCGTTGGGCTTGGCATGCTCATAGTCGGTCAACCCGAGCTTGACTGAGTTGTAGTCATCAGTGTAAGCCCATGACTTGCCGCCGGCAATCATCTCCCACCATACACCACAGTACTTCGTCGGATGGATCCATGAGGTATCCTCTATCTTGCAAGGCTCGTTGAGGTTGAGAATGAGGTTGCTTGCGAGCATGTCACGTGCGTCATCGCTGACGATGACCGTGCGCCAAGGGGTCTCGCAAGGGGTCTGCATGCAGCCTTTCAGCCCCGTGGCATCAGGGGTGAGCCAGCTCTCAAACACCATGTTCTTGTCATCAAGGTTAAGGTGCATCGTGGAATAGTCGGCACAGGCAGCCTCGTGGATGTTGATGTAGAGCCCGTCCTGCGACTTCATCTGCAGGGATGTCTGCACACCGGTCTCAGAGAATACGGCTACAGAGGAGTTGCCCCAGTTGACGGCATCGTGGAAACGGGAACGGATCTCAGAGAGCTTTGACTCCTGGGTCTCCTGCTCCTGGGTGTCATAGTCGCCCGGCAGCCACCATGCGGTGTGGTCGCCAGCCATGGCAAACTGCGTGTGTTCCTCCTTGATGAGGAAGTAGTTCAGCTCCTGCTGTTGCGGGAACTCATAGCGCAGTCCCATTCCGTCATCATAGACACGGAAGCGTATGATAATGTCACGCTTGCTGCCGGGCTGGTTGAGGTCGACCTCCAGCTCGTTGTAGTGGTTGCGGATGGTGGCTGTCTCACCCCATACCGGCTTCCACGTCTCATCAAAGGTGGTTGTCCTGGAGCCTGTCTCCTTGAAACCATCCATGAGACTGGTCTCGTCCATGCCCTTGCTGGCATGCTTGTCCTTTGCCAGCTCCAGACCAAGGTGTGACGGCTTCACGACCGCCTTGCCCTTGTAAGTCATTTCGTAGGTAGGCACTCCGTTTCCCGTCAGTGAGAAGGTCACGGCAACGTTCCCGTTAGGTGACTTCACGGTCTGCGCATCGGCAACGGTGGCCATCCCCATCAGTAGCCCTAAGAGGGCGATGTTGATTTTGTTCATGTGCGTTTAAATTATGATTGAAGTTCTACATTTTTAGTTATGTCTGCAAAGATAGGAAAAAAAACGCAGTAAAGTGGGCTTTGGTAGCTGACAAGTAGACCAGTGAAAATAAAGAAACTCATAAAACGTTATAAACCAGAAATTTACCAGAAGAAGAAAATAATGGCAAGTAGACGTACTCCATTTCATGGAAAAGAATTACCTTTGCAAAAGACGACAAGAACAAGGACCATGCGCAAACTCATACTTCTTCTTCTCCTAACCATTCCCACCATGCTCCAGGCTGTTGACACAGCCAGGCTGCAGGACAAGCTGGATAGCCTGCTTGACAGGCGGGAGATGATGCTGAAGACAAAAAAACAAGGAATTGAACACATCAGGAAGACGCTGCCGGAAGGTGGGACGAGCTTCCGGCAACTGCAGATATACGAACAGCTCTATCAGGAATATTATGTATTCCAGTTCGACTCTGCCATGACTTACCTTGACAAGGGCATCCAGCTGGCACAGGAAACAGGCAACACCTATTACAGGAACAGCAACACCATCCACAAGGCGGAGCTGCTTGCCATTGGAGGACTGTACAGCGAGGCACTGCGTACCATCGGACAGGTTGACACGACCGCCCTTGACCGCAGCCAACACTTTGACTATTACTTCTCGTTCTTCCGCATCTATTCCTACTGGGCAGACTATTGCAACGACAGGCTATATGCCCCGATATACAGGAAGGAGGCCAGGAAGTGCCTTGTCCAGGCAATGCCCTATGTCAACAAGACCGACCGTGCCTACGAGTACTACCAAGGAGAATACTGCGTATTCGTGCTTGACAACACCAGGATGGCACGCCGGCATTACCTGAAAGCCATAGAGCGTCTGCCACGTGACTCCCGACTCTACGCCATGGCGTGCTATGCCCTGTCAGGCAACTATGCCAACGAGGGACGGTATGACCTGCAGGAACACTACATGCTCCTCGCCTGCATCAGTGACACAGAGAACTGCACGATGGAGAACTTCGCACTGCAGAACCTTGCCATGTACATCTTCGAGCATGACAAAAAGCATATCGAACGGGCACAACGCTACATCAGCACCTCACTGGAGGATGCCCAGTTCTATAACAACCGCCTGCGTATCATTGAGGTATCAGACAAACTGCCCGTCATTGTCAACAGCTATCAGCAGACGCTCAATCAGCGTAACAGGCTCCAGATGACGGCACTCATAGCCATCTCCATCCTCTCGCTCTTCCTCCTGGCGGCCATCTTCTATATTGTCAAGCAGACAAGGCGGCTCGGAACACAGCAGAAGGAGCTGAAGGACAACAACAAACGCCTGTCGGAGCTGAATGAGAGTCAGACCCGCCTGAATGGACAGCTGCATGAGCTGAACGCATTGCTCGTTGACACGAACCGCAAACGTGAGGGGCTGGCGAAACTCTATATTGACCTATGCGCCAAATACATTGACCGACTGAAAAAGCAGCAGACACTCGTCAAACGGAAAATAAAGGCCAACCAGTCAGGTGAGTTGCTCAGCCTGCTGTCGTCCGAACGGCTGTCAGAAGAGGATGCCTCCACTTTCCTTTTACGGTTTGACAAGGCTTTCCTCGACCTTTACCCCACCTTTACCGAGGAGCTGAACAACCTCCTGCGGCCTGAGAGCAGAATCATAAGCAACCATCCTGGCCAGCTGACCACAGACCAACGCATCATGGCTCTCATCCGGCTGGGAGTAAAGGAGAGTGCGGAAATCGCCGACCTGCTTTTCTATTCGCCTCAGACCATCTACAACTATCGGTCAGGACTGAAGGGGAAAGCCATCAGCAAGGAGCGGTTTGAGGAAGATGTCATGCAACTCTGCAAGGTGATAAGACAAAGATAACAGAAGAGGGGGCATACCTGTCACCCTATCCGTTCTCCTCCCAAGTTGCGCACCTGTTTCTCAAAATCAGTACGATTGCAGATAGCCCCGTTCTTGATGCGTGACCGATAGTTATAAATGGTGTTGACAGAGTAATTGAGAAACTCTGCAATCTTGGAACTGTCATCTATCCCCAAGCGTATCAAGGCAAAGATACGCAGGGTTATATTCAGCTCATTCTTGGGCGGCTCTATACGGAAAGCTGGCTGGAGAAGCTGGTTGAAATCATCAACAAATGTTGGGAAGAGGTGCATGAATGCCTCATCAAAATTATGGTACAGGATGCTGAGGTCCTCGCTCTTCTGCTCAGACGACTGTGTGAGACGCAGCAACTCATCAAACTGATGATGGCGGACCATCCTGTTTGCCATACGGCGCAGCCTCTCCAACTTGTCGACATATAACGAACAGAAGCCCAAGAAACGGCCAATGTACTCCTCCTTCACACGATTCGACTCACACAGCTGGGCATTGACCTGCTTCATAGTCTGATTACTCTCATCAAGACGAAGATTGGAAAGACGCAGTTCATGATTCAGCTCCTCCAGACGCTCATTCGTCCTGCGCTGAAGGCCCTGCACCTCCAACAGTCTCCGTCGCTGTCGGTTCACATAGAAGAACATGAGCAATAAGGCCAATGCCAGCAGGCTCACGGCTATGACCGCTGCTACCAGCATGAGGTTCCGATGGGCTATCTTCTGCTTATAGCTGCCCTCTATGGCTTTCAGAGAAGGAAAAATCTGATAGCTTCGCACACGAGTCCCAAAACGAAGCGCACACTGCCAGGAGAAGCTGATGTAACTGTACTGCCGCTCTATGCCACCGCTGCTGTCCATCCGGGTGGCAAGCGACCACAGTGAAGCCTGGTCCATCACGGCATGGGTGACATCGCCGACAGCCGAACGGGCAAGCCAAAGCGTTCCCTCAGCCTTCTTGCCCATCGCATCAAGCACAGTCGACCGGTAATAGGCTATCACGGCATAGTCACGACTCAGGCTGTCAGCTCCGTGCAGCCACTGCCGGCTCAGCTGGTCAGCCTCCTTCAGCCGTCTTTCCTTAATGGCCCACGTGATGGCTGGCATGTAATAATCAGGCGACCAATGACTGACCACGGAGAAAAGGGAATCACGATAGAGGACAGCCTTCCGCTCATAAGCAGACTTTAGGGAGGGAACGGATGTGTAAACTCCCATGTTGAAATAGACATGATGCCAAGAGCCATAATAAGCCACCAGCCCCTGGTGAGAGAGCCGGGAACGGTCAATACTGGAAAGAATTTCTACCGCATCATTGTAAAGCCCGATGGTGGAACACTGGAAGGCCATGCGGGAGAGACACTCGCCCTGAAGGTCGCGCCGCCCCATCCGCGCCGCCCAGCCAGCACTGGCACGAAGATAAGTCTGCGCCGAGTCGTTGACATAAGAACGGTATTTCTCAAAAAGCATCAAGGCAAGACGGTACTTCTGAGCTGGGTGGACAGAAGAGGCATACTGCTGTTTGAGCTGGGTTATGCGCTCCTCATGCTGCCGGACATAACGGTCAGTTTGTGAGATAGCCTCATCCAGCTGCTGGCAAAGTGCTTTCAAATGGTCAGATGACGCACAGGCTGCCTGGGACAAAAACAGTGACAGACTCAAAAGGACAACACCCCAAAGGCGAGAAGGATAGGATTCAGCAGGCATTTGATAAATTACAGCTATTAGTTTTCCAATATTAAGGATGGAAGCAAAGGTAGCATATTATTTTCTAAAACAACATAGAAAGACAAGAAAAAAAAGGTCCGGCTCCGCTCAAACGGCGAAACCGGACCTACATACAATCTATCAAAAGCCCGCCCTGTGCGACCACCACTATGGCTGAAGCGGACTGAAAGTCAAGTAGAACCTAAGAGAAACTACCATTATATTAAAGTATAACCAATAGCCAGCATCAATAGGGGTTCTGTTTAAGCTCATACGCAGTGCCCTTCGTGCGGTTCATCTCTGATTCTGGGATTGGTATGAACTTCTTATTCTCAGTCCAGGTACGGTGTACCTGCATCGCTGCATCATTCTCCGTCAGCACCCGGGGAGCATCACCCCAGCGTACGAGGTCATAGTAACGCATGCCCTCACCCACGAACTCAAGGCGGCGTTCCTGCTTGATGTTCTCTGCCGTGGCAGCCACACGATGGCTGGTATCACCAAAGGCACGGTCACGCACCTTGTCAAGGCAGTCCTGCGCACTGATACCGGCAACCTCACTCTGCCCCAGGATCTTGACCAGCTCGGCATAATTGAGCAGCGTCTCGGCATAGCGGAAGATACGAAGATTATTGCAGTAGTTCAGGTCAGTGGCCCCTGTCTTCGCCTCATTGTAACCCGTACGGGCGCAATACTTGGCCTGGAAGAGACCAGTGTCCTGGAAACGAAGCCCGTACTTGAATGGCTTGCCCTTGAACATTCCCGTCCTGCCGGATCCATCAGCGTTCACTGTGCCGCGGAAGTCATTGATGGAGGCCTCGCGGCGCGTGTCGCCGCTTTCATACATATTCCATGTTTCCAGACGAACCGGACCAAAGCCCCAGCCACCCTTGGGCTCTCCATAGACAGCACCAGTGATGCTGAAGTCACTCGGAGAGATGAAGGCCGGCAGGTTGGTTCCGTAGCCAGTCCATGCCGCAGCCCAGTCACGTCCCTCGGGATACTGGTTGCTCTCGAATATATCCTCGCTGTTAAACTCATTCTCGCTTGTGAAGATGTCAGCATACTTGGACACGAGCTGGTATTCTCCACTACTGATGATGTCAGCCATGTCCTTTGTAATCTGGCCGTAGCAGGAAGCATCTTTCTGATAGAGAACGACACGGGCACGCAACATCTTGGCTGTCGCCATGTTGACACGGGCTGTAAGGTCGCCACGGGTAGCCATCGGGAGCATGCTGCCATCAATGACAGCGTCAAGATCATCCTTGATTTTCTTGTAAGCCTCATCAGCCGTAAGCTGCTTGGTCATATACGGTGACTCCAGCAATCCGTCATAAAGCGGCACATTGCCCCATGTACGCCAGAGTACACTTGAATAGTAGGCACGCAGGGTAAGGGCTTCACCCTTGAGCCGTTTGAGCAATGCCTCATCAACACCCGTAGCATTGTCAACAGCAAGCAGTGTGTTGTTACAACGGGCTATGCCGGTAAACATTATTTTCCAAAGACCGCCAAGGTTATCAGCGGGTGTTGCCTCATAGTTGGAAAGCTTATAGAGCTGCTGCTGGTCACCGGCATTACCGCCACCTTTATAGATGTCGTCAGACTGTAGGTCGGCCATCAAGACAATACTGTTATAGTTCGCATTACCATAGGAGTCCATTGTCAGAATCTGATAAGCTGACGCAAGGTCATTGAGGATGGTCGATTCCGTTGCCGCTCCTCCGGCAGCATCCGACTCCGTAGGCTGCGGTGTAAGGAAGTCATCCCCACAGGAAGTCAGCATCAGACTGCCCGACAGGAGAGCCATTGCCATTATGCTATAATATATCTTTTTCATGTCAATTCAATTTTAAAGTTGTTAGAATGAGATGTTTGCACCAATCATGAAGGTACGTGCCTGTGGATAGCAGCCACGGTCAACGCCAATACGGGTATAGTCGCCTGTCGCCACCTCTGGGTCAAAGCCCTCATAGCTGGTGAAAGTCAGCAGGTTCTCAAATGCCATGTAAAGACGCAGCTTCTCACAAGAGAATTTCATGGTGATATTCTTTGGCAGTGTATAGCCCAGGGTCAAGGTCTTCAGGCGGCAGTAGCTGCCATCCTTTATATAGAGCGAGCTGGAGCTCCAGTTTCCATTGCTGTCGGATGAGGTCATGCGCGGCAGCGAATTGGACGTACCCTCACCATGCCAGCGTTCCATCATGTAAGAGCCACGGTTCATCGCCGGGATGTCGGCACGCTGGTCAAAATTGAAGATGTCATTGCCAATCGTACCCTGGAAGAACATGCCGAAATCAAAGCCTTTCCACTCTGCACCTAACGTCAGACCATAACTCCAGTCAGGCATACCTTTGCCAATCTTATGCTTGTCGCCATCATCAATCTTGCCGTTGCCGTCAATATCACGGAAGATGACATCACCTGGCTTGGCATTAGGCTGGATGACCTTACCGTCAGAACTCTTGTAGTTGTCAATCTCGGCCTGACTTTGGAAGATGCCAATGGCATCCTTGCCATAGAAATAAGGGAACACATCACCATTCTTTGCCTTGATGAAATCGCCTACACCTGATGCCCCGGCTGTCTCATAGATAGCCTCGCCACTCTCATTGCCAAGGTCAATCAGTTTGTTGCGCATGTAAGTGGCATTGGCTTGGATATTGTAATGGAAGTCGCCAATCTGGTCACGCCATCCCATCTCAAACTCAAGACCCCAGTTCTTCATCTTTCCCAGGTTGCTCATAGGTGCTGCCAGACCTACATAGTCAGGTATCGGTGCATCCATCAACATACCGTTGGTGCGCTTGCAGTAATAGTCGAAGGTGAAGTTCAGCCGATTGAAGAAGATGGCATCGAAGCCAATGTCAACCTGATTGCTCTCCTCCCACATAATATCAGGATTGGGAAGGGCTGAGGGCGACGTGCCATACTGCATCGTACCCCCCTTGGTCTGCGTGCTGGCATCATAATGTCCGCCATAATAGTAGTTCTGGCCGCCATCCAGCAGGGCCGTATAACGGAAGTTACCAATATTCTCGTTACCGTTCTTACCCCAGCCGCCACGGAGCTTCATGCTGCTTATCCATGCCGGGAAGTGCATATAAGGCTCATTGGTGAGATTCCATCCTAACGAGAAAGCAGGGAAGGTTGCCCACTTGTGGTTGGCTCCGAAGCGAGAGCTGCCGTCACGGCGCAAGGTCAGCTCAACCATGTATCGCTCGGCATAGTTATAGTCGACACGCCCGAAGTAAGAGGCAAAGGAGGTGAACGTTGTGCCATTGGTACCACCCGACACACGCTCCTCACTGCGGTCCGCCGTGCCGGAGTTGATGTTTGCCTTTGAAGGGTCTGTGCTGAAGAGAGAGAAGTCCTGCCCCCAGAGGTTGCGCACACGATACTTATTGGCTGACTGTCCGAGAACAACGCTGAGGTTATGCACCTCATTGAAGGTCTTGGTATAGCTGAGCGTGTTCTCCACCTGCCAACGGTAGCCGCGGTGCATCTCACTGGTGACTGTGCTGATTTTGTTGTCACGCATCGTTCCCTCATAATAAGGATAGGTATAGCCATCAATGCCCCAGAAAGCAAGGTCAGCACCATAGGAAGTCTTGAAGGTCAGACCAGGCAGGACATCAATCTGCGCATAGAACGTACCCACGAACTTATCCTCATTGGTCACAGAGTTTGACGGCAGATTCATCATTGCCATCGGGTTGACAAGCTCCTGCCATGCACCAGGAGGAAGTGCGAAGACATTTCCAGAAGTATCCTTCACTGCATAGGGATGGGCGGCAAGGACGGCAGAAGGGTCGGCTGCATAAACCGGGACAAGCGGTGACATGGAGACCGCACTGCCCAAGACAGAGCCATACTCAGAGTTAGGGTCTAAGTTCCCGTGGGTCTTTCCACGTGAATAGCCAATGTTCACACCAAGCACAACCTTGTTAAGCCAGTTTCGGTCCTTGGTCTCATAGGCTGTATAGGTGGAGTTGGTGCGGATCGACCAGCGGTTATAGTTGGCTTTGTCATAATTGCCTCCAACGATACCGTCTTGGCCATAATAACCCAGAGAGAGGAAATACTTTACCCGGTCAGAGCCTCCACTCAGACTCAACTGATGGTTCTGTATGGGTGCATTATCATTAAACAGCTCCTCCTGCCAGTCAGTATCCGTACCGTCCCACTTGCTGACATCATAGACAGCCTTTCCGCCATCATTGACCGCCATCTCATTCATCAGCGTCATATAGTCCTGCGCACCCAACACTTTCTTCTTGCGCCAGGGATTCTGCCAGCCATAGCTCACATCATAGCTCAGGCGTGTCTTGCCAATCTTGCCTGTCTTCGTCGTTATCAGCACGACACCGTTGGCTGCACGGGCACCATAGATGGCACCAGATGCGGCATCCTTAAGGATTTCTATACTCTCAATATCATTGGGGTTCAGATAGCTGATGCCGCCATCTACCGCCATTCCATCGACAATATACAGAGGGTCAGAGTTGTTTATCGTGCCAATACCACGGATTCTCACCTTAGAATCGGATCCGGGAATACCAGAGCTTTGGGTTATCTGCACACCTGACACCTTTCCCTTCATGACATCCTCTACACGGGTGGGCTCATTCAGGTTCAGGTTATCAGACGTGACCTTACTGATAGCTGCCGTCACAACACTCTTCTTCTGCACTCCATATCCAACGACGACAACGTCACTCAGCGTTGCAGCACTGACGTGCAGCATGACCTTCATGTCGTCTGACACCTTTATCCGTTGCGTGTCATAGCCTACATAAGAGATGACAAGGGTTGTCCCCGGAGCTGCTGAAACCGTGAAGTTTCCATCAAGGTCGGTCACAGTACCCTGAGAGGTGCCTTCCTGCACAACAGATGCGCCAATCAGAGCCTCTCCCTGCTCATCGACAACACTTCCGGAATACTTCCGGTTCTGCGCAAACGTCAACGAGGAGAACAGCATGGCGACAAATAGCATTAAGAATCTGACTTGTTTCATACTTTTGTTGATTGTTTAGATAAAATTGGTATTATTAATAATTGGTTATGTCTTCACTTTTGAGACAGTCAATGGTCATCATCGGTGCCTCATGTGTTTTAGGTTCTTGCTGCTGCAAAGATATGAAAAGTTTTAATTATTATTCACGAATGAGATATGAATATAGATTACTGTAGATGGTAATAAAATATAACTACCTGATTGACAGCATATTACTAAAAATAAAAAAGCATTAAAAAGTAGATGGTATATAGAGAAGAAAAGGCTCTGAAGGAAGCCCATCTTCCCCAAAAACACGATAGGCAAGACCAATACTAACCAGGAAACAGGCCATGAAACAACCTAAGAAAGCCCTCATCCCCTATCAACTGCACCTATGATAGCAGTCCTTTCGGCCAGTCAACACAAATCGACCAGTCATCGACACATACACTTTCTATTGCCAACAATTTGCCAGGCTTGACAAAATAAAAGCTACAATTCATCGTTTTCACAACATTAAAACTTTTAGAAAGCAGATTCAGTATTCACTTTAAAACAGATTGAAAACATGAAAACAAGAGGACTGAAACCAATGATTAGCCTGTTAGTGGCTTCCATGATGATGAGTTCGTGCGTAGGCTCATTCGCTTTGTTCAACAAGTTGGCACAGTGGAACAAGCATGCCACAAAGTATAAGATTCTCAATGAGATCATCTTCCTCGTCATCTCACCGGCCTATGCCTTCTGTGGGGCGGCTGACGCATTGGTGCTGAACTCCATTGAGTTCTGGACTGGTGACAACCCCGTTGCCAACCGTGTGGGCAAGACCCGAAACATAAAGGGTGATGACGGACTGATGTATGCCGTGAAATACCTGCAGGACGGTTACCAGATCACCAAGCCTGACGGCAGCGTCTACTACTTCACCTATAACAAGCAGGAGAACACCTGGTACATGAACGCTGAGGGCAAGGAGCAGAAGGTTATCCACTTCAACGGCGACGGTTCGGTCAAGGCTTTCCTGAACAACGGGCTCACCGTTGACGTTACTCCCGATGCCGCCGGACTCTATGAGGTAAGACAGGCACAGGCAGGCACAAGCTACTTCATGGCCGCAAGATAAGACCCTGCGATGGCTCCCAACGACGGAAGCCACCCTACAGGCTGACACAAGGGCATGGCATACCGTCTCCTTGACCAAAGTGCAATAAGCTACGGGAAGGGGGACGGTACACCATGCCCTTGTTGGTTTCCTGAGGCCTGACAAGATGCACGTCAGCCGGCTCTTCCTCCCGTCAGCAATGAGAGCAGGGAAGGAAAGAAGCGACGCAGAAACAGGAAAGGCAGCAGGCAGACCGTAATAAGAAACACAGGAGAAAGAAGATAAGCCAGCAGAATATCCCAGCAGCTGTTAACTGGCAGGACACCGGACCTGATCACCCACAGCATCACACCCAGCGGCAGCGTATGACCGGCAAAGATGAAGAAGGAGGCATCCGTCAGCCATGAAGGAACCAGGACGAGGCCCAATCCGCTCTGTTGCCTGCGCTCCAGCAGGCGGGTGACCAGTGAGACGATACTGACAACCAGGGACGCATACACAAGGCTAAGGCTGTCGACCTGCCAAAAGAACAGGGCAAAAAGCAAGCCTCCTGCCCAATAGGGACGCAGCACACGAGTGAAATCAAGCCTGTTGATGCCATAATAAGCCCCAAAGCCAAAGAAGAGCAGCCCCTGCACGCTCCCACCGATGCCCGCTGGCAGCCAGCGGATGCCATACAGCAGCGCCATCAGCACCAGCACTGCCACCTCCTGCCGCCACTTTGACAAGAGCCGCACCACATAACAGACAACTGGGGAAAGCACCGTCAGCACCATCAAGTCACGGACAAACCACAGCGGAATATCCAACGGGGCTGCAATGCCACCCTGCCCGCCTATCAGGCTGACATCCCAGAACACCAGCAGCCAGTCGGTCAATGTGAAATCCGCCACAGGCCTGTCAATGGCGGCTGTCCATCCGGGCTGCAGCCACTCACCCAATGCCAAGACGAGAAGGAACAGCCCATTCCATATCAGATAAGGCAACAGCAGAGAACGCACCCTGCGGCGCAGCTTCCCCGTATAGACTTGGCGGGTAAAGTCTCCCCCACGAAAGAAAAGCAATCCACTGAGGAAAAAGAAAAAAGGGTTCGCCAGCGGAGCCAGTGAACCCGAAATGAAATTGATAAACGTCCCCACCGACAGCTCTGTTCCCCCAAGGGGAAACGCTGGACATGCCGCCAGCATGCTATCCCATGCCTGGGAGACACCCTGAAAATTGGAATGGATAAGCAGCACCAGCACGACAAGCGGGAACCGCAGCGTCCTGATGACCAGCGACGGCATGCTGGCACTGTTCATCCTGATAATCATGGAACGCCTATTCTGTCAACAGCCGTGCAGCCATCTCACGTCCCAGTCGCTGGCACTCTCTCTTCGTCTCGTCCGTCAGAGCCTGCTTCATCTCGACAGGCTTGCCTACCTGCTCAAAGTGCATCCGTTTCTCATTCCACTCGCCAATGGCAGTAACGGCCTTTGAAGCCCAGGAATAAGAGCCGAACCAGCCAATGAGGTGGTTCTTGATGTCACGGTTGGCAACCTCAGAGAGCAGCACGTCCATCTCATGATAGAGTCCGGAATTGTAAGTGGGGGCACCGACAATCAGACCACGGAAGCGGAAGATGTCCTGCAGGATGTAGCTGTGGTGCGTCTTCGATACGTTGAACATTCCGATGTTCTTCACACCAGCCATTGAGGCCGAACGGGCGATATGCTCTGCCATACGCTCAGTATTGCCGTACATCGTACCATAGCAGATGACCAGTCCCGGGGCAGTCTCATACTTCGACATACGGTCGTACATCCCGATAACCTTGTCAACATACTTATTCCATACCGGACCGTGCGTCGGACAGATATAGTCAACGGGCACTCCGGCAAGTTTCTTCAGCGCATTCTGCACCGGAACACCATATTTACCCACGATGTTCGAGTAGTAGCGGATCATCTCCAGCCAGCACCAGTCCGTGTCTATGTCCTTGTCAATGAATCCGCCGTTCAGCGCACCGAAGCATCCGAAGGCATCACCCGTGAAGAGAACCGACTCCGTACCTTTGTAGAGGGTCATCATCGTCTCCGGCCAATGCACCATCGGTGTCATGAAGAACTGCAAGTCATGCTTGCCCAAGCTCAGCGTCTCACCGTTCTTCATCTCAATCGTACCGTCATTGATGCCATAGAAACCCGACATCAGGTCAAAGGTCTTCTTGTTGCCAATGACCTTGATGCCCGGATAGTATTTTCTGAGCAGGGCCAGTGCCCCAGAGTGGTCTGGCTCCATGTGGTTGATGACCAGGTAGTCAATCTGGCGGTCGCCCAACACAGCCCTCAGGTTCTCAATAAACTGGACGAAGAAGTCTACCTCCACCGTATCAATCAGGCAGACCTTCTCATCGTCAATAAGATAAGAATTGTAGCTGACGCCGTAAGGAAGTGGCCAAAGTCCCTCAAAAAGGTTCTTGTTACGGTCGTTCACGCCTACATAATAAACGTTATTGGCAATCTCTATCATATTTATTTTGTTAGTTTCCTATTCACCCCTCATCATCTTCTCACCGAACTCCCTGCTGACATAGTTGAAGATATCCTTGCAGCAGTCGGCCGAGAACTCCATCGCACAGCCAATCACCTTGTCCCACTGCTCCTCAGTGAGGCCACGCTCCAGGTCGCTGCGGGTGATGCCATGTCTCAGCAAGCCGAAGATGAATCCGGCGTTGAAGTTGTCGCCAGCCCCTATGGTACTCACCGTGTCAGTGCCTGTCACGGGGTAGGCTTTCCTCAGATCTCGTCCGCCTCTCACCTCCACGGGCTGGCTGCCCTGCGTATAGATGAACTGCTTGCAGTAGAAGGAAATCTCGGCATTATACACTTTGTCGGCATCCTCCTTCTTGTAGAGCGTGGCGAAATCCTCATGGCTGCCCCGCACAATGTCGGCATAGTCAAGGTTCTCCAGCAGGTTGGGAGTGATCTTGATGACCTCGTCCTTGTGCGCCGGGCGGAAGTTCACGTCATAGTAGATGATGGCTCCATGCGAGCGGGCATAGTCAAGCAGACCTACAACCTGTGGCCGGATCACGGGATTCACTGCATAGTATGACCCGAAAAGCACAATATCGTCAGGCTGTATGTCAGGATAGGTGAAGTCGAGCTGGTCATGTGGGTGGTCCTTGTAGAAGATGTACTCGGCATCATTCTTGTCATCGAGGAATGCCAATGACACTGGCGACTTCGACTCAGGAAAGGTACTCACGTTATCGGCATTGACACCGTTGTCCTTCAGGAACCGGATGACATACTCGCCCACCCTGTCGTTTCCTGCCTCCGAGATGAACGAGGCGTTCACACCACAGCGTCCCAGTGACGTGATGGCATTGAAAGTGGAGCCACCCGGCACAGCCTCCACGGGCTTGTTATTCTTGAAGATGATGTCTAACACCGTCTCACCTATTCCTATAACTTTTCGCATTTTTGCTCTGAATTATCTTGTCTTCCGCTTTTAGTTGTGCAAATATAGTGTAAATCGAGCGGAATACAAAAAGAATCACATTCTTTTTTATTCCCGAGATGCAACCTATATTCTCAAAATATAGTGTAAATCGAGCGGAATACACAGATTACCATCCACTTTGGATAGGAAGCAGACTGTGAGTGTTCTGAGACAATATATATAAGAAAATCCCTCAATGAGGGAGCTATCAAATAATTTTCATCCCTCATTGAGTGACTTTTTATTCGAAAACAGTCTCTCTTTAAGGGATTTTTTGTATATTTGCGACATCCATTAACAAAAAAAAATATGATAGATACCACTCTATTCCAATACATGGAAGGCTTGCTCAGGCAGACAACAGAGCGACATTTCCGATACATCTACCACACAATAGAATGGGACGCACGCCTTATCGGCATAACGGGACCACGTGGTGTGGGCAAATCCACTATGATTTTACAGCATATCAAACAGCAACCTGACCATTCTCTTTCTCTATATGTCTCCGCAGACCACCTTTATTTCAACAACCACTCACTTGCGAGTCTTGCAGATGATTTTGCAAAAGAAGGAGGAACGCATCTTTACATTGATGAGATTCATAAATATGAAGGATGGAGCCAAGAGTTGAAGCAGATTTATGATATATATCCACAGCTGCACATCGTCTTCACTGGTTCTTCCATTCTTGACATACACAAAGGACAGACAGACCTTAGCCGACGGGTGCTGATGTATCACATGCAAGGGCTTTCTTTCCGTGAGTATTTGCTGATAAAGGAGAATATTAACACTGGGACATTCACATTAGATGACATTCTCCACCACCGCGTCACCATTCCAGAGCTGGCGCATCCCCTCCCACTCTTCCGTGAATATCTTGCGAAAGGATATTACCCTTTCGCACATGAGCCCGGATTTCCACAACGTATGAACCAGATTGTACAACAGACCATAGAGGTTGATATAGCCCAATACGCCAATCTAAAACCTGTCACGGCACGAAAACTGCAACAGATGCTTAGCGTCATTGCTGAATTAGCACCCTATAAGCCCAACTATGACAGCCTTGCACAGGAGATAGGAGTCAGCAAGAATAATGTTCCAGACTATCTCACCTACCTGTCTCAAGCTGGCTTGCTGGGACTTCTACGGGACGACACAGCAGGCACGAGGGGATTGGGCAAGATAGAGAAAGCCTACATAGACAATCCCAGCCTGATGACAACACTGGCAAGCAATCACCCGAATACAGGCAACCTGCGTGAGACTTTCTTTTTCAATCAGATGCGGGTCAACTATCCTATCAAAGCATCACGGGAATCAGACTTTGTCATTAATGGCTACACATTTGAAATCGGAGGCAAGAAAAAAAGAAAAAAACAGATAGAGGACGTACCGGATGGACGAATAGTGAAAGACGAAATAGAGACTGGACACGATATCATCATCCCGCTATGGTATTTCGGTATGACCTATTAAAACAAGACACATGCTGACAGAACGAAGAAAGGACGGAAGCTCCATCCCAAATGGATGCTTCCGCCCCTTTCTCTCTTATAGTGTGTTTATTACTTCGCCGGTGTCATCACCACCTCAGTATGGTTGCCGGCAGCAACAAGCTGCTTGAGGAAGGCGGCAATCTTCTCCGGAGTCAGCGACTCGGCTGCAGCCTTGTAGCCCGTCTGCAGGTCAATGCCCGTCCAGACGTACTCGTCAATGACATCCATCCAGTGGCCGTTGCTCTTGGCATCCAGGTCGGCCTGCTTCAGAATGAAGTCCTTCACCTTCTGCACCTTGTCGGCATCCATCTTCACGGTGTTGTCCTTGATGCCCTGCGCAAGGAGCTTCAGTGCCTGGTCAACCTTCGTCGGGTCCATCGGGCAGTAAGCCTGGATCAGCGCATGCGCCTTGTCGCCCTGCCGTTCAACACCGCCGTAAGCTCCGACAGAGTAGGCTGCGCTGGCATCCTCACGGATGCTCTTCAGGTAAACCATAGACAGCACCTGCGCGGCGGCATCGGTAAGGACACTGTTCTCCACATTGTAAGCCACCGGCGCATGCCATACCTCAAAGGCTATGGCCTTCGGTGTCTCTGACTTGCGGGTGAAGTGGTTGCTGTTCTCGCCTGTTGCCAGGAAAGAAAGCTCCTTCCAGTCCTCTGACTTACCGCTTGGCAGCGAGCCAATATACTTCTCTATCAGCGGGCGGAGAGCAGCCTCATCAAAGTTGCCCACAAAGTAGTAGACAAACTGGCCAGGATTGGCGTACCGCTCTTTCCATATCTGGAGGATGCGGTCATAGCTTGCACCCTTGAGGGTGTTCAGTGTCACAGGAGCGAAACGCGGCTCATGACCGTACATGGTCGTGACAAGTGAGTCGGAGAAGACACTCTCGGGTGAGAGGTCCTTGTTCTTCAGCGCAAGCTCCATCTGTGCCATCATCGCCTTGTAGGAGTCCTCATCCTTAGAGACACCGGTAAGGTTGAGGTAGAGCAGCTGCAGCAGGGTCTCAATGTCCTTTGGCACTGAAGAGCCGCCGAGCATCTGGTAATACTGCGTCAGCGTGCAGCCCACCGTAGCCTGCTTGCCCGACAGGGCTTTCTGCAGCTCCTGATGCGAGAAGCTGCCCAGGCCGCTGCTCCCGATTACCGCATCAAACAGCTTGAGGTTGTCATAATCGGCCTGTCCGTAGAGGCTCTTCCCGCCCTTGCCGACAGCCTGGAACTGGATTTCGTTGTCCTTGAAGTTGGTTTTCTTCAGGATGACACGTGCGCCATTGCTCAGGGTTAGCTCCTTGTATCCCAAGGTGCTGTTCTCCTTCTCAGCAGTGATTTTACCAGCCTTGGGTAGCTTGGTCTCATCAAGCAGAGGTTCCTGCTTCACGTTGTCAACATAGGGCTCAATCTTCTCTGTCCGCACGGTCTTGATGGTCTGCGCCATCTGCGACTCAGTTGGATAAGCCTTGCCCGCCTTCTCCTGTGCGAATATATAGGCAACGAAGTTGCTGTCCTCTGCCGTGACAAGCTCCTTGACATAGTTGTTGATGACATTCACGTTCAGGGCAGGCATCTCAACAAGCTGCTTCATCAGCTGATACTCTTCCTCCTTGCCTGGGATAGGCTCGTTGGAGAGGTAGTGGTCACGAAGCTCATCACCATATTGTGCATTCTTGATCTTGTTGCGGTTGACATAGGCAGCCTCCAGCTGTGACAGATACTCAGCCTTCATGCGGTCGAACTCGCCTGCCGTGAATCCGTACTGGCGCACGCGCTGTGCCTCACGGTAGATGGCCGCCAACGACTCAAGATCCTTGCCCTCCTTGGCATCGGCCGACATGGAGAATCCATCCTTGGTCTTTGAGATGAAGTATTCCTCATCGGCAGCATAGGCACTGGTAAAGGGGCAGTCAGCTTTCTGTGCAAGCTCACGCAGCCGCTGGTTGAGCATCATGCTGATGATACGCTTGGCATAAGAGTCGATGAGATAGCTCTGGTCACCCTTCATCGCGTCAGGGAAGGCATCATGCTTCATGTAGAAACCCACATTGCTGTAAGGCATCTCCTTGTCTTTCCCAAAGACATAGATGGCCTCCTTCGTGTCAGGCACAGGCTCGGCTTTCATCTGGGCAGCATCAGCTGGGACGACAACGCCATTCCAGAGTTTCTGTATCTGACTCTCAATGTGGTCAACATCCACATCACCTACAACGATGATGCACTGGTTGTCAGGACGATACCACTTCTTGTAGTAGTCACGCAGGTCCTGGTAAGGGAATTTGTCGACAATGCTCATCAAGCCGATGGGCAGACGGTAGCCGTACTTCGAGCCTGGATAGAACTTTGGGAGTGCCTCCTCATAGATGCGCATCACCGGACTGCGGCTCAGCTGCCACTCCTGATGGATGACACCACGCTCCTTGTCGATTTCCTTATCGGCAAGAGTCAGCCCGTTCGACCAGTCCTTCAGAATGAGCAGACAGGAGTCAAGGGCGCTCTGGCGTGCCGTCGGCACGTCACAGACACGGTAGACGGTCTGGTCAATGCTGGTATAGGCATTCAGATTGCTGCCGAACTCGACACCCAGCGAGCGCGTGTACTCCAGCAGCGTGGAGTCAGGGAAATGCTCTGAGCCATTGAAGGCCATGTGCTCCAGGAAGTGCGCCAAGCCGCGCTGCCTGTCGTTCTCCTGGATAGAGCCCACACGCTGGGCTATGTAGAAGTTGGCTACATGTTCAGGCCACTCGTTGTGGAGGATGTAGTAAGTCAGACCGTTACTGAGCTTACCCTGCCTTACGTTCTTGTTGACGGGAACGGGGCCCATCTGCTGGGCAGAGGCCATCCCTGTGACAAAAAGCAAGGCAATGAGAAATAACTGTTTCAGTTTCATTTCCGATTCTATTATAATTGATTCATAATGGTTATTCTGTCGCAAAGGTACATAAAAATCTGTTTCCTTATCGGTATTTTGCCTTTTTTATACATTCGAGGGGTGAACCATCACGCCACATCAGTCTATACTTGATAAAACTGGAATACTGCAAGATAGTGAACGATGCGCCCCTTTGCCGCCATACTATTGAAGTCCCCGTGGTTGTTTCGCATAATTGCGTATCATAAAATGGTCATTCTGTTGGAAGAACACCTTTAATGAGCCCATTTTGCCCAACCGTTACGTAGAGGTGTAGCCACACTGTTGCCTTCCTCTTTTAGGCTGTCGGCAAAATACATTCCGAACAATCCCTTATGTACATAGAGCTTACAAGAGGAGTCCACAGGAATCTCTGTGTGCATCGGGGTTTTGACTCTCAGTTGAATTTTGTGTTGCGGGAGATAAAGAAGATAATGTATGCTAAAGTGCTTGTATGATGGCTTCATTTCCATCACAACAGCCTGCCGCGATTCTGCTGTTCCCTTCACACCATAGGCATTAGAAAAGAAAATGGCAAACTCAATAATCCCCAAACAGATAAACGCGACAAAAACAGAGGGAATTGAAACGAGAAAGAATGTGATTATATTCTCAATTTTATCCTTCCGCTTCCATCGTTTCCATGTGGCCAAGCAGACCACACACCCTATAGCCACACCAACGTAAACATCCAATCCATGATAAGGGAGTAGTGTTCTTGAATAAGTATTCCAGCCTTCAGATATTACCCAAAAAGAACAATAGATGAACCCTACCAGGATAAGACTTATCAATATAATCATCAGTATCATCAATGCACCCCACCAGGACTTCGTTTTTCCCATCCTCATACTGCGTTTTATTAAGACAACAGCGGTGACAAGACATACAGCACTAAGAATAATATAACAAATGATTTCCAACCTAATGGAAGGGTGCGGCATTGCCGTATTAGCCCAATTGGCTAAAACACCTGTCCGGTCCAAGAGATAAAAGGTGAACATAATCAAACAGATGACAAAACACACGAGGGCAATAATTATTCCTAATGGACGATGCCTGTGAGTTTTCTCAAGCGGTGATGTATCGCGCTGCATATCTGATGCCTTGCCATTTCGTTGCAAATGTTTTCTCATAATCCTCGACTGCACAATATTTTGATTACTTACTTATTGCTCACCTACTTAAATCTCCCATCTGTAAATGCAAACGGGTTTACTGCTACGGAAATAAAGGAACCATCCCAAGGACGGGCTGAATATCCCTGTTTCCTGACCACAGCCCAGATTCTTCAGTCAGGGGCCTTTCAGTTTGGATCCCCTTATTCTATGATTCTGCCTTTCACTCTTCTCCAGGCTGCCGCTCCGCATTGTATCTGATGTTACGGGGATGATGCTCAAGGATTTCCTGGCGAAGTGTGGTGGTGTCAATATGGGTATAGATCTCCGTGGTGCCGATGCTCTCATGACCCAACATTGCCTGGATGGCACGCAGGTCGGCCCCGCCTTCAAGCAGCGAGGTGGCGAAGGAGTGGCGAAGCGTGTGAGGGGAGATGGTCTTCTTGATGCCGGCATCAAGGGCATAACGCTTGATCATGATGAGAATCATCGTGCGGGTGAGATGATGGCCGCGGCGGTTGAGGAAGACGTAATCCTCCTCACCGGGCTTTATCTTCATCACATTACGGTCCATGAACCAATAGCCCAGTTCCTCCAAGGCCCGGGGAGAGATGGGCACCAGCCGCTCCTTTGAGCCTTTTCCCATCACACGGACATACTGATCCTCCACATAAAGGTTGGAGAGCTTCAGACTGGTCAGCTCTGACACACGCAGACCACAGGAGAAAAGCACCTCGATGATGGCACGGTTGCGGTGGCCTTCCCACTTGCTGAGGTCAATGGCCTGCTCCAGCAGGTCGACCTCTGCCGTTGAAAGCACCTCGGGCAGGTGGGCAGGCAGCTTGGGCGACTCCAGGAGTTCCGTGGGATCGCTCTCCATATAACCGTCAAGGACAAGGAAACGATAGAACTGGCGCACTCCACTCAGGATGCGTGCCAGCGACCGCGCGCCGATGCCAAGGTCGGAGATGGAGGCGGCGAAATGCTCCAGCTGCTCCAGCTTCACATCACTCACGGCGATATTCTCACCGGCGAGATAGCGCAGCAACTTGTCGACATCACGCATATAGGCATCCAGCGTGTTGGGCGAATATCCCTTCTCCAGCTTCAGATACCTGCGATAACGGCTGACAATATCCCTTGAATTCTTGCCTGTTTCCATTTAATTTCTTATTTTTGCATGCAGCGAAAGCTGTTTGCCGCAACCTTGCATTATGCTGAGATTGTGCAAAGATACATCAGAAAACCGATATTTGAGAAGAAAGAGACATGAAAGTAATCATCATCAATGGGCCTAACCTTAATCTGCTGGGCACCCGTGAGCCGGGAATATACGGTAAGGAGTCGATGGAGACCTATCTCCCACAGCTGCGCAAACGGTACACCGGCATGGAGATTGAGTATTATCAGAGCAACGTTGAGGGCGAGCTGATCAACAAGATGCAGGAAGTGGGGTTCACTTACGATGGCATTATCCTCAATGCCGGGGCCTACACACATACCAGCATCGCCCTGCTCGACTGCATCCGGTCGCTCCGCACACCCGTCATTGAGGTGCATATCAGCAATGTCAACGACCGGGAGGAGTACCGTAGGCACTCCATGATTGGGCCTGGCTGCAAGGGAACCATCCAAGGTTTCGGGCTGGACAGCTACCGACTGGCAGTGGAGGCTTTGTCGGCATTGTGAATCAAGTATCATGGACAATTCCTCTACAGATAATGGAAACAGACAACCCATCCCATGAGCCAAACGCTCCGATTCCTTCAGCAGAGAGACCGGGGGAGAGTCTCCGTGCCTCATACCTCGCTTCCCACATTGATCCCGAAGGAGAATACCTCTACCGCCTCTACCGTGCCACGAACATCAAGACGGTACATGGACGTATGGCAAGCGGACATCTGCAGGGACGACTGCTGAAAATGCTTGTCCGCATGATACGCCCGAAGAACATCCTGGAGGTGGGAACCTTCAGTGGCTACTCGGCCATCTGCATGGCTGAGGGGCTGGAGGAAGACGGACGGCTCTACACCTTTGAGATAAACGATGAGATGGAAGACTTCACCCGACCGTGGATCGAGGGATCACCCGTGGCTGACAAGATCGAGTTCCGCATTGGCGATGCAGCTGAGGAAGCTCCAAGGCTGGGCATCATGTTTGACATGGCCTTCATTGATGGCGACAAGCGTACTTACGTGGATGTCTACGAGAAGCTGCTGCCCGTCATTCGTCCCGGTGGCTACATCCTTGCCGACAACACACTTTGGGACTGGCACGTCATCGACCCAGCCTACGACCATGACCACCAGACCATCGGCATCCGCCGCTTCAATGACCTCATTGCCCAGGACGACCGGGTGGAGAAGGTTATCCTGCCCCTGCGCGACGGTCTGACACTGATCAGAAAGAAATCCGCCTCCTGCTGACGGCCTGCTGTCATGTCCTATCTCGCCTATCATCGTCTATTCGTCCCCATCTCCGCCTAAAAGTTTGCTGATTCCTCAAACTTTCACTATCTTTGCAGGACAATAAAAACAAAACAACTATGCAAGAAACAAGACAAAACCGCATATCACGCCTTCTCCAGAAGGAGCTGGCAAGTATCTTCCAAGCACAGACACGCATGATGCACGGTGTGCTGGTGAGTGTGACACGCGTCAAGGTCAGCCCTGACCTCAGCATCTGCACGGCTTACCTGAGCATCTTCCCTTCGGATAAAGGTGATGAGCTGCTGAAGAACATCAATGCCAACGAGAAAACCATCCGCTACGAATTGGGACAGCGGGTGCATAACCAATTGCGCATCATCCCAGAGCTGAGATTCTTCATTGATGACTCCCTCGACTATCTGGAACGTATTGACGAGCTGCTGAAGAAATAGGATTAGGTGTTGGGTGTTGAATGTTGGGTGTTGATGATTTGCCAAATTGGATGATGGGTGTTGGGTGTTGAATGTTGGGTGTTGATGGCTACTAATCTTCACGAGAAGGGTAAACCATTACCGTCAACATTCAATTCAGCAATCCATAAACACCCAACATTCAACACCCAACACCCAGTCACCCAACACCCAGTCACCCAACACACCATCAACACCCAACATTCAACACCCAACACCATCAACACCCAACATTCAACACCTAACACCCAACAATGAACTTCCCATTTTACATTGCCCGACGATATCTCTTCTCAAAGAAAAGCACACATGCCATCAACGTCATCAGTCTGATCTCCGTCCTTGGAGTGGCGGTGGCAACAATGGCACTGGTCGTTGTGCTGAGCGGATTCAACGGGTTCTCTGACCTCGTAGCCTCCTTCTTCACCAACTTTGACCCACAGCTGAAGATTGAGACCGTCAAAGGGAAAGCCATGCCCGCAGATGACCCACTGCTCATGAAGGTGAGGCACCTGCCCGATGTTGAGGTGGCAACCGAGTGCGTGGAGGACCAGGCACTGGCCATCTACCATGACAAACAGGCTATGGTCACTGTGAAAGGGGTGGAGGACAATTTTGACTCACTGACACATATCAGCAACATTCTCTATGGTGATGGCGACTTCACCCTCCATGCCGCCAACCTTCAGTATGGAGTCATCGGCATCCGGCTGGCGCAGGATCTCGGAACGGGGGTGGCATGGCAGGATTATCTCCAGATATATGCCCCACAGCGACAGGGACAGTATGATGCCTCCAATCCCGTTGATGCCTTCGTGAAGGACTCACTGCTCTCTCCCGGTGCATTGTTCCAGGTGAAGCAGAGCAAATATGACAAAGGATATATCATCACCTCCATCGACTTTGCCCGCCGCATCTTCAACCGCCAGGGGGAGATAACATCCCTTGAGCTGCGCATGAAGCCCGGGGTTGACATTGACGGGGCAAGGAAAGAAATACAGAACCTGCTCGGCAGCAGGTACACCGTGCGTGACCGGTACGAGCAGCAGGCCGACACCTTCAACATCATGCGCATCGAGAAGCTCTTTGCCTACATCTTCCTCACGTTCATCCTCATGGTGGCTTGCTTCAACATCATCGGCTCGCTCTCCATGCTCATCATCGACAAGAAGGATGATGTCATGACCCTGCGCAACCTCGGAGCCACCGATGGGCAGATACGTCGCATCTTCCTCTTCGAGGGGCGGATGATCTCAGCAGCAGGGGCCGTCATAGGCATAGCCCTCGGATTGCTGCTCTGCTGGCTCCAGCAGACTTACGGACTCGTACAGTTGGGCGACCAGGCTGGCAACTTCGTGGTCAATGCCTATCCTATCAGTGTCCATCCCGAGGACATCATCATCATCTTCCTCACCGTTATCCTCGTGGGCTGGCTCGCCGTATGGTATCCTGTCAGGTACATGAGCCGGAAACTGACGAAAGAGTGACCTGTTGACCTGCGTAGGGGAAAGAGGAGGGCTGGTTATGGATAAGAAACAAAACAGCCATGCGCTCCCGAACCTCACTCACACAGGTCCAGGAGTGTCTCTCTTATCCCTCAGACCTGCAGATAAGAAGGTTTGGACGTACATTTCCATAGGAAGCAAGGATTTCCATACATGTATGGAATTTCGTCTTTACACGTATAGAAATATGTCTTTACACGTATGGAAATTCGTCGCTGCGTGTAGAGATATCTGTCAGGCAGGGAATATCAAGGGATATAAGGCCCTGACAAGGTAAACGAAAAGTGTAAAGTCAATGGTGACTCCATGCCCTTACAGCGAGCCTGTCCTACCGGAAAGCAGACGACTAAGGATGTTGCGGGAATAAAAAACTCCCTTGAACCTGTCGGTTCAAGGGAGTTGCCGTTATGATGAGAGTGTTGATTACTCTTGATCAGCCAATCCACTTCACGTAAGAGAAGTCCTGGCGGTGAGGCAGCAGGTCGTTCTTCGGGAACATGCGGACAGCACACTTGTATGCACCAGCCTCGTCCGGCTCCAGCTCCAGTTCAAAGGTGTAGAGGTTGCCCTCCGTCTTGGTGAGCTTGAATGGAACAACCTTATGCACGTTGACATCATCAACAGGTGCGCTCTCCAGGATGACAAGCTCCAAGCCCACGGCATCCTGTAGGCCCTGCTCATCAATGGTGTAGCTGACGGTTGACTTGCATCCGGTAGTAATGTCCTGAAGGGCATCGTCATTCTTAGCTACAACGTTGATGCTGTCCCAACGCTCTGCGACGGTCTCCTTCCAAAGAGCAATTTCCTTGGCGAGCTTGTTGTCGTGTGCGGCAAGCTTGGCGGAACGCTTAGCCTGGCTGTTGTAGAACTTGTCATAGTAGTCGTCAAGCTGACGCTTCATGGTATAGTGAGGAGCGATGGTTGCGATGGAGTTCTTGACAACCTTCACCCAGTCCTCAGAATAGCCCTTCTTCTTGTCCTTGTTGAAGTAGAGCGGAGCTATCTCGTTCTCAAGCAGACTGTAGATAGTGGCAGCATCGAGCTGGTCCTGATAGCCCTGGTTCTGGTAGGTGCGCTTCTCAGGAAGTGCCCATCCGGCACCCTCACGGTAGCCCTCAACCCACCAGCCGTCGAGTACGGAGAGGTTGACAACACCGTTCATCTCGGCCTTCTCACCTGACGTACCACTTGCCTCAAGCGGACGGGTCGGGGTGTTCATCCAGATGTCGACACCAGAGACAAGGCGGCGGGCCAACTGCATGTCATAGTCCTCAAGGAAGATAATCTTGCCAAGGAACTGGGGCATGCGTGAGATCTCGAAGATGCGCTTGATGAGTCCCTGGCCGGCACCGTCAGCCGGGTGAGCCTTGCCTGAGAAGAAGAACAGTACCGGACGCTCCGGGTTGTTGACAATCTTCTCCAGACGCTCCAGGTCGGTGAAGAGCAGGTGCGCACGCTTATAGGTGGCGAAACGGCGGCAGAAGCCGATCATCAGTGCGTTCGGGTTGATGCGCTCAAGGATTGAGACAACCTTGGCTGGGTCGCCCTGGTTGCGGAGCCACTGCTGGCTGAACTTGTCACGGATATACTTGATGAGCTTCTGCTTCAGAGCCATACGTGTCTCCCAGATCTCTGCGTCAGGAACATTGTAGATGGCATGCCAGATGCTCTCGTTGCTCTGGTCGCCCATGAAACTCTTGTCGAAATACTTGTCATAGACCTTGCGCCATTCAGTAGCGGTCCATGTAGGGAGGTGTACACCGTTGGTAACATACCCCACAGCATTCTCCTCTGCGAAATAGCCCTTCCACAGCGGTGCGAACATCTTCTGGCTCACCCAGCCGTGCAGCTTTGACACACCGTTGATTTCCTGGCAGGTGTTGCAGGCGAAGGTACTCATGCAGAAACGCTCGCTGTGGTCTTCAGGATTGGTGCGGCCCATGCCGATGAACTCATCCCATGAGATGCCGAGCTTTGCAGGATAGTCGCCCATGTACTTTCCGAAGAGTGCCTCGTCGAAGTAGTCATGGCCGGCCGGAACCGGTGTGTGTACGGTGTAGAGCGAGGAGGCACGTACCAGCTCCATGGCCTGGTTGAATGTCAGGCCTCCATCTATGTAGTCACACAGACGCTGGAGGTTGCACAGGGCGGCATGGCCCTCGTTGCAGTGGTAAATGTCTTTCTTGATACCGAGCTTCTTCAGCGTGAGGATACCGCCGATACCGAGCAGAATCTCCTGCTTCAGACGGTTCTCCCAGTCACCACCATAGAGGGAATGGGTGATGGGCTTGTCGAACTCAGAGTTCATATCATTGTCAGTGTCGAGCAGGTAAAGCTTGATGCGGCCTACGTTCACGCGCCATACGAGGGCATGTACCTGATAGTTGCGGTAAGGAACATCAACGACAACCTGATTGCCGTTCTCATCCAGCTCACGCTCTATCGGGAGTGAGTTGAAGTTCTGCGCATCATATTTTGCAATCTGCTGGCCGTCCATGGAGAGGCTCTGTGTGAAATAGCCGAAACGATAGAGGAAACCTACGGCGCAGAGGTCGACGTTTGAGTCGGAAGCCTCCTTGAGATAGTCACCGGCAAGCATTCCCAGACCACCGGAGTATATTTTCAAAGTCTGGTTCAGACCGAACTCCATGCAGAAGTATGCAACAGAGGCGCGCTTGGCGTCAGGCTTCACATCCATGTAGGCACGGAACTTCTTATATACATCACCAACCTGCTTCATCAGGGCCTTGTCCTTCACAATGGCTTCCTTGCGCTCATAGCTGAGACGCTCAAGCAGCTGAACCGGGTTATGTCCAACCTCCTCATAGAGTGTCTCGTCAAGAGCCTTGAACAGGTTACGGGCTTCGTAGTTCCATGCCCACCACATGTTGTGGGAAAGCTCATCAAGACATGCCAGTTCCTTTGGCAGGGTTGACTTTACATTCACCTCTTTCCACTGAGGCTCGTTGGAATAATCAGATTTAATCTTCATAACTAAATTATTTGACTGTTGTTATTTTATCGTTATTAAAGTATTCATCACTTTCTGTTTCGCTCGGCGGCCTTTGCCAGGGCGATGTCGTATGCCTGCCCGTAATACTTGATGAACTCGCTCCAAAGGGCTTTCTTCGAGAGCTTGTCAGCATGGGAGCGGCACTTGTCGACCTGGGCCTTCGTGAAGCCTGAGTAGCGGGCTACAGTGTCCTTGATGCCGTCAGCCACCTCCGAGTAGTTGTAATCCGTGCGGTGCAGCACCTTCACGCCATCCTCTATCTCGCAGTAGTTTCCCTTCTCTGTATTCGCCCAAAGACCGAAACCTGCAAGGTCTGTCGTGATGCAGGGCACCTTGAAGGCGACAGCCTCCAGTGGCGTATAGCCCCACGGCTCATAATAGGAAGGATAGACACAGAGGTCGTTGCCCAGGACAAGGTCATAATAGCTCATGTTGATGACCCCGTCATCCCCCGTCAGATAGCAAGGCAGGAAGATGAGCTTCACCTTGTCGTCCTTCGTATTGTTCATGTTGAGGTACTTGAGCATGTTCATCACGTTGTCATGGCTCATATTGTTGAGCCAATGGGTCAGCATCGGCACCTCCAATGGGGTGTCATACTTCTTTCCACTCTCCAGACGCTCCACAAGGTCCTTGCGTGGCTCGCCTACCCAGCCTGGCACCTCAATGAAGGCTACTACCTCTTTCTTAAGGTCGGCATCACGCTTCAGACGGTTCATAGCCTCGATGAATACATCTACACCTTTGTTCCGGAACTCATAGCGGCCACTGGTGGACACTATCAGCGCATCATCACCAATCTCTGTGCCCATCAGCGCATTGGCTACATCCAGCAGACGCTTGCGAGCTGCCTTGCGCTTCTTGGTGAATGCTGCCCCCTTGGGGACAAAGTCGTTCTCAAAACCATTCGGCAGGACAACATCGACAGGCTTGTCAAGCAGTTCCTTACATTCCGTTGCAGTAATGTCGCTCACCGTCGTGAAGCAGTCCACATGATGGGCTGTCTGCTTCTCAATAGAGTGTTTGCTCTCCATATTCAGCTCACTGGCCATCTGGTCACCATTATAGGCCCAAAGATAATCGTACAGCGGCTTGTTGTTGCCGGCAATGCTACGGCCTATGCAGGTTGCGTGCGTGGTGAATATGGAAGCAATCTGTGGCATGCGATGCTGAAGGACAAGCACGCCGAAACCTGTCTGCCACTCATTTGCATGGAAGACAACCTTGTCCTTGTCACTCAGATAAAACTTATAGAAGCTTTCTACGACAAGCGCCGTAGCATATGCAAACATGGCTGAGTCATCATAGTCCCCATAAGCATGCAGACTGTCTACCTGATAATACTCCCACAGTTTGCCATATATCATGTCCTTCTGGCTGAAGAACGATTGGAAATCTACAAGAATGGCTATCGGATTGCTGGGGACATCCCAACGGCCTACCTTTATCTTAAGGCCTTCCCCCGCAGCTTTCTGTTGCCACTCAGGGAAAAGACTACTGTCCGCCTTGAAATAAGGGGAGGGTGTTTCATGCCAACAATCAGGACCAAGGAAGATAATATGATCCTTCATCTTGTCCTGCAATGTCTTAGCACGTGTGGAAAGTACCGTATAGATTCCTCCTACCTTGTTACAGACTTCCCAACTTGTTTCAAAAATATAATCCGGAAACGACATCTTTTTTCCTTTAAAAACTGATCTATCGCTTGCAAAGGTACTATAAAAACACTGAAACCACAACTTTAAACCTCACAAAATTGGAAGCGTCTAACAAATAATTGATTAAAAACATTAACTTTGCAAATATCAAATACTTAGGAATATGAGACAGCAAATTATCATATCAGCATTAGCCCTTCTGACATTGTCAGGCAACATGGCTGCACAAGCACCTGTACAAAGGTCCCAAGATGGAAAGGAAACTATCGAAAGTGGGGCCAGAAGCGACTCGACATTCAAAGCTCATCTTGTCAATGAGGAGTTTCAGGTATGGATGGATATTGACTTCTATCACAATAACATCACAATACCCAAACAAGAGATATTCGGTGAGGTTCCAGGATATTTCGGTGCGAGACGTGATACACGCAAGTGGATAATATCCGATGCTGTCGTAAAGGGAAAGAAGGCTCTTCTGACCATCATCAACGATTATGGAAGTGAGGACCTGACCGCTGAACTTAAACTTAATTCTGACAACTCCTACACACTAACGCGGCTTGATGGCAGTGTCATGAAAATAGTTGTAAACAACAAATGGGTCAAAATTCCCAAGGAAATTGTCTTTTATCCCAAATAACACATATCCTTTATTCGGCCTCCTGGCCGTTCTATTCCCCATTCCCTCGCATCATCGCCCATCTTCGCCTGCCATTTTCTTCCCCATCACCGCCCATCACCACGCATCATCGCCTATTGGTTATTCTCTCCTATCAACGCTTATCACCGCCCATCACCGCCTATTGGTTACTCTCTCCTATCACCGCCTATTATCGCTCATCCCCGCCCATTAGTTACTCTCTCCTATCACCGCCCATCACCGCCTATTGGTTACTCTCTCCTATCACCGCTTATTATCGCCCCTCATCGCCTATTGGTTACTCTCCCCCATCCCCGCCCATCCCCACAACAAAAAGAGAGAGCCTCACGGATCTCTCCATGAGGCTCTCTCTGTGAAAGGAGGCGGCCACCTACTCTCCCGCATTGCATTGCAGTACCATCGGCGCAGGCGGGCTTAACTTCTCTGTTCGGAAT
>JAILEG010000040.1 GCA_024688365.1 Prevotella sp.
AGGACTGGCAAATGCTTCGTGACATAAGCCAGGATCATGGGCGCTACAAGTACCAGGCACACCTTATAAAGAATAAGGAGGAAGGCACTTACGAAGGTCATCCCCACACCTGGCTCTATCAATGGGAAACAGATGGGGATAAGCACAGCACAGATAAAATTGGACAGAAAGGTGTAAGTGGTCATCTCCTCCAGGTTGCCACCTAACTTCTGAGTCACCACTGCTGCTGCCGATGCACACGGCCCTATGATGCAGGTGAGGATGGCTTCCAGCAAAATAAGTCCCTCACCCGTAACATGAAACGCAAGGATGGTCCCGACAATGATAGCAACGAAAGCCACCTGAAAGATGCCAACCCACAGATGCCACTTTACAGGAACAAGTTTCCGGAAGTCGACCTTGCAGAAAGTGACATACAGGACAAGGAACATGAAAAGCGGAAGAATGGCATCAAAGATGGGACTGAAGAAAGCTGCAGCCCCGTCCAATGCCGGAATAAGGGCAAAGACCAGATACACAAGGGCACCAGTCCCTATTGACACCGGAAGCGTCCAATCCTTTATAAAACGAATCATATTTTTCATCTCTCTTACCTAATCATTATATCCACACATACTTTCATCCTCATCAACGGTAACTCCTGAATGACCTCACCGATACAGGGACAAGGTCTTTGACACTTGGGAAAGGTGCCCTTTAGGACTATAAAAGATGCCCTTCAAGATCTCAAAACCCGCCCTTTCAATATAAAAAACAAATTATTCCACACTTATTTTTAATTTATTTTCGATCCGTTTTTAATTTATTTTCAATCCATTTTCAATCTATTTTTTATCACAAAAGGGCACCTTTCGGACTTCAAAAGGGCTGCTTTTGCACCGTCAGAGGGCACCTTTTCAAAGCCCACAGCTGCTATATCTGCAATTACCATAGTCATAAACGCGTGCAAAGGTACTGAAAAAGGCTGAGAATGAAGAGTTTTATCTCGTTGGCTTTCAACCTTTTAACGTTTTTCACATTCAGGACACAGCACGAAAATGCCCTGCCAGCTTCACAGCTGACAGGGCATCACTAATATTATGAAGCTGTCAAAAAATGAATTCTCATTATCTCTCGTGCAGGCGATTTACGGCATCGGCACTGCTCTTTGCGAAGTTGTTCTGAGTGGCATTACCAAAGGCCTTGCCCTGGCTTGCCCTGGTCTTCACACCTGGAGCTGCCTTGGCACCACTGGTCTGCTGACGGGCTAAATCGAGATACATCACATCCTCAGTATTTGTACTGAAGGCTGTCCCGAAGAAGGTGTCATAGCCTTTCTCCTTCTCATAGCCCAAATGGAAGCCAGCGTCCTTCGACTGGAGGTCAAGAACGAATATTGTACCTTTCTTAGTGTACTTGATATAGATGTCACCATCCTTGTCAACGTACCAAGAGAAATCCAAAGTCTGCTGATTGCCCTTTGCATCAGTATCAACCTCTACGCCATTTCCACTCAAGGAAGTACTTGATGAATTATACTGGAAGAACTTCATATTGGCGGTGAACTCATCGCGCACACGCTGCTTCGTCTTGTCATCAGTGTACTCATAACGCAGATTGCCTTCCCATTCTCCACAAAGGATCTGAGCCTCCGTCACCAAACTGTTGTCTTGAGAATTCTGTTGCTGGTTATAGTTATTGTTCCAGCTATAGCCACCGTTGTTGTAGTAGTCCCAATAGGCGGTACGGCTGGAACCTATGATATCCATGAACTGGTAGAACTCCTCAGTATAGGCATCTGGGTAGTTATAGTAGAACCAGTTGTAAGCCGTGTAATAGTCACTTCCATTGGGGAAAGTGTACCTATAATTGTTGACTGCATCGGTCACAAGCTCATTGTAATAATACCCATCATACAAAGGATCATCATCACAGCTTGTGAAGGTCAAGGGACTTGCAAGTACTGCAAGTGCCAGCATGAGTTTCGTTATTCGTTTCATAATCGTATTCTTTAAAATTTCTTCCTTTTGAGTTCTTAACTGCTGCAAAATTACATAATTATAGCAAAGGGAAAAGTGTAAAACCACTATTTGGCTGTAGGGAAATCCCTATTCAGCAAAGTGCATCCGCATGAGATTCTCCTGTTGCTTTAATTTTAGCACTTTTAAAGAAAGGATGAAGTGGAAAACAAAATAAAATTCGTACATTTGCAACACTGAATAAGCAGTCATTTTATAAAAAGAGAAGATAAGACAAAGAAATGAGAACAGTTTATGAATTCTCTGTCAAGGACAGAAAAGGTAAGGACGTTTCACTGAAAGAGTATGCCAACGAGGTACTGCTGATTGTCAACACGGCAACCAAGTGTGGCTTCACCCCTACTTATGAGGAGCTGGAGGCACTCTATGAGAAGTACCATGCGCAGGGATTTGAGATTCTCGATTTCCCTTGCAACCAGTTTGGCCAGCAGGCTCCGGGCACAGATGAGAGCATCCATGAATTCTGCAAGCTCACTTATGGCACTGAGTTCCCACGCTTCAAGAAAGTGAAAGTGAACGGTGAGGATGCCGACCCTCTCTTCAAGTTCCTCAAGGAGCAGAAGGGATTTGCAGGTTGGGACGAGTCACACCCCATTTATCCTATCCTCGACAAGATGCTGTCAGAGGCTGACCCTGACTACAAGGAGAGCGCAGAGATAAAATGGAACTTCACCAAGTTCCTCGTCAACAAGAAGGGGCAGGTTGTTGCCCGCTTTGAGCCAACAGAGAAAGTTGAGAATATTGCCAAGCAGATAGAGGATCTGCTGTAAGAAAAAGAAGCAGGAACCTTTCCTCCTCATCACCCATCTCACACTATAAAATGGAGTAGAACAATTACTCCAACAGCGGAATTCGGATGGAAACAACAGGCCCAATCAGCTTATAGAGATTTCTAATGCTGATGGGGCTTGTTGTTTTTGTTGATTTCGGTATTATCACCATTTCATCTAAATAGCAGGCTATCTTATATCACCCATACAAGAGCAGACACCTCGTCAGGCCACCCTTCCATCAATGACACTATGCTGACTGGCACACACACTTGCCTATCCCCATAGGTAAACTTAGTCACAGGACTGTCTCACCGCCCACTCCTCTCTTCGTTCAGAGAGAGTTTGGAAGAGAGAATCTTAGGCATGGAACCGCCCGATATGAGGCATAAGCCCACAAACGTCAACATTCCATTGAGCATCAGCAACTCATAGCCGAACTTATAACCTGCTGCATGGGAGACAATGGTGTCCAAAGCAAAACAGGCAAGTGGGCTGCCAACCGCAACGTAAGGTACCAACCTGTCATTCACCCTGCGCTTGGTCAACAGGCCAAAGGCAAAAAGTCCTAAAAGAGGTCCGTAAGTATAGGAGCAGAGGATATAGATGGCATCAATAAGGCTGGTGGAATTTACGATACGGAACATAAGGATAAAAAGGGCGAAGACCACTGACATGCCAACATGCACGCCCTTACGCAGCCGCTCATTCTTCGGACGGTTGCAGATATCCACGCAGAAACTGGTGGTAAGGGCCGTAAGTGCTGAGTCGGCACTGGAGAAGCAGGCCGCCACAATTCCAACGGTGAACAGTATCACCACCAATGTACCCAGCTGCCCGCTGGCAACAGCCTGAAGCATAAGCTCATCAGGAACGGCAGGCAACGGCTGTCCCGTCCTATAGAAATACATCATCAGCAGTACACCCAGTGAGAGAAAAAGCAGATTGGCCGGAGCAAAGGCGAAACCATAACTGCACATATCCTTCTGAGCCTCACGGAGTGTCTTGCAGGTGAGATTCTTCTGCATCATGTCCTGGTCAAGTCCTGTCATGACTATAACTATAAAGACACCGCTTAGAAACTGCTTCCAGAAGTTCTGCCGCGAAATCCAGTCATCGAACACGAATACACGTGAATGGCTGTCGGAGACGACAGTCTGGACGGCAGTCGCAAGATCCATTCCGAGCGCACCCACCACCTTATATATAATAAGAAGCAAGGCAAGCAACATACAGAACGTCTGAAAAGTGTCTGTAAGGACAAGCGTACGGATGCCCCCCCTGCGCGTATAAAGCCAGATCAGCATGACCAACGTCACCACCGTTACAGGGAAAGGAACCCCATAGCCATCCAGCACAAAACGCTGGAGAATCATACAGACAACATAGAAGCGGACAGCGGCACCTGTCATCTTGGAAAGTAAAAAGAACGAAGCCCCGGTCCTGTAACTGTGCAGCCCCAACCGCATCTGCAGATAAGAGTAGATTGTTGTCAGGCGCAAATGGTAATAAACAGGAAGCAGAAGAAAGGCTACGGCAAAATATCCAAGGATGAATCCAAGACAGGTCTGCATGTAAGTCATATTGCTCGCCAACACCATTCCGGGCACACTGACAAAGGTCACTCCGGAAATACTTGCCCCCACCATCCCGAAAGCCACAAGATACCAAGGCGACTTGCCGTTGGCACGGAAGAAGGCATCATTGTCAGCCTTATGCCCCGTAAGCCAGCTGATGAGCAATAGGATGGAAAAATATGCAAGAATAGTTCCTATGATAATCATAATGTCGGCAAAATTACGAAAAATCCCGTCATTCTGAGTCCTTAATAGGTTCTTTTTTGTATCTTTGCAGAAACAACCCCATACCCACAGAACATTTATCTATAAAAAACTTAGAACAATATGGCACAGCAGAAACGTTTTCTCCTGAACGAACAGGATATTCCGACACAGTGGTACAACATCCAGGCTGACATGCCCAACAAGCCGTTGCCACCGCTGAACCCGGCAACCCATGAGCCAATGAAGGCGGAAGACCTTGCGCATATCTTCAACATGGAATGTTCCAAGCAGGAACTGGATTGCGAACACGCATGGATTGACATTCCGGAAGAGGTACTTGATATGTACAAGTACTACCGCTCAACACCGCTTGTACGTGCCTATGCCTTGGAGAAAGCACTCGACACGCCTGCCCATATCTACTTCAAGAATGAGAGTGTCAATCCCCTTGGCTCTCATAAGGTGAACTCTGCCATTCCTCAATGCTACTACTGCAAGAAGGAAGGTGTGACGAACGTGACCACTGAGACGGGTGCCGGGCAATGGGGTGCCGCCCTGTCATATGCCGCAAAGGTCTTTGGACTGGAGGCCGCGGTCTATCAAGTGAAAATATCCATGCAGCAAAAACCCTACCGCTCACTGATCATGCGGACCTTTGGCGCAACGGTTGAAGGCTCTCCCTCCATGTCGACCCGGGCAGGAAAGGACATCATCACCCGTGACCCAATGCACCCAGGCTCATTGGGAACCGCCATATCTGAGGCCATCGAGCTGGCGACGACCACACCAAACTGTAAGTACACGTTAGGCTCCGTGCTGAATCATGTAGCCCTGCATCAGACCATCATCGGCCTGGAGGCTGAGAAGCAGATGGAAATGGCTGAGGAATATCCTGACAAAGTGATTGCCTGCTTCGGAGGTGGCAGTAACTTCGGCGGTATCGCCTTTCCGTTCATGCGTCACAACATCCTTGGTGGGAAGAATACAGAATTCATTGCAGCAGAGCCAAGCAGCTGCCCGAAGCTGACACGTGGCAAGTTCGAATATGACTTCGGCGACGAGGCTGGCTATACGCCATTGCTTCCTATGTACACCTTAGGACATGACTTCAAGCCTGCCAATATCCACGCAGGAGGCTTACGCTACCACGGTGCCGGCATGATAGTCAGCCAACTCATCAAGGACGGTTACATGCACGGCACAGACATTCCACAACTGGAGAGTTTTGAGGCCGGCATCCTCTTCTCCCGCACTGAGGGAATCATTCCCGCCCCAGAGAGCTGCCATGCCATTGCAGCTGCCATCCGTGAGGCAAAGAAGGCAAAGGAGGCCGGACAGAAGCAGGTAATCCTCTTCAACCTGTCCGGTCATGGACTGATTGACATGACGGCCTACGACAGCTACATCAATGGTGACCTGCGCAACTACACCCTCTCAGACGAGGACATAAACAGGAATCTTCAGGCTGTTCCACAGGTGTGAGCAGCCTGCCATAGGCAAAAGAAGACGCAAAGCCCGGACGGACATTGTTCCTCCGGGCTTTGCGTCTTCTTTCTCCAGCTGTTCGGATTACTGTCTCTTATCCATCTTTCTTCCCCATCCTGCTTGCCTGCAATGCAGCACCTATCGCCGTGCAGAACTCTGAATACTTGGGAATGATAAACCGCACATCATAGATTTTCTCCATAACAGGGAAAAGATACTCGCACTGCGGCAAGAGCGTAAGATTGCCAATCAACACAAAATCACGTATATTGCTGTTCAGCGCACTCAGGATAGTCGCAGAGCCAATGGACTGCAGGACCATACCTATCAATCCCAAAGCAATATCCTCACGGCTGGCATTGGCCTGCGCATTGGCAAAAAGCGATGCCGTCGCATCCATCGGAAGTCCTGGAAGCGGCCGGCTGGAGATATCCTTTATTTGCAGATTGATACGGGATATGTCGCCATTCATCGCCAATGAGACTACCTCTTTCACATCATCAGTCTGAAGGAGCAGGCGGGACAAGCCGCTCAGCGTGCCACCACCAATACCAATACCGCCTATATGACGTATCTCATCACCGTTGCAGAGAACAAGCGAGGTTCCCGTACCCATTGAGACTACAATCATACGCTGGAGCTTCGACTCATACTGGGCTCCCAGCCCATCGGCCAGAAACTCATCAGCTTTCTGTGTCGGGAGTCCATAGACAGGCTTGTCAATATAGGCGGCACCCACCCCCGTCAGCATGACCTGGTCAACATCAGAAAGCTCTATCTTGTTATCATACAAATATTTACCAAAAGCTCCATACAAGGATGTGACAGGATCAGTAGCCTTTATACGCAAAGGTTTCACCACCTTCCCATCTCTGATCCCGACAATCTTTGTCGTCGAGATACCAACGTCAATTCCTATGGCTATCTTCATATACCGTTTATTAATAGAACGCAAAGGTACGAAAAACTTAAGAGTTGAGAATGGATGCAGAGAGTTTTTGCAAAAAAAGGCAAAAACATTTTTCTATTTATCTGAAAATGAGTATCTTTGCACTCCGTTATGACGAGAGAATAAAGAAATAAACATCAAAAAGAACAAAAAACGAAATGACGAAAGCAGATATCATCAACGAGATAGCGACCTCAACTGGTATTGCAAAGAAAGACGTATCAGCTGTGGTTGAGTCCTTTATGGACGCTATCAAAGACAGTTTGTTGGACAAGAAAGAGAACGTATACCTGCGTGGTTTCGGTAGTTTTATCGTGAAGCACCGTGCGGAGAAGACTGCTCGCAACATCTCAAAGAACACGACAATCACCATCCCAGCTCACGACTTCCCAAGTTTCAAGCCTGCAAAGACTTTCATTGAGGACATGAAGAAATAAGTAAACAATAAATATAATAACAACTTAAAACATTTAAAGCAATGCCAAACGGAAAAAAGAAAAAGGGACACAAGATGGCTACGCACAAGCGTAAGAAGAGATTAAGAAAGAACAGACATAAGAGCAAGTAAGCCCCCCAAGGCTGAAAGCACTTACAAGACTTTCAAAACATGACGGGGCATGTCATCGCAACAAACTCCTTTCCCTGGGAGTGCGACGACAGGTCTCGCTTTTTTATTTTACCTATAAGTGCCAGCCGGCATTTATAACAAAAGAAGAAGATGACAAGCGAAGTAATTATTGATGCCCAGCCGAAAGAAATCTCGATTGCGCTGCTTGAGGACAAACGACTGGTTGAATACCAGCGTGAGCCAAGGGAAGCCAGCTTCTCGGTTGGAAACATCTACGTGGCAAAGGTGAAGAAACTGATGCCAGGGCTCAATGCCTGCTTTGTAGATGTAGGTTATGAGCGTGACGCCTTTCTTCATTATCTTGACCTGGGAAGTCAATTCAACTCCTATGCTAAGTATCTGAAACAGGTACAGAGTGACAGGAAACGTCTTTACCCGATACAGAAAGCCAACCGCCTACCCGACCTACAGAAGGACGGAACCGTACAGACCACGCTGCAGGTGGGACAGGAGGTGATGGTACAGATTGTCAAAGAACCCATTTCCACCAAAGGACCGCGCCTCACAGGCGAGATTTCATTCGCCGGACGGTTCCTGGTGCTTATACCTTTCGGGAATAAGATAAGCGTTTCCTCTAAAATCAGAAGCGGAGAAGAACGCGCACGCCTCAAACAGCTCATCCAGAGCATCACACCTAAGAATTTCGGTGTGATTGTACGCACGGTGGCTGAGGGCAAACGTGTCGCAGAACTCGATGCCGAGATGAAGGTTCTCCTGAACCGATGGAATGAAGCTATCATGAAAGTGCAGAAGACACAGGAACGTCCACAGCTCATCTTTGAGGAGACGGGACGCGCCGTAGCCATGCTGCGTGACCTCTTCAATCCTACCTACGAGAACATCTACGTCAATGATGAGGAAATCTGCACGGCCGTACGACACTATGTCTCTCTAATAGCCCCTGAGAAGGCGGGCATAGTGAAGAAGTACAATGGCAAAGTGCCAATCTTCGACAACTTTGACGTCACGAAGCAGATTAAGTCCAGCTTCGGTAAGACCATCAACTATGGTCACGGCTGCTACCTCATCATCGAACACACTGAGGCCATGCACGTCGTGGATGTGAACAGCGGCAACCGGGCAAAGGAGAAAGGCCAGGAACAGAATGCACTCGACACCAACCTTGGAGCGGCCGACGAGCTGGCTCGACAGCTCCGACTGCGTGACATGGGAGGTATCATTGTTGTGGACTTCATTGACATGAATCTTGCCGAGGACCGGCAGATGCTCTATGAGCGCATGTGTAAGAACATGCAGAAGGACCGTGCCCGCCACAACATCCTTCCGCTGAGCAAGTTCGGGCTGATGCAGATTACCCGCCAGCGTGTGCGCCCTGTAATGGACGTGGATGTTGACGAGAACTGCCCCACCTGCTTCGGAACGGGCAAAATCCGTTCAAGCATTCTTTTCACTGACCAGCTGGAGCGTAAGATTGACCGGCTCGTCAGCAAGATTGGAGTCAAGAAGTTCTACCTGCACGTACACCCTTACGTTGCCGCCTACATCAACCAGGGTGTGCTTTCCCTGAAGCGTAAGTGGCAGATGAAGTATGGACTCGGAGTACATATCATTCCTTCCCAGAAGCTCGCCTTTTTGCAATACGAGTTCTATGACGCAAAACAGCAGTTCATTGATATGAAGGAGCAGAACGACAAGTCCTGAGGTTACCGATGGGACAGGAAATCCAGACCAACAGGCCAGAGAAGAAAGAGCAATAAAACAACCAAGAAATCCGCTATCCTCGTAAGATAGCGGATTTCTTCATTTCAAGCTAACGTGTCATTAGATATAACAGCTTGGCGGATGCGACTTCCCATACGGAACAGTCAGAAAGTACTGAACGAGAAGTACCCAAATACTGCAGCTAAAGTATCACAATACTTTAGCTGCAACAGTCCAGCAATACGGTACAGATTACTCTGCACCCATACACTCTGACACCCCGGAAAGAACAATCAGTCTGTGTCAACAGCAGTGCAGTAATTATGCCGGGACAACCTTGAAGCGGATGCGGAAGGCATGCTTCTCCTCATCCCAGTTCGTTCCCAGAAGCTCGAAACGGCCTATCTGAGCCGTTGAGCGGACATGCCTGCCGATGCACGGGCATACATCATAGTCACCGATGCGCACGAGGCGGATCATCTCAGAGGCATCCTCGGGCAGCTTCTCCAGACTGATTCCATCGGGGATGCTGTCCCGGCTGACCATCTCGAAGGTCACGGGCATGTCCTCGGCTATGAGGCGGTTCATCTCGTCCTCAATAGCCTTCTCCTCCTTGCGGCTCGGCTTATGGTCGAGCGTGAAGGTCATCTTGCTCTTCTTCCGCTCTATATGTGCATTGCGGCTGCGCTCCGTCCCGAACATCCGAACCATGAGCTGGTTGAGCAGATGCTCCGCCGTATGTGCAGGTGGGAACTCTTCCTTGTTGTGTGAATTCAATACGTACTCCACGGTCTTCATCTTTATGTTGAACTTGAGAATTCTGCCAAAATTCCCATTGATATCCATCGGCACCTGACCGTCCTTCCTCAGCACGATGGTCTGCGTGGCACCCGATAGCAAGTCGGTCATCTCCACTTCCTGCTCCGGCAGCCCGAGGAAGTCGAAAGCATGCGCCGGCACTGTCACGTCTATATGAACCCGCTCCGCATCGAAGTTGGCTACAATCAGCAGCACCTCGTCATCAGCCTTACGCAGAAAGGCGAACTGCCTGCGTGGATTGAACTGATAGCTCTGCGTGTTGGCATACATCAGGTCGAAGGTCTCTCCCTCGCGGATGGCCTTCTCACGGTTGCAGAGGCGGAGGAGTCCCTGATAGACCAAAGAAATGCGCTTCTGTCCGGCCGTGAGGTGGCGACGGTCAAAATACCCTCGGTATATACTCTCCACTGTCCAATAGTCGAAGATGGTTGAGCGGCCGTCCTGGCCGGAGAATCCCTCCTTGTCCATTGCCTGCTCGCCATACTCCTGCCCCGCATAGACCATGATGGGGTTCTGCCGCAGCAGTGCGGACACTATCATTCCGGGAATACCCTTACATGCGTCACCGGCGAAGAAGCCGGAGGCTATGCGCTGCTCGTCATGGTTCTCAAGGAAGTAGAGCATGTGGTCACGTATGTCGTCCACCTGCTGCCATTCACGGGTGATGGCCGCTGCCGAACGCTCACCACAGATGACACCACGCACACAATCATACATGCCGACCTTGTCATACAGATAATCGAAGCCCGACTGAACATACGTGCGGTACTGCCCCTGGTCATACACCTCACCAATGAAGATGATCTGTGGATAACGCTCCTTGACAAGTTGCGTGGCATATTCCCAGAACTCATGCGGCACCATCTCAGCCATGTCACAGCGGAAACCATCGACTCCCTTTGCTGCCCAAAAGAGCAGGATGTCGGTCATCTTCTTCCATGTGGAAGGGGTAGGGTTAAAATGATGGCTTCTTCCGCCGGCATCGCAGTAGTCTATACCATAGTTCAGCTTCACCGTCTCATACCAGTCATTCTGCTGAGGATGAGAGTCGAAGCGGTCATTACCCGTACACTTCGCAGGAAACTCCCTATATGGATCCGCACCGGCAGCATAAGCATTGACGGAGATACAGGAAAGGTCGAGCGGCTCGCCAGGACAGTAGTAGAAGTTGTTCTGCGCATCAAAATGCTTGCCCGTGTCATCGCCCTCGCCAAGATCCTCCACACCTTCTGGCCTGGCAATGCTCTTGTACTGGCGGGCAACGTGATTCGGCACGAAGTCGATTATCACCTTCATTCCCTCCGCATGCGTCCGGACAACCAGGGCCTCAAATTCCGCCATGCGGCCATCCACGTCAACAGCTATGTCAGGGTCGATGTCATAGTAGTCAGTAATGGCGTATGGCGAACCCGCCTGCCCCTTCACCACATGTGGATTCTGCCGGGGAATACCAAAGGCGGAATAATCTGTACACGTCGCGTGACGTATGACACCCGTGTACCAAAGATGAGTGACACCGAGATTACGGATGCGACGCAGCACAGCCGTATCAAAGTCATTCATCTTCCCCACCCCGTTCTCTGCCATCGTAGCATATTCTCGTCTCGTCAGATTCTTATTGCCGAAGGTGCGGGTGAAGACTTGATAAATTACTAATTTTTCTCTCATTATATAGATGGGCAGGCACAACAGCCCCATAAACTCCCCATAACAGCCTCCCTTCCGATTTCTCTCAGAAGAGGAGAATAAAATGGCTGTGGGTAAGGAATCCCACCGCCCACTGTCCTTCTGAGGAGAAATAGGAAGAGAGGCTGGCTGGAGATGCGGTTGACTGCTGTGCTTGCAGTAGTTTGAATGTTCCTTACGCTACTCCGTGCGCATTAACGTTCTTGTCGATTCTTCCAAGCATTCCCTGCAGTGCCTTGCCTGGGCCACACTCTATGAACTCATCGGCACCGTCGGCAATCATGTTCTGTGCGCTCTTTGTCCAGCGGACGCTTGAAGTCAGCTGGGCTATGAGGTTCTTCTGAATATCTGCAGGATCCGTGTGAGGCTGGGCATCCACGTTCTGATAGACAGGGCACTTAGGTGTATTGAAGCTCATGGCCTCAATGGCTGCCTGTAACTCATCCTTGGCTGGCTGCATCAGCGGAGAGTGGAAAGCACCACCCACTTTCAGAGGCAGCGCACGCTTGGCACCTGCAGCCTTCAACAGTTCGCATGCTTCATCAATACCCTCCTTTGAGCCGGAGATAACCAACTGGCCAGGGCAGTTGAAATTGGCAGCCACGCAGACCTTACCATCCTTTGAGACTGCGGCGCAAACCTCCTCTACCTTCTCATCGGGCAGACCGATAATGGCCGCCATAGTACCCGGATTCAGCTCACATGCCTTCTGCATGGCATTGGCACGGGCAGCAACCAGCTTCAGACCGTCCTCAAAACTCAGTGCCCCTGCGGCAACAAGCGCAGAGAACTCACCGAGAGAATGGCCTGCCACCATGTCCGGCTTGAACTCATCTCCCAAACAGAGAGCAGAGACAACACTGTGGAGGAATACTGCCGGCTGAGTGACCTTGGTCTCCTTCAGCTGCTCATCAGTTCCTGCAAACATAATATCAGTTATCTTGAAGCCAAGAATCTCATCTGCCTTATCGAAAAGTTCTTTTGCCAATGGGCTGCTCTCATAAAGGTCCTTGCCCATACCTACAAACTGAGATCCCTGTCCGGGGAATACAAATGCTTTCATAATTGTCTTAATTATTTAATTAATAATGCTTTATAGAGTGCAAAGATACAGAAAATAAAGCAGAGTAAGAAGAAAAAGAAGAGTAAATGGACACCTTATATTAATAAAGAGAGGGGCAAGACAGGCTTTGCTGTATCAAGGTAAGCCCCCATCCTCTTCAAACTATTGCCGAAGACAATAAAACGCAACAGGATGTTCCAGCCATAGAAAAACTTATTTCATAAGTCCCGCCCGTTCCAGAAATGGGATTACAGTTTCTGCTGCAACACGTGTCCTGCGCTTCAATGACTTGAACTCCTTGAGTAAATCAGGTTGGTGATAAAGTAAACTGCCCATCAGCTCATCGTCTACAAGAAAAGCTTTTTTATCAGAAAGACGAACGAGATAACAGACATCTTGCTGCATTGCCCGTCTTGAGGTGGTAAGTAGGAAAGTCAAGCCGCCGACCAGTCCAAACATTCCATGAGCAGCACTAAGACCTTCTCGCTTGTCAATGTCAAAATAAGTTACAAGAAGCTTACCATCATTCATCAGATAGGCCTGGGCATAAAAGTTTCCGAAAGGCACTCCTCCCGATTTATAAGGACGCATATTCAACAGCAATGTATCACCATACATCACGGCAAAGATTTTCTTTTTCAGCAGCTTCTTCACATTCTTATCCTTTGACCTCAGCTGAAAGTTCATACCCCTCCATTTCCTTTTCTTGCTTCTGCTCCGCATCGTAACAGTAACAGGATGAAGCTGCTGCCAATTGCCAGCCCGCAAAGCCTCATAACTTTCACAATATCTGACAGATTTCCCCTCTGCAACCGCCTCTATTACTGAGTCGCTCACTTCTTCCTGTGCCATCACGCTGACAGGACTGAAGATTATGGACAAGAGTGCCAAGAAGAGGGTTGTGTAACGACTTTTCATAAAAACAACAAGTTTATGGTATATGACTGTGTTGGAGAACATACCATCTCCTGATTTATAACGTGAGTACAAAGATAATATTTTTTTTAGAAAGTAATTAAACTCGTACTACTTTTAAGAAACAAAGGACAAAATTGCCATCCACACTAATACTGATACATGATAATTTGATAGTCAGGAAAAGTATTAGACACCTGCGTTTTTAATTTTTTATTTATTACCTTTGTCATCAAATAACAACATACAGCTAAAAACAATACTTACCAACATATCAAATTAAAACAATGAATATAAAGAAATTATCAGGATGGCTTTTTGCCCTGTCCGCCTTATTCCACACATCTGTGGCTTCAGCACAATTCAGCTGGCCCTACAAAATTGAAAACGGGAAAGCTGTAACAGAAGTACCGCAACGCCCCATTAATCAACAGAATGCACTCGGTCTCACTGCGCCCAAAATGAAAGTCGTACACGTAGCCTTTGTCGGACTGGGCATGCGCGGTCCAGACGCTGTGGAACGTTGGACACACATTCCTGGAATTCAGGTCATGGCACTCTGTGACTACGAACGCGTCCGTGCAGAGAAATGCCAAGAAATCCTCCGTAGAGCAAGCATGCCGCCCGCCGATATCTATGATGGAGAAAACGGCTACAAGGAATTATGCAAACGCAGGGATATAGACCTAATCTATATAGCCACTGACTGGAAGCACCATTTCCTCGTGGCAAGGGAAGCAATGACACAAGGGAAGCATGTTGCTATAGAAGTACCCTCAGCCTTAAACCTATCCGAGATATGGCAACTGATAGACCTGGCGGAAAAGAAAAGATTGCACTGCATGATGCTGGAGAATTGTTGCTATGACTTTTTTGAACTGAATTCCCTCAACATGGCACAAAAGGGAATACTCGGCGAAATACTCTATGCCCAAGGAGCTTACCGACATGATCTCACTCCATTCTGGGATGCCTACTGGAAACAAGGCGAGCAAGATAAATTAGGCTGGCGACTGGAATACAACAAGATGTTCCGTGGAGACATTTATGCCACACATGGACTGGGGCCTATCGCCCAAGTACTCAACATCCATAGAGGAGACCGCATGAAGACACTGATAGCTATGGATACAAAATCGGTCAATGGGAAAAAGCATGTTGAGAACATAACAGGAAAGCCCTGTGATGAATTCCGCAACGGAGACCATACCACAACCCTGATAAGCACCGAAAAAGGAAAAGTCCTGGAGATACATCACAACGTAATGACCCCACAGCCCTACAACCGCATGTACCAGTTGACTGGGACCAAAGGCTTTGCCAATAAATACCCAATCGAGGGATATGCGCTCTCTTCTGAAAACTTGAAAAAAGCAGGTGTTACTCCTTCTTCTGATGATCTATCAGGTCATGACTATCTATCCAAAGCTGATGCCGAAGTACTGACAAAGAAATACAAAAGCCCAATTCTGATAAATTACGAGAAAATTGCACGGGAAGTCGGTGGACATGGTGGCATGGACTTCATCATGGACGCACGGCTTGTATACTGCCTGCAAAACGGATTGCCTTTGGATATGGACGTATACGACCTTGGCGAATGGTGCTGCCTGGCAGAATTAGGTTCTATCTCAATGGCCAACGGAAACATTCCTGTTGAAATCCCCGATTTCACCCGCGGGCATTGGAACGAGACGAAAGGGTTTCGTCATGCTTATGCCTCTCCAGCTGAAGAAGCCCAAACCGCAGCAGACGCTGCTTGCTTTACAGCAAAACTAAAGGAAAAAGGTAAGAAATACTGGGAGAATACTGACAAGACCTCCAAAAAGAAATAGGACATCAGCCAAGGGTGTATCAAAAGTCACCTATTGTCTATACTTCTGATACACCCTAACCTTTCCAAGGGAACAGCATGGCCTAAAGAAGCAACATTCACTTCCTCAGTGCCAGGTTGTAATTGTAATACTCCGTCTTACCCGTAATATCCTCCACTACCTCAAGGAATGGTGGGAAATTGACATCCTCATGGTCAACGATACCCTTTGTCTCAAGTATCTGCAGGTTTGATGTAGGTTCCAAATAGGTATCAAGCTCAAAAAACTGCCCACGCCAGATGAAAGTCTTACGGATCTTATGAATGGTACAACGGTAAGGGTCAGCCTGCCGCATGAGTGATTCATACAGATTGTTGTCTATTTGCCGCTCTGTTTCCACCTGTTCATTGCCCGACAGCGTTTTTTTCGTTGTACGCACATTGACTGAAATTCCATTCAGCGTGCGGCGCCGGAGACGCACTTCACTCCTTGGCTCTGATGTAAGATAGGTCTGTGTTATCTCACTTTCTATAGCCCCGGGAATCTCACCAGTAAGACGGACAATATACTTTCGCTCCTCTATTACCTGCTGGGGAATCTCCAACACATTGGAAATTTCCTGTAACACACGGTTGATTTTTGTGTCAAAGTTCTCGTGATTGTTGATGACTCGAAGGTGTGGATGTTCCGACCATGCCTGGATAACCTTCTTATCCAGCTCGCGTGCCAACTCAAGTCCCTCAGTCCGCTCAGCATTATTAGCCGTGGTATAGAACTGCTCGGCACCATCTGCCGCACTCACAAGATGGAGAACAGCATCATAACGGGCACGGAGTTTTTCAGAGCAAGTTCCTACTCCAGCGGTAATTTCCTGCCACATCTCAGGCTTCATGTAGGCGGAAATATCCATTGTGCCACGGTCACAGACTATTATCGTCGGTGTGTCAAGTGTCTGTGCCATACGGGTGAACTTGTCTTCCAAGGCAAGCTGTGTCTCTAACGTAGCTTTCTCACCTTCGTAAAAGAAAGCATGATTATCCGTAAGATAGTCCATACCTGCCTGGCTGAAGAGTGTCGGCACCTCAGGAATGATAAACACTTTATAGCCAAGGCTGGAGAAATGCTCAATTACCTTGACAAGGGCTGTTGTTTTTCCGGCACATGGTCCACCGGTAAGTACGATTCGTTTCATTATTGGAGACAACTGAAAAATCCCTTTCACCCGAGAGTGAAAGGGATAATTATCTAACATACTGCTTTACAGTGCAAAATGTCTTTCGTAAGATTACTCAGCTGCAGGAGCATCTTCCTCAGCAACAGGAGCATCAACAGGCTGCTCTGCCGGAGCCTCCTCAACTACAGGGGCTGGCTGGTTTTCTGCAACAACCGTTACAGGAATCTTAACCTCAACCTCCTTGTGGAAGTGTACGGTAGCCTCAGATGAGCCGACCTTCTTGATGTCGTGCATCGTGATGATCTTGCGGTCAATCTCAATACCACGCTTAGCAAGCTCTTCAGCTACTGTAGCTGCATTGACTGAGCCATAAGTTACTCCAGTTGCGGAAACCTTAGCCTCAATAACCAGCTCTACACCTTCCAGCTGAGCTGCTTTCTTCTCAGCCTCAGCCTTGAGAGCTGCAAGCTTGGAAGCCTGCTGCTTCAAGGTCTCTGCCAGCTGCTTCTTTGCAGATGGAGAGGCGATGATACCCTTGCCTGTTGGAATAAGGTAATTGCGGCCGTAACCGTTCTTAACGTTAACGATATCGTTCTTGTATCCAAGTCCGATAATATCTTCTTTCAGTATAATTTCCATCTATTGCCCTCCTTTTTTACTTCATCAAATCAGTTACGTAAGGAAGCAGTGCAATCTGACGGGCACGCTTGACAGCCTGTGCCACACGACGCTGATACTTCAGAGAAGTACCCGTAATACGACGAGGGAGAATCTTACCCTGCTCGTTGAGGAACTTCTTGAGGAACTCACCATCCTTATAGTCGATGTACTTAATTCCGCTCTTCTTGAAACGGCAATACTTCTTCTTCTTCGTATCAATAGAAGGAGCGGTCAAATAACGGATTTCTGATTTCTGCTCTGCCATGATTAAGCCTCCTTTTTAGCTGCCCATTTAGCACGACGCTTCTCAGCATAAGCTGCAGAGTACTTGTCCTGCTTAACAGTGATGTAACGAATTACCTTCTCGTCGCGGCGGAAGCCGGTCTCGAGGGTGTTGATAACTGACGGCTCTGCATTGAACTCAATCAGAGCATAGAAGCCTGATGATTTTTTCTGAATGTTGTAAGCCAACTTCTTCAGACCCCAGATCTCCTCGTTCAAGATCTCAGCACCGTTATCGGTGAGCAGTGTCTTGAATTTAGCGACCGTTTCCTTCATCTGTTCGTCAGACAAAACGGGAGTCAAAATGAAAACGGTTTCGTATTGATTCATACTACTTAAAATATAAATTGTGAATTAATTTACACCTGCTTGCGCAAAATGCGGTGCAAAAGTACAGCTTTTTATGCAACTGACCAAATATTTTTAGTACTTTTGCGCCCACATACTGCACATTTACACTTTTTGTATGAAGAGACATATCAAACACTTAGGAATCTTATCCATCATAACAGGGCTTCTCCTGTTTACGCTCCATGTCATCATCAGCTTCCAAGGCAATGCCCTGCTCTTCACCGGACTGATCCTGGTGATTGGCGGTGTGGTGACTTTCGTTAAGGGCGAGAAATAATCTTTCCAAAAGGGTGGAGAGACAAAAACCAGCCCCTCTTACAACGAGCCAGCCCCTCGGTCTATTCCAAGGGGCAGCCACTTCCTTCTTCGAGCGGGGCTGCGCTTACTCCTCCTCAGGCACGATGAGCTTATATCCCTTACCGTGGATGTTGATAATCTCTATTCTGTTGTCGGCCTTGAGATGCTTACGCAGCTTCGTGATGTAGACATCCATAGAGCGCGCATTGAAATAGTTGTCATCCATCCAGATAGTCTTCAGGGCATAGTCACGCTGCAGAATCTCATTGAAGTGGGCACAGAGCAGGGCAAGCAGCTCGTTTTCCTTTGTGGTCAGCTTGGTTGCCTTCTCAGGGTCATTATCAAGTGTCAGCAACTGCTTCTGCGTGTCAAAGGTGAAGCGCCCAATATGATACAAGGTTGACTCCTTAGTCTTCTTGCCTCTTACACGACGGAGGATAGCCTCAATGCGGAACACCAGTTCTTCCATAGAGAAGGGCTTGGTGATGTAATCATCAGCACCTATCTTGAAGCCCTCCAGGATATCCTCCTTCAGCTGCTTGGCGGTGAGGAAGATGATAGGAATCTCGGCATTGGCCTGGCGGATTTCCTGTGCAAGGGTGAATCCATCCTTCTTGGGCATCATCACGTCGAGCACACAGATGTCATACTTGTTTTTCAAGAAAGCACGGTAGCCCACCTCGCCGTCTGGGCAGAGGTCAGCCTGATAGCCCTTTGCCTGCAGGTACTCACTCAACAGCGTTCCAAGGTTCTCGTCATCTTCACACAAAAGAATTTTCAGTTTATCTTCCATATCCATAAATAATTAAATTGTTAATTTCCGTTCTTATATCACTCTGCATCACAAGTGATGCCCTTACTTATTGCTTTGTCTTATGTTGAGATTCCCCTATCAGGCATCCTCATCACGGATAACAGGGAGCTTGATGATGAACTTCGTCCCCTTTCCATATTCACTCAGCACCTTTATCTCACCATCGTGCAAGTCGACCATCCGCTTGACATAAGCCAGCCCAAGCCCGAAACCTTTCACATCATGTCGGTTGCCCGTGTGTACACGATAGAACTTCTCAAAGATTTTTTTAAGATTCTCCTTTTTGATACCCTGCCCCGTATCACGGATTGACAGATAAAGATGGTCGTTCGTGTTCCACGTCTTCAGATAAACGTCCAACGGTTCCTCCGGCTTGGCATACTTGACAGCATTGTCCAGCAGGTTGAAGATAACGTTCTGGAAGTGCATCTCATCTACATACATTGTGGAATCAACTGCCTCTATATCCGTATAGACCTTTCCACCCGTATGTTCCACACGCAAGGTAAAGGAATGGGCAATGGTCTCGACCATCTCATTCAAATCAGTATATTTCTTTTTCAGCACAGCCTTCTTGCGGTCATACATACTCATCTGCAACACCTTCTCCACCAGGAAACGCAGGCGTTTCGACTCGTCATTGATGACTCCCCCAAGATGCTCCACCATCTTCGGTGTCTTGGTCAGACTCTTGTCATTCATCATCTGGGCTGCCAGGGAGATACTTGCTATCGGCGTTTTCAACTCATGCGTCATGTTGTTGATAAAATCATTCTTTATCTCGCTGTACCGCTTCTGGCGGAAGATAATGACGATCGTGAAGATGAATGTTACCAGCAGCACAAACGTGAAGATGATGGACGGAATCATAAAGCGGACACTGGAGAAAATATAGTTATTCATCTCCGGGAAATGGACCTTGACAACCCCCATTCTGTTAACCGGGTCATTACGGAAAAGAACCTGTGAATAGGTGTTCTCCTCACCGTCACTCACGTAGTCGGGACAGCGATACACCTCACGCCCGTCTTGTGTCGTCACAGTGAAATGATAGGGGATGTTGATACCATTATTCATCATTTCCGCCTTCAGATCCTGGTCAAGCAGCTTGAAATTGATACGCTCACGCAACGGCTTATCTGAAGCAGAGTAAAGTATGTTGTAGACAACCTCCTCAAGCATGGCCTTCTGATAGACATAACGGTTACGTACAATTTCCTGCATGTTCCGCTTTGTGGCTGACAGTGAGCTGCTGTCGCTGCGCAGAATCATGGCCTTTGGAGTCATGGCAGGTTTCGACTGTAGCAGCTTTGCCTCAAAAGACGTATATGCCTCACCCTGGTTATCAGTCGCGGGTGCCTGATGTGCAGGAGCCGACGAGTCTTTCTCTGCCGCATGTTGCCTTTGCTCCTTACGTTCCTTCTTATTGACATCATCTTCCAGATAGCGGAGTGTCTCGTTCAGCTCCATATTACGGGAGGCCTGATAAAGCGCACGGTTGACTGACTCATCAAACTGCTCCTTCTTCATCTCCGCCATCTCCTCAATATAATTGAGTTGGAGCAGGAGCAAGCCAAGGAACGAGAGCCCCATGATTACCGCTATGGTCCAAATTGTTTTCTTTTTCATTACCCGCTGTTTATATCCTTCAGAGTCCACAGCATGAATACCGTGAATCCTCATTTTACATTCATTGAGAGCAAAGATAGAAATTTCTTAATATATTAACACGAGAAAGTTAATTAAAGAACTTATTTTTACATCAATTAACTAATTAATATTATAATAATTAATTATAATCAACTACAATCAAAATCATCCCACACTACACAACCAAAAGGGCAGCCACCCTGCATCGGCTGATGCGTAGTGGCTGCTCCCGTTCATAATTATCAACTACTGATACTCTTTTTTATTCTTCCTCTTCTTTCATCTCTGTCTCATGCTCGGCTATGAGCTTCTGCTGAATATCATTTGGAACAAGCTCGTAGCTGGCGAACTTCGTGGTGAAGCTGGCACGTCCGCCAGTAAGGGAACTGAGAGATATACTGTAGTTGGAAAGTTCCTTCAAAGGAATCTTTGCCTGCAGTTTTTGGTAGCCAGCCTCCGAGTCCATACCCATTATCATGGCACGTCGTCCCTGCAGGTCGCTCATCACGTCACCCATATAGTCGCCCGGTACGAAGACTTCCAGATCATAGATAGGTTCAAGAATCTTCGGTCCCGCAGCCTTGAAAGCATCAGAGAAGGCATGGCGGGCTGCTAATGTGAAGGAAAGCTCATTGGAATCCACCGGGTGCATCTTTCCGTCATAGACAATCACGCGCACGTCACGCGCATAACTGCCCGTAAGCGGACCACGCTCCATGCAATCCATGACACCCTTCAATATGGCAGGCATAAAGCGGGCATCAATGGCACCGCCGACAACTGAGTTAATGAATACAAGTTTGCCACCCCACGGGAGGTCACGCTCCTCGCGTCCCTTGATGTTCATCTTGAACTCCTGACCGTTGAACTTATACGTCGTAGGATCAGGCATGCCCTCAGCATACGGTTCCACTATCAGGTGAACCTCTCCGAACTGGCCAGCTCCACCACTCTGTTTCTTATGGCGATACTCAGCCTTAGACTGTTTCGTAATCGTCTCACGGTAAGGAATCTTAGGTTCCTTGAAAGTAACCTGCAATTTCTCATTGTTCTCCAGACGCCATTTCAGCGTACGCAGATGGAACTCTCCCTGCCCATGCACAATGGTCTGCTTCAACTCCTTGCTCTGCTCCACAACCCACGTTGGGTCTTCCTGCCGCATCTTCAGCAAGGCAGCCATGAGCTTCTCTGTCTCCTGTGAGCTTTTCGCCTCAATAGCACGGGAATACTTCGAGTTAGGATATTTGATGAAGTCGAACCTTTGGTCGGCTTCCTTTCCGTTCAGCGTGTTGCCCGTCTTCACGTCCTTCAGTTTCACCGTGCAGCCAAGGTCACCTGCATTAAGCTGGTCAACGGGGATGCGGTTGGCACCTGCGCAGGCATAAATCTGTCCCATACGTTCCTTTGACCCACGGTCCGAATTGGTGAGGTCGTCACCTGCCTTCACGCTTCCGCTCATCACCTTGAAGTAACTTACCTCCCCGATGTGCGGCTCCATACCTGTCTTGAAGAAGTAAAGCGACTCCGGACCATTGCTGGCAGGTGCGACCTCCTCTCCACGGGTATTGTGTATCTTCGGCATCTCGTCAACAAAAGGAACAACATTGCCCAGGAACTCCATCAGGCGGCGCACACCCATATCCTTACCAGCGCACACGCAGAAGACAGGGAAGATGGAACGGGTCACAAGCCCCTTGCGGATTCCCTCACGCAGCTCGTCCTCAGAGAGGGTCTCCTCCTCAAAGAACTTCTCCATCAAGCCCTCGTCATTCTCCGCAGCAGCCTCAACGAGTGCCTTGTGCAGTTCCAGAGCCTTATCCATCTGGTCAGCCGGAATATCCTCAATCACAGGCTCACCACCTTCCGGCTTCCAGCTGTACTTCTTCATCAACAGCACATCAATCAGGCTGTTGAAGCCCGCACCCGTCTCAACAGGGTACTGTACTGGCACACACTTTGAGCCATAGATGTCCTGCATGCTGGCAATGAGGTTGTCAAAGTCGCACTTGTCAGAGTCAAGCTGGTTGACAAGGAAGATAACCGGCTTCTTGAGCTTCTCGGTATAGCGGAAGTTATTCTGTGTTCCCACCTCGGGACCGTACTGACCATTGATGAGGATTACTGCCTCATCAGTCACGTTCAGGGCCGTGATGGCTCCGCCAACGAAGTCGTCACTGCCCGGACAGTCAATGATGTTCAGTTTCTTGTTGTTCCACTCAACATGGAACACCGTTGGAAACACAGAATAGCCATACTCCTGCTCTACCGGGAAATAATCGCTGACGGTGTTCTTACCCTCAACCGTACCACGGCGCTTGATGATACCAGCTTCAAATAACATACTTTCGGCAAGAGTAGTCTTGCCGCTACCCGCACTGCCAACCAAGGCAATGTTCTTGATCTCGTTTGTCTGATACACTCGCATATCTGATAGATTTAAGCTGTTAGTAATAAATTGTTTTCATTCATGGTGACAAGCCGAGGCTCATCATTTCAGCCGTCTAAGTTAGACATTTTCAATGAGAGTGCCAAAAGTTTTTACAGGAAAGGGGCTATCTTTTAAAACTTATTAGTATATTTGCAATACTTCTTACAGTACATACATTATATATACGATATTCGTGAATCATGGCAGGACTATACATACACATACCCTTCTGCGCCAGCCGCTGCATCTACTGCGGCTTCTATTCCACCGTTCCACCCCAAAAGAGGTTCACTGACGGTAAGATGTCCGCGCAAGCCAGCCTTGAGGAACAATACGTGGACGCTCTCTGCCATGAGATGGAGCTGAGGGCTGAAGAGGATATGGACAAACGCTGTGGCAAGGCTGCAGCCCTGTCAAGCATCTATTTGGGAGGGGGAACACCCTCACAGCTTTCCCCGCAGAGCCTGCAAAGAATATTCCACTATATAGATAAGGTGTATCATACCGGCTTCCAATGGGAGGAGGAGCAAAACTGTGATGGCGGCACTGCCATACCGATGGAGATTACGATGGAGTGCAATCCCGATGATGTGACGGAAGCGTTTGCCGAAAGTCTGCGATGGCTACCTGTCAACCGCATCTCGATGGGCGCACAGACCTTCTCTGACGAACGGCTGCGCTTCCTGCACCGCCGCCACACGGCAGATGAGGTTGGGACTGCTGTCAAAAGGCTACGGCGCATTGGCATCCGGAATATCTCCATCGACCTCATGTTCGGGTTCCCCAATGAGACACTGGCGGAATGGGAAAAGGACATTGACAGGGCGATACAGCTGGATGTGGAGCATATCTCAGCCTACAGCCTGATGTACGAGGAAGGAACCCCACTCTACCGGATGTTGCAGGAGGGGAAGGTCAGTGAGATGGACGAAGAACTCTATCGCCAGATGTATGACACCCTGATTGACCGCCTCGCCACAGCCGGATATGAGCATTACGAAATCAGCAACTTTGCCCGAATCCCCATCTCCGCGCAGCCAGCATCCAGCTCTCCTTTCCGATCCCGCCATAACAGCTCTTACTGGCATAACGTGCCGTACATCGGCATTGGAGCCGCCGCCCACTCCTACGGCTACGGAACAAGAAGCTGGAACGTAGCCGACATAAAGGCTTACATCGCAGCCATCCGGCAAGGGAAAATCCCAAAGGAAGAGGAAACCATTGATGCTGACACACACTACAATGACACCATCATGACTGCCCTGCGCACCCGTGAGGGTATCCGGCTGACGGCACTCTCCACCGAATACCGTGCTTATCTCATGCACCTTGCCAAACCATTCCTGCAACAAGGACTGCTGCGCGAGGATGATGGCTGTCTGCGCCTCACACGTGAGGGCATCTACGTCAGTGATGCCGTGATGAGCGAACTGATGAAGGTGTAACCGCCCATCATCACTTATCATCACTTATCATCGCTTATCACCGTTTATCATCAGTTATCACCGCTTATCATCACTTATCATGACCAACGAAGAATTTGAAAAAAAATGGGCAGAGAACCGCAACAAGGTTCTTGCCAACGACGATGAATACCAGCGCATTGCCCGCAGCTACACCAGTTGGGGATGGGTTGACTATGTCATTTTTATCGGCGGATTCGTCATCTGCGAGAATCTCACCAAGACACTTTTCACCAGTATCATCCTGCAATACATCCTTGCCATTGTCGGCATGCTGCTGGTTTGGATGGGCTACCGACTCATCAAGAGCCTGATCAGCGACAAAAAGACGCTGGAGGAGGCTGAGGAAAAGGCCAGGCAGAGATATCGAGAGACACTCTGAATACCGTGCGGATGCCAACCCCGCCTCCCATACAGCACACAACCTGCACTGTACTTCACGGGAAGTACTGAAATATTGCAGCAGAAGTACTTGACTACTTCTGCAGAAGTACCGGACTAACCGGCTACCGGACACGGATGTCACCAGACACGGATTACTGCGGTATCAGTAAGGAATATTGTGATAATCTCGCCTAAGCAGCGCAAGGGCCGTTACCTGACAGGCAACAGCCCTTTGCGCTTATTTACTCTGCCTCAACATTCCCCTTATCCTTTGGGAGTACAAGATTGAGCAACACACCTACCACAGCAGAAAGTCCGATGCCGCTGATGGAGAAGTCACCCCACTGCAGCACAGCACCACCAATACCCATCGTCAGCGTGACTGATACAATAATGATGTTACGTGTACGGTTCAGATTCACCTTGTGCTGGATGAGGTTCTGCACACCAACAGAAGCTATTGTGCCGAAAAGCAGCAACATGATACCTCCCAGAACAGCTGCCGGGATGCTCTGCAACAAGGCACTCAGCTTGCCAATTACGGAGAAGACAATAGCTGTCAGTGCTGCAATGCGGATAACCTGCGGATGCGTTACCTTCGTTATGCTCATCGCACCCGTCACCTCACTGTAAGTTGTGACCGGAGGACCAGCCAGGAAACAGGCGGCAAGGCAGGCCAGACCATCACCCATCATCGTCCGGTGCAATCCGGGAGACTTCACAAAATCCTTCTCGGCCACGGCACTGACAACATAGACATCACCCACATGCTCTATCACTGGGGCTATTGCCACAGGAATCATGTAGAAAAAAGGCTCCCAGGCAAACTCCGGCAAGTGAAAATGAGCCAGGGATGGGGGCAGAGCTACCCACGGGGCGGCCGAAACCGAAGAGAAATCAACCAGGCCCATGATGACGGCAACAACATATCCTGCTATGATGCCGCAAATGACAGGCACGAGCTTGATAAGCCCCTTGCCCAGGGAGAGGACGAGAATAGCCACCACCAACGAGACGAAAGCCAGCAGCCAGTTGGTCTTTGCCATATCCACAGCCGATGTTGATAACGACAGACCTATCAAGATGATGACCGGACCAATGACAACAGGCGGGAACAGCTTGTCGAGCATCTTCTTCCCCTGCCACTTGATAAGTGCTGACATGGCGAAATAAACCAATGAGACACCAGCTATTCCTGCCAGCGTTCCAGCCATTCCCCACTGCTTTGACGCGGCTATGATCGGAGCAATGAAGGCAAAAGAAGAACCTAAAAAAATAGGAACCTTACCTTTCGTAACCAAGTGAAAGATAAAGGTTCCTAAACCTGCTGTGAATAACGCTGTTGCGGGGTCAAGTCCCACAAGCAAAGGGACGAGGACGGTGGAGCCGAAAGCAACAAAGAGGAACTGTATTCCCACTATTGTCTTCCGCGCCGGAGATAGATTTAATGTACTCATGTATTGATTGAAAAAAATATTAGTATCCACTGAGGATAAGGCAAACCCTATCAAGGTTTCGGCTGCAAAATTATAAAAAAGATTACTCATAAAGGGACTTATCAAACAGAAAGTTTGTTTTTTCCACAAAAAACCCCATCATAGATTAGGTTTTTCTGTTCTTTTTTGTAACTTTGACGCTATATAACTAAAATCTAACAAAAGATCTATACAACATGGCAGCAATCGTTTCCATCATCCCCATTGTGTTGCTCTTTGTCCTGATGCTTGGCTTCAAGATGGCAGGACACAAGAGTGCTATCATCACTTTCCTCGCCACCGTAGTGCTGGCACTGTTCGTTGCTCCGGCGCTTGACATCCTCCCACGGCCTTTGGCCGATGCCAATATCTTCGGACTTGTCGGCTGGAGTTTTGTAGAAGGCATCCTGAAAGCAGTATTTCCGATCCTGCTGATTATCCTCATGGCAATCTACAGCTACAACATCCTCGTTGAAAGTCGGCAAATTGATGTCATCAAGAATCAGTTTACCTCTATCTCCGATGATAAGGGAATCATCGTTCTCATTCTCGTCTGGGGTTTCGGCGGACTGCTGGAAGGCATGGCTGGTTTCGGAACAGCCGTTGCCATCCCTGCGGCCATCCTCATTGGCTTAGGATTCAAGCCTATGTTCTCAGCCCTTGTGTCGCTGATAGCCAACACGGTACCAACGGTGTTCGGAGCTGTGGGAGTGCCGGTTACAACCCTCTGCAACGAGATCACACCAGGAGGCGCAGCTCCTCTTGAACTGATAAGTGAGGTCTCGGGGAATGCCGTATGGCAGCTATCACCGCTATTTTTCCTCCTTCCATTCATCATTCTCATGCTGACCGACCGCAAGCCCATCATCAAGAATCTCGGCCTGGCGATTTGGACCGGCGCTGTCTCCTTCGGTGTGCAGTTACTGTGTGCCCGGTTCCTGGGTGCGGAGACACCTGCCATCATTGGCTCTATTGCCGCCATTGTTGCCATTATCCTCTTCGCCAAGCTTTTCAGAGGAAAACCAACAGGCGAGCAGACAGCAAAAGAGAATGCCAGCAAGCCTGAAACCGTCGCCTACACACTGACTGACACCTTCCGCGCCTGGAGTGTTTATCTCTTCATACTCCTCTTTATCCTGATTTCCGGTGCGCTTTGCCCACCCGTCAACGATTTCCTGAAATCCAACCTTGTATCCAAGGTTGAACTCCCCATCATCGGCTCCACCTTCAAGTTTGGCTGGATCAGCAACGCAGGATTGATGCTCTTCCTCGGTGCAACCATTGGAGGTCTCATACAAGGCCTTACTATCAGGAAACTGCTGGTGGTACTGGCACGCACGCTGGTCAATCTTAAGAACACCATCATCACCATCATCTGCCTCATCTCACTTGCATCAGTGATGAATTACAGCGGAATGATTGGAGCTATCGCTGCCGGGCTTGTAGCCGTGACAGGTGAGTATTACCCACTCGTTGCTCCCCTCATCGGAGCCATCGGCACGTTCGTTACAGGATCCGACACCTCATCCAACATTCTCTTTGCCAAACTGCAAGCTAACGTGGCAGCTCAGTTAGGCTATGACCCAACTCAGACCCATTGGCTCGTGGCAGCCAACACAACGGGTGCATCGGGAGGCAAGATGATCTCACCGCAGAGCATAGCCGTGGCAACCGCAGCCTGCAACATGCAGGGAAAAGATGGAGAAATACTCAAATCGGCCATCCCCTATGCCCTGATTTACATCATCATAGCTGGGCTAATGGTCTTTCTTGCCTAACGGGCAGACTTGACCAATACATAAATTATAACAGGGGCTCCTATCATCGGAGTAACAGCATTGAGCGGAATCACCCCTCCCACTCCTGGAAGATAGCAGACAAGGTTGCATAAAAGGGCAACCAACGCACCACTGAGAACCGTTGCCGGCAATAGCTGGCGATGGTTCTCGGTGGTTAAGAGCAGGCGGGAAATATGAGGAACGGCCAAGCCGATGAACGATACCGGACCACAGAAAGCTGTGACGACAGCGGTCAGCAATCCTACGACAGCAAGCAGAATATTACGTATCCTGCGTGTACTGATGCCAAGGGCCTCAGCATACTGCGGACCCAAAAGCAGGATATTCAGCGGTTTCACCAAAAGGAAAGAGGCGATGATGCCAACCATGCAAAGGGTGGCAAAGAGTACCATGTGCCGCATAGACACCCCGCCAAAATCGCCCATCCCCCATATCATATAGCTTTTCACACCCTCTTCCGTGGCAAAGAAGTTCAACAGTGCCACAGCCGAAGAGGAGACATATCCCACCATAATGCCGACAATCAGCAACATCACACTGTTGCGCACCAGCGTGGAGAGAAACAGGATGACTGCTGTCACTGCCATAGCCCCAATAAAGGCCGCCACGAGGATGGCAAGAAAGCCGGAGACCGTGAACATGTCAGTCGACACACTGCCTCCAAGCAGCAACATCACCAGGGCGACACCCAACCCAGCACCCGAATTGATACCGAACACATCAGGACCGGCCAGCGGATTGCGGAAACAGGTCTGCAGCATCAAGCCACACACTGCCAACGAGCTGCCGCCAATCATTGCCGTCAACGCTTGCGGAAGACGGCTATCCAAGATAATATACCGCCAGCTCTCCCTGCCATCAAAACTTCCCATGAGAATATCCAGCACATCGGTAAACGGAATCCGCACGGACCCTATCATCAGATTCAAGGCAAAAAACAACACAATGCCTGATGCCAGGATGATAAATATATATGTATTCCTGTTCATTACAAATGCAGGTCTTAGTCAGCCAGCTTATGGTAATAGCGCAATGGGGCCAGCCTCAAGTCAGGATGGAACAGCTGGATCAGATCCTGCAACAGCCAGTCAGGCCGCCAGCTTACCTCCTCAAAGTAAGGCACTCGGTCAACCTTGCACCCATACACCTCCTTCGTCCGAAAAGACTTCAAGGTCTCATACCCCTGATACTCAGCCAACAACTGGCGAAGATTCATGCTTCCATTATAACTCAGAATCCAAAAATCACTCTGCCCAAACCTATCCAATATCGTCTCAAAAGGCATAGGAAGGCTGCCACTATGCGTATCATCCGCATAGACATACTGTCCTCCGGCATCCTTATAAAGCAAGCCTATGCTGCTTTCACCGCCAGGCACATACCAGACTGAGCCCGTCTTACGGTCAGGCAGCACGCTACGGGTCTCCTTACTCGCTTTTGCATTTTGTCTCAGAACCTTATAATTGCGCTCAACTACATTAAACAAAGAATCGGCCTGCTCCTCACAGCCAAAAAGCAGTCCGTAAAATTTCATCCATTCAGCACGTCCCAAAGCTGACCGTTCCATGTAATCGGCACACTCAATGACGGGTACATTGATTTCATCCAGCCGGCCATAACCTCCACTGTTTTCAAAGGGTGACAACAAGACCGCATCCGGTTTCAAGTCTACAATCCGCTCTATATCGGGTTTCATGCTCTCACCACAATCCATGATACCGCCTTTCAGCAGCTCCTGCTTCTTCTCCGCATCCTTCATCCTCTCCTTTTCATAGTACAACTGACGACGGGCGCGGGTCTGGACATCAGGAATCAACATATACTTCAGATCAGCCACACCGACAATGGCTTCCTCTACGTGCAGCATCTCCATGAGATTGGCATGTGCCGTTGTGAAGACAACGCTCCGCTTGACAGGTATCTCTATCCTGCTTCCGTCATCAGGGACAGCAGACTCATCACCTTTCTCTACAAGATAATAGGTATGCAGCACCGTATTTGCCTTCCACGGATTCAACAGACGAACCCTTATATACTCTGGGAAACGGTCGATTTTTATGTTCCGTGCATATTCAAACGTTACTTTATCAGCTTTCCCGGTCATCTGGCCAGCCCTCTGCCGACTACTCGTACAACCGGTAAAAAACAACAATAAGAATAGATAAATAACTGATATTCGATACATAATGCTGAAAATGATATGCAAAAATACAAAAAAAGAACGATTCCTTACCCTGTTAAGAATATTTTTCGTACTTTAGCTCCCGCTTTTACCAGGCAATCTAATTAATCAAAATAAAACAACTAACTACCATGGCAGAAGAAAAGTCTAATGCACTTACCAGCCACATTGAGATGAAAAAACTCTGGGAACTCCTGGGCATCCTTGTGGTTACCGCCATTGTCTGGAACCTGCCCACCAGCAGTTTCGGCATCGATGGCCTGACAATCGTTCAACAACGTATCATTGCAATCTTCGTGTTCGCCACCTTATCGTGGCTTACAGAGTGTATCCCCGCATGGGCGACCTCATTGAGCATCATGACCATCATGTGTGTCACGGTGTCACAGAATGCTTTTGGCATTTTCAAGCATGACGGAATTGGGAAGCTACTCGACTCCAAGGAGATTATGGCATCCTTCGCTGACCCTATCATCATGCTTTTTCTCGCTGGTTTCATTCTTGCCATTGCTGCATCGAAATCAGGCCTTGACACGCTCCTGGCACGCAATCTCATCCGACCTTTCGGGCAGAAGAGCGAGAACGTACTGCTGGGCTTCCTGCTCATCACCGGTCTCTTCTCAATGTTTATCTCCAACACGGCCACGGCAGCCCTCATGCTTACTTTCCTTGCACCTGTGTTCGCTGCCCTGCCGGCCAACGGAAAAGGGCGCATCGCACTGACTATGTCTATCCCGGTGGCAGCCAACCTCGGTGGCATGGGCACCCCTATCGGCACACCTCCAAACCTTATCGCCTTGAAATACCTCAATGATCCTGCCGGATTGAACATGAATATCGACTTCGTACACTGGATGGCATTCATGGCACCGCTCGTCATCATCCTCATGCTGCTATCATGGAGAATCATCCTTCACTTCTTCCCCTTCACACAGAAGACGATTCATTTGCAAATCAACGGTGAGGTTCACCGTGGCTGGCGCATGTGGGTGGTCATCATAACCTTTGCCATCACCATTCTCCTATGGGTCATCCCCAAGGACGTTACGGGCATTGACACCAACACAGTGTCAATGATTCCTATGGGAATATTTGCCATTACAGGTGTCATCACTGCCAAAGACCTACAGGAAATCAACTGGAGCGTTATCTGGATGGTTGCCGGAGGATTTGCCATCGGTCTGGGAATGAACGGTTCCGGACTTGCTGATGCCGCCATTGAAAGCATTCCTTTCGGCAGCTGGAGTCCCATCGCCATCCTCGCCATCTCTGGACTGATTTGCTATTTCCTGTCCAACTTCATCTCCAACACCGCCACAGCAGCACTCCTGGTACCGATTCTTGCTGTCGTTTGCCGTGGTATGGGGGACAAACTCGATGGACTGGGTGGTACAAGTACCATCCTTATTGGCATTGCCATTGCTGCGTCTACAGCTATGTGCCTGCCCATCTCCACCCCTCCAAATGCCATTGCCTATTCCACTGGGCTGGTAAAGCAGAATGACATGCTCAAGGTGGGGCTCACCTGTGGCCTCATCTCACTGATTTTGGGGTATATCCTCCTTTATTTCATCGGGGAGATTCATTTCATAGGATAGGACTGGTTCTCTTGCAGGCTGCAACGAAGACAGGGTTACCAGCCACAGATTATCCTTTCCATGAACCGGAAAGTGAACAGGCAGGGAGATTGCTCTGACACCCCAACTGCAAATTACAGGAGAGTATAAAATAAATCACCCCTCATAAGCTCGTTGGCTTATGAGGGGTAACTGTTATCCTGAGGAAGAGTATCCCTGCATCTCCACCCGCTCTCTTTTCATGAGACAAAGGGAAAAAAGTGGACAAAAGTTCAGTAATCCGGGCTTATGACCGTCTCAACGGTCAGCCAGTCTGCTGTAATCCTTCCGTTCAAGGACATTCTTATAGGCTGGACGAATGATGCGCCGGCTCTCAAAATTGAGTTCTTCTATACGATGTGCCGTCCAGCCCACAATACGGGCCATAGCGAAGATTGGTGTATAGATTTCCTGTGGCAGTCCTATCATCTCATAGATGAATCCACTGTAGAAATCAAGATTGGCACTCACAGGCTTTCCGCCAGGACGCATCTCCGTCAGGCACTTTATGCCTTCTTGCTCTATCAGACGTAAGAAATCATATTCTCGCTCTCTGCCTTTCTCCTTAGCCAGCGCACCAGCCAGTTTCTTCAGCTGTACAGCGCGCGGGTCAGAGAGTGTATAGACGGCATGACCCAGCCCGTAGATAAGTCCGGTCTTGTCATATGCATCCTTGTTCAGCATGCGCTTGAGGTAGACATCCAGTTCCTGGACATTCGTCCAATCCTGTATTTGTTCCTTTAAGTGGTGGAACATATTGATAACCTTGATATTGGCACCTCCATGCAACGGACCTTTCAATGAACCTATACCTGCTGCAATGGAGCTGTAGGTATCCGTCCGGGTTGATGAGGTTACACGGACTGTAAACGTAGAGTTGTTACCGCCGCCATGCTCAGCCTGGATAATAAGCAGCAAATCAAGCATGCGAGCATCCAGCTCGGTATAGTCGCCATCTTTCAACATGTAGAGGAAGTTCTCAGCTATACCCAAGTTTTCCCGTGGGTGACGGATGTTCAGGCTGCGTCCCTGCACTGTGTGTCGATAGATATTGTAGGCATATGCAATAATAGTCGGGAACTTGGCTATCAGCTCAATGGACTGCCTCATGAGATTATCACGCGATATGTCATCTGGATTGGGGTCAAACGTGTACATCTCCAGCACACAACGGGCAAGGATATTCATGATATTCGAGCCCTCAAGGTCGATGATATGCACAATAGTACGGTGATCCAGTGGCATGTTATCATTAAGCAAAGCTGTGAACGAGGCCAGCTCCTCCTTGTCTGGCAGCTGCCCGGAGAGGATAAGATAAGCTATCTCCTCAAATCCAAAGCGTTTTTCTTCCAAAACGGGCGTCACAAGGTCGGCCAACTCATAGCCCCGATAGAAGAGTTTTCCTTCTGCCGGAAGCAGATGACCTCCCTTGTCACGCTCGTAACCGACAACGTTACCGATATTGGTCAACCCTACCAGCACTCCCGTTCCGTCCTCATTGCGCAGACCACGCTTCACACCAAACTTGGTAAAAGCCTCCCGTGGAATCTTGCATGAGTTCTTTACCTCATCACTCAGCTTATAAATCAAATACTCCTTCTTCATATTCTTATTGTCCTTTCCTACTGTAATTCAATGCGGATCCAGCCTGGAACCACGCTATCTGTGTCTCATTATACGTATGGTCAGCCAGAAAACTGTCCTCTGTACCATCACTGTGTTTCGCAATGATGGTCAACTGGCTCCCGGGACTCATGCCCTTCAGGCCAATCACGGAGATACGGTCATCTTCCCTCACTCTCTCATAGTCACATTTGTCTGAGAAGGTCAGTGCCAGCATCCCCTGTTTCTTCAGATTTGTCTCATGAATACGGGCAAAGCTCTTGGCCAATACAACCTTCACGTTAAGGAAACGTGGCTCCATAGCTGCATGTTCGCGGCTGGAACCTTCACCGTAATTATCCTCCGCTATGACAACAGAACTGATATTATGTGCCTTATAGGCCTTTGCTGCAGTTGACACTTCTACATAGCGGCCATCCAACTGACACTTCACTTTATTCGATTCACCATTGAAGGCATTGACAGCTCCCATCAAGAGGTTGTCAGAGATATTCTGCAGATGTCCGCGGAACTTCAGCCACGGACCCGCCATGGAGATATGGTCTGTAGTACACTTGCCCTGTGTCTTGATGAGTAGTGGCATATCGACATAGTCATTGCCATCCCAAGGCATAAAGGGCTCTAACCGCTGAAGCCTGTCAGAAGTCGGTGAGATGACCACTTCCATGTCACAATGCTCGTCTGACGGTAGCAGGAAGCCTTTGTCAGCCACGGCAAAACCTTCTTCTGGGAAGGTCGCACCTGCCGGAGCATCCAGCATGACAGCCAGCCCATTCTTATTAATGAGCGTGTCAGTGACAGGGTTGAAGTCCAGTCTGCCCGCAATAGCCAATGCTACAGTCAGTTCAGGAGAGCCTATAAAGGCATAAGTGTTGGGATTACCATCTGCACGACGGCGGAAGTTGCGATTGAATGATGTTACAATGGAGTTCTTCCGGTTGTCATCGTCTGTATGGCGTTTCCATTGCCCGATACAGGGTCCACAGGCATTGGTCATGATAATGCCTCCAATAGATTTCAAATCGTCGAGGATGCCGTCACGTTCAGCCGTGAAACGAATCTGTTCTGAACCTGGATTGATAATCAACTGCGCTTTCACCTCCAGGTGTTTCTCCTTCACCTGCCGGGCTACGGATGCCGCACGGGCAAGATCCTCATACGATGAGTTGGTACAGCTGCCCACAAGTCCCACTTCAACCGTCATAGGATAGTCCTCCATGACACCTCTCTCCTTCATCTGGCTCAGAGGAGTTGCAGCATCAGGGGTGAAGGGCCCGTTCAAATGAGGTTCTATAGCTGAGAGATTAATCTCCAACACCTGGTCATAATACGACATATAATCAGCCATGACCTCCTCATCGGCACACAAGTCTGAAGCTATGCAAGATGCCCATTGGGCGACTTCTTTTCTGCCCGTCCGGCAAAGATATTCCTCCGTCCTGCCATCATAAGGGAAAAGCGAGCAGGTAGCTCCCAGTTCAGCACCCATATTGCAGATTGTGGCACGCCCCGTAGCCGAGATTGTCTGCACACCTTCGCCAAAATATTCCAGTATGGCATTTGTGCCACCCTTGACAGTAAGGATACCTAACACCTTCAGGATGACATCCTTCGGACTTGCCCATCCTGACAGCTTTCCTGTCAGATGGACACCTATCAGCCGTGGCATCTTCAGCTCCCAAGGCTGGTCTGTCAGCACATCAACAGCATCCGCCCCCCCGACACCCACGGCAATCATCCCCAATCCGCCCGCATTGGGTGTATGAGAATCTGTTCCTACCATCATACCCCCAGGGAATGCGTAGTTCTCCAGCACCACTTGATGGATGATTCCTGCACCGGGTTCCCAAAAACCTATATGATATTTCTGTGAAACAGAACGCAGGAAGTCATACACTTCCTTATTCACTTGGCGGGCCGCGGACAGGTCTTTCTGCACTCCTACATCAGCCCTTATCAGATGGTCACAATGGACACTCGCAGGAACAGCCACTCTGTCCTTGCCAGCATTCATAAACTGCAGCAATGCCATCTGCGCCGTAGCATCCTGCATGGCAACCCGGTTGGGACGGAAGTCGACATAATCCTCACCTCGCTTATATTGCCTCAAATTATCCTGATTATACAGATGACTGTACAAGACCTTCTCCGCATAGGTCAGTGGATGCCCCAATGACAATCGGGCGGCTTTCACCTTTTCAGAGTAAGAGGCATAGAAGCCTCGCAACATTTCCTTATCTAAAATCATAACTCCATAAGTTTTTAAGCAAGATGACTTCATGAAACAGACAGCACCCAGCTTCCGTTATTGTCAGACTTAAATTGTTTCTTTAAGAAACAGTGTCAATGGGATAAATAATGACCTTATGCTTATTTCCCAAAAACAACCTATTTCAACCGCAAAGATAGCAATTAATATCAAAGAGAACAAATTTTAAAGCAAAAAATAACAATGTGATAGTATTTATTGTATATTTACTCTGTATTTGTTAAGCACTCTTCGTTTTATGTCATACTTAAGGAAAATCCATTATATGCAATTAGATAATTCCATTACCTCCTTTTCACACCTGTCGTCTTCCAAAAGAATTACCCCATTTCACTTATACCTTAATTCTCAAAAAGCAGGCAATGAAACACGTTGAACGGCACATAAATGATACCACCCACACATCTAAAACATCCTTTCATATCGCCACACCAGAATCTCAGTCATGCAGCTATTACAGGATTGCACATAGGCTGTACTTACGATATGACATGCCCGAAAGCATATACTTTCCTCTATAAATTCTGTTAATACTTCTCTGGATAATAAATCTTTTACTATTTTTGTATCACAACAAACAATTCATGATATGTCAGACTTGCTCCGAATACTACGCAAAATTATCTGTGGACCCAAAGAATCCCGTAACGTGGCACTCGTACTGTCAGGAGGAGGCGCACGGGGGTATGCCCATATAGGAGCAATTGAGGCTTTACTGGAGCAAGGATACAACATCACCTCCGTAGCCGGGACATCAATGGGTGCCCTTGTTGGTGGAATCTTTGCAGCAGGAAAACTACCACAGCTGAAGGAACAGATTCTACAGCTTGACCGGAAAAAGGTGCTGAGCCTGCTCGACATATCCCTTGGGCTTGACCATGTGGCAAGCGGTGAGCGACTCATGGGACTGATGGAGAGCCTCACGGGAGACGAGACAATAGAGAACCTCCCCATCAGTTTTTGCTGTTCGGCAACCGATATTGTCACAGGCTCCGAACGTGTATTCCGCTACGGATCGCTTCGTGATGCCATACGGGCCTCCATATCAATCCCCTGCTTCTTCAAGCCTGTCAGTGAGGGTAATCACATCTACGTTGACGGGAGCGTACACAACACGCTGCCCCTCGACCGTGTCAGCCGGCAAGATGGTGACATCCTCGTAGCTGTCAATGTCAGTGCGCCTGATGATGAGCCTTACACCGCTTACTTGAAACACACCGCACCGCGCAATGACACTGAGCGCACATTACGCAGCCGCCTGCCCTTCTATCATCTGAAGTTCTCTGAGAATTACATGAGCATGGCCCTACGCGTAGCACGCATCGCTGTGCAGAACAACACACAAATGGCCCTACGCCTCACCCCACCTGACATTTATGCCGAGATACCCATGAACACCTTTTCTCTCTTCGACTTCCATCGAGGCCAGGAAATCATCACCTACGGCTACAATGTCATGCGTCAGCAACTGGAGGCATTTAAAGGCTTGAGAAGTTGACGAGTCTGTAACCCCTCTGATTGACAAGCGGACGAGTTGACAGGTTGCTCCACCCTTACCAAGTCATCATCCATCCTTGCCTATCAAAGCCTATGAATGCCCATAACCACCTATAAAACCTATCACCGCCCACTAAAGCCTAATTCATATTATACGTATGAACACTCATGCCCTGTGCTGACGACAAATAGTTAATACCCCACCAGCACATCTGCAACAGGCAGAAAGCAATAATAAGAACCCAAAGTGCTGGGCGGATTTTATGGGGACGATACTGTCTGTAATGAATGTAGATGAGATAAGACAGCCAGGTGATGGCTGCCCACGTCTCCTTTGGATCCCAGCTCCAGTAATGTCCCCATGCCTCCTTTGCCCAGAGTGCCCCCATGAGCATGCCCAGCGTCATGAACACCAAGCCCACATAAGTGAGATTATCGGTAATATCTATCTCTTTATCAGTATCATTTCCCCGCTTGAAGAAAAGCAGATACACCGCCATCACCACAGCTGCACCCAGCAGGGCGTATGCCATCATGTACACAATAACGTGCGGGGCGAACCACGGACTCTGCAAAGCGGGCATAAGCGTCTTGGAATGAATCTCAGGCTTGAACAGATTGACACAGACAAAGACCGTTGCCAGCAGTGCCGAGAAACTCAGAATCCACTTATAACGCCATCTGCTGTATACGATGATGCCAGCCAAAGGCAGGAAGAAGCTGTACCACAGGCGTGTCTCACCCATCGTGCGGAGGGGCGGACGCTCCAAGGCTATCCACATCATAACGATGTAGGAAAAGAAAACAGCAAGTCCCAGTCCTGTCGTTGCAAATGCAAGGGTGCGCCGGTCACGCCATGCGGCCCATGCTCCCGCAACCCACAATACTACTGATACCAGTGCGAAAACGATAAAATAACTCCAGCTCATTGCTCCACCTCCTTCTTACGACTCGCTGTAAGGAACATGCCCACAGCACCTGCCAACAACATGAATATTCCAATATAAACCACTGGCAGCCAAGGGTCAGTCACCAGTTCAAAGACACTCAGATTGCTCCACTTGCCCATCTGCTCATTGTAGCTGAGCTGATAGATTTTCCAGCCCTCTATACTGAAGGGCTTGTTGACCTCTATCTCTGTCCGTACGTTCTGCCCGTCTTGCGTGTATATGTCAACGAGGGAGGCAAAACGGCGTGGTTCCCGATTGGGCATAGCCAGCATCCTGCCATCCCCCAGCTTCAAAACCTGGTAAGGAAACATATAGCTTCCACTGGTCACCCAGCCCGTAACAGTACGACGAACACCTTTATAAACACTCGTGTTCGTAGTTACTCTGACAAGCAGAGCGCATGCCGACCCCTCAGCACTACTGGCAACGTAGCCACCCATGTTGCGGGCCTGCCCAAGCGAGTCCATACGGATATTGCCCATCATACCCTCCGGCATCTTGCCAACCATCTTACTCAGCATAGACGGTATGGCATTGTCAATGCGTTTCAAGACCTCAATCCTACAGTCAAGGAGCTGGCAATTCTTGAATTTATTGTCAACCAACACATTCTCGGGTTTACCTGCGGGAAGCGGCATACCAGCCTTGTCAACAAGCATGAGCTTGGGAGGATACTCGTCAATGGTGAACTTCTCCAACTGAATGGCTACAGGCAGATGGTGGACATTGCCGAAAGCATCAAGTCCCCGCCACTCTGGCTGACCAGTCTCACAGTACATCTTCACACGTTGCATATCAGCACTGCCAAGCGTTCCGCAAGTCAGGACAAGGAACAGTCCCACATGACTGAGAAGCGAAGCTGACTTTCTCCATGAGAAATGAGCCAACTGGTGCAATGTCACCTCACCCACAATGGCTGTCATCCATACATACACAAGGATGAAAGGCCAGAAGTTCAGCATCTTTGTCAGTCCTAACAGGTCAACAGGCTCCTTCCCCTCTGCCACTTGTCTGGTAAGCCCCATGACAAGCGTCATCACAGCCGCAGCTGCGATAGCGGGGATGGCAGCCGGCATCGTCGCGATGAAGCGACAGAAATAAGACCGCTTCCGCAATGCATAGACAGCGACAAGCGCAAGTGAGAACAATATTAAAGTTATAATATTTGCGGGCCAAATGAAGAAGCCCCACTCCAAAGGACCTATTGTTACCTGTAACAACACGCCCGTCACGAGCAACCCTGTTACGATTGCCGTTCCTTCTTTCAAGGTATAAGGTTTATTCCACATAATTTATATACACAGACAGGAAACCATCCTAAGTTATCCTCTGCAGGGAGGAAGTCTAAACATTACGGTGAAGACACAAACGAGAGGAAGCCCGGGTGAGGAGCTGACAACATCCTTCTTCACACTCCAGGCTCCCTCTCCTTGTGAGGCTTAAGACGGCTTTCCTATTGACTATTACATAGGCTTGGTGACAAAGCGCTTGTTCTTCCGTGCAGTCTCTATCCACTTCGGGACAACTGTATCAAGGAACTGCTTCTTCTGCCCCTTCAGCTTCTTCATGTCAAGGCCGATGAAAGCCTGGGCCTTCGCCTTGGTGGAGATGTCAGGAAGAGGTATATCACCCGTGTAACCATGCCGGGCAACTACCCGTGCCACCTGCAGGCGGGCATCCTTCGCATACTCCATCGCACTTGCCAAGAGCCTCATGACCTCCTGTGGAGCGTGGAAGGCTGCACCGTGGCTGGCCACAGCATAGTCCCAACGCCACTGCCCCTTACGAAGGTCAGAGAGGACCGTCTTCATCTCAGCTTCCGTAGCACCCTTGTCCCAGGCGAACTTTGCCTCTATGTGGGCAGCAGCCAGCTCTTTTTCAACCCTGGTGCGGAAGTCATAGATTTTCTGCTGGCGCTCATAGACATTCTGACGGAGGGTCTCCGCATCCTGACGATGACAGGTCTGGCAGGTACGGTCAATATGGGCAAGCGGGCTCATCACGTGATGATCAGTGTACTTCACTCCTCCCTCAGAGATGTAAGGCATGTGGCAATCGGCGCACGACACACCACGCTGCCCGTGTATTCCCTGCAGATAGAGTTCATATCCTGGATGCTGTGCCTTGAGAATCTTCGTCTTTGAGAGCGGATTGATATAATCATAGAAGCCGATACTGTCATAGTATTCCTCTGCTGCCTCGCACGTCATACCCTTTTCTTGAGGGAAGTGCAGATAGTTTCCGTTCTCCTTCTCGAAGTAGTATTCCGTGTGGCACTGTGCGCAGACCAGACTGCGCATCTCTTGATGGCTGGCCTTCCTCACGTCCTTTCCGACACGGGACCAAGCCTCATAGAGTGCAGGACGCGCGGGGCGAAGCTCCATCGTCCGTGCATCGTGGCAGTCGGAGCAACCGACGGTGTTCATGACCTCTGGTCCCCAGTCGCTCCACTTGGCAGCATAGAATTTGTCCGTTCCCTTCTCACGCATCAGCCGCGGGATGTCCGGCCCCTTACAGGTCCAGCAGGTACCGGGCTGCATGTCGTCCTGCCCGTCCACGCCAGGACTTCCCGTGCGAAGGATTTTCTGAAGGTCCTCCACGCAGTGGCGATGGCCGCGGGGCGTGTTATAATCTCTTGAGAAAGCATAGCCAGCCCACAGCACGACCATCTCCGGCCGTTCCGCCAGCACATCTTTCTCCTGTGAGGAGTTATACTTGCTGACGAAGCTCGTATCCTCTGTCATTGACCATGACTCATACTCGCGTGGGAAGTCGGCTGCGAACTTCTCGTTCTGTGCGACTATGGAGTCGGTCATCTGCGTACGGCGATTATTGAATACGCTCGCCACCTCCGCCCGCCGTTCCAGCATGGATGAGCAGAGCAAGCCAAGGATGAACACAATGACCATTGCTCCTCCAAAGAGCAGCCAGCCTTGCCATTTCTTTAATGTCTTTGCCATAATGATATTGATTTAGGAAACCTCCCCCTGTCCCTCTGAGAGAGGGAAGTGCCGTATGGCACAGCCGGGGGGACAGGTGACAGTTGATGATTATGCAATGCTATATAATGATTCTGTAATGCTATATTATGATTCTGTAATGATAAGCTATCATTGAATGGGGAAGTCCGGAGACAATCCCCGCCAGGATCAGTCGGGTGAAGACCCCTACTCTCTCCCCAATGCCTTCTGCAGCCAATGGGGAACCGGAGATGGGGGCATAGGCTCCACATACTCAGCACCTGGCGTACTGGAGAGTGAGCTCTTCGTCATGTGCGCCACATCACGGTGGCAGTCCCAGCATGCCTTTCCCTCACCGCGCTTTGCCTCCATATAGTCAATGCGTCCCGTCTTGACGAACTCCTGATTAAGCTGCCTGTGACAGCGGATGCAGTTATCCATGATAACCTCAGCCGATGCATCCTCAGCCTCAAAGGCCTGATCCTCACTGTGGGTCACGAAATAAGCCACATGCTTCATGCCATCCACACCCTTGAAGGCATAGTGGGCTGCCATGTTGTTGTTAGGGACGTGGCAGTCATTGCACATTGTGTTTCTGGCATGTGCCGAATGTGACCATGTGGCATAATAGGGCGACATGATATGACAGTTGATACAGGCAGCAGGATCATCCCCTATTATATAGGTATGCATGCGGAGAAGATAAAAGAACAGCCCCACGAGTCCGAAGATGACACCACACAGGACGGTCAGCGTAACCTTCTGCCGGTAAGTGATCCGTGCAAGGAAAATCCGCCAGCTATAGCTTAGCCTGCTTAGGAAGGTTTTCAGTTTCATAGGCATGATATTCTTATTCACCTGCAAATATAGGCAAAATTTCAAAATAGGCATGTAAAAAAAGCAGAAAATATCATTATTTATGACGAGTTTTATTGTCAATGGTCAGATGCAAGATTAAAAATGGGCCAACCAACTGGTTGGAAAGAGACCGCAATCTGTAACTTTTTGTATAATAGGCAACGGGCTATGCAGATTATCTCCAAGGTTCATCCATACCTGCCACAGGCAGCTGCCGCACAGTACTTCACATGAAGTATTGCGGTATTGCAGCCAAAGTACTTTAGTACTTCACCTAAAGTATTGGAGCTATCCTGCACTGGGTAGCAGGCCATTGCAGCCGATGTACTGAACCAGTCCGGCACCAGTTGCCCACTACAGGCTCATCTCCTGGTGAGCGGAATGTCCACAATGACAGTATGACGACAAAATGACAGGAGCAAGACCACAGGACATTCAGAACTCCTCCAGCTGACGGCTCTCATGCGGCATTTGCCTCATCGCCTCTCTGTTCAGAGCCACCCTCTTGGTCTCTACAAAGATGATGGCAGCCTCAGGATAGCGGCTGATGTCATAATAATGGGCAGCGCACCGGGGACGGCCCGTCGGCCGCAACGTCATCCGTGACTCAGATGACTCGAAGATAAACTTCCGTTGCTTCTTCTTGCTGCTGGCCAGCCGGTCATAGCGGTCGTATGCCTGATAGTATTTATAGCTGATGGCTGCCGGGCAATAAAGTCCCTCATGCAGCTCATACCTGACACGCTGGTCAACAGACCATTCGGTGAAGTTCATGCCGACAAACATCCGGAACATACCCAGCACAAAGGCTCCCACCTTCTCTCGCAGATTGCATTGCAAGCCTGTCGAGCGGTGCGCCTCTATGATGACACACCGGGCTGTATCCATCGTGACAGAACCGTGGTCGCCCTTGAATCTGTCTGACCAGAAGCTGAACTGCACCCATCCATGCCCCGCCCCATCATACTGCTTGTTCTCGCAGAAGCGGTGATGTCTGACGAAATGCCGGTCCATCCTTGTCACAAAATTATCATAAAGCATTGAGGTCATTCCGCTGAAATCAACCCTTGCCGTACTGTCCTTATAATAGACGATGTTGCTGTCGGGGCATACCTGATAGACACTGTCCTTATCCAGATGCTCCAAGGAAGGCACATACATCAGTCCCGCACTGCGGAAGCCATAGCCGACAGAGTCGCCCAAATTGCTTGTCTCATACTGGTATTCCATCTGACTGTCAGCCGCCTGATACAACCGCTTACGGTTTTTGACAAAGTAAAGCAGCTTCTCTCTTATCCATGCAGGCTCCTGATTATTCACAACAACCTCGCCCAACTGCTCCTCATGTGGCGTGAGAAAGATGGTGTCCGGGAGACTGGAAAGCTGCCTCCGCTGATAGCTGACGTGCGAGACCGTGAGCGTATGGAAAGGGAAGGTCACGCTGAAATGCCCAAGGCTGTCAGTTGACACAGCACGCACCAGCCCTTTCCCACTGGTGTATAAGTTGGCATGAATGACAGGACGGTGGTTCACGGCATCCCACACGATACCCTTCTGTGCCCGGACAGAAAGCGGAAGAAGCGCAAACACGAGGGAAACACACATGAAGGCTCTCCCCATTACGGAGTTTTGATGAAAGAAAGTCATATACGATACCTTATTTTTCTCATACCTCAACTGACACGCTACTCTATCGTGAGCAAATCTCCAGGCTTACAGTTTAACGTCCGGCAGATGGCATCCAACGTAGAGAACCGGATGGCACGTGCCTTCCCTGTCTTCAGAATGGAGAGATTGGCAAGCGTGATTCCAACCTCCTCTGCCAACTGGCTGAGCGTCATTCCCCGCTCTTCAAGCAGCCTGTCTAAGTTTACCTTTATCATACGGTGATTAAATTGTCAGCTCATTCTCTTCCGCCAGATTGTGTGCAAGGCTATACATCTGAGCAAAGATGACGGCGATAAGCGGCATGACGACTGACCCCGACTGCAGCTCTACTGGCAGACTGGAAATATTTGCGATGAAAGCTATATTGAGATTGACATTGAAAAAATCGAACCAAAAGAGCGTGAATGCCATGACATACAGCAATGTGACATTCCTCCGTGGGAAAAGCTCCCCCCGCCTGACACCCTGCAGCATGGTGACAACACACAAACAGCCCAAAATAATAAGCAGCCAGTTACTGATCTCATAGCCAGCATAGACAACTACACGTACCCAAAACAGATCTTCAGCTGCATGAATGCTAAGCCGTGAGAACTCATCGGGGATTCTAAAGACCATAATAGCCAGCCAAATCAAGCAGACCGCCAAGGCTATCCAGCATGAAACGGAAATGGCTTTTGTTCCTTTTTGCTTCATATCTTCACATTTTCAGTTATACAGTATCACCTTTTCAATCTTTGAAAAACATTATATTTATCGTTTTTCGATATGCAAAGATAGAAGTATTTATTGAAAAACGATAAACAGAAGGATATCATTTTACCTTTTTTAATTACAGACCAGGACAATTCAATGATATTAAACATTGCGGCAAAGACCACTTCATGTGAAATACTGTTCTTACCCTAATTGCATCCACCCAATCTCCACGACTGAATGAGAAGAGAGTGAATGTGGGCGAAGATTTCTTAACACGTACGCTTTCTGTGGTATTTGCTTTGCTATATGGAAATAAAACTGTACGTTTGCAGGATATAATCAAAAAGGAAACAGATGATAATAGCTGACTTGAATTCATGCAGCCGATACTACGGGCTGCACCCGAGGATGAAGGAGGCGATGGAATATATCCTTCACCATGACTTCACCCATGATGAGCCGGGACACATTCCACTTGACGGAGACAATCTCTTCATCAACTTAGACGAAGTGGAACTGAAACCTAAGGACAGGCAAAGGCTGGAGTTCCACCAAAGATATATTGATGTACAGGTACCTCTGTTACTGGAAGAGACAATGGGATGGACTCCTATGGCTGCCCTTGGCACACCCGATATTGCCTATGATGCCCTGCGTGACTGCGGATTTTACAGCCAGCCTGCAAGGAATTATCTCAAGGTCAGCCCCGGTCAGTTCGCCGTATTCTTTCCCGAAGATGCCCATGCACCGATAATCGGTGAAGGAAGACAAAGAAAATTGGTGGCGAAAGTGAGGATATAGGGAATCCCCCTCATAAGGCTGCATCCTATGAGGGGTGATTCGTTTCACGCATCCAGGCTTTTCAGCCTGCCGATTCCAGAAATACCAGTCTGCAAGAGGCTATCCTACCTGCTGACTGACCTCCATGAGCAGAGAATGACAAGGAGACTTTTATTTTCCCTTTATCAGCTTCTCATAGTCCGCATAACCATGCAAGCTCTGCAGCCAGGGATGGTCACGCATGATGGGCCAGCTGTTGTAGCCCTTCTCTATGCTCAACTCCAGCTGGCGCACAGCCATCACCTTATCACCCAGCAAGGCATAGAAACAAGCCGCATCAAAGAAGTCATTGCGGTTCTCAGTCTCAGCAAGACACCTGCCCACGCTCTCCCTTGCCGTCTTGTCAATACCCAGGAAGTGCTGGGAGATGAAAGTGGAAGCAGTCGGCATCCCCACACTGTCTTGCTCAACTGCCTTGCGGAAGTCACCCTGAGCCTCAGTGTTCATGCCCAGCTCACGGCGCAGCCAGCCCCGCATCAGATAGATCGTGGACGTGCCCTCATCAGCCAGCTCAAGTGAGGAGTCCATGTCCTTCAGGGCCTCCTTCCTCTTGCCCCACATCAGGTAAGCCAGCCCTCGCTCGTAATAGACGTTCGCATCACTGTTGTCAGCATCCAGACTGGCCGTATACTGCTTGACAGCCGCCTCATACTTTCCCTGGTCATAGAGGATGTTGCCATGCGTTTCCAATGACGTTGACACATCAAGAGAAGAATCACGTGCCAGCTGCTCTGCCTTGATAATCCATTTCTCAGCATCAGCATAATAATTGTCAAAGTAATACTCCTTGGCAATGCTGTTCGCAGTCCCGGCATCCTTACTGATGTCGAAAGCCTGCTGATAAGCCTTCAGAGCGGCAGGATGATCTTCTGCATTGGAATAGATGGAGCCTAAGGTGTAGGGCCAGAGTTCTTCCTTAGGATCCTCCTTCATCCGCCTGTTGATGCGCTCAGTCACTATCTCTCGTACGGGGACGGAATCGGATATGGCCAGCAGAAGCCTGAAGCCACTTATATTGTCGGCCTTTACCAGTGTCAACAGGTCATCAATGCCCTTGTCATAATTGTCCTTATAGCAATAGCCGGCAGCACGGTTGAGAAGTGCCTCTGCATGGGATGGGTCAACCGCCAGCACCTTATTATACCACTCCAGGCCCTTCTCCAGCTTGTCCTCATTGGTGTAAGTATCACCAATGTTGCACATCACGTCAAGATTACCTGGGTCAACTGTCAATGCACGCTGATAGTCAGAACGTGCCCTGGCATAATCCTCCAGCTCATTGTTGAAATAATCGCCCCGATACCGGAGCATCGTGACGTTCTTCGGCAGCCGCTTCACTCCTTCATTATAGGTCTCAAGCACCTGCTCTGGTTTCTCCATAGCCGTCCACAGCTTCGCTTTCAGGCTATAGGCTTTCACAAGCGTAGCCTCATCACTCTTGGGAACCAACCTCAAGGTATTGTCAACGGCGATGAAAGCACTGTCAGCCTTATTCTCATTGGCATAGACAGCGCACATCAGTGCCCAGGCATATCCGTTCTTGGCATTGGCTGACAGCTCCTTCTGAAGATATGCCTTGCCGGTGGCATAGTCGTTGTTCTGCAGTGCCTCAAGGGCATGGGTGTAATTGTAGCTCGTCTGTTGCGCCTCGGCAACCAGCGGACTCAGCAGGAAAAGGAGTCCGACGGCAATAGTGGCTTTTACTTTCAGCATAAGAAATGAGTTTTAAAGATTATCTGATTTTCTTCAAGAATCTATTGATAAGGACGTATGCGCATATCAATATCCGTATCCTTCAATAGGCTGACCACCTGCTCCACAGGTGTCGATGCATAATGATAAGGGTACAGGACGCGGGGATGAACCGTGCGTGCAGCACGGGCAAGCTGCTCAGGTGTCATGGTGTAAGGCTGGTTGCAAGGCATGAAGGCAATGTCAATGTCATGTATCTGTGCCATCTCGGGGATGTCCTCTGTGTCACCGGCAATATAGATGCGGAGATTCTCAATGGTGAGGATGAAGCCGTTGTCACGCCCACGGGGATGGAACTGCTCCCGTCCCTGTGTTGTGTTATAAGCCGGAACGGCATCCAGACGGATGGAGGGGGCAAGCTGGAGATGGTCGCCGTTGGCCATCACCTGTCCATAGCCTAACTGCGCTGCACAATTATGATTGGTGACAACCTTGGTCTCCGCCTTGCGCAGAAGCTGTATGTCAGCAGGTGAGAAATGGTCCTGGTGCTCATGGGTGACAAGGATATAGTCAGCTTTGGGCAGTTTAGAGTAATCAGTCGGGGTGCCATAATGCCCCACGGGATCAATCTCAAACTCCCTGCCATCATACTGAATACGAAAACTGGCATGCTTGATGGGAACCAGCGTGACGGTCTTGCCCGATGCTGTTGTAAAGGTATCTGACTGGCAGTCCTGCGCATGAGACCCACAAGAGCCCAACAGGATGAAAAGGAGCAGAAGTGACGAGGATAGTGACTTAGGACAAAACATATTCATTTGCTTTAAAGTTCTCGGTGGCAAAGATAGAAAATAGATTCCAAGAATCAAAGCGATTGCAGAATAAAAATGAAAAAACCGCCGTGGCTCCCACTGGAGGCGGCGGTTCTTCTTCAATTCTTAACAGTTTAAAAAGGGGGGTGTTAGGTGTTGGGTGTTGAATGTTGGGTGATAACGGATTGTCATGATGGGCTGTGAGCTGCAGGTAACAAATACCAGTAACCATCAACACCATGAGGCGGATGACAGGCACCTTGGCAAGGGTGTTGAATGTTGGGGGACAACGGATTGTCATGATGGGCTGTGAGCTGCAGGTAACAAATACCAGTAACCATCAACACCCAACATTCAACACCCAACACCCAACACCCACAACTCCATCAGAAGTGGAACGCAAAGTCCACTCCCATCTGGAACGGGTTGCCCATCTGGGCAAACGTGTATCGGGTACCTGTGGCTGCACTCTGGACAGCAAAGGTATTATACTTCGTATCAGTCAGGTTGCGAACCCATAGGTTGATATGCAGAGGACCGAAATCACCATCGGCATGTGCCCCTAACACGGCATAGAAGTTCTGTCCGACAGTGTTCTGCTCATCCCAGTAGGTCTTGCCCTGTGAGGAAAGGTTTAGGCCCACAGTCACACTACGCAGATGGAAACGGTTGGACGGGGCGAGCAAGGCTGCCGGGTCAACGTCAATGCGATAGTCGGCACTGGCACCGAGCGTGTGCTGGGGAACAAAAGGAACCCGCTTGTCCTCATAGTCAACCTTTCCTGCTGCAGTGGAATCAGCATACTCATCAAAACGGGCACTGGTGAAACCATAGCTGAGGACATAGGAGAGCCTGTTGTCAAGTGCCATGCCACGCAAGGTAGCCTCCAGGCCACAGGAGTGGCTGCGCCCAGCATTGGTCATCACACGTCCAAAGCCATAGTTGCCGGCCATGACGGAGAGCTGCTGATTGCGGATCTGCATATAGAAGGCAGAGAGGTCAAGGTGCATCTGGTTGCCAAGAAGGTTCAGATGGGCACCAGCCTCATAATTCCAGCTGGTCTCCGGCTTGTATTCAATGGTCTTGGCTATACGCTCATAGTAGGCCCCATCGTGGGCAATCTCCATGTCGGCACGTGCCTTGTTGGCAGCCGCAGCCGTCTCCGTCTGCAACACATCGGAGAACATCTCAAAGTTATAGCCGCCGGCACGGTAGCCCTTTGACCATGTCGCATAGAGGTTGCCCCCGTTGTCAAGACGATATGTCAAGCCTATCTTCGGCAGGAGCTGCCTGAAGTGGTTGCTCTCATGATGGCTCAGCGCCGAGGTGACAACAGGATTGAGATTGACTCCCATCACGCTTTCCTGCAAGGCTACACGGGCAGAGGTGGCATAGTCGATGGCGACATGGGAATAGTCATAGCGCAAGCCTAACGTTGCCGTGAGGCGTGAGGTGAGGTCGATGTTGCTCTCATGGTATACACCGAGATTGAATGTTGGTGTGTGGAAGAGACCCGGTACGGGATCCATTGCCATGTTGATGGTACAGCCGCCTGCCATGAGGATAGCTGCGGCGGCTGATTTCTGTGCAGCAGCTTGTGCGGCAGCCTCAGGCATACCCTTGGCTATCATTCCCTGTGCCATGCGTGCAGCCATAGCATTCAACATTCCGTTGTACGCATAGCTGGTGATGGTCTTGGAGAGATAGTCGTTCATGTCCTTGTCAAAGTAGACAGGTGCAACGGTCTTCAGCCACTGATAGGAGCCAAAGGCACCGAAAGTCCAATGCCAGCGGCTGCTGTTATGACTCTTGACGGAGACTTCCTCTGTCAGGGAATTGCCGTGCTGACGTTGAGTCATGTGGAGATAGTCCTGCGGAAGATAGTCTATATCCATAAGCATGTAGTCATGCAGGTACTGCCAGGAAGTCATGGAGTTGATGTCGAAACCGTTCCCGGCATATCTGACCCCCAGACCTGTATTGAGAATATTGCGGCGGTAGTTGCTCTGCCGGTTCTGGTCAGGCGACTGTGTACCTGCCTTCAAGGCATAATAGGGTGAGGTGAGACCGGCTGAGGCAACCTGCTCATCGGTAATAACCTGCCCGTATGGAAAGCCGTTCTGACGGGTGTACTGATAATCGGCCATGAGATCAAGGCTCCACCTCTCAGCCGGCTTCCAAAGCAGACGCCCCTTGCCTCCAAACTCATTGAACTGGTCGGCACGCTCACCATTAAATCGGTTGCGGAAAAAGCCGTTCTGCCCATTGTAGAAACCTGCCAAAGAGAAAGCCAGCCGGTCAGTCAGCTTCTGATAATGGCTTGCCTCCAACTTGCGCCAGAACTTCGTTCCGACTGACAGTCTCATATCAGTACCCTGATACTGGAAAGGGTTGCGGCTGTAAAGACGAATCAACCCACCCTCGGTGTTCATGCCGTAGAGTGTCCCCTGCGGCCCATGCAGCACATCGACACGATCGACATCATAAGCATGGAAGTTGAAGGCGCTCTTGCTCTGAAGCGGCATACCATCAAGGTAAATGCCAACGGCAGGAGAATAGACACGGGAACCGATACCACGCACGTAGATGGAAGAGGTGTAACGGCTGCCATACTCCGGCATGGCAAAAGAAGGGACAAAAACTGAAAGCTGACGGATGTCCTGCACATTGAGCTGCTGAAGCTGCTGACCATTGAACGATGTACTGCTCAATGGCTGCTGACGAAGGCGGAAAGCCTCCTTAGGCTGATCAACAACGACAACCTCGTCAATATCATATACACGGGAAGAGTCACTTGTCTCTACTGTATTGTCAGCAAGCACACCTGTTGGGATGGAAGCTGCCAGCAAGAGAGCAAGATGGAGTTTAGATTTCAGCATGATTTACCTTTACGCTAAATAGTTTGTTAACGATTGCAAAGGTAAAGATAAAAATGACAACTGACAATCCTTATTTGTGAGGAAATAAGAAAAGAAGCTGCTCACTCATTCATAACTCCACAATGCGGGCAACGCCCCTTACGGTGCAGCCTCATTCCACAGTTCCCGCAATAATATGCCTCGCTGCTATGCCGCACGTAGACACGGAAAGCATAATAAATATAGACCAACAGGAGCAGATATCCAATATAATATAAGGTAAGAACGGAAAAGACAATATAGTTGACTGCACAGACGGCAGCCAATCCACAGAGATAAAGCAGCGCATCGCCTGACCGCAGCAGCCGCCTGACATCATCAACCGCTGCTATGGCGATGATGAGCATCGCCCACACCAGCACCAGGAAGATGTTCAGCAGCAGGGGCTGGGAGAACGGATTGAGCGAGGGATGAAAATAGAACTCACGCCATGTCTCGGGCGCAAAGAGCTGGATACTGGCATAGAATGTGGCTGATGTGGCGACTATCACTGCCAGCAGCGTTGGATAGAACGAGCTAATGTCATTGAAGTGGACGATACGGGCATTCCGTTTCAGGATCTTACGTGCCAGATAGCCCATTGCTATAAGGGAGATGATGATGAGGAAGATAAGAAGATGGATGTTGGAGAACACTGAAATGAACTGGGAGATGGGATCATCCGGGTCTACCTGCCTCAGCAAGTGCCCCTCATGAATCCAGCCAAAGGCATAGTCCTCCGTGGCCAACTGCACCCATACGGAGTCCTGACTGTCATTCGGCAGAATACGCACGTCAGCAACCACCATCCCCTTCCCTTTCTTCACGGCAAAAGAATCGGTCTCCATGCCGTTGACAGCCTCCTCTGGCTGCTGGCGGAGGAGCATCAGAGAGTCGGAGGTGACAACGAAGTTGAAACCCTGTGAGTAATGATGCCTGATGCGGAACGAAAGCGAGTCGATGCGGCTTGACGATCCCTGCCAGCTGGCTGTGGTGCCGCTGTGCAGTCTCAGCAGCGAATCGCCATTCGGCTGTAGCCTGCGGGAAATCTGCGCCTCCTGTATGCTGTCCGGCAGACGGAAGGAGGACGGGGTCTTCTTGTGGTAACAGCCTGTCAAGAGCAATGTGAACATAAACAGCAGAAGTAGACCTCCCTTCCCCAGCAGGGAACGGGGAGCCGACTTCACTGAGGATTGCCGGGAAGGTTCTTCTGACCCGTCCCCTCCCCCATCTCGCAACGTTTTCTTTCCTTCCACGGAGGATGTCCTGAGGGCGGCCGTCACATTCATCTGGCAGTCCCTGCAGTCGAACTCCAACCTGAACCGACGCTTGTCAGCCAGCTCCAGATAAAGCGGCTCATGCCATGTGGGTTGCTTTCCACCACGCTTCACACAGTAGCCAAGGGAGTAACGGATGCAGTGGCGGCACTGCATGAGCACGACCTCATCCTCCGTACCCTCCTCCACAAGGGGACACGAGTGGGTACCAGCAGGATATTGACTCTCAAAAGCCTCATCAGGATGGCTCAAGCCCTGCCGCTCATAGAAGGCACGTGCCGCGCGGTTGGAGATGTTGTAAAGGTAAGGATAATGCTGATACTGTGACGGATTGGCTACGGACAGCCTGACCTTGGCAGCTGACAGCCGACAGTTCTCCTCTGACGATTCCGTCTTACCGGCTGAGTCATTTAAGCTGTTCCTGTGAACTGTCACGCGCCTCAACTCAGCCACCTTACGGTCAAGAGCCTCCACCCCCATCCTGCGGAGTTCGGCAAGCACACTGCTGGGGATGAAGTAATCACTCAGCCCATTGTCCAGCTTGGCTATAAAGCAGAAGTACGAGGTATTACCCAGCTTCTTAAGCTGCCGGAAGATGTTGTCAGCCTGGTTCTTCTGAGCCTTCTGGTGTTCAAATGCAATCTCCACACGTGCCTTGGCAATCAGCCCGCCTAACGCTCCCGTCAGATAGCCATCATCACATCCCATCAACTCGCCATCGCCTATCAACATCGTCAGATAGAAGCCGTCATGGGTGAGTCCAAGGCACATCCCTATGGGAATCCTGCGCTCAGCTGTCTTGCCATTCAGCTCCTTCTCAAAAGCCTGGTCTTGGTTACGGTACAATGCCATGCCTGGCTTCAGTCCCTTTGGCATCTTGAACGGATAGAGGCGGTTGCCCACGGCACGGTTGACACGGAACCCCTGCAGCCTCTGCGCCCCGCCCCCCTGGGAGAAGCAGGAGGAGTCTTCCAGCAGGAAGCACAGCCCGTCACCATTGGCAAACGCTGCCGTACCCGCCACATTGAAACTGTCACGGCGAACCTCCTTCACCGTGCCCACATACTCTCCCAAGGCTTTCGGTGTATCGGGAGAGAAGATGCCAGGCTGGCGGCCCTTGAGGAAGTAATTGGTATAGCCACGGTTGAAGGTCTTGTTCAGGTCAGGCGTGAACGAATAAGTGACCTGTCCCAAGGAAGCACGGCGGAACTCCAAGGGATATTTCCTGATAATCTCATCAATCCGCTGGCTGTAGGCCGAGACCACATTCTTGACGTAGTTGATGTCCTTCAGCCGACCCTCTATCTTGAAGGCACAGGCACCCGAGCGCATGAGCGTCTCCAGGTTATCCAGCTGGCTCATGTCCTTCAGAGAGAGAAGATGCTTCTGACGTGCAATGGTCTTGCCATCCGAATCCTTCAGGTCAAATGCCATACGGCAGAACTGGGCACAGGCCCCACGATTGGCTGAACGGCCAAAACAATACTGCGAGGCATAGCAGATGCCGCTGTAGCTGACGCAGAGCGCACCGTGGACGAATGTCTCCAGCTCCAGTCCCGGCAAGCGGTCATGAATAGCCCGTATCTCATCGGCCGACAGCTCACGGGCAAGCACCACACGGTCGAATCCCTGCTGCTGGAGCCACCTGGCCTTCTCTGCCGTCCGGGTATCACACTGCGTGCTGGCATGGAGAGCCACAGTGTCGGGCACAATCTTCCTCACCTCACTGAGCAAGCCCATGTCCTGCAACAGGAAGGCATCAACCCCCGCAGCCACGAGTTGCCTGACCAGCTCCAGCGTGTCGTCCAGTTCCTCGTCATAGATGATCGTATTGATGGTCACATGCACCGTAGCTCCAAAACGATGGGCATAACTGCACAGCTCACGGATGTCATCAACACTATTGCCTGCCGACTGACGGGCTCCGAAGCGTGAGGCTCCTATGTAGACGGCATCGGCACCATGATCAATGGCAGCCATCCCACATTCCAGGTTCTTGGCTGGCGCAAGGAGTTCGATGGTGGTGGGTGACGGGTGGTGGGTGTTGGGTAATGGGGATTGGGGATTGGGTGATGGGTGATGGGTGATGGGTGATGATGGAATGCTCATTTGGGTGTTGGGGATTGGATGTTGAATGTTGGGTGATGATGGGATGTTCATTTGGGTGATGATGGGATGTTCATTTGGGTGATGATGGGATGCTCATTTGGGTGATGATGGGATGCTCATTTGGGTGATGATGGGATGGTGGGGTTGGGATGTTGGGGGTGGCTGGATGTTGGGTGATGATATGTTTATTTGGGTGACTGTTGAACTTGGATATTCAGTATCTTTCAATAAAGCTACAGTTGCATGCGGCAACAAGAGCCATTCATCAACACCCAACATTCAACACACA
>JAILEG010000033.1 GCA_024688365.1 Prevotella sp.
TAAATCTTTTCAAAGAACTCTTTCTTTATCGGCGGCCAAACTCACTCCGAGTGGTCCCGGCTTATCGTATGCTACAATGTTGTATCGTGTTATCCGAAAAGCGAGTGCAAAGGTATAGCAAAATCTTGAAACCTCCAAATATTCTCAGAAAAAAATGGAATAAAATCCTATTTTTTCAACTAAAATTGACTCACATCAATGAAAACCGGTAAAAAGAGCTATATTTGCAGTAAAAAACAGAAGACAGGCAAAGATGAGACACGTATCAAGAATTATCGAAAACGGAGATAAAAGCTGCACCCTACATACAGAACCGGACGCAGCGTTCCTGCTTATCCAGCCCGTGGACAGTAATGACTCGGAGGAACTGGAGCGACAAATCACCTATATAGAATCAGAAATACAGGAGAGATTCATCCATGCGGCTATCCACATCAGCAAATGGAATGCAGAACTGACACCCTGGGCAGCCCCCCCTGTCTTCGGAAAGATTCCCTTCGGAGAGGGAGCTGCTGACACCTTATTATATATAAAGAACAGTTTGCTACCTGCCCTCCGCCAGCAGCTGAACATAGACACAGACAGTCTGACAACACTGTTAGGAGGCTATTCACTCGCCGGACTCTTCTCACTTTGGGCTGCCTATCAGCCCGCCACCCCCTTCCGAGGCATTGCCGCTGCCTCCCCATCCGTATGGTTTCCCGGCTGGCTGCCCTATGCGACAGCCCATGCCCCACGAGTGAGCCATACCTATCTCAGCCTCGGCGACAAAGAGGAGCGAACCAAAACCCAGATTATGTCAACTGTCAGTCAGGATATACTGCGGCAGCAGGCACTCTTCACTGACAGCGGCATCGACTGCAAAATGGAATGGAATGTCGGCAACCACTTCCAGGACAATGGCATCCGAATGGGAAAGGGATTCCTATGGCTCATGGAGCATGTCGCAAAAGTGCAGCTGACCGACTATTCCAACATATAAGCATCAACCACCTCACCGACATAGATGAAATGCTCATCCTTGTCGGTGTCATGGTTACGGGTTGTAATAGCCGGATAAAAACGCTTCCGGATATCCTCTGGCAGCTGCGTGTGATCCTCCTTCTGCTGATAGATGACCTTACACTCAAGTGTCAGCGGAAGCTCCTTGATTGCCGGGACACCTATCCTGCTGCCTGGCACCAGCGTCAGCCCAAGCTCTTTCACCTTGTCAATATCCCTTCCGCTTTTGCCACCACAGACACGGAAGATTCTCTTGTCATATTCGCCCACGGGAATATTGACCGTAAACTCCGGATTTCTCTCCAGCATATCATGGGTGTAACGGCTGTCCCGCACATAGCAAACGAAGACCGGGCGCCCCCAGTTGCTGCCCATCGTTCCCCACTCCACGACCATGCTGTTCACCTTATCTCCAACCTTAGTCGTTATGAACACCCCTTTCTGCAATGCACGCAAGATGTCAGGGGCACGGTCAATGATGTCAATTGTTTTTTTATTCATCTTGTCAGTCCTTTTCAGTCAGCCATTATTTTCTCAACCATCCGCTTGCCCGCATCAAAAGAGTTCTGCAAGTCCTTCTCCCAATGCTCGTCACGCCAAGGCTTCTTAAGGTCAGGGCGCAGTCCGTCCATCACATAGCGGTCGTAGTTCTTCACCTGGGTGGTGTTCAAGGCAAGGATACGTTCCGGCTTTGAGAGGAAGAGCTCAACGAGTCCCTCCAGATGACTGTACATCGGCTGCATCTGCTCCTGCTGCATGTCATTGGCATTCATTGTATAGATAGTGGCTGTCGGAACACGCTTGGGAGGATTCTGAGAGAAGTCCTTATAGCTGAGCCAAGGATAGAAAAGACGTGTCATGACAGCATGCAGCTGCGCAGTGACATCACTGAAGTAGATGGGTGACGCAAACACAATACCATCAGCATAGGCCGCCTCACGGAGAGCATCGGTCAGACCGTCCTTGCGCCCACAGACCTCCCGGAACTTGCTGTCCTTCACCTTGCATGCCATGCAGGCATAGCAGTCCTTATAATCCAGTTCATAAAGGCGGATACGCTTCACCTCAACATCCTCTCCTGCCGACTCGGCACCAGCCTTGAACGCCTCAATCATGCAGCCCGTGTTCATGTTCTTGCGTGGACCGCCATCAAAAATAATAATCTTCTTCATTGTTGTCGTTTATTTATATTCATAATTTACCGGAAAAGTATCAAAAGCCATCAAGACACAACAGTCTTTGGCGATACATCAACCCTATCAGCCAAGTCCCGCTCCCGAACTTCACACCTAAGCCTTTATGCGGGAGCATGCCGCTGCCACTCAATCCGGCAACAAACACATTGCATTTGACGCAGCAAAGGTAAGCTGTTTGGGCTGAAACAGCATTATCCATCATAAGGAAAAAATTATCCATGACAATGATTTTACTGGAAATATAAATATTTCAGCTCATTTATATTATCTTTGCAAAGAATTTACAGGACAGTCAACATGGCGAAAATCATAGATACAGCCGACTTATCACAGGCACTCACCCATGAGGGACAGCAAAAGAAAGGAGTCTATATCCGCGGTCCGTTCCAGCTGGCCATGAACTCCAATGTCATTGCCATCAACGAGTGGCTGAAAGGAGATGTGCCCTACCGCTCAAGTGACTACCAGCTCAACATGGTACTGAGCGGCTCATGGTGTTTCAGCTACAACCTTCAACGCATGGTACTGAAGGAGGGCGATGTGGTCATCATGAAACCAGGCACGCTGGTCTCCCATTATTGGGCAACAAGCGAGATCAACACACGCACTGTCTCCATAGCCGGACATCTCATATCTGAGCGTTTTCCCTCTTTCGGCATTGACCGCGATTTCATCGTCTTCCGCCCCGATGACAAAGTATGGCAGAAGATGATAACCTTCACGCTGTTGATCCAGTCACTTGCCGATGAGGAAGAACTTGTCGTGCTGGCAGCAGCCTACAGCCTGTTACGCTATGCCATACTGGAAGGTGCATCCGCCATGCAGTTACAGGCTCAGAGGACGAAGAGCCATCCACACGTAACGACCTTCAAGTCATTCCTTGCCCTGCTCAACCGCTATGGCATAGAGGAACACAAGATCGCCTTCTATGCCGACCGGCTTGCCCTTAGCCCAAATTACCTGAACGCTATCATCAAGGAGGTGAGCGGGCAGACGATGATGGAATGGATCAACAGCTATCTCATTGACGAGGCACGGGCAGCACTCACACAGAGCAGGATGACCATCGAACAGGTCTCAGCATCGCTCCACTTCCCTAACTCCGCCTTCTTCTGCAAGTTCTTCAAACGACACACAGGCATGCGCCCGTCCGAATACAGAAAGCACTAAAAGCACAGGAATCACACGTACTTTGCCTGTCTAAACGGCATCTGACACACGAGGATTCTCCCTGCATGACAGCTCCTCAATGATAATGACTTAGGATTACCTTCTGTTACCTTTATTGCCTATCGCTTTTAGGTTTATATCACTCGCTCACTCATGCTTCAGCCGCTCCTCCTCCAGGTCAATACGGTGGATGAAGCGGCGGATGATGGACTCATCTATATTCCGGTTCTCCCTGTTCAGCCTGTGCAGATACAGTCGCTGCTGCTCCAGCACCTCCCGGTAGACATGGCTGGCCGAGGCATAGAGCGGCATTGACTCGTCAGTCTCCAGCTGCCTCTCCCAATGCTCCACAAGATTCTGCAGCAACCGGCTGGAACCCACATCCTTACATTGGTTGTTCGCCTGCAGGTAACGGAGACTGGTGTCAGCCATCCCTTTGCGGATGATGGCCTCGGTGGTGTCAACAGGCAGATGGTCATGGAAGTCGGGAAAACGGGTGTGGCTGATGATGACCGGCAACGTGAGCCCCTGCAGGAGCAATGTCACGAGGATGACGACAAACGTGATGTAGAGTATCATCGAACGTTCCGGGAACGGCATGCCACCTGTCACGGTAAGCGGAATGGAGAGGGCCGCCGCCAGCGAGACCACTCCTCGCATGCCCGTCCATCCCAGGATAAGCGGTGTCCGCAATCCGTAGTAGTTGGGATCAGCCACCCGGATGAAGTTGCGCATGACCATCGTGACCAGCAATGCGCCATAGCTGCATGCCAGCCGGACAAGAATCAGGACGGCAGTGACAAGGAGTCCGTAACCCGTTGCAGTCACCAGACTGACACCACCCTCATCCATGCCCGACACTATCTCGGGCAGGTCGAGACCGATAAGCAGGAAGACGATGCCATTGAGCAGGAATCCGAAGTTATGCCATACGTTCGATGCGCTCAGACGGGAGCTGCTGTCCTGAAAGAGTACACTCCTGTTGTTGAGCAGCAAGCCGCCAGACACAACGGCTATCACCCCTGAGGCCACCACCTCCTCAGCCACGACATACATGATGTAAGGGGCTATGAGCGTGAAGACAACGTCAATGTTCACATCTGTGGGCAGATAGCGGTGCAGCTCAATCATCACCCATGCCACGGCAAGTCCTACCAGCAAGCCACCCACTATCATCCACAGGAAACCGCCCACTGCATGATACCAGACAAACTGGCCCGTGCCGATGGCTATCAGGGCAAACCGCATGATGATAAGTGAGCTGGCATCGTTGAAGAGGCTCTCACCCTCAAGGATGGTGGAGAGCCGCTTGGGTATCTTCACAAACTTCATGATGGCCTGCGCGCTGACGGCATCGGGCGGTGAGACGATACCGCCAAGGAGAAAGCCCAGCCCAATGGAAAATCCAGGCAAGATGGCATTGGTGATCAGTGCCACCACGCAAGCCGTGACGAAAACCACAGGGAAAGCAAAACTGAAGATGATGCGCCGCCACCGCCAAAGCTCTTTCCATGAGGCTCCGCTCGCTGCCTCAAACAGCAGCGGGGGAAGGAAAATGATGAAGATGAGCTCAGGCTCTATCTCAACACGGGGAACACCTGGGACAAAACTCAGAGTCAGTCCGGCAAGGACCAGCAGGATGGGATAAGCCACCTTGATTTTCCTGCCCAGCATTGTCAGCAGGCAGATGACGAGAATAAGGGAGATTGTGAAGATTGTATGGAAGACCATGACGTGGAACCTTTATCTGCCCCCCCTGCGCCAAGGCTGGGGGAATAATGAAAATGTATTCTATGATCAGCCTTGTGCTGTCAGTCCGCGGCAGCATCAAGCCCGGCCAACCGACGGGCCTCGGTCGTCAGGAAAGGAGCTATATCCTTATAAGGAACTGTGAAACGGGGCATGCCGATGGCATAAGCCCCTATCTCATACTGCCCATAGATGAAGACCAACCCCTCGGGGGAGAGATAAGGAGCTGCGCTGGGAAGGGGAATAATGCCGTTTTCCAGAAACAGACTGCTCACATCATCCTGCACCGATGCTGCGGTCACACGCTCTCCGTTTTCCGCATACACCTGCATGAAATAACGTTCCACACCCTTCCGCAGGAGAGGCTGCAGGGCTTTCAGTTTGGTTGTGTCAACGGGGTAATCCATCCGGGCACCCGTCCTCCTGTCAAACGTTGTGCCATAGAGGCTCGCCATACCGTGCGCACCGCCACTATACTCATAATACTGCGACAGATAAGTGACAAAACGGTCAGTCTCACAGGCCTCCCCTACCCACATTGATGACTCGTAAGACTGGCCGTCATGCTCCATCATGCTAAGCTCCCTCAACCTGTTGAAGGACCGTTCAGCATAGCAGGCCATCATTCCCTCAGCATCGGTGAAGTCAGAATAATATATCACCGGAACAGTGTCTTCAGTGGAATAAAAGGATGATACGCTCCCTGCCAGTTCTCTTGACAGGAAAAACCTGATGGAATCGACCAGCGGCTGAGGACCCGAGACTGGGAAATCGGCCGAGACATCACTGCTGCAAAGTGAGTCGCTGAACGACTTGCCCACGGAGTCGACCACCAACGAGTCTGCCATGCCGTCAACAGAGGCATGCCGCCCGGCACATCTCACAGAGGAGACAACTGCCAGAAAAGAGGCGAAAAACAATAGAAATCTTCTGTCAAACATAAGCCTAACGCATGTTAAGAGACCACAAAAATAGTCATTTCCGCCGTTTTCTGCAAAACATTCCCTATTTTTGTTGCACGCAAAAACATAATAAAGGAAGGAAAAAGAACATGAGAATCAGCATTATAGGAACTGGCATGATTGCCACTGAGGTCATCACCGTCCTGCGTAATGAGGCCAAGGGAATGGAGATTACAAGTATCTTCTCACACAGCAACAGGGAGAAAGCCGAGGAGCTTGCCCTGACCAATATGATACCACGGGTGTACACTGACTACGGGCAGCTGCTCAGGGAGGACAAGGCCGATTTCCTTTACATCGCCTTAGTCAACAGCGCACACTATGCCTTCGTACGACAAGCACTCGAAGCCAACCGCAATGTCATCGTTGAAAAGCCTTTCACGGCTGATGCTGCACAGGCTGAGGAGTTGGCAGCCCTGGCACGGGAGCGGAAGCTCTACCTCTTTGAAGCCATATCACCCCTCCACACCCCCAACTTCCGACTGGTGAAGGACAGCCTGGAGCGCATCGGGCCGGTACACTTCGTGCAGTGCAACTTCTCCCAATACTCCAGCCGGTATGAGCGTTACCTGCGGCATGACGTGGCACCAGCCTTCAACCCCGCATTGGGAGGAGGGGCCCTCGCCGACCTCAACGTCTACAACATCAGCGTCGTCATCGGACTTTTCGGAAGGCCACAGGAGGCACAATACTTTGCCAACCGGGGGCACAACGGTGTCGACACGTCAGGAGTGATGGTCCTCTCCTACCCTGGGCTGACTGCCACATGCACGGCAACCAAGGACTCGTCCAGTCCGTCCTTCGTCATCGTCCAAGGCGAGAAGGGATGGATCCGGATTCCCACACCAGCCAACTTCTTCAGCAGTGTGGAAATCATGGCGCAAGGCAAGCTGACCAGCTGTCAGCGCAATGCCTACGAGAACCGTCTCACCCATGAGTTCATGGACTTCAAGGATGTATGGGAGCGGCAGGACTATGCCTGCATGGAGGAGTGGCTCAACACCTCAATTGACGTGATGTGGGTCATGGAAAAAGGAAAGTAACAGGATTGGAGAACAGGACACAGATGAGGAAGAAAATTCTTTTTCCCCTGGTCGTGCTGGCATTGCTCCTGGCTGTGCTTGCTGGCGGAGCGGAGTATCTGCTGTCATACGCCATTGAGCAGCCCGCCCACAGCTATGCCTTCCGATGGGAGAGGCTGCGCGGGGAATACCCTGCCCTGCATGGCTGGCTCGACAGTCTGAGAACAAAACATACCCTCCGTGATACCACCATCACGCTTTCCGGCGGACTGAGGGCACATGCCTTCTATCTCAGGGGCGACTCCGCCTGCGGACGCACGGCTATCTGCATCCACGGCTACAGGGACAATGCCTTGGGCATGCTTCCTATTGCCCATATATATAATAAGGTGATGCGGATGAACGTCCTCCTGCCTGACCTGCATGCCCACGGCAAGAGCGAGGGCGATGCCATCCAGATGGGGTGGGACGACCGGAAGGACATTGAGGAGTGGATTCCCATTGCCGAACGGATGTTCCGCTCGCCACGGCATGCCTCACGCATCGTCCTGCACGGCATCTCAATGGGGGCTGCGACAACGATGAGCGTGTCGGGCGACAGCGGTCTGCCGGCATACGTCCGTGCCTTCATCGAGGACTGCGGATACACCAGCGTGTGGGACGAGTTCGCCGACCAGCTCCATGCCCAGTTCTCCCTGCCCGAATTCCCTCTGCTCCCGGCAGCCTCTGCCCTCTGCCAGCTGAAGTACGGCTGGAACTTCAGCGAGGCGAGCCCGCTGAGACAGGTTGCCCGGTGCCACCGCCCCATGCTCTTCATCCACGGTGACAATGACGACTTCGTTCCCTCATGGATGGTTCACCCGCTCTACAAGGCCAAACCGCAACCCAAAGCCCTCTGGGTGACCCGTGGCTGCCGACATGCCCAAAGCTACAGGGACTATCCGGCGGAATACACCGCCAAGGTGAGAGCGTTCGTTGAGCGATACCTCAACGTTCCCTCCACCAGCCCCAAAAAATCATCAGCCACTGGCCAAATGGGAAGTAAAGGGAGGGAGAGCAGTGAGACAGCCCCCGAAAATCTTATGCAGTGAATTACAACGATATAAGTGACCGCAAAATACTTCACATAAAGTACTGGAATACTGCATGAGAAGTATTCGGGTACTTCACGAGAAGTATTCCAGGAATCGGGCACCGGTCATTCGACAGCTGGGCATCTCTGCATCTGCTAAAGATATAAGCTGTAATATAAGACATTGGTAAATAAACAAGCACAGGATAATCGACATAACATTAAAATTGACTAAACAAGGGATGAATATCTAATTCCTCTCCTGATTTTCGTGTAAATTTACACTATGAAAGGGAATACTCTCATGCTTAACTTGCTATTACTCTTCATATTGTGCTTTTCGTGTACAGAAAACGATAACTACCAACGAACATAAATGAAAGAAGAGTTGGGATTAGCTTCAATGGTAATATGCGCAACATTGTCAAATGGGCACATTTCTATGTTTCCATCGCACAAGGTTCAGGCGATCTGTATGCATTAGAAAATAATGACACTATCCTCCTCAAAGATAAATTATACAAATCATCGAACATTGATTTTATAAATGGGGGAAAAACCTTTATACAAAGATATTACTATGACATTTCACCTCTACGGATAAGTTTCACCTACCGAAAAATGACACCAACTCTATCATCTTCTGACAATCTGACAATCAGAGTGAAAGAGCATCTAAACAACAATTTGCGTACGGACACAACTATTATAATGAAATCATACAGAAAAGAGGATATAAAAGGTACGACTAAATACATTTCTGACTTAATATTTAAATAAAATGATGGGGATATGGCTGGGACTTCCGTGAGGCGAGCCTGTTGACAGCCTATTTCCCGGTAGTGCTGATGTCAGAGTTAAAGTCTTTCTCCACAATGTGGGCAAACTCATTCCATCCCTTCGCATTCTTATAGGCATCCAATGTGCCTGTGGGGATGTAAAGGGTGGCGTTAACGTAAACAGAGGAGGAGAAAAAGAAGTACGGGATACACTGCATGGGGTCTGTCAACAGCACATTTACTGTTGTCAGGCTGGTACAGTATTTAAAGGCTTCATATTTGATGCTTGCCACGCTGTTGGGAATGGTGACAGATGTCAGACCGCTACACTCACAGAAGGCACCCTCTCCAATGCTTGTCACACTGTTCGGGATGGTGACAGATGTCAGACTGTTGCAGCCATAAAAGGCATAATCCCCAATTCTCGTCACGCTGTCGGGGATGGTGACGGCCGTCAGATTACTGCACCGATAAAAGACACCCCGTCCAACGCTTGTCACACTGTTGGGAATGACGACAGCAGCCAGACCGCTGCACCCATGAAAGGCTCCCTCTCCAATGCTTGTCACACTATTAGGGATAATGATGGATGTAAGACCGCTACAGTTATCAAAGGCATTCTTTCCAATACTTATTACGCTGTTGGGGATAGTGATGGATGTCAGACCGCTGCAGCCCATGAAAGCATCCTTTCCTATACTTGTTACACTGGTGGGGACAATAGTATTTTTACAGCCACATATCAGAGAGTCAGAGGCCTTTTCAATAATGGCATTACAATTTTCCCTGCTGTCATAGTTAAGGTTGCCTGCTTCTACCCGTATGCGTTCCAGTCCGCTACACTCCACGAAAGGTCCACGACCGATATTTGTCACACTATTGGGAATGGTGACGGATGTCAAGCCGCTACAGCCACGGAAGGCATAACCACCAATGCTTGTTACACTGTTCGGGATGATGACGGATGCCAGACTGCTACAGTCCTCGAAAGCACTTTCCCCAATACTTATCACGCTGTTCGGGATGGTGACAGCTGTCAGACCGCTACAGTCCTCGAAAGCACTTTCCCCAATACCTATCACGCTGTTCGGGATGGTGACAGCTGCCAGGCTGTTGCATCCCGAGAAAGCTTCATCGCCAATGCTTGTCACGCTGTTCGGGATAATAGTGCTTTTACAACCTTGTATCAAGGTATTTGAAGCCTTCTCAATAATGGCATTACAGTTTTCTCTGCTGTCATAGACAGGATTGTCAGTATCTACCTGTATGCTTTCCAGTCTGTTGCACTCACCGAAGGGATTACTTCCAATGCTTGTCACGCTGCTAGGGATGGTGACAGATGGCAGGCTGTTGCAGCCATGGAAAGCCCATTCTCCAATACTTTTCACGCTATTCGGAATGATAATGGATGTCAGACCACTGCAGTCACTGAAAGCAAAAGTTCCGATTTCCGCCACACTGTTAGGAATGGTGATGGAAGTCAGAGCCCTGCAGTAAGAGAAGGTAAAAGTTCCAATTTCTGTCACATTGTTCGAGATGGTGACGGATGTAAGACCGCTGCAGTTAGAGAAAGCATAATCTCCTATTTCTGTTACGCTGTTCGGGATAGTAACTGATGTCAGACCGTTGCAACACCAGAAGGCATTTTCTCCAATGCTTGTCACAGGAACTTTCACACCATCACAGAGGACAACAGAAGGTATGACCAAAGTTCCTGATGCCCTCCTGGCATCCTGTACGGTTGCCTTGTTGTCTGCAATCTCATAGGATATGCCGTCCACTTCTATTTTGTAAGCATAGCTGCTGATGGCAGTCAACAGGCAAAAGAATAAAAAAACAAGCTTCTTCATGTTATTTTTTACAGCTGATTTAGGATGCGTTTGCAATTGCAAATATAAGTAATAATCTTCATTTTATCCACTCCCGAGCGTAAAATATTGCAGGTAATGCGATATTCATCCTATTCCCATTATGCTACAACCGGCATGACTCAGGAATACAGACACACATAAGGACTGAGCCTACGCCGCTGAAGCACACCAGACAAGAAAAAGACAGCCTCCCTCTTCCGCCCGTTAACCCCCGACGGGAAGAGGGAGACTGTCAACATACTATCATGGATTTACAGCAAACCGCCAACGAGTGTTTGCCTCTCTGGTCAGACATCCTGCTGGCGCACACCCATACGTGCCTCAACAACATTGACAACATAGTCGCCGAGCTTCTCACACTCCTGAATGATATCCATGTACATCGTCCCGATGGCATAGGTGTACTTATGCTCGTTGACATCGTTGATATTCTGTGAGCGGAGCTGGTTACGGTAGTTGTTGATTTCGTTCTCAATGTTGAACGAGCGATTCACGTCATTATCCTGCTTGTGCCCCACAAGGATGGAGTTCATCTGTGACAAGGCATCATCCGTCAGCTCAAACATCTGGTGCATGTGGTCATACTGCTCCTCTGTGAAATCCTCCTTGGCCTTGAGGCGGCGGTTCTCCGTGCGGGCAATGTTGAAGCAGGCATCACCGATGCTCTCCAGCTCGGAAATCTCACGCAGCATGGAGCGCACCTTATCCTTGGTCTCATCACTCAGATGGGCATTGCTCACCTGGTCAAGATACTTGGCAATCTCAATCTCCATGTTGTCGGAGATGCCCTCATACTTCTCTATCCGGGAATACAGCTTCACAAAGGCAGCCTCATCCTTGGTTGACAGCAGCTCACGCACCATTCCAAACATGCGCTGCAGACGGTCGGCAAACGACTGTATCTCCTTGCTCGCCTCCAGCACTGACAGCTCCGGTGTCTTCATGATGCCAGCCTGGATGAAACGCAGGCGGAAATCCTCTTCCTCCTCGCTCGTGCGTGGCTTGATGATCATGCACACCAGTTTCTCCAGCAACGGGATGAACCAGATGAGCAAGGCCGTGTTGATGACGTTGAAGCAGGTGTGGAAAGCCGCAAGGACTATAGGGAGCTTCAACGAAAGCTGCATCTGGCTGAGGTTGTGCTGCTGTGGGTCATAGCCTACAAAACCGCAGACCATGTTAACAAACGGATAGAACAGGCAGAGTACCCAGATGACACCTATCACGTTGAACATCAGGTGGGCAAGTGCCGCACGCCGCGCCTGGGTATTGGCTGCAAGGGCTGCAAGGTTGGCGGTGATGGTCGTGCCGATGTTCTCACCCATGACAAGGGCAATGCCAAGGTAGATGGGCAGGACACCCGTGGAACACATCAGGATGGTGATTGCCATGACTGCGGCCGAGGACTGCACGACGCAGGTAATGACGGTGCCAATGGCAAGGAAGATAAGAATGGTGAAATAACTGTTTATATCGAACGAGCGGAAGAAATCAATGATGGCCGGATTGTGTTCCAGGTTCAGGTCCTTGCCCGCACCACTGAGCAGGACGAGGCTGAAGAACATGAACGACAGACCGAAGAGGAAATCGCCTATGTAACGCATCCTGCGGGTATAGATGAGGATGATACCTACGAGGAAGGCGGGGAATACAAAGTTGGTCAGGTCAACCGAATAGCCCAGCGACATGATCCATGCCGTCAGCGTTGTTCCGATGTTGGCTCCCATGATGACCGAGATGGCCTGGGCAAGCGTGAGCAGGCCCGCATTGACAAAGGAGACCGTCATCACCGTCGTCGCCGAGGACGACTGTACGGCACAGGTGATGAACGTACCGGTCAGCATACCGGTGAAACGGTTGGTTGTCATAGCGCCAAGGATATGACGCAACTGCGAGCCTGCCATTTTCTGCAGGGCCTCACTCATCACTTTCATACCGTAAATAAGCAGGGCAAGAGAGCCTACAATCTTGAAAGCAATTGCTAAATAAGCACTTGTACTCATAATAAATTATTTTGTAATGCGATATTCTTCACATTCCGGGGGATTTTTGTTACCTTTACAGCCCAGTAGAACAATTAAGTCACCAGTATGAAACAAGTATTACAAATCCGTTGCAAAAATAATAAAAAAAGTCTAAAAGTCCCAATCGGCAGTACACTTTCTGATATTTTTCACGCATTTAATCTCCAGATGGAGCATGGCCCGGTGAGTGCCAAGGTCAACAATAAGGTGGAAGGGCTGCACTATCGGGTCTATAACAGCAAGGACATAGAGTTCCTGGACCTGCACACCTCATCAGGCATGCGTACCTACACACGGTCACTTTTCCTCGTGCTTTGCAAGGCCGTGCATGATCTCTATCCAGGCAGCGAGGTGGTCATTGACATCCCCGTGTCGAACGGCTACTACTGCAACCTGAAGCTCGGCCATGCCATCACCACTGAGGACGTAAACCGGATTAGGCACCGCATGCAGGAAATCATTGACGCACACCTGCCCATCCAGCGTTTCGAGACCACCACAGAGGAAGCCATACAGATGTTCACTGACCTGGGCGACGAGCAGAAGGCAAAACTCCTGCGCAGCAGCGGGTCACTCTACACAATCTATTACGTGCTGGACGACTACAAAGATTACTATTATGGCTCCATGCTCACCAATACCGCCCAACTGCGGCTCTTCGGCCTGGAGGAATATTTTGACGGTGTACTGCTCCGCATCCCATCCACTCAAGATCCGTCCAAGTTAGGCGAGCTGGTGCGGCAGGACAAGATGTTCGAGGTGTTCAAGGAGCATCACCGATGGCAGAACATCCTTGGCATCAGCACCGTGGGCGATTTCAACGAGGCGGTGAAGAATGGTCTTTCAACTGACCTCATCAACGTCAGCGAGGCTTTGCAGGAGAAGAAAATATCGCAGATTGCCGACACCATCGCCGGGAGGAAGGAACTCAAGGTGGTACTCATCGCCGGACCATCATCAAGCGGCAAGACCACCTTCTGCAAGCGTCTCTCCGTACAGCTGCTGGCAAGCGGTGTCAAGCCCGTTCAGATTTCCCTGGACGACTACTTCGTCAACCGGGCTGACACACCGAAGGATGCGAACGGCGAGCTGGACTACGAGAGCATCTATGCGCTTAACATCCCGCTGATCAATGAGCAGTTCAATGCTCTCTTCCGCGGAGAGGAGGTAGAGCTGCCAAAGTACAACTTCCAGACAGGGGAAAGCGAACAGAGCGGAAAGAGACTGCACCTGGACGAGAACAACGTCCTCGTTGTCGAGGGTATACACGCCCTCAATCCATTGCTGACAGAGCAGATTCCCAATGAGAGGAAGTTCAAAATCTATGCCTCGGCCCTCACCACCATCCTCCTGGATGACCACAACTACATCCCGACAACCGACAACCGACTGCTCCGCCGCATCGTCCGTGACTTCAAGTACCGTGGCTGCTCGGCGCAGGACACCATCCATCGCTGGCCCAGCGTGCGCGCCGGGGAGAACAAATGGATCTTCCCTTACCAGGAACATGCCGATGTAATGTTCAACACCGCCATGCTCTTCGAGCTGGCTGTCATCAAGCCACAGGCTGAGGAGGTACTGGAGCAGGTACCTGAGAACTGTGAGGAGTATGCCGAGGCCTACCGCCTGCGCAAGTTCCTCAAGTACTTTTCCCCCCTCCCGTTCCGCAACCTGCCGCCAACCTCCCTGCTCCGTGAGTTCCTTGGGGGCAGCTCATTCAAATATTGAGCGTCCCTTCACCATACACAGACGGATGGAATCCCCCTGCGCCCATCCATTGATGACTGACATGGGGAAGGATAAAATAGTCTTTCCCCATGTTGCCTTATATTCTTATCAGTCCTTCCCACACAGACAATTACACCAATTGTTTGTTTTTACCAGCAAAAACAACCTGTTTAAAATAAATACACATTAAATCACATTAAATACAAATACCATGAGTTTTTTTATTACCTTTGCGAATTCAAATGCGATTAAGCAATCCCGAAGCTCATTCATGGGGAAATGAAGGACGGGGACAAGCAACTTAACGAAACATCCCCAACCAAACATTTCATTTATCACCTATGAGAAAATTTTTACTTGGAACATTGCTTCTTACAGCAACCTTAAGCGCAAAAGCAGGAGATGGAAAATGGATTCTTATCACCAATTCCAACCAAAGTGCAGCACTGGAGAACGTCAGCTATCTGCTGGCTGCTGACAATGACACACAGTTCAGCATCATCCTCAAAGAAGGAGAGCCTATCAGTGGTGTGGAGAGCATCTCCTTCAAGGAGACAGGGACTGATGGAATCTCCACCATAAAAGCAACACAACAGCCTAAAATGGTTGTTGCCAATGGCACACTGTCCCTATCACTCATAGATTCAAACACTGATGTCGCCATCTATGATCTTGCGGGCAGCCCCCAACCAGCAAAAGTGAGCCGTGGCAACGGCATTACCATTGACATATCATCCCTGCCTGAAGGTATCTACATTCTGAAAACAGGCAAGCAACAACTGAAGTTCATCAAACGATAGACACACAGACGGGACAATATGAAGAAAATTTCACTCGCTTGCTTCCTGCTCGTCTCAGCAGGAGCTGTTGCACAGAATCCCTTTGTCATTGAGACTAACGATGGCAAACAAACAGAAATGGCTGACAAGACACCTTTTATACAGTCTGCCGGAGAATGGTCAGTAGCTGGTATCAGTGTCGCAGACATTAAGTCAGTATCACGTAATAAGAACAACATAAACAGTTATTCCACCGTAACCTTTGAGGCATGCACCTTTGAACAGGGCAAGCATAACAACCTCAAAGCAGGCAAGGCTGTAACGTATGCAGAGGAAGGATTGATTTTCAACAACCAGGAAAAATACAGTATGTTCAGTGGTGTATTAGTCTCGGATCAGTCTGAAGTCTCCAAATGGCAGTCAAGTTATCCTGGAACACTGGCCGATGACAAAGTCATAGCAACCAACGCGCAAACCCCTGCCGGCGCAAACCTTTCCGCAAAATACGCCATCATACGTGCAGATACATACATGCAGAAATACGCTAAAGGGCCAGAAGCAGGATTCTCCTTTGCTGACAATGCCGAACATCAGCTGGAATCTGCTATGTTCAACAACACCGCCAATACCTGGCAACAATGTAAAATCGGTTATTACAGCAAACCCGGGCTTAAGGACGGAGACTACTTTGAGGTTATCCTTACCGGCTATGATCTGAACGGTGACGTGACAGGTAAGGTGTCTGTCATCCTGGCAGACTATCGCAATGGCAAAGAATACATCTGCAACGAATGGACAAAAATCAGCCTGGCCACTTTGGGCAAAGTAGCCAAAGTCATCGCCACCAGTGAAAGCTCAGAAGGATTCAAAGAGCTTTTCGATGATAACTTCGGTTTTTGTATTGACAATATCGCTATTAAACAATAATGAAAAAGATACTTCTCACCTTGATATTCATGCTTGCGTCCGTCACAGCAGCACAGGCGCAATTCACCCTGACGGGGAAAAACGGGAACCAAAGAATCCCATTCTCAAATCTTCATTTCAACAAAAAGGAGGGACAATGGACTTTAAACGGAATCCCCATATCACAGATTGACAAAATAAGCCGTACCACGTACTTACCGACAGATACCATATCACTTGACAGGAATGTTGGTGGAATGTACTTCGGAGACGTTTGGAAGGAAGGCTATGCCGACTATTATTTCATTTTAGCCAATGACGAGATTGGCCAGACATCAGGCGAACACAGTCAGCTGGCACCACAGAATCCTGGTGGATACATTCTCTACGTTGACGTGTGGGGAGCTGTGTCTGCTGACCACCATACCCCCATCATCCCTGAGGGAACCTACACCCTAAGCGACCGACGGGCCAATGGCGCCGCTACGACAGAATACACCCTGGCTACCCTCCACAAAGTAGACAACAGTGGACAGCACCAACTTAGGGATATTCTCTTCAGCAACGGTCAAGTCACAGTAAAGCACATCACCGGAGGATATGACATAACGGCATCGTTCACAACCAAAGATGGGCAGAAGCTGAACTTCCACTATACCGGTGCTGTTACGTTGCAGGACCAAAGTGGCGAGACAGACGATACTGGCGAATTCATCACCAAAGATGTAAATATCCTCCCAGCCGTAGCCAATTTCATGCTGTATGACCAGCATCAAGACTATGACAACTACGTCTTGCGCTTCTTCAGCACCAACGAGCTCACCGCAGACAAACTGCACAATAACCGCCCAGGCCTGCTGCTGACAGTCGACATCTACACCGCAAAGGGAGCTGGCATAGGAGGAACCTATCAAGCTGGAACCATGCGCAGCAACTATGCCATCAGAGAGCAGCCTGGTGTCTACTTCCCAGGCATATATCTTGGCTCACAACCACTTGGTTCCTTCTGCGAACAGGTGAACAATGACTTATCCGTCTCTACCTGCCTGGCTAAGGACGGCATAATAACAATCTCTCCTAACGCTGATGGAACTTATACCGTCAATGCCAATCTCACCAGTGACAAAGGAAAGAAAATCACCCTATCGTGGACAGGGAGCATAATCCAGAAATAAAATACTTATCAATTAAAAAGCAGGCAGCTTCAGCATAGCTAAAGCTGCCTGCCTCCGTTTATCCAGCCTATGCTGGCCCTATAAGTGCTTTTCTCCCTAAAACATTTTGTCCTTTCAATATTTTTTTGCACTTTTGCCTTTCAGAAAATACTAACATAAACAAAGAAATAATCTATGGAAGAACAAATCGAAGTGAAGGAACTCGACAACGTCGTCGTACACTTCTCAGGAGACTCTGGAGATGGCATGCAGCTGGCTGGCAACATTCTCACCACCGTATCGGCTACAGTGGGCAACGGTGTGTCGACATTCCCTGACTATCCGGCCGACATCCGTGCCCCGCAAGGCTCGCTGACAGGTGTGAGCGGATTCCAGGTACACATCGGTGCTGGGAAAGTCTATACCCCAGGTGACCGCTGTGACGTACTCGTTGCCATGAATGCCGCCGCTCTGAAGATGCAGTACAGGCACTGCAAACCCAACGGGACCATCATCATTGACACCGACTCATTCAGCCCCCGCGACCTGCAGAAGGCAGAGTTCCGCAGTGATGACTACCTGGGAGAGATGGGTATCGACCCTGACCGTGTGGTGGCTTGCCCGATAACGAAGATGGTCAAGGACTGCCTCGCCGACACAGGCATGGACAACAAAGCCATACTGAAATGCCGCAACATGTTCGCCCTGGGCCTGGTATGCTGGCTATTCAACCGTGACCTGTCACTGGTCAACAGCTTCCTTGAGACGAAATTCAGGAAGAAACCAGCCATTGCGGCAGCCAACATAAAGGTAGTCGAGGCCGGTTACCACTACGGGCACAACGTACATGCCTCCGTGCCGAATACCTACCGCATTGAGTCGAAGGTGAAAGAGCCAGGACGATACATGGATATTACAGGCAACAAGGCCACCGCCTACGGACTCATGGCAGCCGCCGAACGTGCCGGACTGCGCCTCTACCTGGGCTCCTACCCCATCACACCAGCCACTGACATCCTGCACGAGCTGGCCAAGCACAAGTCAATGGGGGTGACGACGGTGCAGTGCGAGGACGAGATAGCGGGCTGCGCATCAGCCATCGGAGCCGCTTTCGCCGGCGCATTGGCTGCCACCTCCACCTCCGGACCGGGCATCTGCCTGAAGAGCGAGGCCCTGAACCTTGCCGTCATAGATGAGCTGCCTCTCGTTGTCATCGACGTGCAGCGTGGCGGACCATCAACAGGCATGCCGACGAAGAGCGAGCAGACCGATCTCCTGCAGGTGCTGTACGGACGGAACGGCGAGAGCCCGATGCCCGTCATTGCCGCCACCAGCCCCACCGACTGCTTCGATGCAGCCTACAATGCCTGCAAGATAGCCCTGGAACACATGACACCCGTCGTGCTTCTGACCGATGCCTTCATTGCCAACGGCTCATCAGCCTGGAAGCTGCCTGACATCAACAACCTGCCCGAAATACACCCCCATCTCGCCACTGCCGACCAAAAATACAAGTACTCGCCTTACAAACGTGACCCGGAGACGCTCGCCCGTTATTGGGCCATCCCGGGAACTGAGGGCTACACCCACATTCTTGGCGGACTGGAGAAGGATGGCGAGACGGGAAGCATCTCCACCGACCCGGAGAACCATGACCGTATGGATCACCTGCGTTTTGAGAAAGTGGCCCGCATCCCCGTCCCCGACCTGGAGGTCATGGGCGACAAGGACGATGCCGATCTCCTCATCGTGGGCTTCGGCAGCACCTACGGCCACCTTTTCTCTGCCATGCAGGAACTGCGTCAGAAGGGAAAGAAGGTGGCTTTGGCACAGTTCAAATATGTCAATCCGTTGCCAAAGAACACGGCAGAGGTGCTTGGGCATTACAAGAAAGTAGTGGTTGCCGAGCAGAACCTCGGACAGCTGGCAGCCCTGCTGCGCATCCGAATCAACCATTTTGCCCCCTACCAGTACAACCAGGTCAAGGGACAGCCATTCGTTGTCAGCGAATTGGTGCGTGAGTTCGACAAGCTCATCAATGCGCCACTGCCCAAGGAGGAGGGCGGAACGTTCTATACAAAAATCCTTCAGTAGACGGACTGACTGGCTGACGAGCCGGCAAGCAGCCCCCTCTGCCATCACATCTATGCATAAGTAAAAACCATATTACGAACCTTAAAAACATGACCGCCCAACCTCCCTCTAAGGAAGGAGCCACAGGCGGGTAGCAAAAGACATGAGCCAATATACAGCACAAGACTTCAAGAAAGGGCAGCCCCGCTGATGTCCGGGCTGCGGTGACCACTTCTTCCTCGCCAGCCTGCAGAAGGCAATGGCAGAGTTAGGTGTACCACCCTACGAGACTGCCGTCATCAGTGGCATCGGCTGCTCCAGCCGTCTGCCCTATTATGCCAACACTTATGCCATGCAGACCATCCACGGCCGTGCGGCTGCCATAGCCACTGGTGCCAAGGTGACCAATCCGAACCTCACTATCTGGCAGGTGTCAGGCGATGGTGATGCCCTCGCCATCGGCGGCAACCACTTCATCCATGCCATGCGCCGCAACATAGACCTGAACATGATCCTCCTCAACAACCGCATCTACGGTCTGACCAAGGGACAGTATTCCCCCACCAGCCCGCGCGGCTTCGTCTCCAAGTCAAGCCCTTACGGCACAACGGAGGATCCCTTCCGCCCGGCAGAGCTGTGCTTCGGTGCCCGCGGCAACTTCTTCGCACGCAGCGTGGCCAATGACAGCAGTGAGACGATTGCCATCCTCAAGGCGGCCTACCAGCACAAGGGAGCAGCCGTGTGTGAGATCCTGCAGAACTGCGTCATCTTCAATGACGGCTGCCACAGCGCAGTCTACACCTCAGCAGGCAGAAAGGAGAATGCCATCTACGTGCGGCACGGCGAGCCGCTCATCTTCGGAGCCAACAACGAGTACGGCCTCATGCAGGAAGGCTTCGGGCTGAAGGTGGTCAAGATTGGCGAGAACGGCATCACCCGTGACGACATCCTCATCCATGATGCCCACTGCCAGGACAACACCCTGCAGCTGAAGCTCGCAATGATGAGCAATGAGGATGGCTTCCCCGTGGCCCTCGGTGTCATCCGTGATGTAGAGGCACCCACCTACGATGCCGCTGTCAACCAGCAGATTGAAGACGTGAAGGCAAAGAAGCCTTACCACAACTTCATGGAGATGCTGGAGACCAACGACATCTGGGAAGTGAAATAAGAAAAACGGAAAGAGAGACTTGCACAGGAAAGAGAAAAGAAGTAACTTTGTACTCAAAGATAATCATCCCGTACGTCATGAGTAAACTTTCCTCTTTCCTGCAACGCAAGTATCTCCCCCTGACAGGAACTTCCTCCTGGCAGTCCTACGTGGCATCAGGAGGAGGCATATTCCTGCTGCTTTTTCTTTTGCAGCCCTTCGGCATCAGCAATTACCAGGGCAACACGTTCCTGATGTGTCTGGGCTATGGTGTGCTGACAACGCTTCTCCATTGGCTGTGCGCCACCGTATTCTTAGATATGCCGCTGCGGAAGGAAAGCTTTGTAACGAACCTCGATTACATTGTATTCTCCATTGCATTGGAACTCTCCATTGCCCTCTCCATTACCCTCTATTCAGCCTTTATCTTCCAGACTCCTGTGACGTGGAAGCTGTTCGGAATCTTCTTTTACTGGACTTTCCTCATTTGGCTGATGGTATTCGGCATCTTCACATTGGTTGACCACAACCGCATGTTGCATTACAGACTGGAGCAAGTCATAGCCAAGACCACCGATGAGCAGGAGAACATCACCATCACCCTGCACGACCAGAACCTTCGGGGCACTGACCTGACGCTGCCCATCAATGACCTGCTCTATCTTGAGGCAAGGAAGAACAACGTCAGTATCTGCTATATGAGGGAAGGTAAGGTGACAAAGACCGAGATCCGCTCAACGCTGACCGCCCTGAAGGCCGGCCTCCCCTACAAGAACATCTTTCAATGTCACCGCTCTTTCCTTGTCAACATCAATAATATCTCCTCCGCCAAGGGCAACTCCAACGGCTATCAGTTGCGCCTTGGAGAATGTACCGACATTATTCCCGTCTCCCGAACATACGTGCCGGGGCTTAGAGACTTTACCAATTAATAAAAAGAAAATGACGACAGAGGGGCTCAGAATGGTACTTGCCAACGCTGAAAAAGCCCTTGTCAAAACATATTTTCTTCTTATCCATTCGTCCCAAAACTTAGCATTTCAGCGGGTTTCATAGCTATACGCACCACTATCACGTTGTCTGTCCCTACGATTTGGAGACTGGCGGAACCTTTCATACATTTGCATCAGAAAATCATCTGGAAGCAAAAGGAACATGAAACAGATTCTCGCCATTCTCTTATGTATAATGACCGCAGGACAGGCAGGCGCACAGCATACCGTCAGTGGCCATGTAACCGACAAGCACCACACCCCGTTAGCCGGAGCTAACATCTTTATAGAAGGAACACTCGATGGCTGCCTGACTGACAGCTTAGGGCAGTTCACCTTCACCACCGCCCAAAAAGGAACCCTCACGCTGATAGCCTCATCCCTTGGCTATGGGCAGAGAAGCACCCGTATCGTCCTCCCACAGAGCCATCCACTGAATCTTGAACTGGAGGAACTGGCCACTCCCATTGATGAGGTCGTGGTGGAGGGGAGCCGTTTCGGCTTCGGGACAGGTGACGAGGCTGGACGCATGAATGCCCTTGACGTGGTGATGACCGGCTGCTCAAACGGTGATATCATCGCTGCCTTGCAGTCGTTGCCCGGCACGCAGAAGGTGGGCGAGAGCGGAAGGCTCTATGTACGTGGCGGAGAAAGCAGCGAGTGTCAAACCTTCATCAATGGCATGCACGTACTCATGCCCTATACCACCACCACTGACGGCAGTCCGTCACGTGGCCGATTCTCTCCTTTTCTCTTCAAAGGCATAAACTTCTCACTCGGAGGCTACGGCAGCGAGTACGGTGAGGCACTCTCCTCCGTCCTCCCCATGACTACCACGGATGTCTCCACTGGTGACAAACTGGGCTTCAGTGTGTCTGACGTGGAGCTGAACCTTGGCGGGACGAAGGCCTTCCGGCACAACTCGGTGGCATTCAACGCACAATATGATGACATGGGATTGTACAATGCCCTCTTCCCCAGCAACATTGACTGGAACCGCCCTTACCGCAGACTGTCGGGCGAGGCGCAATACAAAGTCGACTTTTCTCCCTCCTCGTCCCTCCGAACTTACCTTGGTTATGACTACACCACCGTATCTCCCCGCCAGGACGACCACAATCTTTACCTGCGGGAGCATAACCTCTATGCCAATGCCACCTTCCGGACTGCGCTGCCAAACGGCTGGTCGCTCTTTGCAGGCATGGCCAATTCTACTGTCAATGAGCAGATTGACGGAGCGGAGACGGCTGCCGACCGATACGGTCACCGTCAGAACGAACTGCACATGAAAGTCAAAAGTGGAAAATCATTCGGCAGCCGTCTGCATCTTCAGATGGGTGTGGAGCAGTACTTCCGTAAGTTCAACATCAGCCACAATCAGCCCATGATGGCTCAGCCTGCATGCCTTCACCTTTCCTATCAGCTCTCCGCCGCCTTTGCCGAGGCCCAGATACGGCTTTTGCCCAAGGTCTATGGCAGTATATCGGGGCGGCTGGAATATCCGTCCTACGCACATGGCATACGCCTAATGCCCCGGATGGCACTCAGCTATCAACCCAGCCGGCACCTGCACTGCTCGCTCATGTACGGCAGATACGCCCAGACCGCCGAGGACCAATATGCCCTGCGCATGGCAGACAAGCTGGAACCCGCCCATGCCGACCATTACATTGCAGGATTGGAGTGGTTATCAATCAAGACCACCTTCCGCCTTGAAGGTTACTACAAGCACTACAGCCACCTGCCCCTGCGCATCGGCCCACAGCTGTATGCCCCTGCAGGCTACGGCTTCAGCCGGGGTGTGGATGTGTTCTTCACCAGTATAATGCTGCGCGACAACCTACAGACCACGCTCTCCTACTCCTACAACGACTCGAAACGGAAATACATGGACTACACCGAGGCGGTCACCCCGCACTATGCCACCCTCCACAACCTCTCCCTGTCAGCCAAATACGGCATTGACAGACTGAAGAGTTACCTCGGCATCACCGAGATGATAGCATCGGGACGACCCTACACTGACCCCACCCTACCGGGACAGATGAATGCCCACGCACCTCTCTCCATGAGCCTGAGCGTCAACGTCTCCGTCCTCGTCAGTCCCAAGGTCATCGTCTATGCCTCAGCCACCAACATCTTAGGGCACAACAACATCTATGGCTACAGCTATACGGCCGACGGAAGCCGACGGCCAAGGCTGGCATCCTACGACCGCATGTTCTTCATCGGAATATTTGTATCACTCAAAAATACCAAAGCTTATGAAATCTCTAATTTCTAAACTCGTCATCATCGCTGCCCTCCTGTGTGCAACCAGTGCTGAAGCCCAACGCAACATGCAGATGGAAAACTACTTAGGGCCTGCCCTCGCCAAGGTGAAAGCCGACTCGGCAGCATCGGTCATCAATGGAATAGCCGAACTCAAACGGTTGGAGACCATGTACCCCAAGGAGTGGCTGCCCACCTATTACAAGACGCTCTTTGCCCTGCGGTTCGCCATCGGGCAACCAACCGACAGCCATGCCGCCCCACTGCTCAATGCCGCCAAGGCCGACCTTGACAGACTGGAGGCCATGCAGGCTGCCGACCGTTCGGAAGTGCTGACGCTCAAGGGATTCTACTTCACGGCACTCATCATGCAGAATCCAGCCGTCAACGGCATGCGCTACTATCAGGATGCTCTTGCCAATTACCAGAAAGCCATCAACGAGAACCCCTCCAATCCCCGTCCCCGACTCCTGCTCCACCTCTTCAACGAGAACATGAGCAAGTTCACCGGACAGAAGAATCCCGATGCCGGCAAGGAATTGCAAATCATCCGTGAGCTGCTTGAGAAAGAGCATGTGGAGGGACTGATGCCTTCCTGGGGGAGATAGCCATCTGCTCACTCCAGCCCAAAAGAAGGAGGGAGAGCCTGGCTGAACACGGGCAAGCAGCTCTTTGCAAACGAAAGCCGTCCAATTGCGGAGGGAAAGGCAATCTTCCACTGACTGCCCGGTGTCGGATTACACCAGTACTCCTCGTGAAGTACCCGGATACTTCAGATGCAATACTCAAGTACTTCACAAGAAGTACTGTGCCACTCCACACGGGCAGTAGCACTAAAGCATGCAAATAACTGTAAGACAGCACGTTATTTAAACAGAAAAAGAATCCTTCCACGTATCAGGACGATACGGGACCGAAAAAGAAAACACGGATAAGGACGATGAAAGCACCTGCGCTCACCGTCCTTATCCTGATTATTCCTCACATGTAAGGTTCTTGTCCTCTACCCTCTCCCGCAGAGGAGGAACAGATGGCAGCCCCCCACATTCTCAAATCTTCTCACCATAGCACAGGTCACCGGCATCGCCGAAGCCTGGCACGATGTACTGATGCTCATTGAGCCCCTCGTCAATGGCAGCACACCAGATAGTCGTGGTACTGTCAGGGAAAGTCTTCCTGATGTGGGCGATGCCCTCCGGTGTGGCGATCATGCAGGCCACATGGACATGACGGGGCGTACCCTTGGAGAGGATGGCCTTGTAACCCAGCTCCATAGAGCCACCGGTGGCCAGCATCGGGTCGGCGATGATGAGGGTCTTGCCGTTGATGTCAGGTGTGGCAAGATACTCCACATGGATGCCCACCTCATGATGCTCAGCATCCTTATACTCACGATAAGCACTGACAAAAGCATTGCCGGCATGGTCGAAGATGTTGAGGAAACCGTTGTGGAAAGGCAGTCCGGCACGGAAGATAGTAGCCAGGACGACCTTGTCAGTAGGCACATTCACCTGCGCCGTGCCTAACGGCGTGACGACACACTTGGGTTCGTAGTTCAGCGTCTTGGAGATTTCAAAGGCTTCAAACTCGCCGATACGCATGACATTGTTGCGGAAGAGCAGCCTGTTCTTCTGATAGTCCTTGTCACGGATCTCAGCCATGTACTGGTTGATGATGGAGTTCTGCTCCGAGAAATTGATGATTTCCATTTTTCTTTTTAGGTGTTTTAGGTGTGCGGAATAGTTACCCGCCCTGCAAAATTTCGGCAAAATTAAGAAAATCCCTGAAGTTTTGCAAAGTCTGATTTGCAAATATACCGCCGTGTGTTCAATTTTTAAATTCTTTAACCTTGCCACATCTCACTTTGATACTTTTTTCGCTGGTTATTTTTGGGCGGACTTAATAAATATATTACCTTTGCGGTGTCTTTTTTACAGACACCCAACAAGCAACAAAATCAAGTTTCAACTAAATACATTTAACGAAATGGCAAAGTTTGATAAGAGCGTACTGGAAAAGTACGGAATCACAGGTACGACAGAAGTATTGTACAATCCTTCTTACGAGGTATTGTTCAACGAGGAGACAAAGGAAGGCCTTGAGGGCTTCGAGGTTGGTCAGGAGACCGAGCTTGGCGCAATCAACGTAATGACCGGTATCTACACTGGCCGCTCACCTAAGGATAAGTTCATTGTTGAAGATGAGAACTCAAAGGACACCGTATGGTGGGACTCTGAGGAATACCACAACGACAACCACCGCGCAACCAAGGAGGCTTGGTCAGCCGTAAAGGAAATCGCACAGAAGGAACTCTCCAACAAGCGCCTTTTCGTTGTTGACGGTTTCTGCGGTACTCACAAGGACACACGTATGAAGGTCCGCTTCATCGTTGAGGTTGCTTGGCAGGCTCACTTCGTAACAAACATGTTCATCCGTCCTCAGAGCGAGGCCGACTTCGAGCAGGAGCCAGACTTCATCGTCTACAACGCATCCAAGGCTAAGGTAGAGAACTACAAGGAGCTGGGTCTGAACTCTGAGACAGCCGTTGTGTTCAACGTTACTTCCAAGGAGCAGGTCATCATCAACACATGGTACGGTGGTGAGATGAAGAAGGGTATGTTCTCTATGATGAACTACTTCCTCCCGCTGAAGGGCATGGCTTCCATGCACTGCTCTGCCAACACCGACATGAACGGTGAAAACACCGCTATCTTCTTCGGTCTCTCCGGTACAGGCAAGACCACTCTGTCTACCGACCCGAAGCGTAAGCTCATCGGTGATGACGAGCATGGATGGGACGATGAAGGCGTGTTCAACTACGAGGGTGGCTGCTACGCAAAGGTTATCAACCTCGACGCAGAGGCTGAGCCAGACATCTATGGTGCCATCACCCGTGACGCTCTCCTTGAGAACGTGACCGTTGACAAGAACGGCAAGATTGACTTCGCTGACAAGAGCGTTACCGAGAACACCCGTGTCTCTTACCCAATCTACCACATCAAGAACATCCAGCGTCCGGCATCACAGGGTCCTGCTGCAAAGCAGGTTATCTTCCTGTCAGCTGACGCATTCGGCGTACTGCCGCCAGTATCCATCCTGAACGCAGAGCAGACGAAGTACTACTTCCTCTCTGGCTTCACCGCAAAGCTGGCTGGTACAGAGCGTGGCATCACTGAGCCAACTCCAACCTTCTCTGCTTGCTTCGGCCAGGCATTCCTTGAGCTGCACCCAACAAAGTACGCTGAGGAGCTGGTTAAGAAGATGGAGAAGAGCGGTGCCAAGGCTTACCTCGTCAACACAGGCTGGAACGGCACAGGCAAGCGTATCTCTATCCGTGACACACGTGGTATCATCGACGCTATCCTCAACCATTCTATCGACGCTGCTCCGACAAAGCAGATTCCTTACTTCAACTTCACTGTTCCAACACAGCTTGAGGGTGTTGACACAGGTATCCTCGACCCACGCGACACTTACGCTGACGCAGCTCAGTGGGAGGAGAAGGCTAAGGACCTCGCAGCCCGCTTCATCAAGAACTTCAAGAAGTACGAAGGCAACGAGGCTGGTAAGGCTCTCGTAGCAGCTGGTCCTCAGCTCTAAGCCGCTCAAGTATTTCTGAACAGATAAGACAGGATCCCGCCCACAGGCAACTGTGGGCGGGATTTTTTTTCATACGGCGGCAGCAGGTAGCCGGGAGACACGTTGACCTAAATCAAAATAAATCATCAAACAGGCAATATTCCCCCACGGAAGCAGGCAGGAACGGAAGGCTGTATGTATCTTTGCAGCCGTATTCGTGAGAATACACTTTCATATAAGGTTAGTCGTTTGATAGATTTTAAGGTAAAGATTATGTTATTAGATGATGAAACAACAGCGTTGCTGGCAGGAGTCGCACTGATGACTGTTCTCAGTATAATTGCACTGACATTCAGCAACATCCGCTAAGTTTCGTGACAGAAGGCGGTGCGAGTGACTCGTACCTCCCCCTGCCTTAATCCTAAACAAACTTAAAAAAACAACTGTTATTTCCATATTTTACATAATTAACCCCCTAAAAGACGCTGATTCTGAAGATTTCTGATTAAATTTGCAGCTAAATTCATTTATTGGTATCTGATGAGTAATAAGATATATTCCTTTGTGGCCCTGCTGATGGCCACATTCATGATGGTGTCATGCCTGAAAGATGATAACGACGACACGGTGACAACCTACAATGACACCGCCATCACAAGTTTCACCTTAGGAATACTGAAGCAGGTGCGCGACACCGTCACCAAAGCCGGAAAGGACAGTACCTACAAAGCCAGCTACAATGCCGCCAAGTGCAAGTTCTACATTGACCAGGCACAGGGACTGATCTATAATCCCGACTCACTGCCTTACGGCACCGATGCCGCCCACGTGCTGGCCACCATCACGGCAAAGAACTCAGGCACCATCGTCATCCAGTCAGCCAAGGATGAGACCATGACCTATTACTCCAGCAGTGACTCCATTGACTTCACCACGCCACGCACCCTCCGCGTCTATGCAAGCAGCGGGGAGGGCTACCGTTCCTATAAGGTGTCAGTGAACGTCCACAAGCAGAAGGGGAACCGCTTCGGATGGGCTGCCTTGCAGGCCAACAGCGACTTCGCCGCCTTCACGGCCATGAAGGCTGTCAGCACAGGCGACAAGGTGTTCGTCTTCGGTACTGACGGAACGCAGACAACCGGCTACATGACCGCCACAACCGATGGAAACAGCTGGACGAAACTCAGCAAGACCTTCACCGACAATGCCTACAAGAGCATCCTGGCACAGGGCGGAAAACTATATGCTGCCGACAACGGGCAGATTCTCACATCAGCTGACGGCAACACCTGGACGCTTACCGGCACCAATGCCGACATAGCGCAGCTCGTTGCCGCATCGGCCTCCGAGCTGTTCGCCCTCACGGCTGACGGCAACCTTATCGCCTCAAAGGACAACGGGACCACATGGACTGACGAGACGCTCGACAGCGATGCCGCCCTGCTACCCGCCAGCCACATCAACTACACCCTCGCAGCCACAACAGGCAGCAAGAGCATAAGCACCGTCATGATTGTCGGAAACACGGCTGACGGCAAGAGTAACGTGGCATGGACGAAGCTGTCTGACAGCAACCGCCCCAGCACAGCCCACACATGGAACTATGTTGAGAGCGCTGCAAGCAAGTACGGACTTCCTCTATACGGTAATCTGACCGTCGTCAACTATGACAACGCATCCCTCGCCATCGGCACGGCTGACAGCAATGGATTCGGTCCCATGCTGCTCTCACGTGACGGCGGCATCACCTGGAAGACCGATGGCAGCTTCACCTATCCTGAGAACGCACTGCCGGCAGCCACCCTTACGGCAGCCGTTGACAGCGAACAGTATGTCTGGCTCTTCAGTGGAAGCAGTATCTGGCGGGGACGACTCAACAGGATAGCATGGGAACAGAACCTGAACAAAGCCGCTGAATAAACTGAACGACAGAGCCTGACTATGAAACGAACCATCATCAGCCTTCTCATCCTCCTTGCCACTGCACCCACCTGGGCGCAGTCAGACCCGGAGTACAGGATGGAGATGGGAGCCGGTATCGGCATGATGGGCTACTTAGGCGATTTCAATGGCTCGCTGACCAAGGACCTGCAGCCCATGGGAACCCTTCTTGCCCGGTACAATCTCAGCCCCTACATGGGGGTGAGGATGAACGTGTCATTCGGCAAGATGAAGGGAACGTCGGCTGACGTGAAGACCTACTACCCGAAGTTCGCCTCGGCACCCTACACCTTCAGCAACTCACTGGTTGACGTAGGACTTGCGTATGAGTACAACTTCCTGCCCTATGGCACCGGACGCGACTACCGGGGGGCAAAGCGGCTGTCGCCTTATGCCGCGATCGGCTTAGGCGCAACCTATGTCAAGATAGAGAACGGCGACCGTAAGTCGGCCTTCACAGCCAACCTTCCCATCGGCATCGGACTTAAATATAAGATAGGTGAACGCACGAATATCGGACTGGAATGGGCCATGCACTTCTCCCTCAGCGATGAGCTGGACGGACAGAAAGACCCTTACGGCATACAGAGCAGCGGACTGTTCAAGAACACCGACTGCTACTCAACGCTCCAGCTGACATTCACCTACAGCTTCATGGCAAAATGCCGCACCTGCCACAACGAGGACGAATAGCATCCAGGCTGGCAAATGACAAAACAGGACAAGGTTATCCCTTCAATACATATTATGGCAGAAGAAATCGACATGACACGGGTACCCCAGCACATTGCCATCATCATGGACGGCAACGGACGTTGGGCAACGGAACGCAACAAGCCACGCTCATACGGACATCAGGCTGGGGTGGAGACTGTCCGCCGAATCACATCTGAGTGTGTGCGTCTCGGCGTGAAGTATCTCACGCTCTACACCTTCTCAACCGAGAACTGGAACCGGCCTTCTGACGAGATAGCCGCGCTGATGGGACTCGTACTGACCTCACTGGAAGACGAGATCTTCATGAAGAACAACGTGCGCTTCCGTGTCATTGGCGACATAGCACGCCTCCCGCTTGAGGTACAGCAGAAACTGCATGAGACGGAACAGCACACCGCTGGGAACGATGCCATGACAATGGTTGTCGCCCTGAGCTACAGTGCCCGCTGGGAAATCACGCAGGCAATGAGGGACATCATCGTCTCGCATCAGGCTGAAGGCTCTGAGCCAATACGGCAGGAGGACATCACCGAAGAGCTTGTCAACAGCCACATGCAGACCCGCTTCATGCCTGACCCTGACCTGCTGATCAGGACTGGCGGCGAGCTGCGCATATCAAATTACCTGCTGTGGCAGATAGCCTACTCGGAGCTTTACTTCTGTGACACCTATTGGCCTGACTTCAGCGAGCAGGACCTGCACAAGGCCATAGAGAGTTTCCAGAGCAGGCAGCGCCGATTTGGAAAGACAGAAAAACAAGTAGAAAACGAAAACAAATAAGTTACGCTATAGATGAGTAATATAAACAAGGTGTTGATGCTTCTGGCTCTCGCTTCCGGGGTGACCCTGACGACGAAAGCCCAAGAGAAAATCGTAAACCCAGACATCACTTATGCAGGCAATCCGCAGACCTACAGGCTGGCGGGACTGGCTGTAACGGGCGTGGATGGCTATGAGGACTATGTCCTGACGGGCATATCCGGGCTCAGCATCGGACAGGAGGTGGAAGTCCCGGGGACAGCCATCACCGATGCCGTGAAGCGTTACTGGAAGCACGGACTCTTCTCTGACGTATCCATCACAGCCGACTCCATTGTCGGTGACAACATCTATCTGAAGATACACCTCAAGACGCGCCCGCGTGTCTCCACAATCAACTATGTCGGGCTGAAGAAGAGCGAGCGTGATGACATGGACAAGAAGCTCGGACTGCTCAAGGGCGGACAGATTACGCCTAACATGATTGACCGTGCCAAGCTGCTTGCCAAGAAGTACTTTGAGGACAAGGGCTACAAGAATGCTGAGATCAACATACGTCAGCGTGATGATATTGCCAACAAGGACCAGGTCATTATCGACATTGACGTTGACAAGAAGGAGAAGCTGAAGGTGCGCAACATCACCATCGAGGGCAATGAGCAGCTGACTGACAAGAAAATCAAAGGATCGCTCTTCTCCAAGGGTGCCCTGTCGAAGACACACGAGGCAGGCAAGATAGCCAACCTGCTGAAGTCAAAGAAGTTCACTCCGGAGCGTTGGGATGAGGACAAGAAGAACCTCATCACCAAGTATAATGAGTATGGTTTCCGTGATGCGACTATCCTGAAGGACAGTGTGTGGAACGTTGACCCGAAGCACGTTGATGTATATGTCAAAGTGGACGAGGGAAAGAAGTACTACATCCGCAACATCACATGGGTGGGCAACACCGTCTACTCCACCGACTACCTGTCCAGCCTGCTGGATATGAAGAAGGGGGATGTCTACAACCAGACCTACATGAACAAGCGTCTCTCACAGGATGAGGATGCCGTGGGCAACGCTTACTGGAACAACGGCTACCTCTTCTATAATCTGCAGCCAACAGAGGTCAACATCGTGGGTGACTCCATCGACCTTGAGATGCGCATCTATGAAGGGCAGCAGGCACACATCAACCGCGTGAAGATCAACGGCAACGACCGCCTGTATGAGAATGTCGTGCGCCGTGAGCTGCGCACCAAGCCGGGTGACCTCTTCTCAAAGGAGGCACTGCAGCGCTCGGCACGTGAGCTGGCCTCTATGGGACACTTCGACCCGGAGGCCATCAACCCTGTACCGGAACCGAACTATGAGGACGGCACGGTTGACATCAACTATAACCTCAAGCAGAAATCAAACGACCAGGTGGAGCTTTCGCTCGGCTGGGGACAGACGGGTGTCATCGGACGTGTCGGCCTGAAGCTGAACAACTTCTCCATGGCAAACCTCTTCCGCAAGAACCGTGAACACCGTGGCATCATGCCCATTGGTGATGGTGAGACACTGTCACTGAGCGCACAGACCAACGGTACATACTACCAGTCGTACAGCGCGCAATACTCTACCAACTGGCTCGGCGGCAAACGTCCTATCCAGTTCAATGTGGGTGCATCGTTCTCAAAGCAGACCGACGTGTCAAGCAACTACTACAACAGTGGCTATCTGAACAACTACTACAACTATCAGTATGGCTACGGCAACTACAACTACAACAGCTACGAGAACTATTATGACCCTGACAAGTATGTGAAGCTGCTGGGTATCTTCGTTGGATGGGGTAAGCGGCTTAGCTGGCCTGACGACTACTTCACGCTGTCGCTCCAGCTGCAGTACCAGCGCTACATGCTGCGCAACTGGCGTTACTTCATCATGTCGAACGGTTCGGCCAACAACCTCAACCTGAGCATCTCGCTCAACCGCACGTCAACTGACAACCAGCTCTTCCCACGCCGTGGCTCCGACTTCACCGCATCGCTGACCATCACCCCGCCTTGGTCAAAGTGGGACGGCAAGGACTACCAGCATCTCGCTGTCGACCGTAACTCCCCTACCTACTCACAGGAACAGCAGGAGAAGTACCGTTGGGTGGAGTATCACAAATGGAAGTTCAAGGCCCGCACCTTCACCGCTCTCACCAGCGGACAGAAATGCTTTGTCCTCATGACCCGCGTCGAGCTGGGATTGCTGGGCAGCTACAATAAATACAAGAAGTCACCGTTTGAGACTTACTACATGGGTGGTGACGGCATGAGCGGATACTCCACGGGATATGCCGAGGAGACTGTCGGCCTTCGCGGCTACGAGAACGGCTCTCTCACTCCTTATGGTGCTGAAGGCTATGCTTACGACCGCTTCACACTTGAGCTTCGCTATCCGTTCCTCTTAGGCAACACGACTATCTACGGTCTTGGATTCGTGGAGGCCGGCAATGCCTGGGCAGAGACCAGCAAGTTCAATCCATTTGACATGAAACGCTCTGCCGGACTTGGTGTCCGCATCTTCCTGCCGATGGTCGGCCTGATGGGTATTGACTGGGCTTACGGATTCGATAAGGTATTCGGACAGAAGGGCGGCAGCCAGTTCCACTTCATCCTCGGACAGGAGTTCTAAGCAGACTGACAGGCTGACGGAATGGAGCTGCATTGAGAGGCTGGCAAGCCAATAAAACAAAAAGAGATAGCCACAAGGCCGCATGTCATTGAACTTTAAGCCCAACATTCAGTCTAACAAGGAAACAACCAAAAGAAAAGAAAATGAAAAGACATCAAAGTACAATATGGCAAAGAGCATTGAGATATGTGTTGCCTTTCTGCCTTCTTACACTCCTGCCATTGGCGGCATCCGCACAGAAGTTCGCACTCATCGACATGGAGTATATCCTGAGCAATGTACCAGCCTACGAGCGTGCCAACGAACAGCTCAACCAGGTAAGCAGGAAATGGCAGGCCGAAGTCGAGGCTCTCAATACGGAGGCAGGCACGATGTACAAGAACTATCAGAACGAGGTGGTGTTCCTCTCACAGGACCAGAAGAAGAAGAAACAGGAGGCTATCATGGCCAAGGAGAAAGAAGCATCCGACCTCAAGCGCAAGTACTTCGGCCCGGAAGGGGAGCTGTTCAAGAAGCGCACAAGTCTCATCACACCCATTCAGGACGAGATCTACAATGCCGTCAAGGATATCTCGGACCAGCGTGGCTACAGTCTGGTCATCGACCGCTCCAGCAATTCCGCCGGCATCATCTACGGATCGCCTAAGGTGGACATCAGCAATGAGGTGCTGCAGAAGTTAGGCTATGCCAACCAGTAAACCAGCCGCCGACCTGCCATCCGCAGTATGACATACCCCCAGGGGCTATATTCACCCCAGAAGCAATTACAAACAATTAAAACTATAAAGAAAGATGAAAAAGTTAATTTTGATGTTGATGCTCTGTGCGCCAATGACAATGTTCGCACAGAAGTTCGGTCACCTCGACTCACAGGCTCTCCTCCAGTCGCTTCCTGAGGCTACTGCCGTTCAGAGCAAGCTGGAAGCTAAGGGAAAAGAGTATCAGAAGCAACTCGAAGACATGCAGGCTGAACTGCAGCGTCAGGCAGAAGCTTATGACAAGACCAAGAGTACGATGAACGCTACCAAGCAGGCTGAGACTGAGAAGAACCTGCAGGACATGTACAACAAGATCCAGCAGACAGCCCAGGACAACCAGAAGGCCTTCAACGAGGAGCAGCAGAAGCAGCTCGGCCCTGTCCTTGACAAGGTGCGCAATGCCATTGCGGCAGTGGCAAAGGCCGGCAACTACACTTACATCATGGAGAAGGCTGCCGGACAGCCCCTCTACATCAATGAGGCCATCAGCAAGGACGTTACCGCAGAGGTGAAGGCTCAGCTGGCCAAGATGAAGTAAACGTCAGATACGGGAGCCTTTGCCCCGTCAACAAGCCTCCTCCCCAAAAAGTGGGAAGGGGTCAAGGGTGAGGTCACCGCACGGATTTACATTCTTGCGATGACCTCATTTTTTATTCCCACACACGAAGAGACAAAACTGAAAACAATGAAAAAGCAAATCCTTTCACTCGCCTTCCTGCTGATGCCGCTGCTGGCAGCAGCGCAGACCGCCGTACAGTCCACACCACAGGCAACTGCCCCAAGGCTGAAGTTTGCCTACTTCAGCTATGACAAGGTACTGCACGCTATGGCTGACTATGACACCGCCACCCGCAGCCTGAATGAGCTGAAGGCGAAGTATGATGCCGAGACAAAACGGTCAGAGGACGATTTCAACAGCCGATATGAGGAATTCCTCGATGTACAGCGCAAGCTGGAGCCATCCATTCTCCGCAAACGGCAGTCTGAGCTGGAGGAGCTGATTGACCGTAACATTGCCTTCCGCAAGGAGGCTGAACGGCTGCTGAAGAAGGCTGAGGACGACATCTATGCCCCCGTTCGCCAGAAACTGGACGCTACCGTCCGTGAGATGGGCAGGGAGAGCGGCTATGCCTTCATCCTCAACACTGACAACAATGCCCTGCCCTATGCTGATGACACGCTGGGAGAGGACATCACCAACGCGCTTATCGCCGTACTTAAATAAGTCTCTCCCGCACTCAAGAATATTACCAACCATTGGTCATGACATTACCAAGCTCTGGTAACAGCATTACCAAACTCTGGTAACAGCATTACCAAGCACTGGTAAAGGGATTACCAAGCACCGGTAAAGAAATTACCAGCCATTGGTAATAACATTATAAAGGCTTTGCAATCATCTCAAGACTTATAGGACTACAATGACAAACTATTCACAACAGCCGGGGCCCATCGGCGTTTTCGACTCCGGATACGGCGGTCTGACCATCCTGCATGGCATCCGCCAGCTGCTCCCGGAATACGACTATCTCTATCTTGGCGACAATGCCCGTGCCCCTTACGGCTCACGCTCGTTCGATGTGGTCTACCAGTTCACCCGCCAGGCCGTGCTGAGGCTCTTTGAGAAGGGCTGCCAGCTTGTCATCCTGGGCTGTAACACGGCATCGGCCAAGGCCCTCCGCAGCATCCAGCAGAATGACCTGCCAAAGCTCGACCCCAACCGAAGGGTGCTGGGTGTCATCCGCCCCACGGCAGAGATAATCGGCAGGCTGACCCATTCCCGCCATGTGGGGCTCCTGGCAACTGAGGGAACGGTGAAGAGCCAGAGCTACAACATGGAAATACAGAAGCTATGGCCCGATGTGAAGGTGACGGGAGTAGCCTGCCCGCTGTGGGTTCCCATCATTGAGAACAACGAGGCAGACAGCCCTGGAGCCGACTACTTCGTCAAGAAGCGCATTGACCACATCATGCGGCTCGACCCTGACATTGACACGCTCATTCTTGGCTGCACCCATTACCCCATCCTCATGCCGAAGATTCTGAAGCATGTGCCCCGTGGAGTGAGGATTGTCCCACAGGGAGAATACGTTGCCGACAGTCTGAAAGACTATCTCAGACGGCATCCTGACATGGATGCCCGCTGCACGAAACATGCCACCGTGAAGTATCTCACCACCGAGAATCCCGAGAAGTTCACCGAAAGTGCCCGTATCTTCCTCCATGAGCAGATGGATGTCGGCCACATCGACCTGGAATAACGCCCAAAGACAATAAAAAGCCTTGCCGCAACGTTAGATAAGAACCAAAAAGACAATGATGAAGAAACTATCCATACTGTTCCTCCTCACGGCTGTCATCATGATGGCTTCCTGCTCTGATGACGACACTTTCACGACATCAAAGAGCAATCTGCTGACGTTCACGGCTGACACGCTTCGGCTCGACACAACCTTCTCCAACGTCCCGACACCCACAAAGGACTTCTGGGTCTACAATCACTCTGGCGACGGACTGCGCCTTACCAATGTACGTCTGGCACAAGGCAACCAGACGGACTTCCGTGTCAACGTTGATGGAATTGAGCTTAATGCCGCCAACGGCTACCAAGCCAGCAATCTGGAGGTGCGCAACAAGGACAGTATCCGTGTCTTCGTTGAGATGACCTCACCCCGCAACAACGGGACAGAGCCTGAAGAAATCACTGACTATCTCATCTTCACCTTGGAGAGCGGCATGCAGCAGAAGGTATGTCTCAGTGTCTTCAGCTGGGACGCTCAGCTGCTGAAAGGACTGGAGATAAAAGAGAACACCATCCTCACAGGCACCCGTCCCATCGTCCTGCAGGACACGCTGAGGGTGGATGCAGGCGTGACGCTCACCCTCCCTGCGGGCACAACACTCTACTTCTCAGACAAGGCAGCCATTGATGTCCACGGAACCCTGCACTGTGAGGGCACGGCCGAACAGCCCGTTACGCTCCGCGGCGACCGGCTCGACTGGATGTTCGACTATCTTCCCTACGACCGTATCAGCGGACAGTGGCAGGGCATACGCTTCCGCAAGGGCAGCTACGGCAACATCCTCACGCATACCGACCTGCACTCGGCCTACAACGGTATCGTATGTGATGCCGACACGACCACGAGCCAGAAGCTGATACTTGCCAACTCGACCGTACACAACTGCCAAGGATATGGCCTGCAAGCCACCAACTGCGCCATTGATGCCTACAATACACAGTTTTCCAACACCTTGATGGACTGTGCCTCCTTCACCGGAGGAAAGGTAACGCTGACCCACTGCACACTTGCCCAGTTCTATCCCTTTGACAGCAAACGTGGCGCAGCCCTCAGTTTCGGCAACCACATCGGACAACGGGAATATCCCCTGCAGGCCTTCAATGTCACCAACACCCTTGTGACAGGCTATGCCGATGACCAGCTTATGGGTGACAACGGAAAGGAAATGACAGCCAACTACCAGTTCGACCACTGCATCCTCCGCACCAGCAAGCCCAAGGACGAATCTCTGCTGGCCCATTTCACTGATGTGACATGGGAGAACACCAAGGATCATCCTGATGGCGGCGACAAACAGTTTGCCAACGTTGATGCCGACAAGCAGTATTATGACCTGCACCTGGGTAAGAAGTCACCTGCCGTCAATACCGGAACTTCCCTCACTGATTCCCGTTTCGCCACTGACCATGACGGAAAGCAGCGGGACGCAACCCCCGACATCGGATGCTTCGAGCTGGCAGATGAGGAACAGACGGGGAGCGAGTGAACAAGCAGACAAGTCACAAGTGGAGAAGTGGATGGAATCATTATAATGAATTATAAAGCTGGAATTACCTTCAATCGTTCAATATGAATTGTGAATTTAAAGACAAACAGTTATGAAAACAATAGACCTAAGCATCAAGATTGGCTTCTGCCAACCTGACGAACTATCTGCCGAAGAGCAGCATCTTGTCCAGACGGCTATTACTGCCACAGGCAACAGCTACTCACCTTACAGCCGTTTCAGAGTGGGAGCGGCCCTCCTCCTCGCCGACGGCACTGAGATTATGGGGGCCAACCAGGAGAACGCAGCCTTCCCCTCCAGCCTCTGTGCGGAGCGCAGTGCCATATTCGCCGCCCAGTCAACCCATCCCGACCAAGCCATCACCACACTTGCCATTGCAGCCGGCAACGAGTACGGCCTGATGCGTGAGCCCATCGTGCCCTGTGGTGCCTGCCGCCAGGTCATCCTTGAGATGGAGGACCGCTACAAGCAGCCTGTCCGCATACTTCTCTATGGCACATCCGGTGTCTATGTCATCAACACGGTCAAGGATATTCTTCCCCTCCAGTTCGTGGGTGAGTCCATGAAATGATGCACCCCCACTTAACCTTGCTCACATGGATTATCTTCCCCACGACCCAGCCATCCTCGTCAGCAGCGTGAACATGCTGCTGCGTGATGAGGAATTCGACACGCTTGAAGAACTCTGTTACAACTTCAATGAGACCCCTGAACACCTCAAATCCTACCTCCATCAGGCAGGATTTGTCTACAGCGACTCACAGCGCCAGTTCCGTCCCATAGGCTTTGATAGTGCCCCTGGATAACAGGGTCAGGCTGCCAGGTGCTTAAGACAACATGGCATCTCATCCTTAAAACCTGGAAAATTTAAGCCTCTTGCCCGCCGCACTTCCCGTATCACTATATGCTTATCCCCAATAGGCTCATCAAAAACACATCTAACAGTTTCTGATGAGCCTATTGGGGATAAATGGGATAAAAACAAAAATCCTGCATAATTAATACCATCAAATCAGATTTATTCGTTAACTTTGCACATATTATCCAACAGAACTGTCAATATACTCTGTTTTTAGCTCTAAAATAAATAATTTTTAATTTATAACCTAATTATTAACATAGAAGAAAATTATGAAGAAAACGCTACTCTCAGCAGCAATGATTCTTGCGCTGTCATTGCAAAGTAACCCCACAGCAGCAAAAGTTCATTATGTAAAAGCAGGAGCAACGGGTGACGGCTCATCATGGGAATCGGCTGCAGGTGATCTCGATGCCATGCTGGACGAAGCGAATACAGGAGATGAAATATGGATTGCGGCAGGCACCTACAAGCCCACCCGGCTCATCAGATCATCCAAAAAGAACTCTCGCACATTCACCCTGAAGGATGGAGTCGCACTCTATGGCGGCTTCAAAGGTACAGAGACCAGCAAGGACGAGCGTGAGCTGGCAGCATCCGGCAAGCCTTATGACTTTAAAAATGAGACCATCCTCAGCGGTGACGATGATATTGCCGACAGATGGGTACGCGCAATGATGGACGCATCAACCTATAGATATGGCTGGGAGACAGAGGATGGACTTATCCCCGGAACTGCTGACAACAGCAACCACATCCTCTACACCTCAACAGAACTGACACATCCAACCATCATCAACGGTCTGACGCTGAAGGGCGGCAATGCTATGGTATGGAACGTGAAAGCAGCAGGAGCGGCACTCTATGCGCTTGGAAACATTCAGATGAGTGGCTGCAAGATAACAGAGAACAGTGCCTACTTCACCGCCGAGAGCAGCACGAGTTCTGACACCAAGGGCGGTGCCGTGTATATCATAGGAAGCGGAGATGCCTCCATCACCAACTGCTACTTCACAAGGAACTACAGCCACTCCAAATATGGAAACGGACTGGGTGGTGCCATCTATGCCAGCAAGACTACTATCAGCAACTGCCAGTTTGAGGACTGTGTGGCTCTGGATGCCGGAGGAGCTGTCTACAACGTTGACGGAACGGTCAGCGACTGCCAGTTCAGCAACTGCTACGCCTCTCAGGGCGGAGCGGTGTCAAACGGAGGAACCATCCGCAACTCCACCATCTTCGACTGCCGTGGACTGCTTGGAGGCGGACTGTTCAATGCCGGGAAAGCCTATGATGTGACCGTTGCCAACTGCTACGCTGACACAGAGGAGTATGGAAGTGACTTGGGAGGACAAGGTGGCGGTATCTACAACTACATGGGTGAAGTGTCAGGAGCTATTGTCTATAACAATACCTCATTCAAAGGTGGCGGTATCTTCATCCGAGGAGGAAAGGTGAGCAACTGCACCGTCCAGAACAATGCTGTCCGTGAAGGGACAGATGATGCTGACCTGGGATTCTATGAAGGTTCAAATGCGGCGGACAACGTGGCAAACACTGTCTATGGACCAGTGCCGGCTGATAACTTCACACAGCCTACCAACTTCGATGGCATAGCCACAACAGATCAAGAGGCTGAGGCCATCCACAACGCATCGTGGGCATTGGCTCCTGGTTCCTCATTATCAGGACAGGGCTATGAGGCAAGCACAAACAGTATCAGCCGTAAGGAGAGCCACACAAGCACGGAACAGACAGCTTACTTCACCCTGGACGGAATGTGTACGCAGCCTGCACGGGCAGGTATCTATGTCAAGCAGATCCGTCGTTCCGATGGTACTGTCAGCACATCAAAAGTAATCATCAGATAGTCATGCCAAGAATCGCTAAATGCCAAACAGCAGATGGCAAGCAGGCTATTCCAGCTTGAAAGTAACGGGCACCGAATACCAGACAGGGACGGGGAGACCATCTTCCCTGCCTGGTTCCCAATCCGGCATGGAGCGGACGACACGGAGAGCCTCCTCGTCCAGCCCCTTGGCGACAGACCTCACCACCTCTGCGTTGCTGACAGAGCCATCCCTGTTGACACGGAATCTGACGACGACACGCCCCTCATGCCCCGCTTTCACTTCCTCCTTGGGATAGCTCATATTATTCTTCAGATACTCCATAAGGGCATGTAGCCCTCCGGGAAATTGCGGCATCTGGTCTACTACCGTGTATATTTTATCTTCCGTTCCATCAGGTTGGGGCAGCTCCCCACCTGATGCTATGTCTTGACTCTGATAGTCCATACCTGTGATGACAAAATGCCCATTATGTCTCCCCAACTTCACCAGATATTCATCACTGACATCTGTCGTGCGCTCTATCCCTATTCTGACCTTATATAGTCCCTTCTGATTACCTGGAGTGATGGTATATTTAAAGGGCGACAGCGTGCTGTCATCCCAGAGGCCATCAAGAATGTTAATGAAATACGTCCTGTCCCCATCTCCATCCCATTGTTTCTTATCAATAAAGGTCTGGCAAAGATACTTTCTGTATGACGGTGCATCAAGGTCAATGGTATGATTGAGAGAGATGTATGAACGGAAAAGGGCTTTGAGGAAACTCTGCCCATCCTGCCACTCTTCCTTCATCTTGACCACATGCTTCTCAAGTAAAGCATCAGAGACAGGACCATCCCAGCCATAAGGAATGGCATAGCCCATCTTTCGCCGGCCATCCTTATCAGTAACCATCCTTACAGGAATGTTTATCCATTCTTTGTCAGTAGGATCGAACAGTCTGACCTTGTACCATTCCTTCCCAAGCGACAGAACCTTTATGGTACTTGACACCATCCTGAAGTCGCTCAATGGAAGTAAAGGGAGATAATCGGACTCATTATAAAGTGAAAGTTTGTCAATAAGGGTCTGTGTCAGATATTTACGCTCACGTTCCTCAAATTCATCCCAGTCGGTTGAGGAGTCCTCTACTACAAATCTGTAATAGGCCTTGATAACCGCTATATCCTTTGCCGTGTCAACAGCAATGGCTTTCTGTTTTGTGACGACAGAAACACTGTCCTTGCCCTTCAATGCCGATACAGCAGAACTGTCAGCCCTGGAAAACAGCCACAAGAGCAAGCCCCCGCCAACGAGAACAGTCAGCAGGCAGGAAAGAGCAAGTTTTTTAGTCGGTGTCATATTTATTCAAGGCTTAGTTATCATGCAGCCTTGGTCAGCCTTAAATCATTTTGAGATTGTTGTTTTCGGCAGCCTTAAAACAGATGACCGTAGGGACTGATTCCCCCGCCTGTCCGAATCCTCTTGGAAAACGGGGACAGACAAGGGCATCTGTCCCTACGGTCTGTGAGAAGGAGTGCGTGCCGCTACTTGTCAAGTTTCCAGGTGACACCGTCCTTGGTGTCCTTCACCTGGAAACCGGCAGCTGCGAGGGAGTCACGAATCTGGTCGCTGACAGCCCAGTTCTTCTCAGCCTTGGCCTTGGCACGAAGGTCGAGAACCATATCGACAACCTTGCCGTAAGCCTCCTCACGTGCATCGTTGTTGGCACTGCGCTCGTTGCGGAGACCAAGGATGTCAAAGGCAAAGAGGTTCATCACCTCCGTGAGTTCCTTCAGGTCATCAGGTGAAATCTGTGCCTTGTGGTCTACAAGGATGTTGACCAAGTGACATGCCTCAAAGAGAGCAGAGATGACAGCGGGCGTCATCAAGTCGTCATTCATCGCCTCATAGCACTTCTGACGAAGACTGCCTACGAACTTTCCTGTACTCTCATCAGAGGCAGCAGCAGTCTGCACACGTGCCAGGTCCTCGATGCCGTTCATCAGCCGCTCATATCCTTTCTCGGCAGCCAGCAGGGCCTCGTTGGAGAAGTCGACCGTGCCACGGTAATGGGCCGTGAGGATGAAGAAGCGGATGGTCATCGGCGAGTAAGCCTGCGTGAGACTCTCGTGGCTGCCTGTGAAGAACTGCTCAAGCGTAATGAAGTTGCCAAGCGACTTACCCATCTTCTGCCCGTTGATGGTAATCATGTTGTTGTGCATCCAGTACTTCACCATCTCGTCACCCTGTGAGGCCACCGCCTGTGCTATCTCACACTCATGATGCGGGAACACAAGGTCCATGCCACCGCCATGAATGTCGAAATGGCTGCCCAAATACTTCCGTCCCATCGCCGTACACTCGCAATGCCAGCCAGGGAAGCCATTGCTCCAAGGTGACGGCCAGCGCATGATATGCTCAGGCATGGCCCGCTTCCAAAGGGCGAAATCAGCCTGGTTGCGCTTCTCGCCGATTCCTGCCAGCTCACGGGAGTTGTTGACCATATCGGTCAGGTTACGGCCTGAGAGTACACCATATCGGTGGTCATTGTTATATTTCTCCACATCGAAGTAGATGCTTCCGTTGCTCTCGTAGGCATAGCCGTTGGCAAGAATCTGCTTCACCAGCTCCTCCTGCTCAATGATATGCCCCGTTGCGTGCGGCTCAATGCTTGGCGGCAGCACATTCAGTGCCCGCATGGCATCGTGATAGCGGTTAGTGTAATGCTGTGCTATCTCCATTGGCTCCAGCTGCTCCAGCCGTGCCTTCTTCGCAATCTTGTCATCGCCCTCATCGGCATCATGCTCCAGATGGCCCACATCGGTGATGTTGCGCACATAGCGCACCTTGTAGCCAATGTGCTTCAGATAGCGGAAGAGAATGTCAAAGGTGATGGCAGGGCGTGCGTGTCCCAGGTGCGGGTCACCATAGACGGTCGGGCCGCAGACGTACATACCCACGTTCGGTGCTGCTATCGGCTGGAAGAGTTCCTTCCTCCTGTGCAGCGTATTGTAAATAACCAAGTCTTGCATAATATTCTGATTTGATACTGATTGCAAAGTTACACTAAAAAACTGACAAAACGGTATCAACGAGGAAAGATCTACAACCTGAAGCAGGGTCATAGATGATAAAACCCTCTTGAGCCTTCTCGCAGCCTCAACGCTCCGATTCCTTGAAGGTTTTGAAGCGTTCAGAGCCCTGTTCTCCTCAGGGGGTCAGTTTTCTTTTCCTTGTCTTTCTTATTTTCACCTCTTCCATACTATCATCATTTCAGTCTTGCAAAAATAAGATATATTTTCCATAAAAGCAAATTAAACCTGTGTTTTTCATTGTCAGGAACAATTTATTTATATCTTTGCCAAATGATAGGTCACAGGCCTTGACTATGCCCTATCCATAAGAACTTTCACTAACTAAAAACATACAAGTATGATTATCACAACAACCCCTACCATTGAGGGACATCCCGTCTTAGAGTACAAAGGTATCGTGACAGGAGAGACAATTATCGGAGCCAACTTCGTCAAAGATTTCCTTGCCAGCATCCGCGACTTCATCGGCGGACGCAGCGCAGCCTATGAGAAGGTGCTGCGGGAAGGAAAGGACACCTCACTGCAGGAGATGGCACAGCGTGCTGAAGAGCTGGGAGCCAATGCCATCATAGGCATGGACCTGGACTATGAGACCCTGGGACAGGGTGGCTCCATGCTGATGGTCACCTGTTCTGGGACGGCCGTGAGAATATAGTCTCGCTGGGGTGGTCCGCCCACTGACAGAGAACCGGCATGCAGGGCGGCACCACTGCCGGGTGTCTATCGCCCCAAGATCATCTGGAAGTAGATAAGCCTCAGCAGATTGCGTGCTGCCGTCTGCCGTTCTGCCTTCTCATAGTAAGACTTGTCAGCCAGCAGCTGTTCCACATTCGAACTGTAAAAGGCCGAGTCAGGGAGACTGCTGTCAAGCAGGTTCCTGCCCAACTTCATATAGTGCGTGTGGCGGAAGGCAAACGGTGCAAGGGTGGAGAGGATGTCATCATGGCTTCCCCACCGTTGCGTCAGCTGCCTGTAAACGGGCCTGCGGAGCGAAGGCGGCAAGTAGATATAGAGTGGTACGGAGCGTTCCCACCGCTTGCTGACGGCACTATAGTCGAGAATGGAACGCACATTATGGTCGCCCGTGATGACGAGTATGGTGTTACGGGCAGCCGGAGAGGCCTTGAACCGGTCAAGGAAATCCGCCAGGACTTTATTATAATATCTGAATCCGGTAATATACTTGCCCAGCACCTTACGGTCATGCTCGGCAAAGCATGGCTTCAGATAGAAACTGTCAGGCAGCTCTGGCAGCCTCAGCCCTTTCGGGAACTCGAAAGGGGGATGATTGGTCGTGGTCATTGCCATCAGCATCTTCGGCTTACGGGCTGGTGCGTTCAGCTGGTCGAGGATGGCTGTAAAGAGGTGTTCATCGAAGACCCCCACACTGTTGAATCCTGCATTGGGATAGTCCCGCAAGATGCTGAACTTGTCGTATATAGTCTGGAAATGCTGATGGATGAGCGACTCGGCACAGTTCTCCCATGCCATATCCATTCCTGAGATGAACTCCGTGTGGTATCCGCTCTCATTGAAAGGCAGGGCCATCGAGGTGGGAAGTGGCTGCAGGCGGAAAGCCGAGGCAAAGAAGCGTGGGAAAGGTGTGCAGACGGTGAGGTTCTCTATTGATGCCACCGTACCGTTCTGCACTGACTGGAAGTTGCGGAAGAGCAGGTCCTCCTGCAAGTGGCGGCGCATCCCGAAGAGCATTGGCGTGCGCGCACCGTCAAGCTCCATCAGGTAATTGCTCCAACTCTCGCTGTAGATGATGACGATGTTGGGCTGGGCATGCCGCAAGGTGTCAGGCACGGCACTGAAAAGAGCCTGCCTCAGTGCGGTGAGCGTGTCGGCCCTGTGCATCCGCACCCGTCCGCCAGTGTACTCATCAAGAGCCTCCTGGAGACTTCTGAAGTGATAGGTGGCCAGGAGCGTTGCCACAGGCTCCATCACAAAGGCGTTCTTCTTCTCCTTGTAAGCCTTCTTGAGCATATAGATGCCATTGGGAACAATGTCATTGATGAGCTTGCTGCTGGAGACGAAGCTATCCTCTATCTGCAACGGGAAACGCCAGACGGAACCACGCAGGCACACCACCAATACGGCCACATACACGATGAGCCCCAGCCACTCTCTCCGCCTTGGCTGGCGCACAGCCCCGGAGGGACGTTCTATCCTCCCCGTCACCCATACGAAGAATACCGCTGCGGCAAGTATCGACAGCAGGTCATATACACAATGATACTCCTCCCACACCGTCTGGAGCAGGCCCAGCGGTCCCTCATTGAAGAAGTCGAAGAAGGTGATGTTGATGTGTGAGTTGAAATTGGCATAGAATCCCAGGTCGATTCCGGCAAGGACGGCCGCCAGCAAATCGGCTGCGACAAAATAGAGACGGTTGAACCGGTGCAGGAAAAGCCCGTACCGCCTGTTCCGCCAAGCCAGTGAGACCAGCATCAGGACAGTGGGCAGAAGCAGCACGTAAGCCGCTATCTGGAAATCGAACCGGAGAGAATTGAAGACCATCATGGGGATGGCGGCACCATGCCCCTCGAAGGTGGAAAGGGGGACAAAGGCCATGACAAAGATACAACGGACTGTCAGCAACACTGATACAAGGACAGCAGCATGCTGCAACAGCCGTACGATTTTCCTGGACATATCCATAATTGACGTTGGTTTTGTTTGTAGATAGGGTTTCTCAAGGAAATCCCTTATTATAAGTCTGAACCGTGTGCAAAGGTACTGATTTTAGCTGATACGGGTGCGCCTTCAGCCGTTTTTATTGCAAGTGAAGCCGAATTTGGAGCAACAGTCCCAACGAATAGAGGGCTGACCGTGCCGGGACACCCCAATACTCCTATGGAAAGTACAGGAGTAATCTGCGCCCCGGTACCCGATTACTTCACGTGAAGTAGTCGGGTACTTCTGCTGCAATACTTCAGTACTTCATGTGGAGTACCTGACAGGAGAGCCTCATCTCCTGCCCGTCAAGGCATAAGCCACTGCCCATAAGCCCATAACACTCTTCTCACAAGAGGAGTCAGGAAACCTCCTGCCCCATCATTTTCCCCGTATCAACATATCACGCGAACGCCACAGGAGGAGCGAGAAGAAGAGACCTCCGGTAACGAGACCGGCAATGGCATCAACAAGATAATGCGCCTGGATGTAGACCGTGGCACAGCAGAGGAAGATGTAGACCGGTGCCATGACAGCCAGCAGCCTGTAATTGCGGACGTGCCAGATGAGCAGCATGCAGACCGTGCTGATGCCGACGTGCGAGCTGGGGAAGGCGGCCGTGGGACGCTCGCCTGCCGCCTTGGCATCCTCAACGAGATGATAGAAGATGCCGTCAGCATATCCGGGGCTGGGCAGGCACTCCTGATGGGCATTGAAGTAGTCGTGAAGGTTGGGGAACACACCTGCCGCAATGTCGCTGATGCCGACTGCCTTGTAATAGAATGTAGGGCCGACGACAGGAACGAAGATGAAGATGACGTAATAAATGAAGAACGAACCTAACAGGATGAATGCCGCCCGCTCAAACTCACGATAGTGCCAGCCGAAGTAATAGAGTGCCGTGAGGGCTATCATGGGGTAATAAGCCGCATAGCCCATGTCGAACAGCTCACTGAACACAGGGCTGGGCAGAGCCTTTGAGAACAACAGGGCTGGCTGGCAGCCAAAGAGCTGCTGCTCCCATGTGGCGAAAAGATGGTCAAGATTGGGCAGATGGCGGTTTATCTCGTATGTGTCAGGATACCACCAGGCAAGCAATGCCATCTGCGCCACGACCCGGGCAAGGCGCGTCAGCCTGCATGGGGCTATGCGGTAGACCAGCCACAGGGCAGCCGTGATGGCAACGATGCGGAGCCGTCCGAAGATCATTGCCTGCGGATTGTCCATGCTGGTGTACAGGAAGAAGGTGATGACCATTGTCAGCAGCAGATAAGCCATGACCACCCACTCCAGGGCCATCAGTCCCTTGAGGGGCTTTTTCTCAAGTTGAAACAGGTTCTTTATGAATTTCGACATTCTTAATTGTATGTTTTTTATTGGTGAGGTGAGCCTCTGGGAAGAGAGACTTTCCTACAACCAGCTATTCTCCTTATACCATCTTATCGTCTCCGCCACACCCCGTCGGAGGTCATACTGTGGCCGATAGCCCAGCTCCTCGACAGCCGGACGGATGTTGCAGCGCCAGTTGCGCTGCCTGAGAATCTGATATTTGTCATTGTTCAGGGCTGAGATCTTGCCCGTGAGATGCCCGATGAGGTCGCCGAGGAAGGTGACAATGCGGAGCAGCCAGATGGGAGCCGTGATGCGGATCCACCACGGACGGCCCAGCTCCTCATGGATAAGGTCGCTGAAAGTGGTACTCCGGTAGACATTCCCGTCACTCAGGAAGTAGGCACTGCCTGGCTTCCCGTGGTCAAGGGCAAGGAAGACTGCCTGCACAACATCCTTCACATAGACGAAGGTGATGTCCTGCTGCCTGTAGCCCACGGCGAAGTCAGTGTGCCCCTTGATGCTCTTTGCCATCAGGAAGTAATCCTTCTCACGGGGTCCGTAGACTCCTGTGGGGCGCAGGATGATATAGGGAAAGCCCCACCCCGGCCCTCCCCGAAATGGGAGGGAGCTGCCATCTTGCTGTTCTTGGATGTCATTTCCTTTCATATCCTCCTGTCCCCCGTCAGGTCTCCCTCCCCCTTCGGGGAGGGGCGGGGTGGGGCCACTTAAACACCTCTCAGCCTCCAGCTTGCTCTTCCCATACGCCGTGTTCGGCCGTGGAGTGTCAGTAGGCTCTATCTCCGTATAGGGCTGCTGCTCACGGATGGCCCCGAAGATGCTGAGACTGGAGAGGAACACGAAACGCTCCAGAGGCTGTCCCAATGCCTGAAGGGCGGTGACAAGGTTTCGGGTTCCGTCACGGTTGACACGGAAGAAGTCGTCACGGTGCAGGCATTTCGTCACGCCCGCCGCATGGACAACATAGTCAAACCGGTGCGGCATGAGCTGTTCACGCAGCCTTTCAGATGACGAGAAGTCAAGCTCAATGAAGTGGATGCGCCCGTCCTTCAGATACTCACGTGAGGAGGAGCGGCGCACGGCAGCCCAAGTCTCCATCCCCTGACGGAGAGCCTCCTCGATGATGAAGGAGCCTATGAAGCCTGACGCACCTGTTATTAATATCTTTTTCATTAAAAATTAGTTGCAAACGTTTGCAAAGATACAAACTTTTTCGTTACTTTGTGGAAAATATCAAAATACTAATTCCTATGGGAAAAGAAAAGAAAGGCGGGAAACGGCTTACCAAGAAGCAGCTCGCAGAGAAACTCACAGGCTTCTTCCAGTCGCAACCAGACGAGACATTCAGTTTCAAACAGATATTCCATGCCCTCAAGCTCACCACGCACCCAGCCAAGATGCTGGCCATTGACGTGATGGAGGAGATGGCCTGGGACGATTTCCTGTCGAAGGTGGGCGAGAATGCCTACACCCTGAACACCAAGGGACAGGTGCAGGAAGGCACTTTCGTCCGCAAGGCGAACGGGAAGAACACCTTCCTGCCGGAGGACGGCGGCACGCCTGTCTTCGTCTCCGAGCGCAACTCCATGGCAGCACTGAGCGGTGACCGGGTGAAGGTGCAGTTCATGGCACGCCGGCAGAACCATATCAAGGAGGCAATGGTCATCGAGATCCTGCAACGGAAGAAAGACACCTTCGTAGGAAGGTTGCGGGTGGAGAAGGACATTGCCTTCCTTGTAACGCAGGAAAACCTCTTCGTGCATGACATCCTCATCCCCAAGAAGAAGCTCAAGGGCGGAAAGACCGATGACCGAGCCCTGGTGAGAATAACACAGTGGCCTGATGCTGACCACAAGAATCTCATCGGTGAGGTGGTTGACGTCCTGGGGCAGGCGGGTGACAATGACGTGGAGATGAACACCATCCTCGCTCAGTATGGACTGCCTTACAAGTACCCCAAGCGGGTGGAGGATGCCGCCGGGAAAATCAGTGCCGAGATCACTCCGGAGGACTTTGCCGAGCGTGAGGACTTCCGTGACGTGTGGACCTGCACCATTGACCCGAAGGATGCCAAGGATTTTGATGATGCCCTGTCAATCCGGAAGGTGAAAGGCGGCCTGTGGGAGGTAGGCGTGCATATAGCCGATGTGTCGCACTATGTGAAGGAGGGCGACATCATTGACCGTGAGGCACAGCAGCGCGCCACATCCGTTTACCTGGTTGACCGCACCATCCCCATGCTCCCCGAACGGCTCTGCAACTTCATCTGCTCGCTCCGCCCGAATGAGGAGAAGCTGGCCTTCAGCTGCATCTTCGACCTTGATGACGAGGCCAACGTGAGGAATTACCGCATCGTGCATACCGTCATCAAGTCCGACCGCCGCTATGCCTATGAGGAGGCACAGCAGCTGCTTGAGGACAACGGCGTGGTTGACGGAACGGGCGAGCCCGCTCCGAAGCCCGGGAAGGACGGATACAAAGGTGAATATGCTGAGGAAATCATCACGCTTGACCGTCTGGCAAAGCTCCTGCGTGCCCGCCGCTTCAAGAACGGCAGCGTGAAGTTCGACTCGGAGGAGCTGCATTTTGACATTGACGAGAAGGGCAAGCCGACACGCTGCTACTTCAAACGATCGAAGGATGCCAACAAGCTGATTGAGGAGTTCATGCTCCTGGCCAACAAGACCGTCGCCGAGAGCATAGGGAAGGTGACAAAGGGCAAGAAGGCAAAGACCCTGCCTTACCGTGTGCATGACAATCCTGACCCGCAGAAGTTCGAGAACCTGCGTGAGTTCTCGGCCAAGTTCGGCTACAAGTTGAAGTCGTCAAGCACGAAGGGGGCCACCGCCCGCGCACTGAACAAGCTCATGGATGAGGTCCAGGGCAAGCGGGAGGCGAAGGTCATACAGACCATTGCCCTGAGGTCGATGATGAAGGCGAAGTACACCACACACAACATCGGGCATTTCGGGCTGGCCTTCGACTACTACACACACTTCACCTCGCCCATCCGCCGCTATCCTGACACGATGGTACACCGGCTCATCACCCGCTACCAGCATGGCGGACGGTCGGCAAACAAGGACCATTACGAGGAACTCTGCGAGCATAGCTCTGACATGGAGCAGGTGGCACAGAACGCCGAGCGCGACTCAATCAAGTACAAGATGGTGGAGTTCATGGGCGAGCACATCGGAGAATGTTACGATGCACACATCTCTGGCATACAGAGTTTCGGCATTTACGCTGAGATTGATGAGAACCACTGCGAGGGTATGATACCGATGCGCGACCTGGATGATGACTATTACGAGTTTGATGAGAAGAACTACTGTCTTGTTGGCCGCCGACACCACCACGTCTACCAGCTCGGCGACCCCATCCGCATACAGGTAGCGAAAGCCAACCTGGAACGGAAGCAGCTCGACTTCACCCTCGATGACGGCCGCCCGTTGAGGCAGCAGACGGCCAATCAGGCTGCCAGAGACAGGAAGAGTGACGGAAAAGGCAGCAGGCGGGGTGGCAGGAACCGCAGGAGAAAATAACGGAACGGCGTGAGACGCAAGATATTCTTCTCACACAGGGAGGAGCTGTGGAACGCATGGAGCCATAGCGGAGGAATCGTACTGGGCGTGGTGGCAGGCACGGTCTTCCTTGTCGGGTGCTTCCGGGAGAAGGCTGGCTGGGCAACGGCAGGGGTGATACTATATCTTGTCGGGATGCTCTTCAGCTACATCACCTCCACCGTCTACCATGCCCTCTCCGCCCATTCTGTGTGGAAAGAGCGGCTGAGGAAGTGGGACCATGCCGCCATCTACTGGCACATAGCAGGCTCCTACTCGCCCATCACGCTCATTGCCCTGCGCAATCACGGAGCATGGGGATGGGGACTCTTCACCTTTGTGTGGCTCTGCGCCATCCTCGGCACCATCGCCTCCTTCCGCAGGCTGCGTGACCACAGCCACCTGGAGACGCTGACGTTCATCGGCATGGGTCTCTCCGTGCTGGTGGCCTTCAAGCCACTGGCAGAGGCTCTTACAACCACATCAATCAGCTGGATTATCGCCGAGGGGGTCATGTATATCACCGGTGCTGTGTTCTATTCACTCAACAGGCGGAAATACATGCACACCGTGTTCCACTTCTTCGTCCTCGCAGGCAGCATCTGCCACATCATCGCCGTATGGGGTATCCTGATGGAGTACCTATGAGAGGATTGTCCGCCACGCTGCCTAAACCTGAATGTTGAATTGAACCTATAACATAACTTAAACTTAAACCAAATGAAACAGAGAAATTACATTACTATTTGCCTGACAGTCCTATTTGCTTGCACCATACTGGCATGCAGTGATGACGACAGCACTGGTTCAGAGACTTTCAAGCAACCAACACTGACCAATGTCACCAACTCTGGATGTAAGGGGACTCCCTACAATAAGGTACGCTCCAACAGTAAACAAAACGCAGATAAGGCGGAGAGCATCATCCTGAAAGCCCTGCCTGACGGTAAACTTCTGATAGAGCATCACAATACCGTACTTTCATGCGATGCCCTCATCAAACAGGACATGACGACTGAAGGCAAGACAATTATCCTGACGGAGGCTGCGACAAATGACACAAATTGTACCTGTGACTATGACTTGAAATTCACTCTTGACAATCTGAGCAACACAACCTACAAGGTAATGATTCAAAGGCAAGGCATCGACCGCACAGGAAAGCCAACCTATGACCCTAAAAAGTATGCAGAGTTCTCCCTCACCTTCGCCCCAGGACTCTCAAAGACCATCAGTCTGAATTAACAGAGGCTGTCAAAGTGGATTGGATATTTCCTGAGTGCGATAATCCAATCCACCTTTTCAATATATCGGCTCTTATCCATGCAGTCTGATTTTGTGCCAAATATATTTTGTCTTTTCAATAAAAATTCGCACTTTTGCTGCCAAAATATAAATCAAGGACAAGAAAATCAACAATGGGAGACCTGCATGCAGCAAAAGAATCTGATAATGACATGACACCATTTTCAGACAATTATCATGCAGACGGACAATCTGCAGATAGCTGTCCAGTTCCTGTTTCCTTGTCTTATTTCCAAGGAATAATGTCTTATTACAGAATCGCTTTTTTTCTCCTCCTCTGCCTCTTGATCCTGCCTGCGCAGGCACAGGAGCGGGAATATACCCGCCTGAAAGGCTATTACCGGGTCTATCAGGCAACGAACTCGATGCTCACTTACTTCATCGACGGAATGATGGAGTTCTACATACCGCTGAACGACTCTACGTCAGAGACCGCCGAGGCGGGAAAAGGCTCTCCTTTCGTCGACCGGAAGTTCCTTGGCGAGCGACGGAGAAAAGCCCCGAGGGCGAACGGTGACGACACATTCGTAAGGATGTCTATGCCCAATCTGGAACAAAACACGCTGATGGAGAGCATCAAGGGAGAGGAATATTCCACACGGAACAACTGTGACATCTACCGATGGGCAGACTTATGCGGACGGATTGCCTATCATAAGTCGCCTGAGCAGATACCCAACAGGACTGCCGTCACCATCACGATGGATAATCTCGTTGGGCAACCTGGACACGAGATTGACATGAGTCAGATGAAAATGTACGGCATCATAGCACGCATGACCAGCTTTGAGGAGCGTGAGACCTACCGCAAGGCAAGCCAGGGCAACTATACCCTCGACAGCCTTACGGCTGCCCACAAGAGCCAGACCTTCTTCGCACATTATAAAGGAGAGGACGAGGACGACCGCATTGACGTGTGGAGTGACTTCTACGTGACTGACCGCATGACCATCACGGAGAGCCAGCTGAAGCGCATCAGGAAGGAGAAGAACCACGTCTGGACGTTCACTATTCCAAGCTCTGTCCCTGAATTGGATAAGGATGTGGCCGAGGCATGGGCGCAGATGGTGGAGTACTGATGCCTGATATGATAAGATGAAAATTAAAAGATATGAGAAAGAATTTCTGTTTATTCATATTCCTTTTGTTCCTGGCAGCCTGCGGAAAGCAAAGCAAGAGGGTCAGCTTTCCCACCGATAGGATGACAGTTGACCTCCGCCTGCCCACCACTCCCGTCAAGGACCAGGGTAACAGCTCGCTATGCTGGGCCTATGCCATGCTTGCCACCATTGAGACTGAACACATCATGCAGGGAGACTCAGTCAATCTCAGTCCCGATTATGTCGCGAGAATGTATCTCAGCGAGCAGGTCATGAACCGCCATTTGCTCCCACACCGGGCAGCAAAGGAAAGCCAGCCCGTCACCACCCGCGGCATGAGTACCATGCTCATTGATCTCATTGAAACCTATGGATTGCAGCATTATGATGCCTATCACCGTAATCGGGATGCCGACTACAAAGTTCTCTGCCGGAAGCTCTCCCGCCTTTCCATGCCGAGCGTCTCAAGGATGATATGGGGAAAGAATGCCAACATCACCAAGAACGGCTCCTCACCTGCTGACAATCTTCTTGATGAGAGCCTTGGGGGCCTACCTCGGCAGGTGTTTATGTTCGGTGCCATATACACGCCTCTGGAGTTCGCCCACAGCGTCTGCAGGGATGATGAGTACACGGCACTGACCAGCTTCACCCACCATCCTTACAACCAGCGGTTCCCTCTGGAGGTTCCTGATAATTACTTCCACAACACCTTCCTCAATGTCCCACTCGACACGATGATGAACACCATCGTGCGGAGTCTCCATGCCGGGCATCCCGTGTGCTGGGAGGGAGACATATCGGAACCCGGATTCTCCTTCAGCCAGGGTATTGCCGTGCTGCAGAATGAGGATAAACCCGTGACAACGGAGCATCGGCAAGCGTCATTTGAGTCGCATCGCACCACTGACGACCACTGTATGGAAATCATCGGACTGGCTCATGACCGCCACGGCCGCCGCTTCTTCCTCTGCAAGAACAGCTGGGGTACGGATAATCCTTACCACGGATTCATGTTCCTCAGTGAGAATTACGTGAGACTGAAGACCATCGCGATTGTAAGCCACAACTGAAAAAACACACGGATAAACTGCCCTTTAATAATCACAACAGGGATATACTCTGTACCACCAGAGCTGGCATAGGCCTGCTGTTGGCTACAGCCCGACCTCTATGCGCTTTACAATTTCCTCGGGACTTATGCTGTTCATACAGGCAAAGTCACCACGATGACAGGGCTTGTTCCCAAATACGGAACAGGGACGACAGGACAGGTCAGTGACCTGCACGGCATCCCCGGCATGCTGCTGCCAGCCCATGAAACCACAATAAGGATGCGTGGCTCCCCAGACGCTGACAACACGTGTACCCGTCAAGGAGGCAAGGTGCATGTTGGCACTGTCCATGGACAGCATGGTGTCAAGGTGACTCATAAGGATGAGTTCCTGCTCAAGCCCGTGAAGCTCATTGGCTACACAGAGACACTGCGGATATTGTCGTGCCCATCTGTTCAAAATGTCAAGTTCCTGCTTGCCACCACCAAAGAGGAAGACATGCCAATGGGGATGCCTCGTGACAAGCTCCTGGATAACCTGCTCCATCAGTTGCTTGGGATACATCTTACCCTTATGGGCTGCAAAGGGTGCTATGCCTATCCATCGTTCTGCTGTTTTCTTCTCACCTATTGTGTCAGGCAGCTCGCGTAGGTTGCCGCCCTCTGGAGGAAAGATACTCTTAAACTGTGGCTTGACAGGATAGCCCAGCTGTGCAAAGACCTCAGCATAGTTGCTGAAGGAAGTAGGCTGCTGGACGAAAATCTTATTTTCCTTCCGGCACAGCAGTCTCTTCCCCTGCTTATGCTTATTGATATGCGCAACGGTATAGCCCCCCAGGAGAAACCGAAGCCTGAGATATTTAGTACGGAGAACGTCATGAAGGTCAGCTACTGCCGTGGGATGTTTCGCTACGAGGCGGCGGAAAAGAGTGTTGAGTCCCCTGATTCCGTTGTATTCTCCCTTGAGGTCAGCAGCCATAAAGTCTATGTTCGGTGCTAAATTCTTGAAAAAGGGGCGGGCAAAAGGCCGGGAGAGTATGCTGATCCGCACGTCAGGATATTGCCAGGCAAGGGAATAGACAATGGGTACCATCATGGCTACATCACCCATAGCCGAGAAGCGGATGATAAGAATATGAGAGGTTTTCATGATGAGAAAAGGAGAAAAAGAAAAAACTTTCGAGGATAGAAGTGGTTGATGGTAGCTGGTAATAAACAAATAGGAAAGAGTGGCAAACCTTACCTGACGCAAAAAGCCACTCCACACCTTCAAAGGTAATCATTACCCCTCCCTCGGGAGGGGCTGGGGTGGGCCTTACTTCTTATAAAGCACAGGATTCGTGGCAGGGTCATTGTACATCTTCATCTGGCGATACACCTTCATGTACTTATGCCCTTGCCTGATGTCATCAAGCAGCTGGTCAATAGCCAATCCCAGATCCTTCTGCTGTTCGAGGAGGATATTCAGCTTTGACTTGCATTTCTCTATATGCTCCACTGACGCATCAGTACGTTCCGTCTGCTCCTTCATGTGATAAATCTTCAGTGCAAGGATTGACAGGCGGTCAACAGCCCATGCCGGACTCTCCGTGTTGATGGTTGCCTCAGGGAGGGGTGTCACGTCAGAATAAAGCTGACGGAAATAAGAGTCAATCTGCTCAACAAGGTCAGTCCGGTCCTGATTGGAACGGTCTATACGGTGCTTGAGGCTCATTCCTTCCTCAGGATTGATATGCGGATCACGGATAAGATCCTCAAAATGCCACTGAACGGTATCTATCCAGCACTTCAGATAGAGACGGTTCTCTATCGAATCTCTGTCATAAGGGTTATTGATAGGTGTGTCCACGTTATCAGTGATGTGGTAGTCACGGATTGCTTGGTTGAAAATCTCGTTGCAATGTTCTGTAAATGACATCTCAGTTGTATTTTATATTTATTTTGCAAATATATAGTAAAATCCTTAAAGAGCAAAATAAAAGCCAGTGTTTTTCATGTACAGTCAAGCCAACAAGCATGCCTTTTATGACAGGAAACACATAAGTAACATTTGAATGAAGTGGGATAAATATTTGATTTATCGCAAGATAAATCTCCAAAAGGTTTAAAAAGATGCACAATGACAGGTTGTTTGTGCATAATAAAGTGCTTTTTTAATTAAAAAACTTGCACACATGGAAAAAAAACAGTTCCTTTGCAGCCGAATTTTAGAATTTGACAATTAATATTAAACATTTTAAAACTTACAATTATGTCAGAAATTGAATCAAAGGTAAAGGCTATTATCGTAGACAAACTCGGTGTTGATGAGGCAGAAGTAAAGGCAGAGGCAAGCTTCACAAACGACCTCGGTGCTGACTCTCTTGATACTGTAGAGCTGATTATGGAGTTCGAGAAGGAGTTCGGCATCTCTATTCCTGATGACAAGGCTGAGAAGATCGCTACTGTAGGCGATGCTATCTCTTACATCGAGGAGAACGCTAAGTAAGGTTAACAGCGGAAATCACCAGGCAAAGCATGTGTTTTGCTTGGCTTTTTTTGACTTTAACTTTTAACTTATATTTTCAACGAATGGAATTAAAGAGAGTAGTAGTAACAGGTCTTGGTGCCGTTACTCCATTAGGAAACACTCCTGAGGAGACCTGGCAGAACATGCTGGCAGGAAAGAGCGGTGCCGCACCTATTACACAATTCGATGCAAGCCAATTCAAGACTCAATTTGCCTGCGAGGTCAAGAACCTTAACATCAATGATTACATTGACCGCAAGGAAGCCCGCAAGCTCGACCACTACACACAGCTGGCCATGATCAGTGCCATACAAGGTGTAAAGGATGCCCAGATTGACTTGGAGACGGCTGACAAAAACCGCATCGGTGTCATCTACGGTGTGGGTATCGGCGGTATCCGTACCTTCGAGGAAGAGGTGACTTACTATGCACAGCATAAGGAGAACGGTCCTAAGTTCAGCCCGTTCTTCATCCCGAAGATGATTGCGGACATCGCTGCTGGACAGATCAGTATCCACTTCGGATTCCACGGTCCAAACTTCACAACGACCTCTGCATGCGCCTCTTCAAGCAACGCACTGGCTGCAGCATTCAACCAGATTCGCCTGGGCAAGGCTGACATCATCGTCAGCGGTGGTGCAGAGAGCGCAATCTGTGGTTGCGGTGTAGGCGGCTTCAATGCCATGCACGCCCTCTCCACCCGCAATGATGACCCTGAGCATGCCTCACGTCCGTTCTCGGCAAGCCGTGACGGCTTCGTGATGGGCGAGGGTGCCGGCTGCCTCATTCTTGAGGAGCTGGAGCATGCCAAGGCCCGCGGTGCGAAGATTTATGCTGAGATGGTTGGCGAAGGCGAGTCAGCCGACGCGTATCACATCACAGCCTCCCACCCGGAAGGTCTCGGTGCAAAGCTCGTCATGAAGGCAGCACTTGAGGATGCAGGCCTGAAACCTGAGGACATTGACTATATCAATGTTCACGGTACATCAACCCACGTAGGTGACATCTCTGAGGCTAAGGCCATCAAGGAACTCTTCGGAGAGGCTGCTTACAAGCTCAACATCTCTTCCACGAAGAGCATGACCGGTCACCTCCTTGGTGCTGCTGGTGCTGTAGAGGCTATGGCCTGTGTACTGTCAGTGAAGAACGATATTGTTCCTCCTACCATCAACCACGAGGATGATGACCAGGATCCTGAGCTGGACTACAACTTGAACTTCACGTTCAACAAGGCTCAAAAGCGCGAGGTACGTGCTGCGCTTAGCAACACCTTCGGCTTCGGTGGTCACAATGCCTGTGTAGTATTCAAGAAATATGCTGAATAATATAGTTGATAGAATAAAGCTCCCTTTCCGCAAGGAGAAGGAGCTTTATTTGTCTTTGTATCAGATTATCGGCATTGTTCCCCACGACATCAGTTATTATAAGACGGCGCTCCTGCACAAGAGCGTAGCGCGTCGTAATGCGAAGGGTAAGCCGGTAAACAATGAGCGGCTTGAGTTTCTTGGCGATGCCATCCTTGATGCCATCGTCGGCGACATTGTTTACGAGCATTTTCCAGGAAAGCGTGAGGGTTTCCTCACCAATACACGCTCTAAAATCGTACAACGCGATACACTGAACCGTCTGGCAAAGGAGATGGGAATCAACCAGTTGATTCTCTCCAACAGTCATACGTCTTCACATAACAGCTACCTGGGTGGCAATGCCTTCGAGGCACTTGTCGGTGCCCTCTATCTTGACCACGGCTACAATGCATGCATGCAGTTCATGAAGAAGCGGATTCTCGGTGAGCTGATCAATATTGACAAGGTAGCCTATAAGGAGGTGAACTTCAAGTCAAAGCTCATTGAGTGGAGCCAGAAGAACAAGGTGAAGATGGAGTTTGAGCTGGTTGAGCACCACAAAGATAAGCAAGGCAGCCCAACTTTCCATTTCCAAGTGGTCATGGAGGGACTGAAATGCGGTGAGGGGCATGGCTATTCCAAGAAGGAAAGCCAGCAGGAAGCAGCCAAACTGACCCTCCAGCGTCTGCGCCGTGAGCCACAGTTCATTGATGAGGTGTTCTCTGCCAAAGCCAACCGCACAAAGATGGAAGAAGAGCCGGTTCTCAATGTTCCTGACACCTCGCAGGACATGAGCTTCATCGTAGGCTCTGAGACCGAGGTGGAGAAACATGAGAACCCATTCCAGGCAGAAGTCTTTGATGAGAATACATCGGCTGCCACAGAGCTAAAAGGCGCTGAAGAACCGAAAAAGACAGCTGATGAGTTCGACCTCTCCGACATTTCCCATGACAAAGAGCCTGACCGTGAAGCCATCATAGCAGCTGCCGAGGCAGAGGCGTTTGAGGGATAAGCGGTGATAGGCAGTAATAGGCGGTGATAGGCGGTGATAAGCGGTGATAAGCGTGAATGAAATTACTTATTATCGCTTATTACCGCCTATTACTGCCTATTATCATCCACCACCCCATTATTCTTTTCCAAAATAATTGCTTTTCTCAGATTAATTGTTTATTTTTGCGGCAAACGAGAACCTAAAAATAAACACTATGCCTGACAATTCCTTTCTTCCACAGAATGGACAATACAAGGATCTGTTAGTCTATAAAAAAGCGCAGTGCATCTGCGACATCACCGATTACTTCTGCAAGAAATTCCTGCCGCCGAGGGGAGACAGGACTGTCGACCAGATGGTTCAGGCAGCCCGGTCAGGCAAACAGAACATCGTTGAGGGAACCTCAGCCTCAGCAACATCAAAGGAAACTGAAATCAAGCTCATCAACGTCTCCAAAGCCAGTCACCAAGAGCTTCTGGAGGATTATAAAGACTATCTGCAACACCATGAACTCAGGCAATGGAAACCAGGAGAAGACAAATACGAGCGTACCCGACATGCCTGTAAAGAACACAACGACCGTGAGTTCTATAACCGAATACTTCCACGCTGCACTGACGAGATAATCGCCAACATTGCCATCACCCTTATCTGCCAGGAGGATAAGATGCTCTATAACCTCATAGAGACACTCAAACAGGAATTTCTTGAGCAGGGCGGAATCCGTGAGGAGATGACCCGTGGCAGATTGGCTTACCGCAACCGACAGTATCAAGGGACTTCCTCTACTGCCTTATCTTCCCAACAAGAAGATATACTTGCCCGCCGTGAAAAGTCAGTAGAGATGAAGGAGAAACAGCTCGCTGAACGGGAAACCATGCTCAGGAAACGAGAGGAGGAATTGGCCATCAGAGAAGACGAGATAAGACGATTGCTGAAAGCAAGAGGTGGTGATAAGCGATGATAGGCGATGATAAGCGATGATAGTGATGATAGTGATGATAGGCGGTAATAAATTGCTTATCTCGAATTAATTGTGTACTTTTGCACCAAAGAAAATAAACGTTTATTGAAGACATGGCATTAAAATGTGGTATAGTAGGACTGCCGAACGTAGGCAAGTCCACACTTTTCAACTGTCTGAGCAGTGCCAAAGCCCAGGCAGCCAACTTCCCATTCTGTACGATAGAGCCGAATCTCGGTGTCATCACCGTTCCTGACGAGCGGCTTACAAAACTTGCAGAGATTGTTCATCCAGGACGAATCGTACCTGCAACCTGCGAGATTGTCGATATTGCCGGACTCGTCAAGGGTGCATCGAAGGGTGAGGGATTGGGCAACAAGTTCCTGGGCAACATCCGTGAGTGTGATGCCATCATACACGTCATACGCTGCTTTGAGGATGATAATGTGGTGCGTGAGGGCGGAATGGCTGTCAACCCGATAGAGGACAAGGAAATCATCGACACTGAGCTTCAGCTGAAAGACCTTGAGACCATTGACACCCAGCTTGCCAAACAGCAGAAAATAGCTGCCTCAGGCAATAAGGATGCCAAGGTGATGGTGACGGTCTTGGAGGCATTCAAGGAAGTGCTTGAACAGGGAAAGAACGCCCGCAGCGTTGCGTTTGAGAGCAAGGAGGAGCAGCAGGCTGCCCATGACCTGTTCCTGCTGACCACAAAGCCGGTACTCTACGTCTGCAATGTCGATGAGGCCAGTGCCAAGACAGGCAACGAATACAGCCGGCAGATTGAGAAAATAGCCGCTGAGGAGGGTGCTGAGGCTATGGTCATCGCTGCCAAGACCGAGGAGGACATCGCTTCTCTGGACAGCTATGAGGACAAGAAGATGTTTCTTGACGAATTAGGACTGGAGGAGAGCGGTGTCAACCGACTCATCAAGAAAGCCTACCACCTGCTCAACCTGCAGACATTCATCACCGCCGGAGAGATGGAAGTGAAGGCATGGACCTACCACAAGGGCTGGAAAGCCCCACAGTGCGCAGGTGTCATCCACACCGACTTTGAGAAAGGATTCATCCGTGCGGAGGTCATCAAGTATGACGACTACCTCAAATACGGTTCCGAGGCAGCCATCCGTGAGGCTGGAAAACTCGGAGTAGAGGGCAAGGAATATGTTGTGCAGGACGGTGACATCATGCACTTCAGATTTAATGTGTAACTGACAGCAGCCCCATCCCCATCCCTTCCCGAAGAGAGAGGACGGGTGGTAAGTCGTCTGTAGCCTGTTCGTTGATACAGGCTTCCTTTTGCAAAGGCTGGAAGAGGGGCTTCGTCTCATTCATTTTTTTTCACTATGCACAACCTTCTATACATTGGCTGGCAGCCAGACGAATATCTGCTGCGCATCGGTTCGGCTGGCGTGCGCTGGTATGGCGTATGCTGGCTCATAGGTCTGACATTGGGATTCTTCCTGATGAAATGGCTCTACAAGCGTCATAAGTACCCTGACGAGAAATTCGAGCCGCTCTTCCTCTACATCTTCATCGGTGTGCTGATAGGCGGACGGCTGGGACACTGCCTCTTCTACGAGCCAGGCTACTTTCTCACCTCCTGGGACCACTTCATTGAGATGCTCATTCCCATGAAGCACCTTGGTGATGGGACATGGAAGTACTCGGGCTATCAAGGCCTCGCCTCACACGGTGGAGTCATCGGCATGCTCATCGGCCTGTACCTTTACATCAAGCGCACAAAGATGCAGCCGTGGGTGGTACTCGACTTCATGGGGCTCTGCTCTGGCATCACAGCCACATTCATCCGGCTCGGAAATCTGATGAACTCTGAGATTATCGGCAAGGTGACTGATGTGCCTTGGGCCTTCATCTTCTACAATGTCGACACTTATCCCCGCCATCCAGGGCAGCTTTACGAGGCACTTGCCTACTTCTGCTTCTTCTGGCTGATACTTGCCATCTACAGGAAATTCCCTCATAAGGTGGGCACGGGACTCTACTTCGGACTCTGCCTGACGCTCATCTTCACCTTCCGCTTCGCCATCGAGTACACCAAGGAGCTGCAGGAAGCCTTTGAGGCTGGCCTGCCTATTGACATGGGCCAGATTCTCAGCATCCCCTTCATTGCGCTTGGGGTATGGGCAATGGTCCAGTCAAGAGGAAAAGGAAAGAAAGAACTGTAAGGAAAAATCCTCATAAGAACAAGAGAGGACATCGGGAAAGGCCAATAGGCACTTCCTGATGCCCTCTTTTTTTGTGCAGAAGATGCCCTTTTGAACCTGAGAAGATGCCCTTTCGGAGTTCAGAAGATGCCCTTTTAAGATAAAAAATAAATTATTTTATAACCAATAATAAATTAAAAATAAACTAATAATAAATTATTTTTTATATAAAATCAAATTAAAAATAAACACAAAAGGGCATCTTTTCGGGTTCAAAAGGGCACCTTTTGAAGTCTGAAAGGGCACCTTTTGGCTTCCGAGAGAACAGCAGCTGCAATCTGAAAGTCAAATATAAAAAAATATCAGATAAATCCCATAAATTAAAGAATCCTACACTTCCCCTTCAAACTGTATTAAATCAAAAACTATAAAAAGTACAAAACAAGGGAAAATTAAACTTTTTGGATAACTTTCTCTGCCATATTTTTATTAACTTTGTCTACAAATAAAATACATTAAATCCATAATTATTTGATTTTCATATAATTATAATATAATAATCAAATATAGACGGAAGACAAAGTAATACAAAAAAGAAAACCTATACATAGAATTAATGGAAATAATCAAACGCAATGGCGAGTCGGAGAACTACAATAACAAGAAGATTTCCATAGCCATACGGAAGAGTTTTGACAGTACAGGCAATACTGTCTCAGATGAGGAGATAGCCGGAATGGTCAGTGAGGTGGAGCAGTTCATCACTGACAATCCTGACCAGCGGACTGTTGAGGACATACAGAACCAGGTAGAGAAGCGGCTCATGGCACATGGCCACTACGATGAAGCCAAGAACTACATTCTCTTCAGATACCAGCGCAACGAGCAGCGCAAGGCCATCAACGACATGGCCCGGGCAGCTGACGACCCACAGCTGGCCGATGTGCTGCATGCCGTGGCACGGGAGTACCGTGAGCGGACTTACAGCATGGTGACGCTCCAGGAGAAGTTTGCCAGCTTCTGCAAGCCAGGCATAAGCCGGCACGAGGCTGTCGATGCCCTCATCAAGGCCGCCGTTGAGCTGACAACACCTGAGGCACCAGCATGGGAGATGATATCGGCAAGGATTCTCGCCCATCAGGCCGAACAGGGAATATGCCTTCTGGAAGAGGAGTTAGGCATCAGCGACTTCTACAGTAAGCTGAAATACATGACCGAGGAGGGACTCTATGGCGAATACATCCTTGACAGCTACAGCGAGGAGGAGATAAACGAGGCAGCGGCACTCCTCCGCCCTGAACGCGACAGGCTGCTGAACTATTCGGGACTCGACCTGCTGCTGAAGCGATACGTCATCAGAACCTATACGGGAAAAGTGCTGGAGCGTGTACAGGAGATGTTCCTCGGCATAGCCCTCCACCTTGCCATGCCCGAGCAGAGGGACACCCGTCTCACATGGGTGCGCCGCATCTATGACCTGCTCAGCCAGCTGGAGGTGACAATGGCCACACCGACACTCTCCAACGCCCGAAAGCCGAACCACCAGCTGTCAAGCTGCTTCATCGACACCGTGCCCGACAGCCTTGACGGCATCTACCGCAGCCTTGACAACTTCTCACAGGTCAGCAAGTTCGGCGGCGGTATGGGAATGTACTTCGGCAAGGTGCGTGCCACAGGAGGCAACATCCGTGGTTTCAAAGGTGTGGCTGGAGGTGTAATCAGATGGATGCGCCTGGTGAACGACACTGCCGTGGCTGTCGACCAGCTGGGCATGCGGCAGGGAGCCGTGGCCGTCTATCTGGACGTATGGCACAAGGACCTGCCTGAGTTCCTACAGCTCCGCACCAACAACGGTGACGACCGCATGAAGGCACATGACATCTTCCCGGCTGTCTGTTACCCTGACCTCTTCTGGAAAATGGCGGAGGAAGACCTCAACCAAAATTGGTACCTCTTCTGCCCGAACGAGATCATGCGCCTGAAAGGCTACTGCCTGGAGGACTGCTACGGCGAGGAGTGGGAGCGCAAATACCTTGACTGCGTGAACGACCAGCGACTCTCCCGTCGCGTCATCAGCATCAAGGACATCGTACGACTCGTCCTCCGGTCAGCCGTGGAGACAGGGACACCGTTCACCTTCAACCGCGATACCGTCAACCGGGCCAATCCCAATGGCCATAAGGGCATCATCTACTGCTCCAACCTCTGCACTGAGATTGCCCAAAACATGGCACCCATCGAGAGTGTGTCAAAGGAAGTGGAGACGAACGACGGCGACACCGTAGTCGTCACCACCACCCGGCCGGGAGAGTTCGTTGTCTGCAATCTCGCCAGTCTCTCCCTCGGCCGACTGCCTTTGGAGGACGAGGAGAAGATGAGGGAGAAGGTTGCCACCGTCATCCGGGCCCTCGACAACGTCATCAGCCTCAACTTCTATCCCGTGCCCTATGCCCGCATCACCAACCAGCGTTACCGTTCCATAGGCCTTGGGGTGAGTGGTTACCACCATGCACTGGCGAAGCGCCGCATCAAATGGGAGAGCGAGGAACACCTCAACTTCATGGATAAGGTGTTTGAGACCATCAACCGGGCTGCCATCCTCGCCAGCTCCGACCTCGCACGGGATAAGGGCAGCTATCAGTTCTTCGAGGGAAGCGACTGGCAGACAGGTGCCTATTTTGACAAGCGTGGCTACACGAGCCAGCAATGGCAGCAAGTGCGACAGACCGTTGCACGACAGGGAATGCGCAATGCCTATCTTCTGGCCGTAGCACCAACAAGCAGTACGAGCATCATTGCCGGAACAACCGCAGGACTCGACCCCATCATGAAGCGGTTTTTCCTTGAGGAGAAGAAAGGCAGTATGCTGCCACGGGTGGCCCCGGAGCTGTCGGACAAGACGTACTGGATGTACAAGAGTGCCTACCTTATCAATCAGAAGTGGAGCGTCAGGGCATCCGGCATACGTCAACGGCACATTGACCAGGCACAAAGCATGAACCTCTATATCACCAACGACTTCACCATGCGGCAGGTACTCGATCTCTATCTCCTTGCCTGGAAGAGCGGTGTCAAGACCATCTATTATGTACGCAGCAAGTCACTGGAGGTGGAAGAGTGTGAGAGCTGCTCATCATAAACATAAGAATCAAGAACTTTAAAAGCTAAGGAGTTAGGGAATCTAACAAAAAAATACAACGAAAAAAAATGGACAATCAACTGAAAAGAAACACCCTCTTCAATCCTTCCGGCGACACTGACCTGCGCCTGAGGAGAATGATTGGCGGCAATACGACCAATCTCAATGACTTCAATAACATGAAATATTCCTGGGTAAGCGACTGGTACCGTCAGGCAATGAACAACTTCTGGATACCGGAGGAAATCAATCTGTCACAGGATTTCAAGGACTATCCACGCCTTGACAAGGCAGAACGGACAGCATACGACAAGATTCTCAGCTTCCTCGTCTTCCTCGACTCGCTGCAGAGCAACAACCTCCCCACCGTGAGCGAGTATATCACTGCCAATGAGGTGAACCTATGCCTGCACATCCAGGCTTTTCAGGAGTGCATCCACAGCCAGAGCTACAGCTACATGCTCGATACCATCTGCAGCCCGGAGGAGCGGAACGACATCCTTTATCAGTGGAAGACCGACGAGCATCTGCTCCGCCGCAACAAGTTCATCGGCGACTGCTATAACGAGTTCCATGAGAAACGGGATAAGTTCAGCCTCATGAAGACCCTCATTGCCAACTTCATCCTTGAGGGCATCTACTTCTACAGCGGATTCATGTTCTTCTACAATCTCAGCCGCAACGGCAAGATGTCGGGCTCGGCACAGGAAATAAGATACATCAATCGTGACGAGAACACGCACCTGTGGCTCTTCCGCAGCATCATCCTGGAGCTGAAAAAGGAGGAACCCGACATGTTCACGCCCGACAAAGTGAAGATTTATGAGGACATGATGCGCGAGGGTGTACGGCAGGAGATAGCCTGGGGCCAGTATGTCATTGGTGATGACGTGCAGGGACTCAGCAGCCAGATGGTATCCGACTACATCCGCTACCTGGGCAACCTGCGTTGGTCAGGACTCGGCTTCGGCTTCCTTTATGAGGACAATCAAAAAGAACCGGAGAACATGAAATGGGTCAGCCAGTATTCAAATGCCAACATGGTAAAGACCGATTTCTTTGAAGCCAGGAGTACAGCCTATGCCAAGAGTACGGCACTGGTGGACGACCTCTGAAGCAGCCCAAATCCTAATTCCCTGTACGGAAATGGAAAAAATCCATCCTCTCCCTCCCTGTTTTTTTGGGTAGGGAGAGGATTGCATAACCCCCAACCACATAAGAAACTGTGGAAAACCCTGTTGATAACCCTGTGGAAAACCCTATTCATAACCTTCTCATAACCCTGTGGATATCCACATCGCAAATCCAGGAGGCTGTAAGATGTGGATATCCACAGGGTTATTAACGCTGTTTTAGGGAAGTTTTACACAACTTTCGCACCTAAAAAGATATAAACTTATTATCTTTGCACCGTTTGTGGAAAATGTGGATAACTCATGATTAAGGCTGACTGTCAAGCATGAAGAACAGGAATAACCTGTTAATAAGCCAAAACCACGGGTGGATAACCAATCTGACAAGAAAACGGCTGAAAAGTTCTGCACCAATCCACAGCCTATCATACTAAAACATTCTTTTTTCTTTTAAAGAAAGAGAAATAAAGAATATTATGAATGAACAACAAAACAAGGAATATGAAACATCTGAAGATTTATATAGTTTGTCTGCTTACAGCACTCTCCCTGGGAGCCTCCGCACAGTGTACGTTCCGCAACACGGCTTTCAGCAGTGGCGAGTATCTGACGTATAACCTTTATTACAACTGGAAGTTCGTGTGGGTGAAAGCCGGTACGGCATCCTGGTACACTGTCTCCTCCACCTACAAGGGCATCCCGGCTTACCGTGCCTCGCTCACCACACGTGGCAACGGGCGGCTGGACGATTACTTCGTCCTGCGTGACACGCTGCTCTGCTATGACTCGAAGCACATGGCTCCGCTCTACTTCCGCAAGGGGGCAAGGGAAGGAAAACGATACACGGTTGATGAGGTATTCTACAGTTATCCTAATGGGAACTGCAAGGTACGTCAGCACCGTATGGGAAATGATGGCCAGCACCACTGGATGGAGCGCACGTACAGCGACTGCTGCTATGACATGATGAGCATCTTCCTCCGGGCAAGGAGCTTCAATCCTGAGAGCTGGAAGAAGGGAGAGGTGGTGAAGTTCCCGATTGTTGACGGCAATGGCAGGAATCCAGCCCGCATTGTCTATAATGGAAAGGAGAATGTCAAGGCCGACAACAGGCACAAGTACCGCTGCCTGAAGCTCACCTATTACGAGCATGAGGATGGCAAATGGCGCAATATCGCCAGCTTCTATGTCACTGATGACCAGAACCACATTCCCGTCCGTCTGGACATGCGTCTGAAGTTCGGCAGTGCCAAGGCGTTCCTCGTTTCCATGAAGGGTATCAACAGCCCTGTCACTTCACAGGTGAAATAACCTTTTCAGCCCTTCCAAAACGGGAAGGGGGAGGAAAAGAATATGGGGATATACCCCCTATAAAGTAAGCTGGAACCTGTCTCACGACAAGTTCCAGCTCTTTTAAATTTAATAGTGATGTAATTTAAATCAAATTTCTCTTTACTGTGAATTACCCAAATAACAAATACATATATACCAAATATCACAACGAAGCTGTCAGCTTCTTGTTAAACCTAACCTGAAATGGTTTCTTCTTTGCCTCCTGACTTCGCCAAGCAGGGACTAAAATACCTTGATAAACTTTAATAACTACCTTTTTATGCATTACTTTACGACAGCGAAATTACAATAAAAAAACTGCTATTCAAAGCCTGTATAATCCTTTCAGTGGATAAATATAAATCCTGTAGGCCGTCTTCAGCTCTTTTTTACATGTAAATAATTGATATACAGCTGTTTGAAAAATAATGTGTTTAGCATAGTATATAAGTGTTGTTATTGTTCACTGAAGGGTCGGAAAGTGGGAAAATCACACTTTTACGGTTAAATATTTCTTTTGTATGAAGCAGCACCAGGGTGTGTTTAATCGGTTGATAATCAATGTAATCATCCTTATACAATAGTTTCAGGGATTGTAATTGCGTTTTTTTACTGTTCAATATGGTGGGAATAATATAATTTTGTATCCATTCAATAATCTCAAATTCAACCTTTCACACAACTAATAAAATTTTAGCTTATGAAAAAGAAATTACTGGTCGTAATGGGTCTGCTCATGTCCGGTACATTGATGTCGCAGGCATCGGTGGCTGATGAATGGGACATACCTGTGGCTGATGCCAGTGGGCGTGTGGGTGCATTGATGCCTTACACCCGTTACGACTCCGAGGCAGCATCGCTGGGTGGTGGAGCCACGATGAGAACATCACACAAATGGGACCGCATGAACATTGCCTCACAGGCTTCCCGACAGTCATACATCGAGCTGCCTTCAGCCGGATCCTATGCCGAATGGACAATGAACACCGTGACTGATGGGGTCACTCTGCGCTTCACCCTACCTGATTCTGGCGATGGAATGGGGCTGAATGGGTCATTGGATGTCTATGTGAACGGCAGAAAGACAAAGACCGTTGACCTCACCTCTTATTATATGTATCAGTATTTTGCCAGCGGAAATCCTTCAGACAGCAATGATGGTGGTGCGGCAGCCTTTGCCTTTGATGAGGTCCACTTCACACTCAGCACACCATTGAAGGCTGGCGACCGAATCAGAATACAGAGCAGTGGTGACAACGGTCTGACCTATGGAGTGGACTTTATAGAGACGGAGAGCATACCGGCTGAGATAGAGCGGCCGGAAGGGGCAGTCAGTGTGACTGATTTCGGGGCAGTTGCCGATGACGGCCAGGACGACCTTGAAGCCTTCAAAAAGGCCCTTGCAGCTGCTGATGCAGGCTCAAAGGTGTTGTATATCCCGGCTGGCACGTGGCATCTGAGCAGCATCTGGTACGTCTTTGGCAGTGATGTGAAGATAACGGGTGCCGGCATTTGGTACACCAATCTGAAATTTACCAACCCAAACACCTTCGGTGGAGGAATATCGGGTGGTAATGGCTCAAACGGTCCGGACGGTTATTGCTCGAATATGGAAATCTGCAACTTCTATATGAACTCCAGTCTGCGCAGCCGCTATAACCAGCAGGCGGTATATAAGTGCTTCATGGATGTGTTCAAGGGCGGATCCGTCATCCATGACATTTGGGAGGATCACTTTGAGTGTGGCTTTTGGATAGCCGACTACAACGGTGCCATGGACTACAGTGACGGTTTGAAGATTGTCAACTGCCGTATCCGCAACAATCTGGCTGACGGTGTGAACTTCTGCAAGGGCACCAGCAATGCCACGGTCTATAACTGCAACATCCGTAATAACGGCGATGACGGACTGGCCATGTGGAATGATACCGGTAATGCCAAGGACGAGTCAGGGAACGTCTTTGCCTATAATACGATCGACTTCATCTGGCGTGCAGGCGGTATAGCTATTTATGGAGGCGACGGGCACAAGGTGTATAACAACTACATCTGCGACATGTATCTTGCATCAGGCATTCATCTGAACACCACTTTCCCTGGTGACAAGTTCGTCAATACCCGTAACATCAGTTTTGACAACAACATCCTTGTGCGCTGTGGCACCAATGCTGACAGCTGGAGAGAGGACTTGGCTGCCATTGACCTGAAGGAGAACGTGAGGAACGTCACCTTCACCAACACACAGATTTACGATTCTCCGTTTGATGCCATCCGTATCTTGAACGGGCCGGAGAATATCGTTTTCCGTCAAACGAAGATACTTGGCTCGGCACTATCAGGCGAGACCGACCGATATTCCACTTGGGAACACTCCTGTGCCGCCATCCGTCTGCAGAATGAAAACATCATTTTCCAGGATACCAAGATTGCCAATGTATCGGATGACAAGGTGGGTAACAACAGCACATGGCCTCTGTGGACTGACAACAACGGAGAGCTTGCCAAGTCTGTGGGCTATGAGTATCTGTCTGATGCCGCCTATAAGGTTCCTGACTATCCAGCTGCCGACAACTCCCAGGCCGGTGGTATCGTCAATCCGCTTGATGGTATCACGGGTTATGACGTGGCTCTGCAGGGCTTGCGTTGGGAGAATGGTGATGGAAAGACTGACATTAAGGAAGGTGATTCCGTCACTTTCAAGGCTGCGATTACCAATATAAGTAAGGTGGATATTCCTGCTGGTGTAAGGATAGGGCTGCAGGTGAAGGTTGATGGCAAACTTGTATTCGTTGGTACAGGCTATAAAGAGGGGCTGAAGGCAGGCCAGAGTGTCATAATCAATACGGTTTCATCATGGACTGCAACTCCTGGCGGACATGAGATTGTAGCTGTTGCCGATTATCAGAACCGTCTTCCTGATGAGGTGAGCAAGGAGAACAATCTCCGTACAAAGCATTTCAACGTCATCGAGACTGAGACTTCAGGCAGCTATACGGCTGTGACGGGTGGTTATGACCTTTATGTGACCAAGGTAAGTTGTGACCGCAAACGTATTGATGCAGGTGATGCAGTCATCTTCTCAGCCGTTGTTGTCAATGCCGGAGACCGTGACATTCCAGCCGGAACGGTTATCGGGGCACAGTTCCAGGTGGACGGAAACACATCAGCCATCACCTGGTCCGACACCTATAAGGATGGTCTGAAGGCACATTCCTTTGTCACGTTGACAGCCAACGGTGGCTCAAATGGCAGCAACAAGTGGATGGCAACCAACGGAAAGCATGTTATCACGGCATGGGTTGATGATGTTAACCGACTGAGTGGGGAGGTGAATGAAGCTAACAACAAGACTGACATTACCCTTGACATTCCCCATGCAGCCGTCCAGTATATAGAGAATCCTGATGCTCCTGATGACCTTGACCATCCCGGACAGACGGAAGAGCCAGTCCCTGCAACAGGAGAGACAATCCGCCTTAATGGCTCATCTGTGACTTATTCCTCAGCCCATCAGCTCGATTTTACAGGTGTTGACGGTCTGAAAGCCTATATCGTCACTGGTTACGTTGAGAAGAACGGTGAGGTTTCAGTGAAGTTGACTGAGGCTGATGTCGTTCCGGCAAACACAGGACTGGTTCTTTACGGTATGGCGGGAAGGGAATATAAGGTGAGCTACTCCGATGCAAGGGCTGTCTACAGCAACCTGCTGAAGGCTGTCGTTGAGCCAATGACCGTCCAGCCTGCTGAGAATGGATATGTCAATCTCTGCATGATTGATGGCAATTTCTATATGTTCAGCAGACCGATGGACTTTTCAGGCAACAAGGCTTACCTGCAGTTGCCTTCCTTCCTGTTTGCTTCGGGTGCGAAGAAGGTGACAGTCCTCTTCGATGAGACAACGGGTATTGATGACGTGCATGCAGAAACGATGGCCAGTGGAGCATATTATGACCTGCAGGGACGCTTTATGGGCACATCCCGCTCAGGTCTGAGAAAGGGAATTTACATCCATAATGGTAAGAAAATTGTTATAAACTAAATCCGTTTCAAGATGAAGAAAGAAAATTATGTGTCTCCACGTATGAAGTATGTTCCCATCAGAGGAGAAGAACTGATGGGAATGTCCATCCCTGACACCAAGACAGTGACCATCATGCCGGGACCTCCTCCTGGTCCTCCAGAGGCAAAGGAGAGTCTGGGTGGTACAGTATCGGCATCAGACGAGACATCCGTACACAGCGTATGGGATGATTAGTGGGAATCCATTTATGATGGATGTAAGTGTTATCGGCTGGAAGTTTTTCCAGCCGATATTTTGTTTTCTGTGAGAAAAACTCTATATTTGCAGATGAGTCAGAGTCTTTTCTGTCTCATTACCCATTTAACGGATACCTGACATGAAATCAATCATAAGCCTTCTCATGCTGCTCGCATGCCTGTCAGTTCCAGCCTTTCCACAGGCTTCTGAACCCAATACGGAGAACCGGCTGGAGCAGTTGGACAAGAGCCTGGCGGCCAAGAGGCAATATGAGGAGCAGAAACTCAATGACATCAAGGAGGTGAAGATGAGCATGGTATCAGCTTCTCCTTCAGGGCGGCTTGCTGCTTATCGTGTGCTTTTCAGCCAGTATTCGTCTTATCAGTATGACTCTGCTTATGTCTATGCCAACCATCTGCTTACGGAGGCGCGCCGCCTGAAGAGTGCTGACTACGAGGTGGAGGCCCGCTGTGACCTTGTTTTCTGCCTTCTTTCAGCCGGATTGTACAAGGAAGCCTTTGATGCCCTTGCCGCCATCCATACTGACGGGACTACGGCCGCTGCCCGTAAACTTTATTTCACCACGGCTTCCCGTCTTTATTATGATGTCTCCGACTACACCCGGACGCAGCCTTACCAGCAGCAATACATCCGTCAGGGTGGCATCTACACCGATTCCTTGCTCCATTATCTCCGCCGTGGGTCAGCCGAATGGCTCTATGCCGTGGGCATACGGCAGATGAAGGAGGAAAAATATGCAGCCTGTCTTGATACTTTCAACCAGTTCCTGAAGCAGAAAGATGTTGATGTTCATCAGAAGGCAATTGTCACCTCTTGTCTGGGATGGGTCTATCTGTTCATGAAGAATGACGGACAGGCCGTTGATTACCTTGCCCAGGCAGCCATCTACGACAATGTGGGTGCCATCAGGGAGACCACTGCGCTCTGTACCTTGGCACGTCTGCTCTATCGGAAAGGCGACATCCAGCGGGCAACAGAGTATGTCCGGCAGTCGCTTTCCAATGCCAACTTCTACGGGGCACGCCAGCGTGTGATAGAGGTAAGCAGCATTCTGCCCATCATAGAGCAGGACCGGTTCAAGGTAATGCAGGGACAGCGTAATGCAATAGCCATAGCAGCCATCATTGCCATCCTCTTCGTGCTGGGATTACTGATGAGTTGGTGGTTCATCCGTCGCCAGATGTTGAAGCTGAAGATGGCACAGCAGACCATTGCCAGGCGCAACGGGCAGTTGGAGAAGAAGAACAATCAGCTGGAGGAGGTGAACAAGATCAAGGATGAATACATCGGAAAGTCATTCTATATCAATTCCGAATACATCAACAAGGTGGAGAAACTCTACCGGACCATCGACCGTAAGATAGCCACCCAGCGCTTTGAGGACCTCCGCTCATCACTGAAGGAGAGTGAGCTGATAGCCGAGCGCAAGTCAATGTTTGCCGATTTCGATGAGACCTTCCTAAAGCTCTTCCCGCAGTTCATTGAGAAATACAACGAACTCTTCCCCCATTCTGAGCAGAAACCATCTGAAAAACCCAATCAGCTCACCACGGAGATGCGCATCTTTGCCCTCATCCGCCTTGGCATCAACGACTCTGAGCGCATTGCCAAGTTCCTTAACTATTCCGTCCACACCATCAATACTTACAAGACCCGTGTCAAGAACCGATCGAATATTGACAATGACCAGTTTGAGCGGCGGATAATGGAGATATAGACAGTTGTCAGTGTCAGGTTTCCCAACGGTCAGTTTCAGTTAGCTTCATGACACGTCTACCTTCATATAATGCCGTTCTCAACACTTTTGCAGTACCCTTTCCATAGCTCTTTTACACCTTTACAAGCTAATACTTATATTATATTCAGGCACTCATTTCAAACTATAGACACGCTGATAATCAGCCTTTTAGTGTTTATACTCCCCTTTTTGGCTTTATACATTCCGTAGTTTTCTTTAATAAAGGTGAAAGGATAACTAACTTTGCCAGTACGAAAACCAAATCGAAAGTATAATTTCATAACTAAAAACAAGATTCACTATGAGAACAATCACAAGTAAGATGCTTGGAGTTGTGCTGTTGTTGTCGGCGACAATGACGTTCACAGGGTGTTCCACGGTTGATGATGGCGACTACACCGCACCGATTACGCTTACCGAGAAGGTGGGCGGAAAGTGGGTGCTGAACTCCGTTGTGCAGACCGATGAGGCGAATGCCCGTACAAAGACACTGACTGACCTGCTCGATTTCGACACGTTTGTCATCAATCTCAATCAGGATGAGGCTGGCAATGCCACCACATTCTCCATCGAGGGTAATGCTCCGTTGCTGCTGCCTGTGAGCGGTACGTGGCAGATGGACCATGACTTCACCAAGAGTGACAATACTGCCAGCCGTATTCTGCTCAATGACGGAAAGAGTGAGACGGCCCTGACGGTGACCGCAGTGCCTGGAAACACGAAGACACTGGAGTACCGTCTGACCCGCAGGACCAACGGGCAGCCCTTCGTTTCCTATACGTATAACCTAATGCAAGCAGTAAAGTAAATGACTATGAAGAAAATATTATTCGCATTGATGTGCCTGTTCCCGCTCACATTGTTGGCAGGAACGAAGGTCGGGACACCAAAGTGCTGGACTGTTCCGGCTGTCTTCACAGGCGATGAGGAGGTCACTTTCTATTATGATGTGACTGATGTGGGATTTCCAGAGGGGGTTGACCTCTATCTTTGGGCATGGCAGCCTTCAGAGCCTGATGCCGGGAATGGCGGCAACTCGTCAGACTTTGCCAAGTTGGAGTATCTCGGTAACAACATCTATAAGAAGACTATGGTCCCCACGGAGTACTTCCACTGTGACGTGTCGGCCTTTGAGAATCCTGACTGGCCAGGCTTCTGGCAGCAGCTGAAGACCAAGGAGGACAACTTATGGTCAACCGAGTTCGCTGCTCCCGACAGCCGTCTCGACTTTGACGAGTTCAAAAAGTCAGGCGAGCCCATCCGCTTCTACAGCGGCCGTAAGGCGGCAGGATTCACTGATAAGTTCACGCTTGATGAGCCACTGACTGTCCTTGTCAATCCTGACCTTTATAAATTGGGTGGGCGCACGATGACTGAAATCTCAAAGGATGCCAACTTCGTGCAGTTCGGTGTACACTCCGGCCTGAATGACTGGGCAGTGATGCAGAGCCTGGACGTATGGCGTCCGGCGGTGCTTGCCAAGACTGAGGTAAGGAAACTCTCCAATGGTCTCTATGCGTGGAACGTGGGTGTGCCCTCAACCTATTACGCTTACAATCCACAGGATGCAGGACAGGCTGACGCTCCTACCCTCCTTGCCAATCCTGATGAGAAGGCAAACTTCCAGTTGGAGAACATGACTTATCTTATCGTGGAGGTCATCAGGGACGACAAGGGTGCCAACCAGTGGGGTGCCAACAGTGGCGACCAGCTGCAGAAAGCCGGTACGGCAACTCCTTACCCTGACCCTCTGTTCTCTTTCTTCCCATCCCGTGTCAGTGCCAAGGACATCCTCACGCTGACCCGTGAGTACAATGAGCGCACGGCCGGAGAACTTACCTATACCATTGTGGCAGGACAGAAGACGCTGACCGGCACCATGCCGGGTGTGCGTGACAGGCGTGAGGCAACCATTGACCTCAATAAGGAACTCCAGGGCACTGATGCCACTGAGCTGAAGGTGACCATCAAGAGCCAGAAGGGAACTGTGGTTGAGTCGACCATTCCACTCATCATTCCTGATTAAACTAAGACAGGAGTACCTTTAAGGGTCTCTCTCAAATCTTATTCAATCCATAAAAGCATTATCATCTATGAAACTAACAATTCAAAATAAACTCTCGGGACTCATCATCTTCCTGATGATGCTGTTCTGCAGCAATGTGTCGGCGCAGGACTTTACCGCCAGCGGTATGGTTGTCGATACCGATCACGAACCCCTTATCGGTGCCACGGTGAGCGTGGTGGGTGGTAAGGTAGGTGCCATCACCGATATTGACGGCAACTTCACCTTGCAGTGCAAGGAGGGATCGATGCTCGAAATATCCTACGTGGGTTATACCAGCCGTCAGGTGCAGGCTGCGAAGGGCCTGAACATCGTAATGGAAGAGGATGCCAAGACGCTCGATGAGGTGACCGTCGTGGGTGTAGGTTACGGCAAGATGCGTAAGAGTGACCTTACCGGAGCCATCTCCTCCGTCAGCTCCAAGGACATGAAACAGGGTGTCATCACCTCCACCGAGCAGCTTCTGCAGGGTAAGGTGGCGGGTCTCTCCATCGTCCAGAGTTCTGGAGCTGTTGAGTCAGGAGCCTCTATCCGTCTGCGTGGCGGCACGTCACTCTCAGCCAGCAACGGTCCGCTGGTCGTTGTCGATGGTATTCCGGGTGTTGACATCAACTCAGTACAGCCCTCAGAGATTGTCAGCATGGATGTCCTAAAGGATGCCTCAGCCGCTGCCATCTACGGTTCACGTGGTGCCAACGGTGTCATCATCATCACCACCAACCGCCAGGGGTCCGACACGGAGGTGAACACCATCCAGTATAATGGATACGTGGCATTTGCCTCACCGGCCAAACGGCTTGACCTCCTCTCTGCCGACCAGTGGCGCGGCTATGTCCGCTCAACGGGCAATATGGGCGCACTGGACTACGGCGCAAGCACTGACTGGCAGGAAGAGCTGATGCGCACAGCCATCTCCCACGGACATAACGTCAATTTCTCCTCATCAAAGAAGAACCACGGCTATCGTGCCAGCTTCACTTACAACAATAACCAGGGCATCATTGAGCGCAACACCATGAACCGCCTTGCCGGATCGCTCTCAGCTTACCAGACAGGACTCAACGGCCGTCTGCGTCTGGATGAGGGTATCAATGCCAACTTCGACAGCTGGCATCCTGTCGACAGCCGTATCTTTGAGCGCATGACCAATCTTCAGCCCACCTTCCCTGTCCGCAATCCGGACGGAAGCTACGCACAGCTGAACGGAACGAACACCGAGAATCCCGTGGAGCTGAACGACAACCGCACGGAGGACCGCAAGCGTCACCGTTTCCTTGGCTATCTGAAGGCTGAACTCTCCATCATTGACGGGCTGACAGCCACGGTCAACACCTCCTACGAGTGGAACCAGTCGAAAGGCGGACTCTACAAGCCGACATACGCACGCATGGAAGGACAGAGCGAGCATGGCTGGGGACAGCGTCTCTATGAAGACTATACCAACAAGCAGCTCGAACTCTACCTTACCTACGACAAGAAATTTGCCGATATTCACCATCTGAACGTCATGGCAGGTTACTCTTACCTTGACAATACCTACGAGGGTTTCAGCTCCACCCGTTCGGGCTTCGACTCGGATGCCTTCGGATACAACAACCTTGCTGCCGGCACTGACTATCGTCAGCATGATGTAGGCTCTTACAAGGGCGATTCAAAGCTCATTTCCTTCTTCGGCCGTGTCAACTACAGTCTCCTTGACCGTTATATGCTCACGGCGACCATCCGCGATGACGGCTCTTCCCGTTTCGGTGAGAACCATAAGTGGGGTGTCTTCCCATCCGTCTCCCTTGCATGGCGCATCTCTGAGGAACCGTTCATGGCTTCCACACGCAGCTGGCTTGACAATCTGAAGCTCCGTGCAGGCTTCGGTGTGACGGGTAACCAGAACGGTATCGGCGAATACAAGTCACTCTCTATCCTCTCGGCATCAGGAGCCGCCTACTATGACGGGACAACAGGCACTTGGAAAAACTCGTACACGCAGATTCAGAATGCCAATCCTGACCTCAAGTGGGAGTCAACGGCACAGTGGAACCTCGGACTTGACTTCTCTGTCTTCAACAGGCTGAACGGTACGCTGGAGCTTTACTACAAGAAAACCTCCGACCTGCTCTGGACCTATCCTGTTCCGCAGCCTCCTTACCTTGTCGGCACCATGCTTGCCAACGTAGGCGACCTGGTCAACAAGGGATTTGAGCTGACCCTTGGCTACAAGGTGCTGCGCACAAAGGACTGGACACTCGATGCCAACATGTCAGTTGCCTATAACCATCAGGAAATCACGAAGCTCTCCAATGACCAGTATCAGGCTGTGGGCCTGCAGGCTGGCTCGCTGCACAACGTCCGCGGTATGTCTGACATCTACTCACAGGTCATCAGGGAAGGCTACCCCGCAGGTGCTTTCTGGGGCCCTCACTGCACAGGCATCTCAGAGGATGGGAAGTACATTCTTGACAGGGATGAGGACGGAAAGGTGAAGGAGGGCTATCTTGGCTCAGCCATGCCGAAGTGGAACCTCGGTGTCTCGCTGAGTGCCGCATGGCGCAACTTCGATGCCAGCGTGGCAGCCTACGGCATGTTCGGGCAGAAGGTGCTGAACGTGAGCCGTATGGTCATGTATGACCCCACCCGCTTCCCGTCACAGAACACGCTCGATGACTTCATGGAGAGCGGCATCACTGACAACCCCACCTTCTCTGACTATTTCATTGAGAATGGCGACTTCTTCCGCCTGCAGTCGCTCACGTTGGGCTATTCTCTCCCCACTGACCTCATCAAGAAGATGGGTCTGAGCCGCCTGCGCCTCTATGTCACGGGTGAGAACCTCTTCTGCATCACGGGCTACAAGGGCATTGACCCTGAGGTCAGCGTGCCTGACAACGTGCTGAACTCACCGGGTATCGACTTCTTCAACAGCTACCCACGCCCACGCACGTTCTCCATCGGTCTGAACGTAGGTTTCTGATGACAGTAAAACAAACTTTATAAGACTATACCAATTATGAAACGATTGAATATCAGCATATCAAACATCCTTCCCCGGCGGAAGGCTTGGCTGGGAGCCGGGCTGTTGATTGCCCTTACTTCCTGCACGGATCTTAACGAGACACTCTATGACAAGGTGTCAATGGACGACTATGGCAAGAACCAGTCGGAGGTTGCCACCATCACCGGCGGTGCCTATGCCACGCTTCGCGGCTATGGGGCTGACACCCCTGAGGGGAATACGGTCATTTGCTATCCTACGTGTGAGTATGTATTCTTCACTCAGGAATGCTCAAGCGATGAGGCCTGCATCCCGACCCGTGGCACTGACTGGTTTGATGGTGGCCGCTATCAGCAGTTCCAGCGTCACAACTGGGATGCCTCCAACACAGGTATCCTCTCCATCTGGCGTTACAACTTCACCGGAGTGTCAAAGGTCAATGCCATCATCTACCAGGTGGAGAAAAGCGGGCTGACCGATGAGGACAAGAAGGTCGTTGAGGCAGAGCTGCGCGGGCTGCGTGCCTATTACTATTACAACCTCCTTGACTGCTTCGGAAACGTGCCCATCTCAACCGACTTCACGGAGAAGCAGCTGCCGACCAACTCCTCCCGTCAGGAGGTCTTTGAGTTCGTTGAGAAGGAACTCAAGGACATCCTGCCGCTGCTTCCGTCAGGCATAACCTACGGACGCTTCACGCAGAACGTAGCCAACACGCTCCTGGCACGCCTCTATCTCAACGCCGAGGTCTACACGGGCAAGCCCCGCTGGCAGGACTGTCTCGATGCCTGTGACAAGGTGCAGGGCTACAGTCTGACACCTAACTACAAGGCAAGTTTCGCCATTCAGAACGAGAAGTCGCCTGAAATTATCTTCGCCATCCCCTATGACCACAAGCAGGGGACTGTGGGCAACTATCTGCCCAGCATGACCTATCACTACAACCAGAAGCTGGCATTCGACCCCGCAGGTGTCTACCAGTGGTGTGGCAACGGTATCTGTGCCCAGCCAGGGCTCTACTCCTCATTTGATGAGAAGGATGTGCGCCGCAACTGCATCCTCATCGGTCAGCAGTACAGTGCCAAGGACGGATCTGAGGTGCTTATGGACAACGGCGAGCCCCTGAACTATACCGAGAACATTGACAACTTTGAGAATGCCGCGCAGAATGCCGGTGCCCGTCTCGACAAGTATGAGTGGAGTGCCACTGATGCCTGGGAGCGTGACAATGACTGGGTGCTGATGCGCTATGCGGAGATACTGATGATGCAGGCGGAGTGCAATTTCCGTCTGGGATACACGCAGACAGCCCTCACTTACATCAACCAGATCAGGCAGCGTGCGGGCCTTGATGACCTCACGACGCTCACCCTTGACGACATTGACACGGAGTGGAAGCATGAGTTCATCTTTGAGAACCTGCGCCGTACCACCAACATCCGCTTCGGAACCTACTTCCAGGCATGGTGGGAGAAGCCTGCTGATGCCGCTGACCATCACACGGGTATCTACCCCATCCCGAAGGTGGAGCTGGAGAAGAACCCGAACCTGAAGCAGAATCCAGGCTATGAGTCTTAGGGCTGAGGGTGACTATGCCCTTGTGGAATCCTTTTCTATGCTGCAGGGGGCATGATCCGTCATGCCCTCTCATAGAGCAAGATAATGGAAATATGAGCTTCTGCATCTTTAAAGTTGCCCTTTTGAGATGCAGAAGCTGCCCTTTCAGACCATAATAGCTGCCCTTTTGATATAATAAATAATCTATTTTTAGTTATAAAATAAATTAAAAATAAGATATAAATAAATTAATAATCAGTATAAAATAAATTAATATTGAAATGAAAATAATATAAAAACAAATATAAGAAGGCTGCTTTTAAGGTCTGAAAGGGCATCTCTTACATCTCAAAAGGGCATCTTTGGGATTCTTTCAAGAGGCTTTTGCCCTCCCAACAGGCAGTTTTAAACTTTTTCCTGAACATTCATCCTGACCATTAACAACTATAAAAGAAAGAGATATGAAGATAAAATCAATTTTCCCCTTGGCAGCTGCCTCCGCCCTGCTGATGGCATCCTGTGCCGACAGCTACGAGGGTGCGCCTGTAAAAGGCAGTGACGCACAGGCATCGGCGCAGGTCGCTCCTGTCGCCGTGGCGAAGACCAATCAGATGCAGGTCTATGCCCATTTCATGCCGTGGTTTGAGACCAGCACGTCAAACAAGCTCAACGAGGGCAAGTGGGGCTATCACTGGACGATGGCAAACTGCGACCCTGACAAGACAGATGCCAGCGGCAAGCGTGAGATAGCCTCCCACTACTATCCGCTCACAGGGCCCTATGCCAGTGGCGATGAGGCCGTGCTGGACTATCAGTGCCTGCTCATGAAGTATGCCGGACTGGACGGTGTGATGGTCGACTGGTACGGTGTGAACAGCGACAACACCGTTGCCCGCCACAAGTCGAACACCGAGGCTCTCTTCCGCGCGCTGAAGCGGGCCGGACTGAAGATGAGCATCGTCTATGAGGACAATGCCCTCTCCGGAGCCTCCGACAAGGTTACGGCGGCCCGTCAGGACATGCGCTATCTGGCAGAGACCTTCTTCAAGGATGACAGCTACGTGAAAGTGAATGGCCGTCCGCTCCTGCTTGACTTCGGTCCGCAGCAGATGGTGACGGGGAAGGACTGGTACCGCACGTTCTCCATCCTCTCCCAGCAGCCAATGTTCCTCGTCCTCAACGGTCACATCAACCTTGCCAATGAGGGTAGCTACGGGAAGAACGCACAGGGCGAGTACACGTGGGTGAACCCATCGCCCGATTATGCTGATGCGAAGAAGTTTGAGTGCTATGTCGGTGGTGCCATGCCAGGTTTCCATGACTACTACAGGCAGGGAGGTGCAGGAGACGGATACACCACGTACGACAGTGAGAACGGGGCTCTTTTCCAGCGTCAGCTCGACGCTGCCAAGACAGCCGGGCTTTCTTACCTGCAGGTCAGCACGTGGAATGACTATGGCGAGGGAACGACCATTGAGCCTACACTGGAGTATGGCTACAAGTACCTTGTCATGCTGCAGCAGTTCACGGGTGTAAGCTATCAGCAGGCCGACCTTGAGCTTATCTACCGCTGGTACCAGGCCCGCACGGCCCATCCGGGAAGTGAGAAGGTGGCGGAGGCCTACAATGCCCTTGTTCAGCTGAAGACAGCCGAGGCAAAGGCAATACTTGATAATATTTAACGTTAATATGCCAATATGAGACAAAAACTGACTATCAACATCCTTTTGCTTCTCTGCCTTGCGCTCCTTCCGTTGACGGCAGGCGCAAAGCAGGAAGCTGCGGTGAGCTCGCCATCAGGCAACCTCACGCTGACGGCCGGCATTGACCGGGCAGGCCGTCCTTACTATACGCTGAACCGCGGGAAGGAAGCCATCCTGCTGCCCTCAGCTCTCGGACTGAGACTGAAGGACGGCAGCCTTGACCGTGACTTCCGCATCACGGGTTTCTCCCGTGCCACAAAAGACGAGACATGGGAAGAGCCGTGGGGTGAGGAGACCAGCGTGCGCAACCACTACAACGAGCTTACCATGCAGCTTCAGCAGCGCAAGGGGCTGCAACGCCGGCTGACTGTCGTCTTCCGGCTCTTTGATGACGGTATGGGGTTCCGTTATGTCTTTCCTGAGCAGAAGAACCTGAAGGACTTTGTCATCATGGATGAGGAGACGGAGTTCTGCTTCAAGGGCGACCCTGAGGCATGGACGCTGCCCTTTGATGCTGACTACTTTGAGGGACTTTGGACCAAGGCTCCGCTGAGCAGGAAGCAGAAGGTATGTACCCCTGTGACCATAGAGGCAAAAAACGACCTTTACATGATGCTCCATGAGGCCAACCTTACTGACTATGCATCACTCAACGTCAAGCCCGTAGAGGTGAAGGACGGTAACGTGAGGCTGAAGGCCGAGCTGGTTCCGTGGTCAACGGGTGAGCTGGTGTTCGCCAAGACTCCGTTCGTCTCTCCGTGGCGCATGCTCTCCGTGGAGACGACACCGGGAGGGCTGATTGCCAACCGTGTGATGCTGAACCTCTATGACCCGTGTAAGATTGCAGATACATCATGGCTCACGACAGGTAAGTACGTGGGTGTGTGGTGGTCTTATCACATGCAGACAGCCACATGGGCGCAGGGCCCGAAGCATGGTGCCACAACTGCCAATACGAGACGCTACATTGACTTCGCCGCAAGGCATGGCTTCAAGGGCGTGCTTGTGGAGGGATGGAACTATGGCTGGGACGGCGACTGGGGCAAGGAGGGCGACAGGTTCTCCTTCACCAAGCCTTATCCTGACTATGACTTTGACGGCCTGCAGAAGTATGCACGCTCAAAGGGTGTGTCGCTCATCGCCCACAACGAGACGGGCGGTGCTGCCAAGAACTATGAGAACCAGCTTGAGGAGGCATTCAGCCTCTATGAGCGGATGGGCATCAAGGCCATCAAGACGGGCTATGTCAATCCTGTGATGGACGGCAAGGAGCTGCAGCACTCACAGTATGGCGTGCGCCATTACCGCAAGGTGATAGAGACGGCTGCCCGGCATCACATCATGGTGGTCAACCATGAGCCTGCCATGCCTACCGGCCTGCAACGCACTTATCCTAACCTTATCTCAGGTGAGGGGGTCCGCGGGCAGGAATGGAATGCCTGGGATGCGAATGGCGGCAATCCGCCTTACCACCTCTGCGTCATTCCGTTCACCCGTCAGCTGGCTGGACCGATTGACTTCACGCCGGGTATCTTCAACCTGGAGGGACGTGTCTATCCCCAGACGCATCCCCACACCACGCTGGCGAAGCAGCTGGCTGAGTACATTGTCATCTATGCACCTTGGCAGATGGCTGCTGACGAGATTGAGAACTATGAGCATCAGCCTGCCTTCGCCTTCATTGAGAGTGTCCCGACCAACTGGCAGCGCACCCTGGTGCCGATGGCTGAGATTGGCAAGTACATTGTCACGGCACGCAAGGATCGTGACAGTGAGAACTGGTTTGTGGGCGGACTGACCGATGAGAATGCCCGTGACCTGAGACTCAGGCTCGACTTCCTCACACCCGGCGCGTCCTACAAGGCTGTCATCTACAAGGACGGGCCTGATGCCGAGTATGATAAAAATCCTTATTCCATGACGATAGACCAGCGGATGGTTGACCATGAGGCTGTACTTGACCTGCACTTGGCCAAGAGTGGCGGTTTTGCCATTCAGCTGGTTAGGGTGGATAAGAGCGGTAACTGACTGTTGCCAGGGGCATTGGCAGCACATCTGTCTTGACTTTCTCTCACCCTTAAGATAAAGGAAAGGGCTTCCGTTCCATCGTAGTCACGATGGCGGAGGCCCTTTTCAGTTGAAGAAAACTGATTATATGATTGAATATAATTTGGTGGATAAGTAATGATGTCTTAACTTTGCACCCGTTAAAACGAAAGAAACATGAGAATAAGCAGAATTTTCATTACACTTGGGCTGATGACAGTTGCCATGACCGTTCACGGTCAGACCTCAACGATAACGGGTGAGCTGATTGACTCGTTGACCCACGAGAGTGAGCCTTATGCTACGGTAAGGGTCTATAAAGGGCGCAGGAGTGAGAAGCCCGTAGCCATGTCGGTGACGGACATGGACGGGAAGTTCAGCCAAAAGGTGACCGGACAGGGCAGTTACATCGTCTCGTTCAGCTCAATGGGCAGGAAGGAGATTGTGCGCAAGGTGCAGCTGTCAGCCTTGGGAGGTGCCATCAACCTCGGCACGCTGCTTGTGCAGGACGATGCCAAACAGCTGGAAGGTGTGGAGGTGGTGGCGCAGAAACCGCTCGTGAAGATGGAGACCGACAGGATGACGTATGATGTGCAGTCGGACAACGATGCCAAGTCGAACACGGTCCTCGATATGCTGCGCAAGGTGCCGATGGTTACAGTTGACGGGCAGGACAATATCACCGTGAACGGACAAAGCTCATTCAAGGTCTACGTTGATGGGAAGCCCAATGTGATGTTCTCAGCCAATCCCTCACAGATTCTCAAGGCCATGCCCGCATCGGCGGTGAAGTCAATAGAGGTGGTGACCAACCCTGGTGCGAAGTATGATGCTGAGGGTGTGGGTGGTGTTCTCAACATCGTGATGAACCATGAGGACGGGAAGAAGGTCAATATGAATGGCTATAACGGCAACGTCAGCCTGACGGCTGGCAACCGTAACTGGCGTGCATCGGCCTTCCTGAGCGGTCAGCAGGGTAAGCTGACCTACAGTGCCAACGTGATGTACAACCGCTCGTGGATGAACGGGACGGAGACTGAGATGGCCAGAACGGCAACTGATGGATCCACGATGGCTTACTGGCAGAGGGGGAACACACGTGTTCCCTTCACGATGGGCAATCTCAGTCTGGGATATGAGCTGGACTCGATGAGCAACATCGGGGCTACGGTAGGTTTGACAGCCTTCACTATGAAGAATGACGGGCATCCGACGACTGCTTTCTCAGGTGGAGCCTACGGCACAGGATTCTCCTATGGTAACGGGATGATAATGGAGAACTCCAGCAACTCCTTTAATGCGAGCGTTGACTATCAGCGTTTCTTCAATAAGGACCGCACGAGCAGCCTCACCCTGAGCTATCTCTTCACCACCAGTCCCTCGACAAGCGAGAACCGCCGTACCTACGACGCGCTGCCGGAAGGTGTCACCATCCCGCTCATCGACCTCTATTCGGAGGCGAAGACACGGGGAACGGAGCATACGGTGCAGGCTGACTACACCACACCGCTGGGCAAGAACAAGACGCTGAATGCCGGAATGAAGTATATCTCCCGCCGGAACTCATCCGACTCACGTTTCTATAATGTCGTGAACGGTGAGGAGCAGTACAATGAGCAGAACAGTGTCAACTACAGGAACACGCAGGACATTCTTGCCGGGTATGCTGAATACAGCGCCACACTTGGAAAGCTCGGAGCCAAGGCCGGCATCCGCTATGAGCGCACATGGGAGAACGTGAGGTTCATTCTTGGTGCAGGCGAGGATTTCAAGAAGAACTATGACAACCTTGTTCCCTCTGCAAGCTTTACCTATAACATCTCCTCAGGTGTCAATTTAGGTGTGAATTACGGCATGCTCATCAGCCGCCCGGGCATCAGTTACCTCAATCCGTACGTTGACCGTTCCAATCCGACCATCCTGTCATACGGCAATCCGGACCTGGAGGTGGAGAAGAGCCACAACGTCAGCCTGGTGTTCAATTCGTTTACGCCGAAGTTCATGATCAATGTGACGTTAGGCGAGAACTTTGCCAACAACCAGATTGAGCAATATTCCTTCCTGCGTGACAACGTTCTGAACACCACTTATGGCAACATTGTGCGCAGCCGATGGACGAACTTCAACACTTTCATGAACTATGCCCTCACCACCAAGACCCGTCTGATGCTCAATGCGGGCTTCGACTATGGAGACATCCGGTCAGAGCAGTTGGGCGAGCGCAATCACGGATGGCAGGCCACGGCCTTCCTGGGACTACAGCAGACGCTGCCCTGGGAGCTGAAATGGAGTATGTTCTTAGGCGGAATGACGAAGCGGTATTCCCTGCAGGGCTATCAGGGAGGCTTCAATATGGCCAGTACAACCCTTTCAAAGAGCCTTTTCAAAGACAAGATGAACATCAGCCTGCAATATATGGTTCCCTTTACGGGCAAGTTGAAAATCAAGCAGTACAGCCGCGGAAAGGATTTTGAGAATGTCATGAACATCACAGTCCCCATGCAGAACATCATGCTCACCGTCACCTGGAACTTCGGCAATACCAAGAAGCAGTTCCAGCAGCATGAGAGCAAGATCTCAAACGACTTCCAGGAACACCAGCAGAACGGCCAGCAGCTTAACGGAATGGGCATGGGAGCCGGCACGGGCATGTAGATACTGGCTGGATCAGATGTCATTCATACAGAACGGACAAGGCGACCTCACAGATTGATGTGGGTCGCCTTGCCGCTTTTATGAATGATTGTTTGTAAATCAGGACAGGCATTCAGCCTGCTGAAATCCATTTTCTCAGTTTCTCCTTCCAAGTAGGTTTCCAGCTGTGAGCGCAATAGTGGATGGCATAGGAGGCAGGTGTCGCCTCGTGCTTGTTGCCGGCGAATATCTCAGAACGGTAGACCATCATGTTGTCTTGCAGTGGTTGGTCCTTGTCAATGTACTTGAATCCATACTTCTCCATCACCCTTGCGTAGACAAAGGGAGAGATGACACCAGTGCCGTTGGAACCCTCGGGGAGGATGAAGTGGCGTGTCTCGTAGTCGTCAAGCACGTCTTTGACAAAGGCGCAGCCAGGCTCGGATCCCATTACGGCAGCCTGAATCTGTATTCCGGAGACAAAGCCTTCCTTGATACGGTTGCCCTCTGAGTCAATCATGCCAAGTGCGCCGGTCATCTCAACCTGTGCGGGATGATACTCCAGGGATGTGAAGAAGTGGTGGTTGAGGAATCTGTCGAAGGATTTTATCACCTTCACGTCAGAGTCGAGATAGATACCTCCTTCGGTATAGAGGGCATACATGCGGATATAGTCGGCTGCGAAGGCCCACTTGTGCTGCTCGTATGCCTCACGGACGTACTCGGGTGCCTGTGAAATGTCAAAGTTGTGTGTATTCCAGAGCTTTATCTCATAGTCAGGCAGCACCTTGCGCCATGTTTCCATGCACTTCTGTATCTTCTCTGGATAGGGATCATCGCTTAGCCAGCAGTAATGAATCACTTTTGGTATCATGTTCTTATTTTTATTGTTGTATCATTCTACGGTGGAACCAGCCCCATTCGGTCAACTCCTTTCCGTCAGCAAAATGGCTGATGGTCATCCTATCCCATTCAGAATAAGGAATCTTCTTTAGTAGGTCAGGACTGTGCGGCTGTGTGGCATATTTAATTGAACTCTTCACCCAATGTATGGTTGGTGGGGCAAAGTTAATGTTTTTTTCCGTATCGTACAATCTTGTATCATATAAAGTTGTATGGCACAAGGCAGTGTGATGGTGCTTGCTATGGCTTCTTCACAGATGTATGCTTGTATTATTTATTTCTTATTCTGCACATCGCATAGACAAACCACAGCCTTGGCAACAGCCGTATTTGGTCAATAAGCCCATCAACCTCCTGTATGACGTGGATGTTGTCGAGTATTCCTTGTGAGCGGTTGGTACTGGAGACCCCTGTCGTGTCAAAGTCAGCAATGGCAAAATGTACTTGGAGGAAGCGGCAATGATTTTTCCAAAGGGTTTTATAGAGTTTGAAGTCAGCTGACATTTTATGACTGGTGTCATAGGGGAAATTCCTCAGGCACTCTGTCCGTGTCAGGCAGCTCTGGTGACAGAAGTACATACGGTGACCGTTATGAGGGGGTTCCGCCGGCTTGACAATACCATTCCTACGCACATCTCCATAGATGACATCAGCCTGCTTGTGCTCGGCAAAAACCTTCTGCAATACGTCTTTATCAGCAAAAGTATCTCCAGCATTGAGGAATATGACCCAATCTCCTGTTGACATGGCTACACCTTTGTTCATAGCATCGTAGATGCCGTGGTCAGGCTCGCTTGTCCATCGTGTGATGCAGGCAGCGTTGTGACGTATTATTTCTTTTGTCTCATCAGTAGAACCGCCGTCCACGATGATATATTCTATCTTGTCATACTGCTGGTCAGCCACACTTCGGATGGTTCTCCGGAGCAGTGAGGCTGCGTTATAGCATACGGTGATCACCGTTACTGAAGGCTTTTCAGTCATAGGATGATTTGTTGGTAAATATGTTGTATTTGCTGGGCTACGCTGTTGTTCTCAAACCGTCTGACATATTCTTTGCTCCGGGCTGTACTCTCGTTGCTTCCAGTCAGAAGGGAACTGATGGCTTCAGACATGGCTTCAGGGTCATCAGGGTCAACGTACAGGCAGTCGGGCCCTCCTGCCTCCTCAAGACAGCTCCCCGTGGCGGCCACAACGGGCAGTCCGCTCTGTATGGCTTCGATGATAGGGATGCCGAAACCCTCATAGCGGGAGGGGTAGACGAAGCACTGGGCCTGCTGGTAGATGGCATACAGGTCAGCATTGGGCACGCCCTGCAGGAAATGGACACGGCTTGAAAGGCCGTCATTCAGTTCCTTTTGTAGAGTGCGCTGGTACTTGGTCTGCCGGCCGACCACCACTAAATGAAGCTCATCAGGGAGATTGCGCAGTGCCCTGATGGCGAGCAGGACGTTCTTCCGCTCCTCTACGGTTCCTACGTTGAGGATGTAACGGTTGGGAAGAGAGTACTGTTGCCTCACCCGTTGTTTTGTCAGCTCGTCCGAACGCTGCTTGAACCGGGTGTCACAGCTCTGGTAAATCACGTCAATACGGTCTTCCGGGAAGTTGCCATAGTGGAGGATGTCACGTTTGGTACACTCGCTGATGGCGATGATACGGTCGGCCTCACGCAGGGTCTGGTGGAACTTTCGCTTGTAGATCTGCACGTCTATCCAGTTGTAATACTCAGGGTGGCGCAGGAAGATGAGGTCATGGATGGTCACGATGCCCCGTATGCCAGCAGCTTTCAGCCCATGAGGCAACTCACCTGACAGACCGTGGAAGATATGCACACCGTTCTCGCGCAGCGACCTGACAATGCCATGCGTGCGCCAGAGGTCACGCTGGAAGCGGAAATGGAGGTTCTCAGGGCAGATGAGGCGCACGTTCCCACGCATGACAACCTGCTCACGCAGGTCAGCATGTCCGCTGTCGGGGGCGAAGAGGAGAATACGGTCAGTGGAGTTGATGGCGGCAAGGTCATTGATGAGATTGCGCCCATAGCTGCCTAATCCTGTCCTGTTGCTTACGATTCGCTTGGCATCGAATCCTATGGTCATTTCTTTTTCAATTGGCATAGTGCAAAAATACGGAAAAATATCGTATCTTTGCCCATAAGATGGGAAAAAAAGAAATATCAGTAGTCATCAATACTTACAATGCGGAGAAATTCCTGCAGCGCGTACTCGACTCGGTCAGGGGCTTTGACGAGGTTGTCGTGTGCGATATGGAGAGTACTGACCATACCGTTGAGATTGCACGGCGCAACGGATGCAAGTTGGTAACGTTCCCCAGGGGCAATTATGCCATCGTGGAGCCGGCCCGCAACTTTGCCGTGCAGAGTGCCTCGTCCCAATGGGTGCTGGTGGTCGATGCTGACGAGCTGGTGACACCTGAGCTCCGCGACTATCTTTACAGGTATGTCCAGCAGCCTGATTGTGCGCAAGGACTGTTCATCCCACGTCAGAACCGCTTTATGAATATGCCGAAGAAAGGCTTTTCCAAGGATTACCAATTGCGCTTCTTTGTAAGGGAGGGGATGAACTGGCCACCTTATGTACATTCCATTCCGGAGATTCCAGGGCGGACGGAGCGCATTGACAACAGGCTTGCGAATGTCAGGTTGGTGCATCTGGCTGAGAATTACCTGGATGACCAGCTGGAGAAGTGCAACCGTTACACAACCGATGAGGTGCTGAAGAAGCAGGGAAAGGATTACGGTGTATGGGCATTGCTGGTACGTCCGTTCTGGCGTTTCTTCAAGTCTTACTTCCTGAACGGTGAGATCTGCAATGGTGTGACGGGCTTTATTGACAGCGTGATGAACGGTTTTTATCAGTTCATCATCGTCGCCAAGGTGATAGAGAAGAAGATAAGGGACCGGCAGGAGTGAGGGATGGGGGCATGTGCTGTAAGCTCTCTGATGGCAGGCTGCCCCGTTCCGGGCACTGATAGATGCCAGATGGCGCCAGTACTTCACGTGAAGTACTGCGGTACTTCAGCAGCAATAGTCCGGTACTTCACGTGAAGTACTGTGCAGGAGCTTGCCAATGGTGATGCAGGAGCCTGCCCGCCGTGACCGTAAGTCTTATCCGGAGAGTCATGGCCGCAGGCATGACAGCCTCTATCCGGCATCTGAGAGCAGCAGCTGTCGGGCGAACTCCCAGATGACGATGCCCGCTGTGACGCTCACGTTGAGTGAGTGCTTGGTGCCGAACTGCGGTATCTCCAGGCAGCCGTCACTCATGTCTACCACTGACTGCTTCACACCCTTCACCTCGTTTCCCATCACAATGGCGTAGCGGGTGATGGGTGATGGGTGATGGGTGGTGGTTGATGAGTAGGAAGCTGATTCTATGGCAGCCGTTCCGTCAAGTACATTGTGCTGTTCTACTTTATCCGTAGAGTCGGGGTGGAGATGACGGAGATTCAGCTCCTGCAGCTTGGTTGAGCCCTTCACCTGCTCCACACTGTAGACGAGGACACCCTGCCGATGAAGCTCGCTGATGGCATCCTCCGTCCGCTCAAAGTATCGCCAGCTGACGGAATCCTCCCCGCCCAAGGCCGTCTTGTGTATCTCGGCGTTGGGGGGTGTGGCGGTGATGCCGCAGAGGTAGATGGCCTCCACACGGAAAGCGTCGGCCGAACGGAAGACGCTTCCCACATTATATAATGACCGCACATCGTCAAGGACAACGATGAGCGGCAGTTTCTCGGCTTCCCTGAACTCCTCGATGGAAAGCCGGTTCATCTCAATGGTACGCAGTTTTCTCATAAAAGAAACCTTCTCCAAGCCCTTTATTTCACACTGTAAGCCAGTGCGTAGGCCTTGATCTGCTTCACCATTGACAGCAGGCCGTTGCTGCGTGTCGGTGATAGATGCTGTCGCAAGCCGATCCTGTCGATGAAGTAGAGGTCGGCATCGAGAATCTCCTGCGGTGTGTGGTTGCTCAGCACACGGATGAGGAGGGCGATGATGCCCTTGGTGATGAGAGCGTCAGAGTCGGCGGTGAAGACGAGCTTCCCGTCAACATGGTCACACTGCAGCCACACGCGGCTCTGGCAGCCGTCAATGAGGTTCTGGTCGTTCTTATGCCGTGTGTCAAGCTCCTCCAGGTCATTGCCTAAGTCTATCAGCATCTGATATTTGTCCATCCAGTCAGTGAAGTCCTCAAACTCCTCGATGACTGCGTCTTGTGTTTCGTTTATAGTCATGATTCTTCTGTTTATCTGTCTTGGTTTCTTTCACTCCTTCACTCCTTTTCCTCCCTCACCAGCTTGAACAGCTTGTCATTTGGGCGCACCTTGCCTGGTACGGGGATGGAGACGCGCCACCCTTGGAGGGCTGTCTCCACAGGCTTCAGGTCATATCTTATCTCCTCGGCATTGAGGAACATGGCTCCCGTGGTGTTGCCCGTGACAAGGAGCTTGTCGCCTTTCCCGAAGGTGTTTGCCTCCACGGCAATCTCGGCAACGCCCAGACGGGAGAAATACTTCATCACCTTGCCAATGAGAACCTTCTTCTCCGTGGCCTTGTTGCCATAGTGCTTCGTCCATTCGCCCATCGTCTGTCCCTGGTAGTAGCCGTCCCAGAAACCCCGGTTGAAGACTGTTGACAGCCGTTCGTCCCACTGGTCCTTCCTCTCCTCGGTGAAGGTGCCGTTGAGAACGCTCTGTATGGCCTCCTTGTAGCAGGTGACAACCGTGTGTACATACTCCGGTCCGCGGGCTCGCCCCTCAATCTTGAAGACACGTACGCCGGCATCCATCATGCGGTCGATGAAGCGGACGGTCTTCAGGTCCCTCGGACTCATGATGTACTTGTTGTCAATCTCCAGCTGGTTGCCCGTCTCATTGTCGGTCACGGTGTAGCTTCGGCGGCATATCTGCACGCACTCGCCACGGTTGGCAGAGCGGTTGGCATCGTGCAGGCTCATGTAGCACTTGCCTGACACAGCCATGCAGAGGGCACCGTGGCAGAACATCTCAATGCGGATGGGCTGCCCCATCGGGCCGCAGATGTTCTGCTCAATGATCTGCTCGTGGATGCGCTTCACCTGGTCCATGTTCAGCTCACGTGCCAGCACGGCGACATCGGCGAACTGGGCATAGAACCTCAGGGCCTCGATGTTGGAGATGTTCAGCTGCGTGGAGAGGTGAACCTCAACCCCCACCTGCCGGCAATAGACCATCACGGCAACGTCACTGGCGATGACGGCAGAGATACGGGCAGCCTTGGCGGCATCAATGATCTCGTGCATCGTGTCGATGTCCTCACCGTAGATGACCGTGTTCACCGTCAGATAGGTCTTGATACCCTGCGCGTTGCAGGTCTCGGCAATCTCCTCCAGGTCAGTTATGTCAAAGTGGTTGGCTGAGTGCGAGCGCATGTTCAGCTTCCCGATGCCGAAATAGACCGAGTTGGCTCCGGCATGGATGGCGGCAGCCAGCGACTCACGTGAGCCGACAGGTGCCATTATCTCATAATCCTGTATATTCGTTTCCATATTCTTTGTTTGGTGCAAAGTTACTGAAAATATCCGAGATAGGCAGTAAAGGTGTTTGCAAGATTTGAAATGGAAGTACATCACCTGTGCCTGATCAATGCCTGACACGGTGCTGAACATCAAATAGTCAGGCGGTGATTCGCCCGTCTGTAAACTATTTCGTAACTTTGCATGCTGATATTTTTTCGAGAATCAAAGAATGAAGAAACTCTATATTGAGACCTACGGCTGCCAGATGAACGTGGCTGACTCTGAGGTGGTTGCCTCCGTGATGAAGATGGCAGGCTATGATGTCTGTGAGAATGAGGACGAGGCTGATGCCATCTTCCTCAACACCTGCTCTGTACGTGAGAACGCAGAGAACAAGATTTACAACCGGCTTGATACGCTTCATGCCGAGCAGAAGAAGGGGCGGAAGCTCATCTTAGGTGTCTTAGGCTGCATGGCGGAACGTGTGCGGGACGACCTGATTCAGAATCACTATGCCAACCTCGTATGTGGCCCTGACTCTTACCTCAACCTGCCGGACATGATCGCACAGTGCGAGAACGGCAACAATGCTCTTGACATTGAGCTTTCCACCACCGAGACCTATCGTGACATCGTCCCGCAGCGCATCGGGGGCAACCGTGTGTCAGGCTTCGTGAGCATCATGCGTGGCTGCAACAACTTCTGCCACTACTGCATTGTGCCTTTCACCCGTGGACGTGAACGCTCACGTGACGTGGAGAGCATCATGAAAGAGGTGCGGGATCTGCACGACAAGGGCTTCAAGGAGGTGACGCTGTTGGGACAGAACGTCAACTCATACGGACTGCTGCCCAACGGTAAGCGCCCCGAGAACGGCACCTCATTCGCTGAACTGCTCCGCAAGGTGGCACAGAGCGTGCCGGATATGCGTGTACGTTTCACCACCTCCAACCCCGAGGACATGACGGAGGACATCCTGCATGCCATCGCCGCTGAGCCCAATCTCTGCAATCACATCCATTTCCCGGCACAGAGCGGAAGCAACTCGGTGCTGAAGAATATGAACAGGAAATATACCCGTGAGGAATACTTGGAGAAAGTGGCAGCCATCCGCCGCATCATCCCAAGCTGCGGACTGACGACGGACATCTTCATAGGCTATCACAATGAGACGGAAGAGGACTTCCAGCAGACACTCTCGCTGATGCGTGAGGTGGGATTCGACTCTGCTTTCATGTTCAAGTACTCCGAACGGCCGGGAACTTACGCAGCCAAGCACCTGCCCGACAACGTGCCCGAGGAGGAGAAGATACAACGTCTGAATGAGCTGATACGGCTCCAGACCGAGATTTCTGCCGAGCAGAACAGGAAAGATGAGGGAAAGGAGTTCGACATTCTCATTGAACGGTTCGGAAAGCGAAGCCGTGAACAGCTCATGGGACGCACCGAGCAGAACAAGGCTGTGGTCATCGCCCGTGGCAAGCATCACATCGGGGAGACCGTCCGTGTGAAGATTACAGGGTCAACCAGCGCCACTTTGTTTGGTGAAGAGGTGTGAAGGAAGTCTGTAAAAGATATAAAACCGTAAAACTATTTTGCGGTTTTGCTTTTAATGGTTATATTTGCAAAATAGAAATCAGATAAAGAAATGGAAGCAACTGTCAATCTGGGGCTTTTCTTGAAACTCATCAATTCCATGTCTCTCTTTCCCCATAATAAAAGGTGTCTGGGAGAAAGGCTTATCAATGAGGCCAAAGAAGAAGTGAGAGGGAAAGACAAAGAGAAACTTAGTTTGCTTGACAGTATTGCCGGTTCATGGAAGAATGTTGGCATAGACACCATGAAACATACCATTACAGAGGGAAGAGAGACTGATAATATTCAAAAACTGACAATGTTTGATGAAGACTAAGTATTTGCTTGACACAAACATGTGAAAACAGAAAACTGGATAAGAAGATAAGCCCATGAAGGAATTTATACAGGTCTTACGCAGGTTCGTGCCACCCTACAAGAAGTATCTTGTGCTGGCGATAGTGTTCAATATATTATCGGCAGTGCTGAATATCTTCTCCTTTGCCACGCTGATACCACTCCTACAGATTCTTTTCAAGGTTGATTCTGGGACGGGAGCTACACACATCATGTCATGGAGCGAAGGCTCTTTCAAGGATGTGCTGGCCAACAATGCCGACTATTACACACAGATTTTCATTACCAGCTGGGGACCGACGACAACGCTGCTGCTCATCGGTCTGGTGCTTGCCTTCATGACTTTCCTGAAGACTGGGGCCTACTTCCTCTCCTCCGCATCCATCATTCCCATCCGTACAGGCGTTGTCCGTGACATCCGCAACCAGCTCTACAAGAAGATAACATCCCTCTCCTTAGGTTTCTTCAGCGAGGAACGCAAGGGAGACATCATTGCCCGCATGAGCGGTGACGTGCAGGAAATTGACAACTCCATCATGGCATCGATTGACATGCTCTTCAAGAACCCGGTGCTGATTGTCATCTACTTCACCACTCTGCTCATCATCTCCTGGCAGCTCACACTCTTCACACTGCTGTTCGTCCCCATCTTCGGATGGTTCATGGGCTATGTGGGCAGGAAACTGAAGCAGAACAGCGTCACGGCGCAGGCCTTGTGGAGCGACACCATGAGCCAGGTGGAGGAGACGCTGGGCGGACTGCGCATCATCAAGGCCTTCTGTGCCGAGGAGAAGATGAACGGACGGTTCGACAGGGTCAACTCGCAGTATCGGGATGACATCATGCGGGTGAACATCCGCCAGCAGCTGGCCCATCCGATGAGCGAGTTTCTCGGCACGGTGATGATCATCGTCGTGCTGTGGTTCGGCGGAACGCTTGTCTTGGGACAGTATCCTGTCATCAGTGGTCCTACCTTTATCTACTACCTTGTCATCCTCTACAGCATCATCAACCCGCTCAAGGAGTTCTCGAAGGCTGGCTACAACATCCCTAAGGGACTTGCGTCCATGGAACGTGTCGACAAGATTCTCAAGGCTGAGATAGAGATACAGAATCCGGAGAAACCTGTACACATTGATGCCTTTGAGCATCAGATAGAGTTCCGACACGTCAGCTTCGCCTATTCTGACGAGCATGATGCTGACGGCAACCCTACATTGCACTGGGTTCTGAAAGACATCAACATCATCATCCCGAAGGGCAAGACCATCGCACTGGTAGGACAGAGCGGCTCAGGCAAGTCTACCCTGCTCGATCTCATTCCCCGTTACTACGACGTGCAGGAGGGTGAGATCCTCATTGACGGTATAAACGTGAAGGATCTTGGCATACATGACCTGCGCCAGCTGATAGGAAACGTCAACCAGGAGGCCATCCTCTTCAATGACACCTTCCGCAACAACATCTCCTTCGGCGTTGAGGGTGTCACGGACAAGGACATTGAGGAAGCGGCGAAGATAGCCAACGCGCATGAGTTCATCCTCCAGAGCGAGAAGGGATATGACACGAACATCGGCGACCGGGGCGGACGTCTCTCGGGCGGACAGCGCCAGCGTGTCAGCATAGCCCGTGCCATCCTGAAGAATCCGCCCATTCTCATCCTCGATGAGGCCACGTCAGCCCTCGACACTGAGAGCGAACGGCTCGTGCAGGATGCCCTTTTCCGCCTGATGAAGACCCGCACCACCATTGCCGTTGCCCACCGTCTGTCAACCATCAAGAATGCCGATGAGATCTGCGTGATGCACGAAGGTGAGATTGTAGAGCGGGGAACACATGACCAACTCATGGCTATGGATGGCTACTACAAGAAGCTGCATGACATGCAGGAGATATAGAGAGATACAGGAAGACAAGCTTTTTTACTCATAATGAGACATTTATTGAAATCCACATTCGGCTCGCCAATAGCCTTGGCACTCAACCTGCTGTTGGCATATGCCATTTTCTTTGTGGCCCGGCTGACTTACTTTTTCGTCAACTACAGTTATTTTATTGACGGCCTGACGGCTTCTTCCCTTTGGATGTGGGTGCGGGGAAGCCTCCTCTTCGATACCACTGCCATCCTGTACACCCATATTCCTTACATTGTCTTGATGCTTCTGCCGTTATGGCTGAAGGAAAACCGGGCCTATCACAAGGTATGCAAGTGGCTGTTCGTGACTGTCAATGCCCTCTCACTGGCCATCAACCTTGCCGATTCGGTCTATTTTCCCTTCACGTTGCGCCGCACTACGACCAGTGTCTTCCGCGAGTTCGACAACGAGAATAACCTTGCCGGCATCATTCTCAACAACACGCTCACCCACTGGTATCTTCTCCTGATTTTCATCATCGTGGTATGGCTGGCATGGAGACTCTATGTCATGCCACGGACTGACCACCGTGGCTACAGCACCGTGCGGAGCCGGTGGATTTATGCCGCCAAGCTTTTCGTATGCTTTGCCGTGGCAGGTGTGCTGACCGTTGGCGGATGCCGTGGCGGCCTGCAGTCGGGTGTGCGCCCGATAACCATCAGTAATGCCAATCAGTACGTTGACCGCCCTACTGACTGCGCCCTGGTACTCAACACACCTTTTGCCCTTATCCGTACAATAGGCAAGTCCGACTTCACTGTACCTGACTATTTCCCCTCCCTGGAGGCCTCAGCTGAGGTCTATAGCCCGTTCCACCAGCAGGAACACTCAGCCATCGTCACAGCCGGGAAAACATTCCCAAAGAAGAAGAACATCGTCATCCTGATAGTCGAGAGCTTCGGAAGGGAATACATCGGCGGCTTCAACAAGGACTTCTTCGGGGGGAAATACAAAGGCTATACCCCGAATGTTGATAAGCTGATAGAGAAGAGTCTTGTCTACAGATACTCCTTCTGCAACGGCAGGAAGAGCATTGACGGCATGCCGTCAGTCCTGTGCAGCATTCCCCGTTTCGGTGAGCCCTTCATCCTCACTCCTGCCTCAATGAACGACTACACGGGTATTCCGGGCCTGCTGAGCCGCTGGGGCTACCAGACCGCCTTCTTCCACGGCGCCAACCGTGGCTCAATGGGCTTCCTCGCATTCGCCAACAAGATAGGTTTCCAAAGCTATTATGGCCGTCAGGACTACGCTGCCGACCCACGATTCGGCGGCGACAAGGACTTCGACGGCAACTGGGGTATCTGGGATGAGCCGTTCCTGCAATATTATTGCACGAAGATGGGCGAGATGAAGCAGCCTTTCATGACCGCCCTCTTCACCGTATCGAGCCACGACCCCTTCGTGGTGCCGGATAAGTACAGGGACATCTACAAGGAGGAAGGCCTGCCCATACATAAGTGCATACGATATACTGACATGGCCATCGGCAGGTTCTTCGCATCAGCCAGCAAGCAGCCTTGGTTCAGGAACACCATCTTCGTGCTGACAAGTGACCATACCAACCAAAGCGACCATGAGCAATACAAGACCGACATAGGCGGTTTCTGCTCACCCATTATCATATATGACCCGTCAGGTGAGATCAAGCCGGGACGCATAGATGGCATTGCCCAGCAGATCGACATCATGCCCACGCTGCTGAACCACATCGGATATCCGAAGAGATACCTCTCCTTCGGTTTCGACCTCCTGCGGACACCGGCCAGGGAGACATGGGCGGTGAACTATCTGAACGGCATCTACCAGTACATCAAGTATGGCTATGTACTCCAGTGGGACGGAAAGAAGACGCGTGCCATCTACCGGCTGACTGACCTGCTGATGCAGCAGAACCTTGCCGGACGTGTCCCCGAGCAGGCTAAGATGGAACGGGAGCTGAAGGCTATCATCTACCAATATATGTACAGAATGGTCCATGACCAGCTGCGTGCCGACAGACGGACTGTGGCCTCCAGCCAAATGGCAGGCTGACAAGGAACGGACAATCGGCCAGGAGGAAGGGATGGCCCCTTGGGCATCTCCTTTCAATCAGCCTCAAAACTACTCCCAACATGAAGAAAACACTATACCGACTTCTCTATTTTCTCGTCTATGGCTTCTGGTATGTGATGTCATTGATGCCTCTATGCGTGCTTTACATATTATCGGATGCCTTGTACTTGCTCGTAGGAAGACTCGTCAGGTACCGTCATCGGGTGATATGGGGCAACCTCAAAAGCAGTTTCCCTGAGAAATCCGACCGGGAGCTTCTCGACATTGAGCGCGGCTTCTACCATTGGTTCTGCGACTATCTTGTCGAGACCATCAAGCTCATGACCATGAGCCGCCGGCAGCTCATGAAGCGGATGACCTTCACGGGCATGGAGGAAATCAACCAGGTACTGTCTGAAGGACAGTCAGTCGCCATTTATCTGGGCCACTTGGGCAACTGGGAATGGATAACGTCAATGCCCTACTGGGCTCCGGAGGCTCTCTGCTGTCAGCTTTACCACCCGCTGGAGAACGAGTACTTCGACAGGCTCTTCAAGTTCGTGCGTGAGCGGCAAGGTGCCCTCTGCATCCCGATGCAGGAGTCGCTGCGCAAGATCATCCAGTTCGCCCGTGAGGGGAAACCGCTTGCCGTGGGATATATCTCTGACCAGAGTCCCTTCTGGTGGAGCATACACCACTGGGTAAGCTTCCTCAACCATGACACTCCCGTGCTGACAGGGGCCGAACGTATCGTCAAGCACACCCGCCAGGTATTCGTCTACGGCGATGTGACCCGTGTCAGCCGTGGGCACTATAACTGCGAGATGCGTGTCATGAACCGTGAGACGAAAGGAATACCCGACTATGAGATAACCGACCTTTACTTTCAAGAGCTGGAGAAATCAATCCGCCGGCAGCCTGAGATATACCTTTGGAGCCACAACCGGTGGAAACGCACACGCGAACGCTTCAACGAGCATTTTGAGGAAGTGGACGGAAAGGTCAGGCTGAGACAGGGCAAAGAGATGATATGGTGAGGTGTGGCCTTCCGGGGACAGGCGAATCGGATTGTGGAAGATAAGCGGCTGTGGAATACTTCACGTGAAGTACTGGAATATTGCAGCTGAAGTACCCGAGTACTTCTCACAGAGTACTCGGGTGATGGGTATACAAGTATTGGCTGAGAAAGGCTGTCAGTCGGTGTCAGCGTGTGGGAGTGGTCTCCATGATGGTGGGCTTTCAGCGGGAACTCAGCTGCCGGAACCGGAGCAGGGTGCGCCATGCGCACCCTGCTCCGGTTCCGGCAATATGGTCGGGTTGAGAGGTTGCCCCTTCTAATAGAGGCTTGGCCGTCAGATTGATCCATGATGGCAGGGAGATGCTGCTGCCAGTGACGAGCCGCAGCCACAGCATGGCATCCTGCAATGGGGGATGGGATTGGCAGGGTGCGTGCTCTTACTCTTTAGAATGGATCAGCACTTCCTGCAGCACAATGCATGGGTCGAGCAGGTAGATGTGCAGCAGCTGCTTGCCAGTCCTGTTGGCAGGAATGGTCCTCGATTCATAGCCACGCAGCACATTCAAACGCCATTCTGGAGTGAAGTCATTGGCATGTATGGAGAACACGGCAGGCTCCGAATCGCCTAACTGGACGGCATAGCGTGCGTCACGCCCGTCGTAGACGTGAAGTGTGGGGAGAGTACGGATCTCGATGGTCGTGTCGGCTGGCTGCAGGTCTATCTCAAAGGTCACGCTGGGTGCCGCCTTGAGGTTTTCCTGGTGATATGACGGTGTGTAAAAGGGATATACGGCCAGTCCATCGGTATAGCCCAAGCCCTTGACCAGCTCTATGGATTCCTGTCGGCTCAGAAAGTGTGATGCGGGAATACGGACACGAGGTTCTTTCACAAACGGCGGATAAAGACCGATGAAGATTCTGTAGATGTGGGTACCTTCCTTCAGGTCTTTTACATAGATACGGTTGTCTCCCTTGGACAGGTGTATCGTCCCAACCTGGCTCCACATGGGGCCAACGCTTGATGCGTGCCATACGTTGTTGATAGGGGTGGCTGAGGCATCGAATGAGTCTTGCCCTGTTGTGATATGACAGAAGATATTGTCCTCTGGTGCCTTTGAGAAATTACGAATAGGTGTCAGAGCCTCCATCCAGACGGGAATATCGGCCTCAATATCGCTTTCAATCAGTGCTCCGCCATCCGACAGGGCATCGCTTACAGAGACAAAGCGGGGCCTTGACGCTCTCCGTGCCTGCACAGTCAGCTCAGGTGTGGCCACCGGCTGCTCAATCTTCTCTGAGCGGAACCAGTGGTAAGGCTGCCAGCTGAAGAAGCCCTGCCACTTGCCGTTGAGAATTCCATCGTTATATTGATGAGTCAGGCTGTTCAGCCCGGTGAACAAATCCATTACGAAGGATATTTCCTTCTCTGCGGGTTTGATGTCGCCCACGTTAAACACCCATATCTTCCTGGCCCCGAAGGTATAGGCTTTGGTGAGTTCTGTACTCAGGAAGGGTGTAGACAGCGGACTGAGCCATATCCAGCTGGCGGGGTCTCCATGATAGGAGAGGTGATAATAGATGCCGGCCCCACCCTTGCGCTTTTGCTCTTCCGGGTTTGAGAGGTTACGGCAATAGCCATGCTTGTCATCACTCCACAGCAAGGTGACATCATCGGGAACTTTCAGCCCGTGATGGTAGGCATCCAGCACTTCTTCATAGGTGCAGAGGATCTGTGGGATGTTCTCTATGGACTGGTTGATATTCCGGCGCAGTATTTCCCGTTGGTCATCAATAGCCTGCTGCATCAGTGCCACGCGTTCTGCTGTCCCATTGGCTCCTTCCATCGTATAGTCATGGATGCCACGCAGTCCGAGTGTGTATGTGTTCTCATATTTGCCGTTACATCTGCCCACCAGTACCACGGAGATACTCCGATGGATTTACTCAGTGATGTGAGTCCGTAGGCAGTGCCGTCGTATCTGCAATTTGTAAAACCGCCCCTCTCTCGATGAGAAGAGGGGCGGTAGGTATGGGGGGAGATCCAGGTGTTCTTACCTGTTAGGTGTCTCCCACTTCTTGGTCTGGTCACAGCTGACGGTGAGTGTCTGGTCGCCTGTCTGGATGCGGAAGTCGCCTTCCTCCAGGATCCACTTGCCATCGTAGCCTACGAAGGCAAGGTCCTTGGCGGGGACAGTGAGGCTGACGGTCTTGGTCTCACCAGGCTGCAGGTCGATCTTGTCGAAGGCACGCAGGCGGCGGTTGTCAGGTGTGAGGCTTGCCACGAGGTCGCTGGCAAAGAGCAGCACGCTCTCCTTCCCTGCCACTTTGCCCGTGTTGGTCACGTCAACGGTGAAGGTGATGTTGTCATCAGCGGTGAAGTGGCTCTTGTCGGCCCGGAGGTTGCTGTACTTGTAAGTGGTGTATGACAGTCCGTAGCCAAATGCCCACTGCACGCTCACGACAGCGTTGTAGTTGTAGGCCCCCGACATGGTCTCCACCTGCTCACAGGGCTTGAAGTCATACTTTGTCAGTGCGGCCTGGTTCTTCGGATAGGTGAAGGGCAGCTTGCCGCTGAAGTTCACGTCACCGCTCAGCAGGTTGGCCAGTGCGTCGCCACCGTAGTTGCTTGGCAGCATGGCATCAACGACAGCCTTTGCCAGTGGCTCAATATCCTTTATCAGGCGCGGACGGCCCTCATTGAGGACAAGAATGATGGGCTTTCCCGTCTTGGCAAGTGCCTTGACAAGGTTTTGCTGATTCTCAGAGAGTGCCAGGTCGTCAAGGTTTCCGGGTGTCTCAGCGTATGAGTTCTCGCCCACGCAGGCAATGATGACATCAGCGTTCTGTGCTGCGGCGACAGCCTTGTCAATCTCGGGAGTGTTCTCCATCCAGTAGGCATCAGCCCAGGGCTGGTCCTGCTTGTAGGTCACGCCCGGCACGTAAGTGACGTTTTCCTTTCCATACTTGTTCTGCATAGCCTCGAAGATGGTGTTCATCTGCGGGTAATAGTCGTCTGCGTTGAACCCCTGCCATGTCATGGTCCATCCGCCGTTCAGCCCACGCATGGTATTGCCGTTAGGTCCGGTGACGAGAATCTTCCTGCCCTTGGCAAGCGGAAGGATGTTGTCCTGGTTCTTCAGCAGGACGATGCTCTGCTCGGCGGCATCAAGTGCCTTGTCGGCAAACTCCTTTGATCCGAACTTGGGGAAGTCCTTGTAGTTGTAATAAGGTGTGTCAAAAAGGCCTATGCGGTACTTCAGGCGCAGCACGCGGCGTGTGGCGTCGTCAATGCGGCTCATAGGTACCTTGCCCTCGTTGACGAGTTCCTTCAGCAGTGTGCAGAAGTCCCAGCTGTAGGGGTCCATGCTCATGTCGATACCGGCATTGATGGCGATGCGGATGGCATCCTTCTTGTCCTTGGCTATATGGTCACGGCTGAAGAGGTTGACGATGTCAGCCCAGTCAGTCACCACCATTCCGTCCCATCCAGTCTCGTTCTTGAGCCACTGTGTCAGGTACTCATAGTTGGCATGGAGCGGCATGCCGTTGTTGCTTTGTGAGTTGACCATCACCGTAAGGGCACCGTTGCGGATGGCCTCAAGGAAGGGCGCGAAGTGCTTCTCACGCATCTCAAGCGGGGAGATGTTTGATGGTGTGCGGTCTTTTCCCGTGGTTGGCACACCGTAGCCCATGAAGTGCTTCATGCAGGCAGCGACGTTGTACTTGCCAATGTGGTTAGGGTCGTTTCCCTGGAAACCGAGGACTGACTCACGTCCCATCTCGGCATTGAGGTAAGCGTCCTCGCCGAAGTTCTCCCACATGCGTGACCAGCGGGGCTCACGTCCGAGGTCGACTACTGGAGCATAGACCCAGGGGATGCTTCCGGCCTTCGTCTCGTAGGCCGAGATGCGGCTGCCCTCACGCACCAAGGCACGGTTGAAGGTGGCAGCCATGTTGTTGCCCTGTGGGAAGAGCGTGCCTCCTGCGGTGTAGGTGGTGCCGTGCATCTGGTCGACACCGTAGATGCAGGGGATGCCAAGCTCCTTGAGCGACTTGTCCTGGATGGTCTTGATGATCTCCTGCCATTTCTCCTTGTTCTGCGCATGACCGGCTGGCACGTTGAGTATGGAGCCTACCTTGTAGATGCGGATGACCGTGTCAAGACGTGCCTTGTCAATGCGGAAGTCGTTGGCAGGGGCTGTCCGGTCGGTTATGACATCAATGGCCAGCTCGCACATCTGCCCGATTTTCTCCTCAAGGGTCATCTTCCTGAGGGTCTTCTCTACTTTCTTCTCAATGTTCTCATCCCTTGGAATGGCTTGCTGGGCATTCATACTGATGGCCATTGCCGCCAGTGCGAGGGAAAAGAGGTTTCTTTTTACGTTCATAATCGTTTGGGTTGATTTCTGTTTTTGTGATAGGTTCAATGGCTGTTTGCCAAGGCAAATATAAGGAAAATAATCAGAAACGGGGACATTCTGCCAGGCAAAAAACATCGGTGGGATAAAAAAAGTCAACCATTTGGCAAGAAAGTACATGTGTAGCATTGGAAGTACTTTAGGAACAAGGCTTGCCCGCACCAAGATGCTGGCAAGCCTGGAGCGATAGAGAAGGGATTATTCATTGATAGCGGGGATATATTAGGTTTTATTCCTGTTGCCTTACCCCCATTGCCCGCAGGTAGTCGGCCAGGGGCTTCATTCCCACCTCCTTGCGCCATTCATCCACCTTCTTCGCATCCTGCAGGGGATAGAGCTGCATCCTGCCGTCAGGACCGGTGTGCAGCTGCGAGCCATACTTCTGCGGCCGCCCCTCAAACATGTTGATGCGGTCCTCCATCATGGCAACGTGAGCGGGAGGGATGTCACCTTTCCTTACGGCTGTCCTGAACAGTGGGAGATACTTCCGCTGTTGCCTGGCGGAGGCATGCTGCGTGACCAGCCAAAACACATCGCAGGCCTCACCTACAAGGTCTTTGCCCACCCATCCCCGTGTGTCAAGTATCTGGAATATCCGCTGCTGGTTGACGCTGTCCCTGAGGCGCATCTCATGGAGCAGGGAGTCAATGACCTGCTTGGGGGCTGCCCGCTGTGTGGCAAGATGCCATTGGTGGCGGATGTCCTGGTCACTCCTGCCGATGCTGAGCAGCTCGTTGCGCAGCAGAAGGTCGTATGCAGCCTCCTTTTGGGCTTTCCTCTCCTGCATGGTACGGGCAAAGGCCGCCCATCTTCCGTCCTCATGGAGCGGGTCAAGGTCATGGTCGGCCAAGGCATCGCGCATGTACCATCCGGGGTCTCTCGTCATCCTCCTATCCAGGAATCCGAAGGCGGCATCCTTGTCGCCCGCCAATGCCGCCACACAGGCAGCATTGAAGAGGTGCTGACCCTGTATGTAATCCTCTTGCCGGAATGCTTCGTTGAAGTAGCGTAAGGCACCTGTGTAGTCCTTCCGCATGTAGCATGAGTCAGCCTTGGTGACAGCCTGGTTGTAAGCATGTTGTCTCTCGGCATCGGGGAGGATGCCCGTGCGCTTCATGCGGAGGGTCTGCTGGATGTAGTCGTCCAGTATCCTGGCGGCTGACAGCATGTTGCGCCTGTCAGTGACATCCCAGTGATAAGTCCCGTTCTTCCCCCATTTGGCTGACTCGGTCTGCAGGACATAGACAAGTCCCCGTGTCCTTCCGTCCTTCAGGACCCTGTCAACGCAGACGATGCGGTGCTGCCGGGTGTTGAAATACAGGTTCCGCCACACATCCTTCTCCGGCTGTCGGGCGGGGACAGGCCAGAGGCTTGTCCTTGTTACCTGCACGTTCCCGTCCTCTGAGATCTCGCAGTCGGGCGGTGTACTTATCTGTTTCCCCTCAAAGGCATAGCATGCCTTGTCAACCTGTCTCAGTCCCTCCATCTGAAAGGGCACATCCTTCCTGATGCTGTTGATGAATCTTGGTGCTTCAACCAATGCGGGAGAGGTGCAGGAGGTGAGCAGTACAGGCAGGACGAATGGGATGATTCTCTTCATCGTATTGTTGTTTTTGCAGGAGAAGCGAGGCTTCATGGTGTATGCCCAGCCCCGCTTCTGACAGGAAAGCTACTATTGTTTGGCTCTCTTGGTGGTGATATAGATGTCACGGGTGCCTTTCCCCACCCTTATCTCCTTAATATTCTTGGTGTCGATTTGCTCCAGTTGGTTCTTGTCCACTTCCTTTCCGTCAACGAACACCTTGTTTACCGGGAGCTTGCTCTCAGCCTTCGATTGGTTTTCTCCATTGGGGACGACCTTCTCCTCCACTGTTACGGGGACGAAGGAGATGGGTAGGACATACTGTACGCTGACGTTCTTGCCATCCTGCTTGCCCGGAATCCAGTCCGGCATGGATGAGACGACGCGCAGGGCTTCAGCATCCAGAGCAGGATTCACACCACGGAGGATGGCGGAATCAGTGGGCTTTCCGTTCTCATCAACGACAAACTTCACGATGACGCGCCCCTGGATGCCCTCTGCGGCCTCTGCCGCAGGATACTTGATGTTCTGTCTCAGCCACTCGTTAAGGTTGCCATTGAAGCGTGGCATCTCCTCCGCCACTGCGTAGACTTTCTTGGTCGGATCCACGGGCATGTTCTCCGTCTCAGCCAGGTCAGCCTCCTCCGCTGTTGCCGTTAGGACGGAGAGTTCAGTCTCGGGCTGAGATGCCTGTGCCGTCAGTGTTTTTTCGGCTGTGGTGACCGGCATACTGTCACCAGCCTTAGCGACGGCTTTCACCATGTTGCCCAATACTGGCACGTCAGCCACGGTACGTTCCATGCTGCGTGCTACTGTCTCAATGTTGCTGGTTACCATCAGGGTGGCAGCCAAGGGCAGGAAAAGCAGGTACTTGACCTTGCCTATTTCTTTGCTGCGTCTTTTGTTCATCATTTTGATACGTTGTTTAAGCGGTAAAACATTAAAATTATTGGTAATTGTAGCTACGTTCTTGTTATAAGCCAGTCTCAGCAGATGATACTGGTAAGCCTTGCTGTCGGCACCGTCTGTCAGGACGCTGTGGTCAGCCAGAAACTCCAGGTTGATGCGCATCTCCCGTCTGATGAGCCATACAAAGGGGTTGAACCAGAAAAGGATGGTATAGAATTCAGCCAGCAGGATATCCACGGAGTGATACTGTCGGCTATGCGTCAGTTCATGTTGAAGTATCTCATCCAGTTCGTCTTGATTATGTCTCGACGGATTGAGAAAGATAAGACGGAAGAAGGAGAAAGGGCCCTCATTGCCTGGCAGGGTGTGTATGCGCACTCCGTTGACCGTCTCCACCCTGCAGTGATGTGCCAGTCGGATGATGGAAGCCAGCTGGATGATGAGCCGTAGTGCCAGCAGGGCGGCAACTGCGGTGTAGGTCCAGATGGCAATGGGCTGCCAGTCACCGGCGATGGCAGGCTCGGCCGAGACGCGCACGGCAGGCAGGATGACCTGTGCGTAGGCAGAGGCCATTGATTGTGTCTCGGTATGTGCGGTTACCCAGTAGGCAATGTTCAGCCCTGGGACAATGGTGGCAATCAGATAGATGCTTAACAGTGCCGTCCTCCGCCATGAGAAGAAGGTGTCACAGGTGAACATCAGCTTATAGAAGCCGAAGAGTAGCATGAGTGCCACATTGGTTTTGATGAGATAGATGAGCATGGGGTGGTGATGGGTGTTGGGTGTTAGGTGATGGGTGTTGATGGGCGGATAAACACAGGCGGACTGGTACAGGGAAGGGAATGCTATTCCTGTCCTTTCTCTATCTCAGCTATGATGTCCTTCAAGTCCTCCGGGCTTATCTTATCCTCTTTAGCGAAGAAGGTGACCATCTCCCGGAAGGAGTTCCTGAAATAGTCATGCACGAAGCCTGTCATGAAGTTCCGCTTGTAATCGGCAGCCTTGATGGCTGGCTGATAAATATAGGCGGTACCTTGCCGCTCCATGCTGACGTACCCCTTCCGCTTCAGATTGGTGAATACGGAGGCGAGGGTGGTGTAGGGCGGCTGCGGTTTGGGAAGGACGGACAGCACGTCTTTTACTGAGCAGCTGCCCAAGTGCCATACCCGTTGCATGACTTCCTCCTCCTGTTTCGTTAGTTTTTCCATCTTGCCTGTCGGTTAGTTTCTTTCTGCCGCAAAGCTACGAAACTTTCGTAGACAATGCAAGCGTTGACAGTTAATAAAGATTAATGTTGTGATAATAATCCGCTTAGGGCCAGTACGCTACGATACTATCGTAGTATATGGAATCCCTGTGGGCTTGTTGATATTACATTTCTCTTTGCATCACTTTTCTCCTGTCATGCCTTTGCCGTCTCCTGCCAATTTCATAACTTTGCGGCCATGAACCCAACAGCACCGGCGACAAGCCAGAGAATGGAGGAGCTCGACTTCCTCAAATGCGTGTTCATCACGCTGATGATAGCGTTTCATCTTGTCTATATCGGCAACACCTACCCTGTTGCCAAGCAGCTGGTGTATACGTTCCACATGCCGGGATTCCTGCTCATCTCAGGTTACCTTTTCAATATAGGCAAGCCACCCCGCAGCCTGGCAAGGACACTGCTGTGGATATTCATCCCGTATGCCGTGATGGAGACGGGTTACACGGTCATGGCCTCGCTGCTGCCCATCCGTGAGCATATTGACAACCTCACGTTGGGGCTGATGGCCGACCATGTTCTCCTCCATCCTATGGGGCCCTACTGGTATCTCCACACGCTGATGCTCTGCGGCGCAAGCTATTATGCTGCGCTGCACTTGCCCCGCCTGTCGCTGTTCAGCCGTTTCCTGATACTTGCCTTGCTGCTTTGGCTGCTGGCTGACGTGTGCGGACTGGTATCACTGGCTAACGCAGGCTATTTCCTTGCGGGGGCAGTGGTGCGGCAGGCGGCAGGCGACTTCCGGCGGGTGTTCCCCGCAAGCTGGCTGGCTGCGGTGCCGCTCGTCCTCCTCTGCGCCGACACAGGCCACTATGACAGGGCCACCCCTGCAGGCATGACCATCGTCTATCTGGTCATCTGTGTGCTGATGTGGGTTTGGCGTCTGCCCTTCAGGTCATGGGCAAGACATTTGTTCCTCTACATAGGGCGCAACACGTTCCCCCTTCTGCTCTTCTCCCCCGTCTTTACTGTCCTTGCCAAGGTGTATCAGCCGTTGCTGATTCGCATGGAACCATCGGGCATGCTCTTCCTCGTAGTGAGTGTCACGTTTGCTATCTGTGGCTCATTCGGCATCAAGTGGGTGATGGACAGGCTGCGTCTTTCCCGTTATTTCTTTGGAAAGTGAGCAGTCCTCTGCCGCTTCCTTCCTTCTTGGGAGCAGTCCTCTGCCTGAAGTCTTGTCAGCCTTTCCTCACTCAGAAGTATACCGTCAAATCCCGTAAGTCTACCTTTCAAACCTCAGAAGGGCACCTTTCAGACCTCAAAAGGCCACCTTTCAGACCTCAAAAGGCCACTTTTGAGACCATGAAAGCAGTCCTTTCGCAATAGAAAACAACTTATTTTTTTGTATAAAAATAAATTAAAATCAGATTAAAAATAAATTAAAAATAAGTTATAAATAAATTAAAAACCATGTATAAATAAATTAAAAATGAATTAAGAATAATCTGTTTTTAATCCTGATAGGGCTGCTCTTATGTTGTAAAAGGGCAGCTTTTACCCTTCAAAAGGGCATCTTTTGCAAGGCAAGAAGGCTTTGGCGGCTTTCAGTATGTGGGGTATATTGCTGAGAATCGGGGCTGGCTGACAGCCTTGCCGTCCTATGCCTGCTCCTTGAATTGCGTAGGTGTCATCCCCGTTATCCGGAGGAAGAACTTGCTGAAGGAAGCCGTATCGGCGAACTGTAGTTGGCTGGCAACCTGGCTGATACTCAGCTGTGTGGTAGTCAGGAGGAAGGAGGCCTCCATGATGAGGAACTTGTTTATATAGTCGATGACAGTGTGCCCCGTGACCTGCTTTACCACCCGTGAGAGATAGACAGTGCTGATATTGAGTTGGTCGGCATAGAATGGAATGTCATGATGCTGTACAAAGTGATTGGGGAGGAGGCGGATAAAGTCGATGAATATAGCCTCTATGCGGCTTGGAATGCTGGTGTGGGGGATGACTTTTCCCTGTATGTCCTGCAAGTCGAGCATGAGTACGGCATAAAGCATGTTCAGGATCTGTCCTTTGTACATGTGGTCAGAGTGTAGGTATCCGATAATCTCGTGCATCTGTCCTGCCAGGTGCCGTGCATAGTCATCGGGCAGTAAGAGCTTGGGCTCATGCAGCTGTACCAGGGGCTGATAGGCTATGTGTACCAAATCGTGTACGGTGGGCGATTCTATGACAAATCCCTCATCGGCGAGCAGGGCGATGGAGTGGTAATCGTCTGAGGCATCCAGGACGGTGACTGCCAGGCCAGGCGAGTAGATATACAGGTCGTTGGGGCAGAGGGTCATCTTCCTGCCGTTATATAATATGGTAAGCCAGCCCTCCCTGACCAAGGTGAACGCATAGGCAGTCATATAGCCCCGTGTCTCATTGGTCCGGAAGGTATCATCGGCATTGAGTTCCTTACAGTATATTTTCCCATCCCAATTCCCTATGGGCTCAGTGCCATACATCCTCAGCCACGCTTCTTTCAAACTGTACATAGCGTTGCAAAGATACAAGTTTTTTTTCATTTGTATCGTTTCAGACAACATTTGTGTTGTGGGGGATTTTGTCGGGATGTGCTTTCAGTGTAACTTTGCACTCAGAAAGATAAACGTAATTAAAGTAAGAAAATATGGACAAGCAGAAATCAATTGACGCATTGCAGTTCTTTGCAACAGGACTGACCGAGGGAGCTTTGGTGCATAAGCTCCAGGGACAGATTTTCAAGGCCCAGGGGCTCATGAAGCTCGGGCAGAAGTATGTTGACCATTTCTCTGAGGAGATGGGCTGGGTTGAGAAGTTCTATGACCGCATCATGGACCTGGGTGGTGAGGTGAAGGCAGAGGGAGCCAAAGCCCGTGCGCTTTGCAATGACCCTGTAGAGTATGTCAAGGCTGACCTTGATATTCAGAAGGCAGGCGTGGAATTGCTTTACAAGTGTGTGGAGACATTGCAGAATGACCCCACGACCTATGATATAATGAAGGCCTATCTGGCTGACGAGGAGGAAGACCTCTACTGGAGTGAGAACGCTCTTGAGCTGGTCGAGAAGATTGGAAAGCAAAACTGGTTATTCACCCAATTATAATACATGAGGGATATGGAAGCAGTAAAAAAAGTCTATGATTTCCTGGAGAAGGCCGGTACGTTCTATCTGGCAACGGTGGAAGGCGACCAGCCCCGCGTGCGTCCTTACGGTGCAATGCTGTTCTTTGAGGGCAAAATCTATATCATGGCATTCGGCAAGACCAATGCCACTCACCAGATAGCAGCCAACCAGAAGGCCGAGATTTGCGCCTTCAAGGGCAAGACCCTGCGCATTGAGTGCCGCCTGGTGGAGGATAATCGCCAAGAGGTGGGCAAGGCCCTGGTCGACAGGATGCCCATGCTGAAGGATGCTCTTGGTGAGAACGGTGAGAACGGTGTGATGTATTATCTGGCTGATGCCACTGCATCATTCTTCAAGATGATGGAGCTGGAAGAGACTGTGACATTCTGACGGTCGGGGAAAGCAGCCTGCAGTGGGCTGTAATATCACGGCATTGGCTATGATGCTGTCCGTACAGGACAGTGCTATAAGCTATTGATTCTTCAGAGGGTGGTAAGTGATGTGACTGTAAAAGACACTGATACTTATCGCCTTCTTCTGTATCATGGAAGCATGAGGTGTGTTCTCTCTGTATGTAAGTTTTCCGTCTCTATTGTTGTTAAAGAGTTGGAAATGATGTTGTTTGGCAGATGATTGTAGGGTATACGCTTTAAAAAAACTTTTAGTTTTACTTGCGTATCTTAAAAAAATAAAATACCTTTGACACCGAAGAACCTAAAGCCTAAGAGAATGACTCTCATGAAATGACTGTGGAAAGTGACCAGACAGGAGGGATTCCGCATGCGGGAAGTGCCATGACTGGGCGATTGATTCTGACTGCTGAGACCGTAAGACAACTCGTATAAAACCTAAAGTATAACTAATTTAAAAATCTAATCCCTCATGAGCAGCAAATCGTTTGTGAAACGGACCGCGATGTTAGCCGTCGGTCTGATGTGTGCAATGAGTTCCTTCGCACAGTCGACTGTGCAGGGAAGTGTGAAGGATGCGTCGGGAGAGCCATTGATTGGTGCGACCATCCAGGTGAAAGGTGAGCAAGGAGGAACCGTCACTGACATTGACGGCAACTACAAGCTCACGAATGTAAAGCCGGGCGCAACGCTCGTTTTCTCTTACATCGGCTACAGCAACAAGGAGGTGGCTGTGGGCAATCAGACAAGTATCAACGTGAAACTCAGTGAGGACAACAAGCAGCTCGACGAGGTGGTTGTTGTCGGTTATGCCGTGGGCACGAAGCGCACGGTATCCGGTGCCATTGAGCGTGTCGGCAAGGATGACATGAACAAGGGTGTCGTCACCAGTGCCGCCGATGCTCTGAAAGGCAAGGTGAGCGGTGTCATCATCAGCCAGAACGGTGGTGATCCTATGGGTACGACCAACATCCGTGTGCGGGGTACGTCCTCGCTCTCGGGCGGTAATGACCCGCTGGTCATCATTGACGGTGTCTTTGCTGACATGACCATGTTCAATGCCCTCCAGCCGGGTGACATTGAGAGCATGACCATTCTGAAGGATGCATCGGAGACGGCCCAGTACGGATCACGTGGTGCTGCGGGTGTCATCGTCGTGACAACCACCAAGGGTAAGAATGGTTTCTCAAGCATCTCCTATAACGGCACAATCGGTGTGAACACCGTATTCAAGAACCTTGACATGCTGGACGCTGCAGCCTACCGTGCCACAGCCGACAAGCTGGGCGTTGCCTACACTGACCTTAAGGGCAACACTGACTGGTTTGACGAGATTGAGCGTTCGGCCGGTCTGACACAGAACCACAACATTGCCTTCTCATCGGGCAACGACAACGGCAACTACCGCGCCAGCCTCGGATTCGTGCAGCGTCAGGGCGCGCTGAAGAACTCGGAGATGAAGAACTACACCGTGAAGCTCGATGCTACGCAGTATGCTTTCAAGAAGAAGCTGAAGCTGGAGCTTGGTGTCTTCGGCAGCGAGCGTGACGGCAAGATGCAGTATGACCCGCAGAAGATGTTCTACTCGGCAGCAGCCTACAACCCTACCTACCCCACCTACAAGAACCCGGAGACGGGTGAATGGGACGAGGACAAGCTTGCTAATGAAATCTACAACCCGTTAGGACAGCTTGAGGTGACCAACCGCTATGACGTGGGCTCTATCAACGCACACGGCAAGGCCACCTGGACCATCACGGAGGGCCTCTTCCTGAGTGCCTTCGGAAGCTACACACGCATGAATCTTGACCTCAAGCGTTATGTGCCCAACGACATCCAGCAGGGCCGTATCAACGGTAACGGATGGGCGCACATCTCAAACATGAAGCGTACTGATGTCATGGGCAACATCCAGCTCACCTATACCAAGGACTTCGGCGAGCATCATATCGACGCTCTCGCACTGATGGAAGGCCAGCGTTACAAGACGTTCCGCAACTCAGGACAGACCTTCAAGTTCGATACCAACTACTTCGGATTCAACAACATGCAGGCTGGTGCCAATGTCTCCTGGGGCGATGTGACCTCTAATGCAGAGGAGTACACGCTGAGCTCTTACATGGCCCGCCTGAACTATATGTACGGCAACCGCTACATCGCAACGGTCAACCTCCGCACCGATGGCTCATCCAAGCTGGGTGAGGGCCACAAATGGGGCTGGTTCCCGTCAGCATCCGTAGCATGGGTCGTATCGCAGGAGCCGTTCATGAAGGAGGTGCGCTGGGTCGACAACCTGAAGATCCGTGCCGGATATGGCGTTACGGGTAACCAGGATGTCATTGCACCTTACAACTCGCTCGCCCTCTACGGGCCTAACGGTGTGACACCCGTCAATGGTGCCAACACAACCACCTATGCCATCCAGAGCAATGACAACCCTGACCTGAAATGGGAGGTGAAGCACACCTTCGATGTGGGTGTTGACTTCTCTGCTTTCCAGAACCGTCTGAATGTCACCTTGGACTGGTACACCTCCAAGACCAAGGACCTGCTCTACACCTATACCGTTCCTGTTCCGCCGTTCACCTACAATACCCTGCTGGCAAACATGGGTGAGATGACGAACTCGGGCTTCGAGATTGGTGTGCGTGGCGACATTATCCGCACCAAGGACTTCACCTTCAACTCCGGTCTTAACCTCAGTTTCCAGAAGAACAAGCTGAACTCCCTGAGCGGTACCTACAAGGGACAGGAGCTGACAACGAGCGAGCATATCCCAGTTGCCAACATCAACGCCGCCGGACTGACGCAGAACACGGGTGTCACCTACCTCATCGAGGGGCAGCCTATCGGTGTGTTCTACCTGCCTCACTGTGAGGGTATCAACGAGCAGGGACAGTACATTATCGCCAACCTTGATGACAACCCTGCTATCGACACCGGTGACTCTGGTGACCGTCAGGTTTGCGGCCAGGCCATCCCTAAGGCTTACCTCGGCTGGGACTTCACCTTCAAGTACAAGAACTGGGACCTGACCATGCAGTTCAACGGTGCCTTCGGTCATAAGATCTACAACGGTACGGCCATGACCTACAGCAACATGAACAACTTCCCAACCTATAACGTGCTGGCTGACGCTCCTGCAAAGGGCATCAAGGACATCCAGATTTCCGACTATTGGCTGGAGAAGGGCGACTATGTCAACTTTGAGTACATCACCCTGGGCTACACCTTCGACAAGAAGCAGCTCAAGACTGATTGGGTTCAGAGCATCCACCTTGGTCTGTCAGTGAACAACGTCTGCACCATCACTGGCTACGATGGACTGACCCCAATGATCAACTCGGCTTCCCTGGTACGTGCTGACGAGGGTCGCACCACTTACGGAACATTAGGTGTTGATGACAAGCGTCTCTTCCCATTGACACGCACCTTCTCGTTCAATGTTGCAGTTAATTTCTAAGGTCTGATTATCAAAAGGAAAACTATTATGAAGAAATATTTTTTAGGCATGGCGCTTCTTTCCACAGCCCTTTTGGCAAGCTGCTCGCTGGATGAGACGCCTGAAAGCAAGTTCTCGAAGGACGATGCGTTTGCCAACTCAACCCTTACCTACGTCAATTCGGTGGCTAAGGTATATTCGGAAATCGGTGACGGTATCTATGGAGGCACAGATGCCATCCACTGTCTGCAGGAGTTCACCTCGGATGAGGCCATCCTACCGGGCCGCCAGGGCGACTGGGTAGACGGTGGCAAGTGGCAGAACTTCTTCCTCCATAACTTCGCATCATCCGTTGATACTTATAACAACAACTGGAAGCACATCTACAAGATTATCGGACAGTGCAACCAGTCAATAGATGACCTGACCCCACAGCTTGCGGCGCACCCTGACTATAAGCCTTACGTGTCAGAGCTGCGTGCCCTGCGTGCCATCTATTATTACTATGCGATGGACCTGTTCGGCCAGGTTCCTGTTGTCACTTCCTCACAGCAGAGTACCAGCGAGGTGAGCCAGAGCAACCGCTCTGAGGTGTTCAAGTTCGTTGTGAAGGAGCTTGCGGAGTCGATGCCTGACCTCGCCGATGACCAGAGTCAGAAGGCGGGTACTTACTTCGGCCGCATCACGAAGCCGGTTGCCTACATGTGCCTGGCCAAGTGCGCCCTCAATGCTCCTGTCTATACTGTCGATGCCGTTGCGCCTGACAGTTACAAGGCCTTCGTGGGTGACGACAAGTCGAAGGAGTGCAAGGCAAGCGAGACGCTGGGAGCCAATGTCTCTGCCAAGGGTAAGAGCATCATGATGACCGTTGACGGCACTGAGCGCAACTGCTGGGAGACCGTCAAGTACTGTGTTGACAGGATTGAGGCGTTAGGCTACTCACTGTCTGCCAACTATGCTGACAACTTCGTCACTCAGAACCAGAACTCAAATGAGAACATCTTTGTGCGTCCGAATGATGACAAGACGTATAAGATTACTGACTACAACCTCATCCGCTCCGTGCATTACAACCATGCGAGTGCGGCCGGCTTCAATGGCTGGAACGGTGCATGCGCCACGGTGCGTGCCATGAAGGTCATGGGCTACAATGAGGCTTCTGAGGATCCACGTCTGCGTCAGAACTACTGGGTAGAGACGGAGTACACCCAGCAGACTGGCGGGAAGACAGTGGATGATGGCGTAGGCGGTGAGCTGACTTACAAGCCGTTGGCAGTTGTGGTTGACTTCGGCAATAATGCTGACAAGCACGATGTGAAGTGTGCCGGTGCCCGCTTCAAGAAGTATGAGTATGACCCTACGGCTGCCGCACAGGGACAGTACAACAACGACCTTGTTGTCTGGCGTTTCGGTGATGCCGTGCTGATGAAGGCCGAGGCAGAGTACCGCTTAGGCGATGCAGCAGGTGCGCTGACGCTTGTCAATCAGATAAGGAACCGTGCCGGTGCAACGCCAAGAACCGCACTCACGCTGAACGACATCCTCAATGAGCGCATGCTTGAGTTGGCATGGGAAGGTGTCCGCCGTCAGGACCAGATTCGTTTCTGCACCTTCACGCAGCCAACTGTCGACCGTTATCCAGGTGTTGCGCACAATGCCTCTGCGGGCGACTACAACGATGATACCCAGGGTTACACCTGCGTCTACCCTATTCCTTATGAGCAGCTGAACCTCAATGGGAATCTCAAGCAGAACCCAGGTTACACAAAGTAAATCCATTAACCCTCTGATATGCAGCCGGGACGTTCTCCAGCGTCCCGGCTTTTTCGTTCCGTTTGCCCTTCATGGCATCTTTTACAGCAGGATTCCAGCTGGCTTGATGGTTTCTCGTCTGATAACCAAACTATTAAGAGGACGATGTCTGTGAGCGGAAAAAGACAGTATGTCCTATGGATATGCACCGGTGGCAATGTTCTCTCGTTGTAAAACCATCCTTCAAAAACTTTTGTATGGGTTTGCTTTTTCGGAAGATAATATGTAAATTTGTGGCAAAAGAATATAGCTATGGTATTTACAGAGCCCAGATATATTAACCCGTATACCGACTTCGGTTTCAAGAAGCTGTTTGGCAGCCGATTCTGCCGATTGCTGGACCGTCCGAGGGCCTTGCAGGACCAAGTCTTCACCCGGCTTTTTGAGCAGGCTGAGATAGCCCGTTTTACTCCCGAGGAACGTATGGACTATGAGGAAAGTCTGAAGGTTTACCGTGACCTTGTCAACGTGATGGACACAGCCGAACGGAAAGGACTTGCCAAGGGAATGGAAGAAGGATTTGCCAAAGGATTGGAAAAAGGCAGAGAAGAGGGAGAACTGCAGGCTCTGCGGATGATAGCCCGGAGGATGAAGGCACAAGGACTGTCCAGTGCAGAGATACAAGGCATGACCGGACTGTCAGCGGAGATGATTGATAACTTGAAATAACTCATGACCTCGGAGCTTGTGCCCCAAGGCTACTAAAAACTTAAACGATGAAAAAGCAATTACTTACCGCAGCCTTGGCAGTAGCCATGACTGCACCCGTATCAGCGCAGATTGGTACGAATCCGAAGTGGCTTGACGATGCCATCTTCTATCAGATTTACCCTTCTTCCTACATGGATACTGATGGAAACGGCATCGGTGACGTGCCAGGCATCACGCAGAAACTTGACTATATCAAGTCACTTGGTGTCAACGCAATATGGCTGAACCCTGTATTCGAGTCAGGATGGTTTGATGGAGGCTATGATGTCATCGACTTCTACAAGATTGACCCTCGTTTCGGAACCAATACGGATATGGTGACATTTGTTGAGGAAGCCCACAAGCGAGGCATAAAGGTTTGCCTGGACTTGGTTGCAGGGCACACCAGCACAAAGTGCCCGTGGTTCCAGGAGAGTGCCAACGGCGACCGCAATGGGCGTTATTCCGACTATTATATCTGGACCAACACCATCACTGAGCAGGACAAGAAGGATATTGCCGACCGACAGAAAGAGGTCAATCCGGCTTCCAGTACGCTGGGACGGTATGTGGAACTGAACGCACCACGTGGAAAATACTATGAGAAGAACTTCTTTGAATGCCAGCCGGCATTGAACTACGGCTTTGCCCATCCTGACCCGGCACGTCCGTGGGAGCAGCCAGTCACGGCTCCGGGGCCTCAGGCCGTGCGCAGGGAGATCAAGAATATCATGTCGTTCTGGTTTGACAAGGGGATAGATGGCTTCCGTGTCGACATGGCCTCATCGCTTGTGAAGAATGACCCTGGCAAGAAAGAAGTGTCAAAGCTGTGGAATGAGATGCGTGAGTGGAAGGACCGTAACTATCCACAGTGTGTGCTGATTTCAGAGTGGAGTGACCCTACGGTGGCTATTCCGGCCGGATTCAACATCGACTTCATGATCCACTTCGGCATCAAGGGTTATCCTTCCCTCTTCTTTGACCGTAACACTCCCTGGGGTAAGCCGTGGCCGGGACAGGACATCTCCAAGGATTACAAGTTCTGCTACTTCGACAAGGCAGGCAAGGGAGAGCTGACAGAGTTTATCGAGAACTACTCAAAGGCCTTCAATGGTACGAAGAACCTGGGCTATATAGCCATTCCGTCAGCCAATCATGACTATCAGCGCCCGAATATCGGCACTCGTAACACGCCTGACCAGCTGAAGGTGGCAATGACATTCATCCTCACCATGCCCGGCGTGCCGTTTATCTACTATGGTGACGAGATCGGGATGAAGTATCAGATGGATCTTCCGAGCAAGGAAGGAAGCAACAACCGTGCCGGGACCCGTACGCCGATGCAGTGGGCAGCAGGGCCTACGGCAGGCTTCTCAACCTGTGAGCCAGCCCAGCTTTACTTCCCTGTTGATACGGATAATGGCAAGCTGACCGTTGAGGCGCAGCAGAACGACCCGAACTCGATTCTGAACTATACCCGTGAGCTGACCCGCCTGCGCCATTCCCAGCCGGCTTTGCACGGCAATGGCGATTGGGAGCTGGTCAGCAAGGAGTCGCAACCTTACCCAATGGTCTATAAGCGCACGGCTGGTGGCGAGACGGTTGTCGTCGCTATCAACCCAAGTGCCAGGAAGGTGTCAGCCAAGATTGCCCATTTGGGCGATGGAAAGCTGTTGCTGATGACTGGCAAGGCAGGCTATAAAACTGGCAAGGCGGAGGATACTGTACAGCTGAATGGCATTTCCGCCGCAGTGTTTAAAGTGCAGTAGAATAGGAGACACAGCTTCTCATAGCCTGTCTAAGTTTCTCCCAGCCTCTCCCCCATCCTTCCCCTACGGGGAGGAGAAGGAGAATGTCCTGCTGTTTCTGCTTTGTGTGGTCAGGACATCTCACCCATCACTTCCCATCCTGTTGGGGAGGGATGGTGGGAGAAGTTGGTGAGGAATGGGCTGGAGAGGTATTTTTCATTTCCATTAATGTTTCCCTGTAAGCTTTCAGGATGGGGTCTTCATCATCCGCTACCCCATCCATTCTCTTGAATATTTCCCGTAGCTTCCTTACATGTTTTTTGTCTCTCCGTAGCCGCTTGTCAAGCAGCAAGCCCAGGTCAAAGCCTCCGGCAGCATGCGGCGAAGCCTCCTCCAGAATGTCCCGTTTGGGCATTTTCTTCAGCAGCTCTGCCCCATCCACAGTCTGTTTTCCCACAACCACCACCTCATCAAGGTAATGCTCGGCTGGGAAGAGGAATACCGTATCACGCAGAATCTCGTCCCGTCTCAGTTTTTCCGGTGCATATCCTTTCTTCTTGAAGCTCGCCAGCTGGAACGAGTCGGGCAGGCTGACAATCCCTTGCCACGTCGTCAGGCCTGCCGGTCTGCCGTCAGCAGTTACTGCAACGTCACGGATGGGAAATCGTGACACAGCATCACAGACCAGCACCTGCTGTGCCTGCAGCCTGTGGCAGGAAAGGATAATCCCTGCGAGAAGCACAAGGAGGCGGATTCTTTCCTTGTGTGTCATGATATGTAGCTGAGGCCTTGACGATGAGATGATAGCCATAGGCGGGTCTTAAACAATCAGTTGTGATAGAGTCTGCTTGTGAATTTAATGATACAAACTTATGCAAAATTTCCTTCACATGCTGTTTCTTATGGATAAATAAACGTTAAAGACAGGGTCTTACGTTGTAATGATAACATTGTTTAAGCTTAGGATAAGCTTTCTGCTGCGGACAGGAATGTGGTCGGGAGCAGAAAACAGCCATTGGTGTTGGTCTGCCCGTTGGCCGTTGTAACAGGAATATGCCCCCGTCAGTCCGAGTCAATCAGCTTGATTGCAGGGCTGGCGGGGGCATCTCTTGCTGTGTCTTGAGCCAGTGTGCGGCAGGGCTCACCTTGCCCGCATGGCATTGAGGACAGCCAGGATCATCACACCCACGTCAGCGAAGACTGCCATTCCCATGCTTGCCAGTCCGAAGGAGGCAAGCAGCAGTACGGCCACTTTGATGCCGATGGCAAACCATGCGTTCTCCTTGGCAATGAAGATGGTGTGGCGGGAGATGCGGATAGCCTGCGCTATCTTTGACGGCTTATCGTCCATCAGCACCACATCAGCAGCCTCAATGGCGGCATCGCTGCCCAGTGCGCCCATCGCAATGCCCAGATCGGCACGCGCCAGTACAGGTGCATCGTTGATGCCATCGCCTACAAAGGCCAGCGACCTGCCCGTCGGCTTCTCGCTGAGGAGCCTTTCCACATGACTGACCTTGTCAGCCGGCAGCAGTCCGGCATGATACTCGCTCACGTCAGTCAGCCCTGCAACCTGCCTTGCGGTCTCCTCACGATCTCCTGTCAGCATGACGGTGCGGCTCACTCCCAACTTCCTCAGGCTTTGTACAGCCTCACGGGCATCCTCCTTCAGCTGGTCGGCGATGACGATATGCCCAGCGTATGCCCCGTTGATGGCCACATGGACGGTCGTTCCCGTAGTGTGCCGGTCGCAGCGTCCGCAGGTGTGTGGTGTTATGCCGAGCGCATTCATCATCCGTTCGTTGCCCACGCTGACCGTCTTTCCGTTGATTTCAGCCGTGATGCCCTGCCCGGCGGTCTCCTTTATGTTCTCCACCGTACATTGGTCGCCTTCCTCCGGATAGGCATTGCGTAGGGCTATGGCGATGGGATGGGTGGAGAACCGCTCCACATGGGCAGCCAGATGCAGCAGCTCCCGTTCGGAAATGCTCTCGGGATGGATGGCTTCCACCTCGAAAGAGCCGTGGGTGAGCGTACCGGTCTTGTCAAATACTACTGTGCCAGTCTTTGCCAGTGCATCCATGTGGTTGCCGCCCTTGATGAGGATTCCCCTGTGTGAGGCTCCACCGATGCCCGCGAAGAATGTCAGCGGGATGGAGATGACCAGCGCACAGGGACAGCTCACGACGAGCAATGTCAGGGCCCTATAGAGCCAAGTGCTGAATGACAGGCCGTAATCAGCTTGGAAGAGCGGTGGTACGAAGGCCAGCACCAGGGCTGCAATGACCACAATAGGCGTGTAGACACGGGCGAAGCGGCGGATGAACGACTCGCTCTTCGACTTGTTCTGGCCTGCGTTCTCAACGAGTTGGATGATCCTTGATGCAGTTGACTCGCCGAAAGCCTTTGCCACACGCACCTTCAGAACGCCTGACAGGTTGACACAGCCCGATATGACCTCGTCACCGGGGGCCACGTCACGCGGCAGGCTCTCTCCCGTCAGTGCCACCGTGTTGAGGCTTGAGGCTCCTTCCAGCACCGTTCCGTCCAGTGGAATCTTCTCGCCCGGCTTCACGATGACCGTCTCACCAATGCCGACGCTCTCCGGGCTGATGCTCTCCACGGCACCGTTCCGCTCAACGGAAGCCACGTCTGGGCGTATGTCCATCAATGCTGATATGGAGTCGCGTGCCTTGTCCTCGGCATAGTCCTCAAACAGCTCGCCCACCTGGAAGAACAGCATCACGAAGACGGCTTCAGGAAACTGGGTCTCGGCACCCGGAAGGAATCCTATCAGCAGTGCGCCGATGGTTGCGAGGCTCATCAGGAAGTCCTCGTCAAACGGGTCACCCTCCATGATTCCCTCTGCCGCCTCACCCAGCACATCATAGCTGATGAGCAGGTAAGGCACAAGATAAACCAGCAGGACCTGCCATGTGGGCAGTCCTGCGTTACGTTCCACCAGCCATGCTCCGGTAAGCAGCACGGCGGTGAGGATGATTCTCAATAGTTTCTTATTCATAATCCGAATCCTGTTACAGTTTAAATTCTGCTGCAAAGGTACGGATAATGTTTTGCAACCAGGTTGCAAAGATGTGCGGTCAGGTGTTTTTAAAGGTATCTTACCTTTATATCACCTGTGGGAGCTGTCCTGATTTATACTCCTGACGCAGCAGGTGATAAACGTATGCCGGGCTTTGCTCGTAAAGTCCTGTGCGCTTGTTCTGCAACAGCTCCAGCGTTTTGGACGAATAGATAATATTCATAGCGGATGCCACATCCAAATGGAAATCCTCTATAAGAAAGGTTGTCATCTGGTCAATGGACGAGTTGACCAAATAGTTGAAAATCTCTTGTTTTGTCATCATCTTATCCTTTTTAGCAGTCGTAAGGCTTCCGCCGTACCAAAGAAATACTGGCTATTGAGTTTTCTGAACTTCAGCATCCGTGTGAATTGTGGCAGGGTGATGGCTCCAGCCTGATACTGGCTGATGAGAAAGGCCACTCCGTCATCTGCTATCGGTCCGACAACTATGTCATAATCATGGTGGAAGTTTCTGTCACGCGACCTGTTGTTGAAGATGAACTTAGCCCATTCGGGTGTCGTGTTCTCGAAGATGAGCGTCTTTATGTCCTTGTTATGCAGCCAGCTTTCATCAAACTCATATTCCTGTACAATAGGCTTTCCACCTAATGTGTTGCATTTTCTTTTTGCCATTCTCTCAGCCTGGCTCCTTATCTCAGAGAGATAGAACCCCTGTCCGAAATCCTTGAAAGGAAACGACTTAGACAAATCTATGGTATCAAAGTCGATATTGGTGCCATGATAGAGTCTCATGCCAGTTCTCCTCCGTTCTTTTTGCAGATATTTGCAAGGTCATCTACGGTGTCATCCATTGACAGTGTATGCTCAACATCGTAAAACTCTTCAAGGAAATCTATTCCCTTGAAGTTGTAGAGATAGCGGAAAGCCTGCTGGACGGTCAGCTGGAATCGTGTGCCGAAAGCCCTGACAACGGCATTGAGATAAGGAATCTTGTACGGGTCTTCCATAAGTCATTCACTTTGTTGTTTGCAAAAATAGCATAAGTTTTGCGTTCAGCAAAATATTAAGGCCTGAAAAACAAAGCGTGCTTCTTTTCCTCTTTCCTCTTTTTTCTTACCTTTGCACCCATGAAAATAGGAACGATTGATTTTGGCGAACGCCCTTTGTTCCTGGCACCGATGGAGGATGTGACCGACATTGGTTTCAGGAAGATGTGCAGACGCTTCGGTGCGGCGATGGTCTATACCGAGTTCGTGTCGGCTGATGCCATCATAAGGAGCATCAAGTCGACCCTCTCGAAGATGGTGATTGATGACAGTGAGCGTCCCGTGGGCATACAGATTTACGGCAAGGATGTGCCCTCAATGGTTGAGGCGGCGAAGATAGTCGAGCAGGTACACCCCGATGTCATCGACATCAACTTCGGCTGTCCGGTGAAGAAGGTGGCAAGCAAGGGTGCCGGATCAGGCATGCTGAAGAACATCCCGCTGCTGCTGGAGATAACGCGTGAGGTGGTCAAGGCGGTCAACGTGCCCGTCACGGTGAAGACCCGTCTTGGCTGGGACCATGACAACCTGGTCATCACCGATCTTGCCGAGCAGCTGCAGGACTGCGGCATACAGGCACTGACCATACACGGCCGCACCCGTGCGCAGATGTACACGGGCGAGGCCGACTGGACGCTGATTGGTGAGGTGAAGGAGAATCCCCGTATCCACATCCCCATCATTGGCAATGGTGACGTGACGAGCGTTGAGGAAGCCGATGAGAAGTTCGGCCGTTATGGTGTTGATGCCGTGATGATAGGCCGGGCCACCTTCGGCTGTCCGTGGATTTTCAGCCGGTCATCGGCTGAGCTTACTCTTGATGAGAAGATTGACGTGCTGGAGGAGATGCTGCGTATCAATGTTGAGCGCATTGACGAGTACCGGGGCATTCTCCACACGCGCCGCCATCTGGCAGCGTCACCCGTGTTCAAGGGTGTCCCCGACTTCAAGCAGACGCGCATCGCCATGCTTCGCTGTACGAGGATGGATGAGCTTATGGCAATGCTGGAGGAGTGCCGTGAACGGCTGCGGAAGTCTGCTGGTGAGGATGACAAGTGACTGTCAGCAGGCGATTTGTGAGTCTTTCATGCCGCCAGTGCTGCCGTCTTGCGCAGTACTTCACGTGAAGTACCGCAGTATTTCAGCTGAAGTACTTCAATACTTCTCGTGAAGTATTGAAGTAATCCAGTGCTGGGTACTTGGCTGCTATGCAGGACTTTTCTCTTCTCCGTTGGTCAGCTCGGCAATCTGACTTATGATGTCAGAGTTGATACGCTGCATCCTGAAGTATATCCACAGGCCTATGCCTGCACCGATGGCCATCCCGGCGCAGCCCCCTATCGCTATGGCATAGAACATGATTTCGTTCTCACCCCCTGCGCCGGCATCTGTCCCTTGGTAGAACTCAGTGATGAGCCAGGGCATCCATATTGCCATCTGGCAGATGCCAAGTATCAGTCCTCTCTTGCGCAGCCGTTTCATCCAGAGCATACGCTGTGAGGTTGCCAGCAGGTTGCCACTGAGAAACTCGCTCTCGCTGAACCGGTTGATGTAAGCATCAAGGCACACGTCAAAGGTAGTTATCAGCAGGGTGAATCCATAGAGCCACCATGACAGGTGGAAGTCAACGCGCATCTGGTAAAAGACAATATAGATGAATGCCAGGAGAATGAATGACACCCATGTGTATCTCTTCATGAACGACATCTTGCTGAGCATGGACTGCCTGATGAGCCTGTCGCTGACAAGTGCCTGACCATCTATTTTCTCTTTGAGGATGCCCAGCTGCTGGCGCATCTCGTCTAATTCATTATTCTGTTTTTCCATTGTAGTTTTCTGTTTTTGGGTTATTGGTATAAACTAAAGCTTCCTTTTTTGTGTTTACCTCCCCTCCCTTGGGAGGGGTTGGGGGTGGGCCTTTTGTGGTCAGGCCTTTCCCTTGAGCTTCTCCTTAATCCTGTAGAGCCTTACTGACACGTTCTTGGTGGATATTCCCACCACCTCTCCAATCTCCTCATAGCTCATGTTCTCCAGCCAGAGCAGGACGATGGCGCGGTCGAAAGGGCCTAACTGGCTGATACGGCGGTTGAGCAGCTGCACCTGACGGCTGTCGTCATCGCTGTCAGTGAAGGGATTGATGTCAATGGAGAGAGGGACGGTCTTGTGCTTCCGCTTCTTGCGGTCGCAGGAGATGCAGGTGTTCAGGCTGATGCGGTAGATCCATGTGCGCACATCGCTGTCTCCCCTGAAGGCGGGCATCCCTTTCCAGAGGTTGACCAATACCTCCTGGAACAGGTCGTTTACTTCATCCTCATCCTTTGAGAACATATAGCACACGGTGTAGATGGTGCTTTTGTGTTCCCTGACGAGCCGGGAGAATTCTTGTTCGTTCTGTTGCTTGTTCATCTTATTGAGAGATTGATTGTTGCTCATTAGACGCACGGGTATATGAAAAACTACATCCTGTAGGGAAAAACTTTCCAGTGGTCCGCCTGCAAATTTATCCTTTTATGCCGATAGTGGCAAGTCTTTCAGGCCGTTTTTCCTTGATTTGCCGGACTTCCGAAAGGTCCTGGTGCAGGCTTTGTGGTGCGGGAGACTGGCTAAGTGCCTGTGTTCCAAGATGCAAGCATGACAGCCCTAATGGGAGAGGAAGTGACCAACCCAGATGATATTCTCTCAAAGGAGAACCGCATGACCGATTACAGTACGCAAAGCGTCTGAGACGAATAGTTTTCCCCGGCTTTATAGATTATGATAAGAAGGGAGGTGAGCGGCCGATGAAGGGCTGTTCACCTCCCTTCTTTCGTGTTGTCTCCCTTCCCTTTCTGCAAAATCCCCATGCTTTTCTTTGACAAAAGAGAATTATTGCCTATCTTTGCCGAAGATAGGAACGTCCGCAAAGAATTAGAAGTAGTTTCCGGTGTATTCGCTGGAGTCTGATACGAAGTATCGTTTATTACCATAACGAAGGTTCTGGTAAAAAGTAATTACCTTACGGCGTTCCTATTTTATTGTTAGATAAAACATGCTGTATGGAATACAGAAAGACTGACATCCGTCAATTTACCCGGGCCGACTTCGACAGTCGGCTGCGTCATCTAAGCACCCCACAGGAACTTGCCACGCTGCTGAATGAGGTCCTTGCCACCTTCAGCGACATCACCAGTCGGCCCGCACAGCTGCGCTACTTTGCCAACACAGCCAACATCGTGCGGCGCAGCAGGACGTTCTACCTGCACAAGAAGCACGGCGGCTATCGTGAAATCATTGCCCCGAGGGGGAATTTCCGAGACATTCTCCATGCGCTGAACATCGTTTTCCAGGCTTACGGCCAGCCTACACCGTGGGCTTTCGGCTTTGTGTGTGGACGGTCAGTGGTCGATAATGCCCTTCCGCATGTTGGCAAACGCTATGTGCTGAGCCTTGACCTGAAGGACTTCTTTCCAAGCATCAGACGCCAGCAGATAGCCGACTGTCTCTCCGCAGAGCCTTTCGGCTTCTCGCCAGCTGCGGTACAGCTCGTGTCGGGTCTTGTCACGGCACGTATCGGCGGTGAGGATGCGCTGGCACAGGGCTTTGCCACGTCACCAATCCTGTCCAACTTCGTCTGTCGGGAGATGGATCAGGAGATAGCTGCCGTGGCCCGGAGGATGGGAGCCAACTACACCCGTTATGCTGATGACCTCACGCTCAGTGCGGATGCAGATGTCCTTCGGCCTGGAGATGAGCTGGTGCAGGAGGTCGGTGCCATTGTCCGCCGGCATGGATTCACCCTCAATGATCGCAAGACCCATCTCCAGCGCAGGGGCAGGCGGCAGGCTGTAACGGGACTGATGGTGACTGAGAAGGTGAACGTGTCGCGCCGTTATGTGCGTGAGATACGCTCGCTGCTTTATATCTGGGAGCGGTACGGATATGAGGATGCCTGCCAGGCGGCATGGAAGCACTATCGGCAGCAGCACGGAAAGACGAAGGGACACCAGCACCATGTGCCGCTCAATGCGGTACTGCGGGGCAAGCTGAACTATCTGCGGATGGTGCGTGGCAGTGATGATGCGCTCTGTCAGCGTCTCAGCAGCCGTTATCTTGCCTTGGCTGAGCGCAGCAAGAAGGACATACGCAAGGTGGAGGCAAATGCAACGTGTGGGAAGTATGTGCAGGCTTCGTCAACAGTGGGAAGCCGCCACACGCTCAGTAATACTGATTCCTCAGCCATCAGGGGACACGATAGGGGCGCATCTGCCCCCGACAGCCTTGCCTCCCGTTATGCCAAAGGCAGCGCAAGCAATCCATACGGTGCTGAGGATGGACGGCGGAAAGTTATCATTCGCGTCTTGCAGATCCTCTTTTGGGTAGCTGTCATACTGGCCTGGCTGTACTTGAGGAGGTGACGGGCAGGCCGTTGGACGGATGGACAAAGGCATGGTTGGCAGGGGTGTGGGATGGCCGTCAGACCTTCAACTGTCAGCTGATGATAAGTTGGGCGGATACCGATGGGGATGTATCAGGAGCTGTCAAGTTGCTTTTGATACATCCCCTTTTCTTGTTTTCAATACTTATAATTGTGAAAAAAACTTTCTGAATGGGGTTGGGAAAAGTCATCTTTGCCCGTTATTAGGATGAAAACAGATAAGAACGAATAGATATCTATGTCGAAAGAAGAAACCATTGAGTACCTGTTCCGGACGCATTACGACGTGATGTTCAGACTGGCAGTGGCGATGCTGCATGATGCTGATGAGGCTAAGGATGCCGTGAGTGAGGTATTCGTCCGTCTGCTGCATGGCGATGCCTTACTGCCAGAGAAGGCCACGGGCGGCTATCTGCTGACAAGCGTTCGTAACCGCTGCCTCGACATCATCAGCCACAAGCAGGTGAAGGAGCGTGTGAGGCAGCTGCTGACAGCTGACACGCAGCCCGACCTGTCGCCCGTTGGGCCACAGACTGACCATTACAAAGCTGTGATGGAGTTTGCTGACAGCTGCCTGACACCACAGACACGCACCGTTTTCCGGCTTCGGTTTGAAGGGCGGAAGTCCTATCGGGACATCTCGGAGCAGTTAGGCATCAGCGAGGCTGCCGTCTACAAGCATCTGGCACAGGCTCTCAGGAAGATGAAAGAACATTTTAATCCCAACCAACAATGAAAAAGGACAGTAACGAACAGATGGAGAGATTGCTCGACATGGTGGAGCATCCCGACCGATATACCGATGAACAGCTGGATGAGCTGCTGCAGGATGATGAAATCAGGCAGACCTACCAGCTCATGGCTGATGCTGCCAGTGCCTATGAATATGGACGGACTGATGGTAATCCGTCGGCCGAGACCGTGGAAGAGGAGTGGCAGAAGGTGCTGACGCATGGGGCTCAGGCTCACCCGGCACGTCACAACCGCAGGCAGATTGTCGCTGCCGTCATTGGCATCGTCATGGTGTCAGGCATCGCCTTGGCTACAGTGGGCATTGTCAGGAGTGGGTGGCGACCGTCAGCAGCGCACAACGATATGACTGCCAATCATGCCCAGACGCAGAGGACAGCCTCACAGAAAGATGAGACGGCGGATACGGCTGCCACATTCCCTCTGTCGAAGGAGCAGGAAGAACTGCCGGGAAAGGCTCTTCCGCCCAGGCAGTTTGACGATGTGACGTTGCAGGACATCGTCCAGGAGATGGCAGATTACTACCGGGTGAAGACCGTCAGCCACAATCCAGAGGTCGGACAGTTGCGCCTGCGCTACCTCTGGCATAGGGATGAGAGCGTGGAGCGTGCCGTGGAGACGCTGAACATGTTTGAGAAAGTGCAGCTTACTTATGCTGACAGCACCATCACCATTGAATAGAAGCACCATGAGAAAGAGTCTTTTCCTTGGCATGCTGCTGATGGCTGTCACAGCATTGCAGGCACAGCGTGTCACACGCAGCTACAATCATATGCCCCTACCCCGTGTGCTGACCGACCTGGACAACAGCAGCCGGCAGTACACCATCAACTTCATCTATAACGAACTGGAGGACTTCACCGTAACGGCTGACATCCGATCACGCACCATTCCCGAAGCAGTCCGTGAGGCACTGGGCTTCTATCCCATGCGCATGGCCGTGGGTGACAGCCTTATCTTCGTGGAATGTACGCAGAAGACACCGGCGAAAGTCATCGGGCACGTCGTCGACCAGCACAACCGTCCTGTCCCCTTTGCCAATGTGGCCCTGCTGAATCCGTCTGACTCCTCATTTGTCAACGGGGGAGTGACCAATGACGGAGGCGATTTCGTTATCCCCTGTACCCGTCAGCGGATACTGCTGCGTGTCTCCTTCGTGGGCTTCGGCACTTACTATAAGCTTGTCAGCGTGGGCCATCTCGGCACCATCCGCATGAAGCCTGACCCCTATACGCTCAAGGGTGTCACGGTGAAGGGCAACCGGAGGGTGGTCAAGAACGCAGTAGACCGGCTGCAATATCTTGTCAACAACGACCCCTACACCAAGGGAATGAACGGCATTGAGGTGATGGCACGTGTGCCTATGCTCAACGTCAGCGATGAGAACGTGGCCATCGTAGGTAAGGGCAGCACCCATATCATGCTTGACGGGCACATCCTGGAGGTGTCATCGGAGGCGGTGAAGGCAAAACTCCGCAGCCTGAAGGCAGAGGACATCGAGCGTGTCGAGGTTATCACCATTCCGCCTGCGAAATACAAGGCGGAAGCCAATGCGGGATACATCAACATCGTGATGAAGCGTGACCAGTCGAAAGGATGGAGCGGTGATGTGACAATGGAGGTACAGAGACAATACAAATGGACCACGCGACCAGCCGTTAACCTCAACTATGCCTCCCGTAAATTTGAGATGACAGCCAGCGGCAACATGAGTCTGGGTTATGTCTATAACCGCCAGACCAGTGTCTATGACTTCAACGACGGACACCAGCGCACTTCCGACCGTGTCAGCAGTATCTACTGGCCAATGTATGGAGCTTCCGTTATCATGAAGTATCATGCCTCGCCACGTCTTGATATTGGCCTCATGGCTAATCTCGATGCCGATCGGATGCGAATAGACCAGACAGATATGACGATAGAGCAAGACACGACAAGGACGACGACGCATCAGCCCGCAACTTTTAACTCAAATATAAGTACGACGCTTTATGCTGACTATCAACTTGATTCGCTTGGTAAGACAATGAGCCTGAACTACAACTTCTTCAGTGGTCATGACCCGGTTGTCAATGAGAATACATCGGTCACAAACGGTATATCCGAATCGTTGCGCTCCCAAAGCCACAATCTTTACCAGATTCACGCTCTGAAGCTCGATTTCGCCCTGCCTTTCAAGTCAGTCACACTGGAAACAGGGGTAAGCTATTCCTATATGACCAATAAGACGGGTATCACCATTCATAATCTTATAGGCAGCGACTGGCAGAAGAATACCAACGAGAGCAACGACTTCAACTACTACGAACAGAACCTTGCCGCTTACGTCTCGGCACGCAAGGAACTTACCAAGCGGTTGCAGGCGCAGGTGGGGCTGCGTTACGAATACACGTTGACGAAAGGCCGGCAGCTCACACTTGGGCAGACTGACCGCAATCATTACGGGCGGTTCTTCCCTTCTGTTCATGTCAGCTGGCAACCGAAGGACGGCCACAACATTGGCCTCGCCATGAACTGTGGCATTGAACGTCCGAATTTCGACGACCTGAATCCATGGCGTCTCTATACAACTGTCAACAGTTACACGACAGGTAACCCTTATCTTACGGCCGCCTATACACGCAACTCGGAGGTGAACTACAACAACGGAAAGGGGCTTTACCTCGTACTCTACAACGACCACGGGCATGACGAGCAGGCTTTCAACATCACCTTCAATGCCGACGGCGGGCAGGTGAGCCAGCCTGTCAACGGCGTGAGCCATGACAAGACGGGACTTTATGCCACCTATAACCGCAGCTTCTTTGGCTGGATGAGCCTTCAGGCGGAAGGTGAGGTATATTACCACGATGCCCGCAGCGACAGCCGGTCGAGCCAAGCACCCATGCACGGCTGGGGAAGACGTGTGAGCGGAAAGCTGTCGTTCCTCTTGAACCGTGCCAAGACGCTCAATGCCTCAGTCACGTTCGGTCGTGAGTTCAGCTCCTATTTTGACATGAGGCGCACCTCCCCTTCCAGCATATTGTACGGCTCTGTGAGCTATTCCTGCCTTGGCGACAGGCTGAAGCTGCATCTCTCCGGCGGTGATCCGTTCCGTTGGCGTGTCAACCACACCACCAGCCGCTACACCGGCTTCACAGCTTACAACAGTTTTGACGGCCATGCCCGCTACATCTCCTTCCGTGCCACATGGTCATTTGGCGGCAAGCGGGTGAAGCGCGTCTACCATGACAACCGTGATACCGAGTCGCAGCGTGCGAAGTAAGTCCCTGCCCATCCCTTTTCCCTTTCCCTCCCCTCTTCAATAGGGAGCATATGTCTCATGTATGCCTGTCGGTCTGGGACAGGATGGCAAAGAAAAGAGTTCTTCAGTCCAAAACTCTAAGATAGACCGATGCGTGGTAATCGTATGACCATGCACCGGTCTTTTTCCCCTCACAGCAGTTCCACTTCCCTTTTGGCAGATAATACTCCCGCCTTGAATCCTATCCATTTCCTTGATAAGCACAAAAATCTTGTGATATTTTTGTAGTCAAATACAAATTTATTATAATATTTTTGTGGTCTAATACAAAATTCTTAACTTTGTCATCGTAAGCGAATACAAACAAAGCATGATACAAAGGCTACAGCAGAGACAGATAGAACAGTTGCTGGATGGTGACAAAGCCATCATTATTCTTGGTGCCCGTCAGGTTGGGAAGTCTACACTATTGAAGCAACTGCTTGGTGAAAAGGACAGCGTCATGTAGCTGAACGGAGATGACTGGGACATCAGGCAGCTGTTTGAGGCAATGACATCTACCCGTATCCGCAACCTTATTGGAAACAATAAATGGCTTGTTATAGACGAGGCACAGCGTATCCCTGACATTGGAATTAGGCTGAAGCTCATTACCGACCAAGTTCCTGATGTGCAGGTTGTTGCCACAGGAAGCTCTTCCTTCGAGCTTGCTGCACAGGTCAACGAGCCATTGACCGGACGCAAACGTGAGTTTCACATATTCCCACTATCTTACCAGGAAATGGTTAATGATACAAATCTGTTGGAAGAACACAGGATGATACCTCACCGTATGGTTTACGGCTATTATCCTGAGGTTGTCACGTCGCCAGGAGACGAGCGGGAGGTGCTGAGGGAATTGTCAAACAGTTACCTTTATAAGGACATTCTGTCCTTGGACGGTATCAACAAGCCTGACAAGCTCTCATTGCTCTTGCAGGCACTGGCACGTCAGATAGGCGAGCAGGTGTCCTACAATGAGATAGGTCAATTGATAGGTTTGAACCCGAGGACGGTTGAGAAATATGTCGATGTGCTGGAAAAGAGTTTTATCATCTTCCGTCTCGGAAGTTTCTCACGCAACTTGCGGAATGAGCTGAAAGTCTCAAGGAAGATTTATTTTTGGGATCTTGGTATACGAAATGCCATCATTGCCAATTTCCAACAGGTGGAGACCCGTATGGATTCTGGGGCTTTGTGGGAGAATTTCTCTATTGCAGAAAGACTTAAAATGCTAAATATCACTGGCAGCTTTGCCAATCAATGGTTTTGGCGTACCCAACAGCAGCAGGAGATAGATTACGTGGAGGAGGAAAATGGAGAACTTAGTACCTTTGAATTCAAATGGAATCCGAGGAAGGCAAACGTCAGACAACCTGTAACCTTTGCCAAGGGTTATCCTGACAGTTCGTTTACTGTAGTCACTCCAGATAATATTGATGATTTCATCTTGGCGGACGGCAATATCCTGTTACCTTAAAGGAAACAGGCGACAGGGCATCTGGGAATTGATTTAAATGGCATTTCTGACTGTCTTTGGCCTTATTCAGTCTTTCCTGTCTCTCAGTTTTTTCTCGTAATTCGGTTTGCAAACGTTGCCAATTCTTGCAAGTTTATGAAGAACTTGCAAGAATTGGCAACGTTTTTTGCTTGGAAGAGGCCCTACCCCTTCACGATTTTCTTGATGTCATTGAGCTTGTTGAGGGCCTCAACAGGCGTGAGGTTGTTGATGTCAAGTCCGAGAATCTCGTCACGGATCTGGGTGAGGACAGGGTCATCAAGCTGGAAGAAGGACAGCTGCACGCCCTCGCGGCTCTGGTCGAGCCGCTCAACGGCAGCCTTCCCTACCCCACCCACCTGGGCATTGTCAGCCTCCAGCTCCTTCAGGATGATGTTTGCCCGCTTCACGATAGAGCGTGGCATGCCGGCAATCTCAGCCACATGAATACCGAAGGAGTGTTCGCTCCCACCCCGCTCCAGCTTGCGCAGGAAGATGATCTTGCCGTCCACCTCCTTGACCGATACGTTGTAGTTCTTGATGCGGGGGAAGTTCTTCTCCATCTCGTTCAGCTCATGATAGTGTGTGGCGAAGAGCGTGCGGGCCTGGGCACGGGGCTGCTCATGCAGATACTCGACGATGGCCCATGCGATGCTGATGCCGTCATAGGTGCTGGTGCCCCGTCCCAACTCGTCAAAGAGGACGAGCGAGCGTGGCGTGACGTTGTTGAGGATGTTGGAGGCCTCGGTCATCTCCACCATGAAGGTCGACTCGCCCAGCGAGATATTGTCGGATGCGCCCACACGGGTGAAAATCTTGTCGACCATCCCCACTCTCGCGCTCTCTGCCGGCACGAAGCAGCCTGTCTGGGCCAGCAGCACGATGAGTGCCGTCTGGCGCAGCAGAGCCGACTTACCGGCCATATTCGGCCCCGTTATCATCATGATCTGCTGGTGGCTGCTGTCAAGGAGAACATCGTTGGGCACGTACTGCTCCCCTATCGGCAGCTGCGTCTCAATGACAGGATGCCGTCCCTGGTGGATGTCAATGACCACAGAGTCGTCAACCACCGGGCGGACGTAATGGTTCTGCTCTGATACTTTCATGAATGAGAGCAGGCAGTCGAGATGGGCCACAAGATTGGCATTGATCTGAATCTGCGGGATAAACTCCTGCATGTCCTGTATCAGTTCCAGGAAGAGCTGGCCCTCCATAGCCAGTATCTTCTCGTCAGCACCGAGGATTTTCTCCTCATACTCCTTCAGCTCGGGGGTGATGTAGCGTTCGGCCTGTGCCAGTGTCTGCTTGCGTATCCAGTCGGATGGCACCTTGTCCTTGAAAGTGTTGCGCACCTCCAGGTAATAGCCGAAGACGTTGTTATAACCGATCTTGAGACTCGTGATGC
>JAILEG010000035.1 GCA_024688365.1 Prevotella sp.
TGTTAGGATTCAATATCTTAAAGTATTGTAATAATCTTGGAAATAACTTGCTGTTTATAGTATTAAATAATAGATTTGCAATCTACAAGCTAATATTAACATTAATTGTTAACTAAAAACAAAAAAATGAAAAAATCAGAACAATTGTTATTATGCTTTATTGCGATAGCAGTAGCAGTGGGATGTTCAGACAAAGAAGTAAAGCAAAGTGAGCAGGTTAAAGAAGAAACTAATGCTTTCTTATAAGAAGTAAACACAAACTTTGCTGACATTGCCTCAACCAAACTTTTCACGCCTGTAAAAACGAGAGCAGAATCTCTTGAGCCTTCTCAGAACATAACAGACTATGTGACGCTACAGGTGGATTTTCCTTCTGATGCAACCAGACATGCAGAAAGAATTGCTCAACTATGTGCAGACAATACAAGATGTTGTTGATTTACATAGGATGACAGCTGCTGAATTTTCCGTAGTTCCTAATGGACAGAAATGTGCGCATGACATTATTGTCTCAGCTGCGGAAGTGAAGAAGGCTTTGAACCCTATGCTATTTGCCAGTAGAAAGTATTTACTGGAACAAGATATTACGGAAGAAGAGCTTGGTCAAATAATGGCTGAGACTGGGGCAAGTGGAGATGACATGATACTTGTTGCGATGACGCTAAGTGCGAGCGAATTCAAACAGGTGGAGCAGCAGACTGCGAGAAATAACACCCCGGCATTTAATCTGTTCGCCTCTCCATGCTATGCGGCTCCTAAAGGTAGTGACTTAGGATTGGCTTTTGATTGTGCTGTGCAAGCATTAGGCGTAGATATTATGTTTAGTTTTCGCAAGTCTATGGGAACAAAATGGGCTAAAGCAGCGTTAAAGAAGGTTTTTAAAACGGTTGCTGGGACCTGTTGGCGTAGCTATAGCTGTGATAGATTTTGGCTCATGTATGTATAGTTCATATCGAAGTGGTTGTAGTGGCCTTTATGCAACTCCCGAAATGCAAAATGAGTTAGCTCTTAGAAATCTTGAGAAGAAATGGGAAGAAATGGCAAAGCAAGAAGCAGCGAGGAAAAAACGATCGGAAGAAAGAAAAAATAAGAATACGCCATGAGTATAATTTTTGATTTGTTAAACTTAGTGCTGTGCGCATTCATACTGTATTGGAGTGTAAAAACAGTATATGTCTTTGTCAAGGATTATAAGGAAATGACCCGAAAGGACATCCTCCTGAATACCGTGATAATGTTATTGATAATAGGAGTGGGGGCTTGGCTTCTGTGGAGGCATAATCTTGTGCAGGCAGCTTCGGAACTCATACAGGCTATTTAGACCTTGTAACAATGCCCCTCCCCAGCCGGAGGGGCATCTCAGTTCAGCATCAGGTTCATCTCCAGGCTGTCATCGGCAAAGAGATAGTCCGCCAGTTCCTGGATGGTCAGTGAACGGGTGCCTGGCAGGGGGTGGTTGGTACGGCTGACGTGCCCTTTCTCCATGTGGAAATAGATGTTGTTCATGGGGATGTCGGAGTCGTTGTAGATGCGCAGGTTCTCTGTCCTGTCGGGATGGCAGGTGGCAAAGAGCTGTAAGGCTTTCTCTGCGTTGATGACACGTATCATAGCTGGGATGTCCTTGTCCTGTCGCTTGGCGGCAGGATTGATGGACTGTGCTATGCGGAAGTCCTCCTTGATAATGTCAAGTCCCGCCTCATCGTGCAGCAGCACGCAAGGCTTGGACTGCTGCCAGAGGTCGAAGGTGGCGAAGTCCATGTCGTCAATGCCGGCAGGCGGTGGTGTACAGGTGATGTGTCGGGTGTATCCGCAACGGCTATACCAGTCGTAGAGCCATTCCTCAGCAGGGATGAGCGTGGCGAAGACGGCATCTTTGTGATAGAGGCGGAAGTGCGCCTGTGCCATGAGGTTGCTGCCCATGTTCTGCTTGCGGTAGTCCTCACGCACGCTGACACCGCTGATGTAGGCTGTCAGAACTTTCTGGTCGTGGTACTTCAGTTGGTAGGGAAGGGTCTGCAAGGCAGCTACCGTATGGTGGTCTACCTGACAGATGACGTTGTACTCGGGTCTGAACACCCGTGAGAAGTAAAGCTGTATGAACTCCTCCGGGTCATGGAAGGTGTCACGCCAAAGGCTGACGGTCTCCTCCCTGATGCGCTGCTGGTCCTCAAACTGTGCCAGCGGATACTTTTCCATGACTACGTTTTTCTCCAGAAGAATGTCGGGTTTGTATGACAGCTTGGCATATCTCAGTCCCTCCAGTCCGAGGTCTTCCTCGCGGTTCATGTACTCATACTGCTCCGGCAGATGCCGTGCAAACTCCTGGTTGATGATGGAGAAGGAACCTTCATAGGCCGTGTCAGCTTTCTCGACACACACATCGAAGATAGAGTTGGTGATGGGGCAGCCGAAAGTGAAGGCTATCAGCTTCCCGTCAACCCAGATGGTGCCTCCCATCGCCCCTGTCTCGTCCCACATGTCGAAGATGCGGGTCATAGAGCGCAGCTCCTCAGAGAGATCCTCAGCCCCCTCGGTGTCCTCCTTTGTCAGCTCACGCCATTTGGCTTCCACGGCAAGGCACTCGGGAATCATCTCCTTCGTGAGCGGCTTGTATTCGTAGTCGGGGTACATCTTCCTGAATTTATTGCAGTGGTTCCGCTTGCTTTGCAGCTTCTTCCCGGCGAGCGTTGCCAGCTTCTCCCGGGTGTAGATGTAGTCGAAGTGGTCACGGTCAGGCCGGATGTCGAAGGTGTCAGGGAAGGTTGTCTCCAGTATCCCGACCATGTTGGCACAGACACCTAACATGAGGAAGGGGTGCCCAAGAGTTATGGCATCGTCGCGCATCTGCCTTACGACCTTCGCAAAGGTCTCCCTCATGGCCTCGTTCCAGCTGCATTTCCATACGGGTGCCATGTAGGCGAGGTGATGCCCCATGTAGAAGCGGAAGACGAGGAAACCGTCAACCTCGGCTATCTGCGTGTTATACATGAACCGCCATGAGATGATGTTGGCAAAACTGAGGTCACAGTTCTGGCGGTCACCGCAGAGGGTGTAGGCTTGAATCAGCTCACGGTCAGTAGTCTTTACGTCATGAAACTTAATCATAATCATTCTTACTTTGTTATAATTGCAAAATTAGACAGAAATTCCGTAACATCCAAAAACTATCCGTTTTTATAGGCGAAAAAGGACGGTCAAGTTTGGATTTATGACTTAAATTATCTATCTTTGCACAATAAGATATGCTTCGTCCGGCAAATCGAAAGCAAGCTTTCCTTGCCCCTCACCTGCATTATCTTTGCAGTAAGAACCGAAACACATTATTACATTAAATAGAAACTATGGATTTATTAGAGCAAATCGTTGCGCGTGCCAAGGCCGACAAGCAACGCATCGTGCTCCCCGAGGCAGAAGAGGAGCGTACACTGAAAGCGGCTGACAAGGTGTTGGCTGACGACATCGCCAATCTGATCCTCATTGGCAACCCCGCCAACATCCATAAGCTCGCCACTGAGTGGGGGCTTAAGAACATTGACAAGGCTACCATTGTTGACCCAGAGAACAACCCGAAGAGTGAGGAGTATGCTGCCAAGTTGGCTGAGCTGCGCCAGAAGAAGGGCATGACCTTGGATCAGGCCCGTGAGCTGGTGACGAAGAACAACCTTTACTTAGGCTGCATGATTATCAAGACTGAGGGGGCTGACGGTCAGATCTCAGGTGCGCTCTCCACCACGGGCGACACTCTCCGTCCTGCATTGCAGATTATCAAGTGTGCCCCAGGCATCACCTGCGTGAGCGGGGCCATGCTCATCCTGACCCATGAGCAGCAGTATGGTGAGAACGGTATTGTTGTCATGGGCGATGTTGCCGTGACACCTAACCCTACTGCTGACCAGCTGGCGCAGATTGCCTACACCACGGCAGAGACGGCCAAGAGCGTTGCGGGGTTCCAGGATCCACACGTTGCCATGCTGAGCTTCTCCACCAAGGGGTCGGCAAAGGATGCCAAGGACAAGGAGACAGGCAAGAGTGTCTATATTATTGACAAGGTTGTTGAGGCCACGAAGATTGCCAAGGAGAAGTTCCCCGACCTGAAGGTCGACGGTGAACTGCAGGCTGATGCTGCCCTCGTTCCTGCCGTTGCGGCCAAGAAGGCCCCGGACTCTGATATTGCGGGCAAGGCAAATGTGCTGATTGTCCCGAACCTTGAGGTCGGAAACATCGGCTATAAGCTTGTAGAACGCCTTGGTGGTGCGACGGCTATCGGTCCGATCCTGCAGGGCATCGCCCGTCCGGTCAACGACCTGTCACGTGGCTGCTCAGTTGATGACATCTATTACATGGTAGCCATCACGGCTTGCCAGGCGCAGGACGCAAAGAAAAGTGAATAATCTTTCCCCATCCCCTCTCCTGAAGAGGGCGGGGGGAGTGTCCTGGGGACATATCGTGATCTGTACCGATTGTTAATCAAGGGAGGATGTGGTCACATATAGAGTGTGGGGAACAGAGCGGACATTAACTGCCACTATGGATATTGCCCTGACCCCTCTGCCTCCTCTGACTTCCTAAACTCCTTTAACTCCAAAAAAATACATGAAGATTTTAGTATTGAACTGCGGCAGCAGTTCCATTAAGTACAAGTTGTACGACATGACAGATGAGTCAGTGCTGGCTCAGGGTGGTGTTGAGCGCATCGGTCTCGATGAGGCTTTCATCAAGGTTAAACTTGACAATGGCGACAAAAAGCAGATTATGGCTGACCTGCCTACTCACAAGGAGGGAGTGGCACTGGTCTTCAAGGTGCTGCTCGATCCTGAGATTGGGGCACTGAAGAGCCTTGATGAGATTGACGCTGTGGGTCATCGCATTGTGCAGGGAGGTGACCTCTTTGAGAAGAGCTGCCTCGTTACGAAGGAAGTGGAGGATGGCATTGAGAGCCTGATCGATCTTGCGCCAGTCCACAATGCCGGTCACCTGCGTGGTCTGCGTGCTGTTGATGAGCTGATGCCGAACACACCGCAGGTAACGGTGTTCGACAATGCCTTCCACAGCACAATGCCTGATTATGCCTACCTCTATGCCGTTCCGTATGACCTGTACAAGAAGTACCACGTACGCCGTTACGGTTTCCACGGAACGAGCCACCGTTATGTCTCACAGCGTGTCTGCGAGATGCTGGGTGTTGACATCAAGACGCAGAAGATCATCACCTGCCATATCGGCAATGGTGCCTCAGTCGCTGCCATCAAGGGCGGGAAGGTCATTGACACCTCTATGGGACTTACTCCATTGGCGGGCTTGATGATGGGCTCACGCTCTGGCGACATTGACCCATCTGCTGTTACTTACCTGATGGACAAGCTCGGCAAGAAGCCACAGGAGATGGCCGACTTCCTCAACAAGGAGAGTGGTGTGCTGGGTATCACGGGCATCAGCTCGGACATGCGTGAGATAGAGAGTGCCGACAAGGAGGGCAACAAGCTGGCTCATCTTGCCCTGCAGATGTATGCTTACCGCATCAAGAAGTATATTGGCGCATACGCTGCAGCCATGAACGGTGTTGATATCATCGTATGGACAGCTGGTGTGGGTGAGAATCAGACTGGTCTGCGCTTCGATGTCTGCAAGGATATGGAATATCTTGGTGTGAAGATAGATGCCGAGCGCAACAACTGCCGTGGTGAGGAGAGGGTTCTCTCCACTGATGATTCCAAGGTGAAGGTTGTCCTTGTTCCTACAGATGAGGAGATTGTCATTGCACGTGACACTCAGGAACTTGTGCAGGGGCTGAAGAAATAAAGCCGGTTCTGCACGGAACTGACTAAAAACGCGAAAGGTGGTTGTCTCACGACAACCACCTTTCTTTTGACTAAACTTAATCTACAAACCTGAGTTTTAATTCTATGTTATGAATATCTTTATTCTATTGGAATCGGAAGCCTTGTCGGCTTGCTTCCCTGAATGGTTCGCCTGAACTCCTCATGGAAAACACTGCAAAGTTAATTGATTGTTTTCTAACTTGCAAATACTTTTGGAGAAAAATGAGTTTTCGACTGAAAAAAAGTTTTTTTTATCCCCATCAGAGCCTGATTCCGGCTTGGTCAGGGCTTGCTTTCGCCTTCAACATACTCTTCAAGGAACATGTGCTCACCGTCAAAGACGGCATATGTGAACTGCCATATCCAGTCGCCAAGTATCAGCAGGCGTGCCTTGCGGGAGAGGGTGAGGTCAAGCTCAATGTGCCGATGGCCGTAGATGTAGAAGTCAATGTCCTTATGGGTGCGCATGTAATCCTTTGTATAGCGCACCAGATACTCCCTGTCCTCTCCCATGTAAGGTGCCTCCTTGCCGTCAGCCCGTTTCATCCGGCTCTTCTTGGCCCAGTTGAGGCCCAGCTGCATGCCCCACCAGGGATGGAGGAAGTTGAGCATCCGCTGGCAGCCACGGTTGTGGAACAGTTTGCGGAGGAAGCGGAACTTAGGGTCGGGGTCGCCCAGCCCATCTCCGTGGGCAAGATAGAACACCTTGTCATATATCTCGGTGGTGATGGGGCGGCGGTGGAGAATGACACCACACTCCTCCTCTAGGTAGCCATAGGTCCAGATGTCATGGTTACCCGTGAAGAAATGCACCTCAACACCCATATCAGTCAGCTCCGACAGTTTACCCAGGAATCGGGTGAAGCCCTTTGGAACAACATACTTGTACTCATCCCAGAAGTCGAACATGTCGCCTAACAGATACACTGCGGCTGCCTTATGCTTGATACTGTCCAGGAAACGGACCAGGCGACGCTCCTGTGTGCGTCGGTGTTCAATAGCCAGCGAGCCTAAGTGGGCATCGGAGAGGAAATAGATATTCTTCATGTCTCTTGGTTTTTAAGTGGTGTTTGCAGCTTTCTGTCCTGTGTGTTGCTGCCGTGTCGCAGCACACAGGAGAAGTGTCTCAGTCGAATCCGAGTTCCACGCGGGCCTCCTCTGACATCATGCTCTGGTCCCATGCGGGCTCGAAGACGAGGTTGATGTTGGCGGTCCTGATGCCCTCGACGCTCTCAACCTTGCTGCGCACATCCTCAAGGATGAAGTCGGCAGCAGGGCATGAGGGTGCCGTGAAGGTCATGTCCATGTCAAGAGCCCCGCTGTCATCGACCTCAATCTTATAGATCATTCCGAGGTCATAGATATTGACGGGTATCTCCGGGTCGTAGACGGTCTTCAGCACATCAACAATCCGCTCTTCTATCTTGGTCTTTTCTTCTTGTGTCATAACTTGTTGGCTATATTATATGAATGATGTGTTCTGCAAAGACAGTGCCAGCGAGGGCAATGAGAGCTTGTTCTCATATTGCCGAGCGCAGCCTGTTTTCTGTAAAGACAGTGCCAGCGAGGGCAATGAGAGCTTGTACTCCTGTTGCCGGGTGCAGCCTGTTTTCTGCAAAGACAGTGCCAGCGAGGGCAATGAGAGCTTGTACTCCTGTTGCCGGGTGCAGCCTATCTTCTGCAAAGATAGTGATTATATTCTGTAATCGCAACAAATCGGAGGGGAAAAGGTCACAGCCTTCCCTCATCCCGGTAGGAATAGTAATCGCCGTCAGCAATGATGACATGGTCGAGGAAATGGATACGCATGCACTCACAGGCTTTCTGAATCTGCCGTGTGAGCTGGTCGTCCTGCCGGCTGGGGTGGGTATTGTTGCTGGGATGATTATGGCAGAAAGCCAAGACAGTGGTGTTTCTAAGGATAGCCTCCTTCATGATGAGTCGCACGTCAACGGCCGTCTCAGTGATTCCCCCGTGCGACATGCGCTTTGCGTCAATGAGCCTGAAATGCTGGTTCATCAGCAGGATCCATGCCTCCTCAACGTCAAGGTCCTGCATGCGTGGGTGCATGTAGTCGTAGATGCGCTCAGGCGAGCTGAGGTCAGGACGTTCCTCCATGCTTGATGCCTGCCGTCGCTTGCCAAGCTCACAGGCGGCAAGGATAGTGATGGCTTTGGCCGGCCCCACACCCTTGTACTCCTCCAGTTCATGCAGTGACAGCTTACCCAGCGTGTTGAGGTTGTTGTTGCAGTCGCTGAGGATGCGTTTCATCAGGTCGACGGCACTCTCGTCAACCGAGCCTGATCCGATGAGGATGGCCAGCAGCTCTGCATTACTGAGTGCGCTGGCACCGAGCCGTTCCAGCCTTTCACGTGGGCGGTCGGACTCAGCCCAGTCAGCTATAGATAATTTGTTCATAGGAAAAAGTCTCTGCCAGTAGGCATTCCTCCTGGTCGAAGGGGGGAGGAGTCACCTGCGTTTAATGGTTGTTGGATGTGTGATGCCAGGCGTATTGTGATGACACGCTGCTGCCCTTAATCCTATTTGTAGAATGTCTTTTCGTATGCCGAGAACTCATCTTTCCCCAGCACGCATCGTTTCCACCAGGCATTGAGGAATCCGCAGCCGTAGCCCGTGAGCTGGACAAAGGCTGCCATGACGGAGCGCAGCCCAACGTTGACGCTCTTGTTTTGCAGGGTTGAGTCAGCCATGATGAGCAGGGAATAAAGCACCAGGGGGGCCAGGCCTGCGGACATCAGGAATATTCCATCGAAGAAGAGCGTTGCCCCCCATCCATTCTCAGCCGAAGGGAAGTAAACAAAAGCCTGCAGCAGCCAGCAGATGAGCCCGGTCAACGTTGACAGCAGGCAGAGCCCTACGCCGATGGTGAACACCATAGGCAGCAGATGGACGAGCTTGAGCGACTCGGGATATTTCCTGTAGAGATTGATACGGGCGATGCCGGAGTTGTAGACCTGCCGCCAGAACTTGCGGAAGTCGGTACGGCGCTTGTGCCATACCCATGCCTCGGGGAAGAGACGGCAGCGTCTGCCAGCCTTGAAGATGCGGATGGAGAAGTCGATGTCCTCCCCGAAGCGCATCTTGGAGAACCCGCCCAGCTCACGGTAGACATCACGGCGGATGCCCATGTTGAAGGAGCGGGGATAGAACTTGTCGAGCTTCTTCTTCCCGCCCCGTATCCCGCCTGTGGTGAAGAAGGAGGTCATGGAGTAGGAGATGGCTTTCTGTGTGTCGGTGAAGGAGTCGTGGGCACGGTCAGGGCCGCCGAAGGCATCAGCCGGCTCACGTCTCAGCTCATCGCTGACGGCGCGGAGGTAACCGTCAGGAAGAACCACGTCAGAGTCAAGGATAATCAGGTACTCGCCCTGTGCCCGCTCGGCACCATAGTTCCTGCTCTGCCCGGGACCGGAGTTCTCCTTATAATAATAGTGCAGGGTGAGCTGGCCGGCATGCCTGTCGCACACCTCCTTGCACGGTTTCTGTGAGCCGTCCTCTACGATGACGACCTCGAAGTCCTTTTCCTCTTGGCCTTGAAGGCTCTCAAGAAGTTCGTCAACCTCGTCTGGGCGGTTGAATACTGGAACGATGATGCTGTACTTCATGTTGTGTTCTGAAAGGTTAATAGCTCTTTCCGTCTTGATCCGAGCTGTGCCTTGAGGCTCTGTGGCCCGACAGCCTCCCCTGCGGCCAAGGCGGTGTATTCCTGCTGGTTGTACGGGCGGTGGTGCGGGATGTGTGCCCCGTGTGTTGCCGAAGTTGCCCTTTTGGATGGCAGAAGCTGCCCTTTCACACCTCAGAAGCTGCCCTTTCATATCTGTTTTTAATTTATTTTTGCTTGATTAATAAATTAATTTCACATGAAAAATAAATTAAAAGCGATTTGAAAATAGGTTATTTTCGTTTTGAAATTAATCTGTTTTTCAGTCCGAAAGGGCATCTTTTCCATCCTCTGAGGGCATCTTCTGTGGTCTGAAAGGGCATCTCTTGGCTTGCGGACGGTGGCATCCTGTCCGGCAAGGGCAAAAAGAAAAGGGTAAAAACGCAGGAGGGAACCCCGGTGGCATCTGCTTGGCGGATCTCTCATGGAGTATCCCCCAGGCTGTCATCCTGAAGTTTTGCCTTTCTGCTTTTTTACCCTTTTCCCTATCCTTAGGCGTTCACACGGCCCAGGTAGCTGCCATCGCGGGTGTCAATCTGAATGACCTCACCCTCATTGATGAACAGCGGCACGCGTACAACGGCACCAGTCTCCAGTGTTGCCGGCTTGGTGGCGTTGGTGGCGGTGTTGCCCTTGATGCCCGGCTCACTGTGCGTGATGGTCAATGTGGTCTTGACCGGCATCTCTGCGAGGAGGATTGTGCCGTCAGAGGTGTCGGTGACAACCTCAACGACATCGCCTTCCTTCATATACTCAGAGCCTGTTATCTGATGCTTTGGGATAGGAATCTGCTCGAAAGTCTCCTGATTCATGAAGATGTAGCCCGTAGCATCCTGGTAGAGATACTGGTATGGGCGACGCTCAACGCGGACATCCTCCAGCTTGAAGCCAACCTGGAAGGTGCGCTCCAGCACTCGGCCGTCAGCAACGTTCTTCAGTTTGGTGATCATTACGGTGTTGCCTTTTCCCGGCTTGCGGTGCTGGAAGTCGATGCAAGTCCAGATCTTGCCGTCAAGACGGATGCATGTTCCGATCTTGATTTCCTGTGAGTTAATCATAATTTACTTATATCTAATTTATTACTTTTGTTCGTTTGCTTACCACAAATAGCGGTGCAAAGATACAGAAATTATAGAAAAAAACATAAATTATTGACGTAAAAATCAAGTATTCCTTGGTTAATTCAAAAAGATTAAGTAATTTTGCAGCCCGTAACGGCAGATTTTGTCCTGTCGGTCCGTAATTCGCACAATAACAATAAAATAGGATAAGAAAATGAAAAGAACATTTCAGCCGCACAACCGTCGTCGTGTGAACAAGCACGGTTTCCGCGAGAGAATGGCTACAAAGGACGGTCGTCGCGTTTTGGCTTCTCGTCGTGCCAAGGGTCGTAAGAAGTTAACAGTTTCTGACGAGCATCACGGAAAGTAAAAAGCACGCATCTTCCCTGAAGGGAATTTGGAGCTAAAACGGAAAGAAGTAGAGGGCAATCTTTGCTTCTTTCCGTTTTTTTGTCTACCTTTGCCGCATATAATAGTGACGGGTAGACGAGTAGACTGACAGGCAGGTAGACGAGTGTGCAAGTCGACAAGTTGAAGACAGATGACATCAAGAGAGTTCTTCCATAAATTTAACAGCACGTATATCTGGGGCAACATCCTTGCCATCGTGATCATCGTGCTGCTGTTGGCAATAGGAGTCAGGTACGGTCTTGACTTCTACACCCATCACGGTGAGTCCATCGTGGTGCCGGATGTGATACACAAGCAGTATGACGAGGCGGTTGACATCATGGATAAGGTGGGGCTGACCATCGAGGTGACTGACACGGGATATGTGAAGAGCCTGCCGCCCGACTGCATCCTTGAGCAGTCGCCGGCGGGAGGGAAGCGCATCAAGTCGACACATGTCATCTACGTCACCATCAATGCCGCCAGCGCACCGACACTCATCATTCCCGACATCATTGACAACAACTCGTTGCGGGAGGCTCAGGCACAGCTGCTGTCAATGGGCTTCAAGGTGGGTGAGCCGGAATATATCCCTGGCGAGAAAGACTGGATTTACGGTATTCTTGTCAACGGCCGCCACGTGCAGGCTGGCGACCGTGTGCCTGCTGATGCGGCTATTGTGCTTCAGGTGGGCGATGGCACACGCGAGCTGACTGATACGGCCGGACTGAACGAGCCTGAGTATGAGGAGGTCGAGGTGGTGGAGAAGCTGCCGGAGTATGACGAGGAGTACGAGTATGTTGAGGTTCCGGTTGACGAGAACGGGAACGAGATAAAGGAAGACAAAAAGCAGTCGGGCAGCGGAGTGCCGGGACAGACACCCCAGGATGGTCTGCCTGCCGACCCGTCAGCCCCAAAAACCACTGAATAAGGAAAGAGGAATGACTGACGAAGAGACAATATATGATGACGAGTTGACCGACGACCTTCTTCCCGCGGGGATACCCACGGGAGGTGACGGGGAGCTGTATGAGCATTTCCGTGTGACGGTCGACAAGGGCCAGGAGCCTGTCAGAATTGATAAGTTCCTCTTTGAGCGGATGCAGCACTCCAGCCGCAACCGCATCCAGAAGGCTGCCGATGCAGGCTTTATCCATGTGAACGGCTCGCCGGCGAGGAGCAACTACAAGGTGCGTCCGGAGGATGTCATCACGCTGATGCTTGACCGTCCGCGGCATGACAATACCATTGAGGCTGAGGATATTCCGCTTGACATCGTCTATGAGGACGATGTGCTGATGATCATCAACAAGCCGGCAGGACTGGTTGTGCATCCTGGTGCAGGGAATTTCCACGGGACGCTCATCAATGCCATTGCCTGGCATCTGAAGGGCATGCCCTCCTTTGACCCCAATGACCCGGAGGTGGGGCTGGTGCATCGCATCGACAAGGACACGAGCGGGCTGCTTGTCGTGGCTAAGACGCCTGATGCCAAGACTGCATTGGGCAAGCAGTTCTTCAACAAGACCACCCATCGCAGCTATAATGCCCTTGTCTGGGGAAACTTCACGGAGGACGAGGGGCGCATAGAGGGCAACATAGCCCGTGACCCGAAGGACCGTCTGCGCATGACGGTCTTCCCGCCCGATTCTGAGGTGGGCAAGCCTGCCGTGACCCATTACCGTGTCATGGAGCGCTTCGGCTATACGACACTCATCGAGTGCATCCTTGAGACGGGACGCACCCATCAGATACGCGCGCACATGAGGCACATCGGGCATCCGCTCTTCGGCGATGAACGTTATGGCGGTACTGAGATTCTGCGTGGCCAGCGGTCGTCCAGTTACAAGTCATTCATCAGAAATTGCCTGCAACTCTGCAACCGTCAGGCCCTTCATGCCCGCACCTTGGGTTTCGTGCATCCCGTGACGGGCAGGCAGATGGACTTCACCAGTGACCTTCCTGCTGACCTTGCTGCATTGATCGGGAAGTGGCGTGGCTTCATCAGCGGGCAGTCTCTGGCTGATGCCTGACGGTTGTGGCTGACGGCTTAGGGTTCAGATGGCAGTGATGTTCTGTTCAGGACAGCTCGGCTGTCCTGCTCCTCTCCTCTTCCTCTCTCCCCTGAAAAGAAAAACGGATCCCAGCCCGGTATTCCAAGCCCTCCTTATTGTGAGGAGCAGCGGGCGGACCTTTAAATATTAAGATTGCAATGAAAGATTTGAAGCGGACTATTGCCATCGTCTGCGGTGGCGACTCATCAGAGCATGATGTTTCCCTGCGCTCTGCACAGGGGCTGTACTCCTTTTTCGATAAGGAGCGTTATAATATATATATAGTGGATGTCAAGGGAACTGACTGGCACGTCGACCTTGCCGACGGCAGCACGGCACCCATTGACAAGAACGACTTCTCATTCATGCTGGATGGGAAGGTGGTCATGTTCGACTATGCCTATATCACCATCCACGGACAGCCGGGTGAGAATGGTGTCATGCAGGGTTACTTCGAGCTGATCCACCTGCCTTATTCCACAAGTGGCGTGCTGGTTGAGGCAATGACCTTTGACAAGTACGTGCTGAATAACTATCTCCGCGCTTTCGGGGTGAATGTGGCTGACAGCATCCTGCTCCGCCGGGGCGAGGCATACGATGAGGCTGAGATTGAGCGGCGGCTGGGCATGCCTTGTTTTGTAAAGCCTTCGGCTGACGGCAGCAGCTTCGGTGTGTCGAAGGTGAAGAATACTGACCAGCTTGCTCCTGCGCTCCGTGTGGCTTTCATGGAGAGCAACGAGGTGATGATTGAGGGCTTCATGGATGGGATGGAAATCTCTCAGGGAGTCTATAAGACTAAGGATAAAACGGTGGTGCTGCCTGCCACGGAGGTGGTGACGAACAATGAGTTTTTCGACTACAATGCCAAATATAACGGTGAGGTGCAGGAGATAACACCTGCGCGCATGTCGTCCGATACGGCCGAGCGTGTGGCTGCGGAGACCAGCCGCATCTATGACATCCTGCATGCCAACGGCATCATCCGCATCGACTATATTATCTCCAAGGACAGGGAGGGCAATGATGTCATCAATATGCTGGAGATAAACACCACACCAGGCATGACCGTGACCAGTTTCATCCCGCAGCAGGTGCGTGCGGCAGGCCTTGATATCAAGGATGTGTTGAGCGAGATCGTGGAAAACCAGTTCTGAAAGGCTGAAGGCACTGTGGCGGAAGATATGGATAATCCCGACTGAACATGACAGGCGGTAGTCTTGATGTCCTTGCCACAATCGGCTGAAAGACTGGATTTTACTGACTGAACGGGCCGGATGACAGGAAAAGAGCAGGAGAAAACCTTGGTGGTTTTCTCCTGTTTGCTTAAAAGAGGCTGAGAAGGTCGGATAAGGCTGATTTCGTGGAGGACCTCAGCAGGAAATATATCACACCTGCTGCCATGACAATCTTTATTGTTATGTTGAAAAGAAGCATCTTTCCGTCCATCTCTTTGGCTTCTTTAATCAGTGTGTATATGCCGCTGGCAAAGGAATATACCAGGTATATGACCAAAGCCAATCCTAAAATGTCGAAGATATAGCGAATCATTTTTGTCCCTCCTTTGTCTGCAGTTTAAATTCTTGTCCTTTTGTTTCCTTTCTTTTCATGGTTTCTTGTTTTTTTCTTTCATTACTGATTATTTTTTGTTTGTAGTCACTTTCTCCACCCATGTTTAGGTGAATTGGTTTCAAAGGTACTGAGAATGGGGCTTCAAACCAAACCTTCTGTTGTTGTTTTGTTTTTTTTAAGAAAGTATTGTTTTGCAGGTCTTGTCGTTATAGTGGCCTTTCTGATGGTATTCTTGGGCTTGTTTCAGCGCGTGTTTTCATTGTTCAGGGTATGCGTCATTTCCCTGGCTGATACGGATTTGCCTGCTGCTGGCCTGTTCATTGGTCTGATGTCTGCCTCTTAATCTGTGTCCGCCTGGAGATAATAATCCCCGACTGTCATTTCTGACTGTCGGGGACATTGCTAAACCTAAAAACGTTTTCTGATATTAATCAAGAGAATTATTGAGATAAAGAGTTTACGTCTTATATTAAGGTTTGTTCGTTTTTATTCTGTGCAGGGGCAGTCGTCTGACTCAGCTCCTGCATAGGGTATAGGCCGCATGAGGGCAGCAGGGCAATTAGTAGATGACGACAGCTGGGTCAGAGACATCAGTAGTCGCATTCTGCTTAACGTTGTATTCCCCGCAGGCCCAGTTGTAGTTGCCCTCGGTGACATCACGGGTGTACTCGGTGATGCAGGTCGGGTCAGCTGCCCAGTACTCCTTGACGGTCTTTCCACCCATGACCTTCTGCGGTGTTTTTGCATCCGGGTTGAGGATGAGCTTCAGGCCAACGGATGTGTTCATCATCTCCATGTCGCCACGGCTGTTGCCGGCTGCGAAGAGCGGGCGAGTCTTGATGAATGTTCTTACGACCTCAGCCTTGCCCTCGTCTTGTGGGGACGGGAAGACAATCTGGTCAGTGACGACACCAGCCATTGTGACGAGTGACTTCACACCAATGACATGATCCTCCTGGAAGCCCATCTCCTCAACGCAGAAACGCTGGTAGAGAAGTTCGGGAGAGGCTGAGATGACCCATGTCTCGAAGCCGTAGTTGCGGAGGTTGGCGAGCAGAGCCTTCATCTGCGGATAGAACTTGTTCTGGTATTTCTCGTGGAAGCAGTCATCGCCAATGCGCTGCACTTCCTCCGGTGTCATGCCGCTGAGGAACTTGATGCGGTCACGCTCACGGCTGATGGCATCCTCGTGGATCATCTTGTCTACTAACTTGAACTTCTCCACCGACTTGGCATCCTTCTTCCCGGCATAGTTCCGGCGGGCATACTCGTAGAGTGATTCCTCTGCAAGATAGTAAGGAACCTGGCCGAGCAGCGTGCCGTCACAGTCGAATACAGCTACTTTCCGGATGTTCATAGAGATGGTCGATTGGAGGAAAGCCTCCAGCTTGGCATTGGTGGCATCGGTGAAACCAGCAATCTTCTGATACTTGTAGGTCTGAGCTGAGAGCTGAATCACGCTGATGAACAGGAACACAGCTGCTAACTGGATAGATTTTCTTAAGTTACGCATAATAAATTTGTTTTTAGTTGGAGTTATTGTTTTGATGAATAAATCTCTCTTTTGTTTATACAAGGAGGAGTGCAGCACCGCATAGACCAGCGATGATGGCACCGACGATAGGTCCGAGGACGGGCACCCATGAGTAAGCCCAGTCATTGTCGCCCTTCATGCAGATGGCATGGGCAATACGTGGAGAGAGGTCACGGGCAGGGTTCATGGCGTATCCAGTTGTGCCTCCGAGTGACATTCCCAGGGCAATGATCAGCAAGGTGACGGGAATTGGGCCTAAGGCTGCCAGTCCGAACTTGAAGTGTTCGGCATCACAGCAGTTTCCCTTGGTGCTGAAGCTGATGATGATGAAGACGAGAGCAAGTGTGGCAATGGCCTCGCTGAGGAAGTTCATGCCGTAGTTACGGATGGCCGGAGCGGTGCAGAATGTGCCGAGTTTTGCCGCATCATCATCCGTAGCGTCATAATGATCTTTGTAGAAGAGCCATACGAGGATGCCTCCCAGTACACCGCCAATCATCTGTGCGGCGATGTAGGCAGGGACGGAACTCCATGGGAACATACCCGCAACAGCCAGGCCGATTGACACAGCCGGGTTCAGGTGGGCACCAGTGTAAGGGCCAGCCACCAGTACACCCATACATACGGCGAGACCCCAGGCGATGGTAATGACGATCCATCCGCTGTTCTGTCCCTTGCTCTTGTTCAGTGTGACGCAGGCGCACACACCGTCTCCGAAGAGAACTAAGATTAAGGTTCCGATCAGTTCCATCATGAACTGTGTTGTCATTGAATATTCCATATTGTTAATTGATTTAGGTAATTAGTTGTTTTTGAGTTTTCTTTAGCCACTCTGAGAGGAGAGGGAAGCACTGGGCATGGGATTGATATGTTATCTTCCTCCTGCCCTTATGTGCTTCTTTGATTCTCCTTGCAGCCTGCCTTTCTATCTGTGGGACAGTGTTCTTGAGATGGCATCAGCCCATCCAGCCTTGGCCTTCTCAATCGTCTCATTGTCAGCGACAGGATCGAAGGTGCGCTCTACCTGCCACTGGCTCTTGATGTCGTCAATGTCTTTCCAGAAGCCGACAGCCAGTCCGGCGAGGTAAGCCGCACCGAGGGCAGTGGTCTCTGTAACCTTCGGGCGGACAACCTTGATGCCGAGGAGGTCTGCCTGGTACTGCATCAGCAGGTTGTTGCGTGATGCGCCACCGTCCACCTTCAGCTCCTTCAGCGGAGCCTGCATGTCCTTCGCCATGGCAAGGGCGATGTCATGTGTCTGGAAGGCTATGCCGTCAAGGGCTGCACGGGCAATATGGGCACGTGTCGTTCCACGGGTGATCCCCACAATGGTGCCCCGTGCGTACTGATCCCAGTAAGGTGCGGCGAGACCCGTCAGGGCTGGCACGAAGTAGACGCCACCACTGTCAGGGACTGTAGAGGCAAGCTCCTCAACCTCAGCTGATGACGTGATGAAGCCAAGCCCGTCACGCAGCCACTGCACTACCGAGCCACCCACATAGATGGAACCCTCAAGGGCATAGTCGACACGGTCGCCAATCTTCCAGGCGATGGTGGTCAGAAGGTTGTTCTTTGAGACCACAGGCTTGCTGCCCGTGTTCAGCATGACGAAGCAACCGGTCCCGTAAGTGTTCTTGATGGCTCCCGGTTCAATGCACATCTGTCCGAAGAGGGCAGCCTGCTGGTCGCCGGCAATACCGGCGATGGGCACCTCATGTGCGAAGATGGTGGTCTTGGTATGTCCGTAGATTTCGGAGCTTGACTTCACCTCTGGCATCATCGAGACCGGAATGTCGAGCAGTTTGAGGAGTTCCTCGTCCCATTTCAGGTCATGTATGTTGAAGAGCATGGTACGTGAGGCATTGGTGACATCCGTCACGTGTACCTCGCCACGGGTGAGTCTCCACACCAGCCAGGAGTCGACATTTCCGAAGCGCAGCTTGCCCTGCTCGGCACGCTTGCGTGCCCCTGGCACGTTGTCAAGTATCCATTTGATTTTTGTTCCGCTGAAATAAGCGTCGACAATGAGTCCGGTCTTCTCCCGGATCCTGTCGGTCAGCCCCTGTGCCTTCAGAGTGTCGCAGAACTCTGCCGTGCGCCGGTCTTGCCAGACGATGGCATTGTAGATAGGTTCCTCGGTGTCAACATCCCACACGATGGTCGTCTCTCGCTGGTTGGTGATGCCGATACCTGCGATGTCGAGACCGTTGATGTCAATGGCTGAGATAGCCTCGGCGATGACAGAAGCCTGTGACGACCATATCTCGTTCGGGTTATGCTCCACCCATCCCGGTTGCGGGAAATACTGTGTGAACTCTTTCTGTGCAACTGACTTGATCTGTCCGTTGTGGTCGAATACGATTGCTCTTGAGCTGGTTGTTCCTTGGTCGAGGGCTAAAATAAACTTTCCCATGTTAGTAACTCTTTAGATTAATATTGTTTTTGCTTTTTTTAGGTTTCTTCTTGTTGTCTTGTTGTCGGGATGAGGTGGAGGCTGGAAGCCCAGACTGAACTGTCAAGGCTGTCAGTCCGTTGCCACAGCCCTCCTTTCTTATTCCTGTTCCTTGTTCAGTCTTATGGTCTCCTCCACATCTAATGCGTCTGCGAGGATGGAGATAGGGTTCTTCACCTCGTAGCCGGTTGACATCTCGATCTGCCATTTGCAGGTCTCGCAATCGGTCGTCACACAGTCGGGGTCCAATTCCTTTATCTGGCGGAATAGCCCTGAGCCTATCTGCTGTGAGCGGCCATAGTTCTCCTTCTTGAACCCATAGGTGCCGGCGATGCCACAGCACTGTGAGTCGAGCATGATAAGCTGCATGCCCGGAATCAGCTTGAGCAGCTCGGTGCTGTAGATGACCCAGCCCATCTTCTCCATGTGGCAGGCTGAGTGATAGGCTGCACGTATCCTGAAGTCCTTGCGGAAAGCGAGCTTTATCTCTCCCTTCTCTATCAGCCGATAGAGGAACCGTGTGGCGAGGCTGATGTTCTCACGCACGTCGGAGGTGTTCATGTCGAGCAGATGCTCATACTCATCACGCATGGTGAAGGTGCAGGTGGAGCTGGTGGTCAGCGTGATGCGGTCAGCCTGTGCCGCCTTCCGGATGGAGCTGATGTTCACCTCTCCCTGCCGGCGTGCCTGCTTGCTGAGCCCGTTGGCTATCAGTGCCACGCCACAGCACTTCTCTTTCTCCAGCAGGTGGACTCCGTAGCCCACGGCATTCATGATCTTCACCAGGTCCTTGCCCAGCTGTGGATAGTTGTAGTTGACGTAACAGCCGTGGAAATAGCTTACGTGCCTCTTGTATCCGTCCTGTTTGCTGGCGGCATTGCGCCTGAACCATGTCTCGAACTTCTGGCTGCTGTAGGCAGGGAAGGTGCGGTGCCTGTCAATGCCCATGACCCCATGCAGTACTGTCTTGACAGGTTTCAGCCCAAGGGTGGTGTTGACGATGGGTGCGACCCGGTTTGCCAAAGTGCCGACGAAGTCGGTGTTGGCAAGCATCATGTCACGCAGGATGGGACGGTGCGTGCTGTATGTGATGCGTGAGGCCTGTATGATGTCAGCGATTCGCACGCCTGACGGGCATGCCACCTCGCACCGCTTGCAGTTGAGGCACATCTTCAGTGCCTCGTCAAAGAACTTCGGGTCTTTCAGTCTGTAGCGTTCCTGGTCAGGTCCCGAGTGCTTCGGCCCGGGATAGCTTGGCTCAACGGCCGACACGGGGCAGTAGGCCGTGCAGATGGAGCATTTCAGGCATTGCTCCAGGTTGTTGCCGCTGATGTTCTTCAGTTGTATTCCTTCTGACATGTCTTATCTCCTCCCTATGATTGTCTCGGCTGCCTGGAGGGCAGTCAGTAGTGATACTCCGGTGCCGTCAGCGAGCTTCACGCTGTTGTGTCCTCCCAGTACGGAACCGATGGCAAAAAGATTCTCGATGGCTTTCCCGTCTTTCATGGCATGGAAGTCGTTGTCAGTGCGTACGCCGTACTCCATGTAAGGCTGTGCGTCAAAGCTGTCCTCGCGGGTCCATTCGTCCCGTTTCGCAGAGGCATGAACGTCCAGGTTGAATACCGGTTCGAATACATGCTCGTAGTTGCTCTTCAGCCCGTGGCTCATAAACGAGCCTGATGCGAGAATGAAGCAGTCGGCATACAGTGTCTCGTCAGTCAGATGCTCCGTTGTGACAGAAACGAGCCGATTGTCAGTAAATTGCCCTTCAGTGGCAGCATCTCCGATGAGCAGCGTCCCTCCCAGCTGTGCGAAGAGCCGTTTCAGCAGGATGGCAGTGCGCACACCCGATACCGATGGGGGCAGCGTGGCGATGTATTCGATGGGCTTCCTCACCCACTCCTTCAGCATTTCAAGGCTTTCGCCGTCGCTGAAGCCAAGGACGGCAGGCAGGAGAAGCACGTCAGCATCGCCGCTGATGGCATTGATGCGGTCGGCAACCTTGTGCAGTACGTCCTTGTCAGCCAGCACCTTCGCAATGTTGGTGGCACGCATCTCGGTCGGACTCTGGCGTGCGTGGCTCAGCTCAGCGGTTGTGAAGGCCTTTACCTGGCAGGCTACGCCCTGTTTTTTCAAGTTGGCGGCGATGAACTGTGTGGGGAAATCCAGGAAACCTTGTACGTTCAGCAGTTCTGCGCTTTTCCAGGGGAGAGCATCAGCGGTCTCACTTGTGGCATAGCCTTCCGTGGTCAGCCATGCTGGTCTCAGCATCCCGAGGGGCGTGAGGCGGTAGTGGTTCTGCTGCGCGGAGCCTTTCACACTGATGCCAGCCGCAGTGAGCAGATTCCTGGCCTTATCGGCAAGGGCAGCGATGCGCTGGTATCCTATCTTGCTGTAGGGGTGGCTGGCATTCAGCCGTGCGATGGCATCAAGCGGATGGGCAGTCTCCTTCCCGTCTGGCTCATAGCCCAGTAGGTCGAATGAGCCGGAATGGAAGTGCAGGCTGCTCTGTCCCGCTGACACGATGCAGACCTTCTTGCCTGCCTGTGCCAGCGTGATGCCAGCGGTGAGTCCGCTGAGTCCGCCACCTATTATAATTATATCGTATCTCATGCTTCTTTGCTTTTTTTTATTCCTGCCTTGTCGGCAGTTTTATCGCATATCTTCAACACCCATCACCCATCACTCAACACCTAACAGCCCTTGATAGATGGTTGCGGTGAGCTGTGCCTCATCCAGCGTGCTGCCCCATGCCACGGGGCGCATGCCTTTCCAACGCTCATTGATGAAGTCCTTGAGACAGGTTGTGGCTTCCTGTGCCTCGGTGCCCGTCTTGCACAACACGCTGGCTGCCCGGCAGGCACATAGCTCGCCCTGGCAGGTGCCCATGCCCATGCGGGTGCGGCGGCGGAGGTTGACAAGGTCATGGACGTGAAGCTGCTCGATGGCATATCTCACCTCGCCAACGCTCACTTCCTCACACTCGCAGACCAGCGAGCGGTCATCCACACTCGTCTCCGCCACCTCCTGGACACGGTTGCCCTGTCGGCCCTTGGCGGCATTGTGTGCTGTGGTGTAAGTGTGCCGTGGGTGGTCAGCGTCCTTGCCAGCAGTGCCGGGAAGCGGCATGGTGGCAGTCTCGCAGGGCTTGCTGACACCGAGTTTCCTGCATGCAAGGTCAGTGGCCTTCTCCGCCATGAGACGGTAGGTCATCATCTTGCCGCCCGTGATGGTGATGAGCCCGGTGAGCCCGTCACGCTGCTCATGGTCAATGCAGATGATGCCGCGGCTGATGCTTCGCCCTGTTGGGTCATTGTCGGCAGCGACGAGTGGGCGTACTCCGGCATAGGCGCGCAGGATACGGGTGGTTGACAGGCTTGGGGCAAGTTTCTCACCCTCCTTTATCAGCAAGTCAACCTCCTCGGGCGTTATCTTCAGGTTGTCAACCGTGTCGAAGGGCACGCGGTCACTGGTTGTCCCGATGACGCACACCGTGTCGTCAGGCACGAGGATGTCGGCATTGGCAGGCTTGCGGCAGCGGTTGATGACCATGTTGTTGACCCGGTGGCCGAATACCAGCAGCGTTCCCTTGGCAGGGAACATATTGATGCTGACACCCGCCATCCTGGCGATGGCTTGTCCCCAGATGCCTGCGGCATTGATGACGATGCGTGCATGTGCCTCCGTCTCCTCGCCGTTGTGGTTGTTGCGCAGTCGCACACCCGTGACCCGCCCGTTCTCCGTGATGAGACCTATGGCCTCATGATAGGTGAGGATGTCGGCACCGTGGCGGCGAGCATCGAGGATGTTGGCTGTGGTGAGGTGGAATGGGTCGACCGATGCGTCAGGCACGCGCACGGCTCCAATGAGTGCAGGGTTGACCGATGGCTCCAGGCGGCGTGCCTCCTCGGGCGATATGATGTCGGCTCGGATGCCTGCCTGCTGGCAAGCCAGGACAAATGTCTTCTGATAGTTGATGTCGTCCTCGGGCAGGGTGATGAACAGTCCGTCAGTCTCCTCCACGCAGTGGCTGGCAATCCGGCGGAGAATCATGTTTTCCTTGATGCACTCCGAGGCCGACTCCTGGTCGGTCACGGCATAGCGTGCGCCGCTGTGGAGGAGTCCGTGGTTGCGTCCCGTAGCACCGTTGGTGAAGTCGTACTTCTCCACGAGCAACGTCTTCAGCCCCCGCATGGCACAGTCACGGGCCGTGCCGGCACCGGTGATTCCGCCACCGATGATGACCACATCATAATCATTGTTCGTCTTTCTGTCCATTGTATAGGTCTTCTCCTTTGTTGTTATTAGGTAGTTTCTTGGCTTTATAAGGTTTTTCTATTTCGTAACGAAAGCGTTTTATGCTATTTGCTTGCGTTAAACGGAATGACAATCTTTCTTTCCGAAGCAAAGATAGTGTATTTGTTTGTTATCTGCCAAATCTATTAACATATTTTATGTCTTTTATTTCGATAAGAAAGCATTTACCTTTCGTTTGCTTGTGTCAATACGCATTGAGGCAACTGAAGTGAGAGGGCTTTCACGTCGTCTTGTTCGGTGTGTTTTTCCTATGTCGCTGGTCATTGCATGTCTTGTTGGTACATGCCGATGACGGCCTTGGACGTGCGGAGGCTGCCTCTGGGCATTGCAGTATCAGTCCTTGGTGGATTCGGAAGGTGCCCTTTTAGGCCGCAGAAGGTGCCCTTCTGCACCTCAAAAGTTGCCCTTTCGGGTTGAAAAATAAATTAAAAACAAAACGGAATTAAATTAAAATAGAATGAAAAATAAATTAAAAATGTAATTGAAATAAATTATTAATTACCTCGAAAGGGCAGGTCTTGCAGTCCGAAAGGGCACCTTTTGCGGTCTCAAAGGGCATCTTCTGTGGTCTGAAAGGACAGGTCTCAGCTCCCGGCCCCTTATCAGAGGGGGATGGCGGGATGGTGAAGGGTATGGAAAAAACAATCTCCAGCACCTTGTGGGAAGAGGTACTGGAGATTGTCTTACGGGCTGCTTTCAGTCTTTCATAGTTGGATGTGCCTTATTTCGGGCCGATGGAAATCCCCTCGTCGGCAGCCGAGTTTATACGTTTATCAATGCCTGTCGGCTTGCGGTCATAGTCCTTGCGGTGGCGTTTGCCAAAGGTCAGCGTCACACCCAGCGTTTTTGTGTAGTTGATTTCTTAAGGAGTGGGGCTGTAGAATACGTGGATAATGGTCTTAAGACGATAGTCTGCCTATGTATTATCTATGTGCTTGACAGGTTGTATGAAAATCACATTTCGTGAGCCAGTATACTGATAAAGGCTTGTTAAACATAAATCTTCATCCATTATCCTCCACTACCCATCCCCCAATTTGTTAATCAACTGTTAAACACAAATGGGGACTTTCGGCTTCGGGTTATTTTGTCTATTTTTGTAACAAAGAATACTGAAACGGTGAAAGCATAGGCTGTTGTCGACTGACGGAAGCCGCAAATCATTCTATCTATGACGAAAGAAGACAGACAGAACGCCATACTGGAGCAGCTTCTGGCACAGGAGTCTGTACTGGTTTCCGACCTGGCAAGCTCCTTGGACGTGTCACTGGTGACAATCAGGAAGGACCTGACCGAACTGGAGAAAGCCGGGAAACTTTACCGGAGCCACGGTAAAGCCATCCTCATCAATCCCTTTACGAACAACCGCTCGGTCAACGAGAAGGAGAAGCTCAACGCTGAGGAGAAACAGCTCATCGGGGCTGAGGCGGTGAAGCTGCTGGTGAAGAACGACTCCATCATCCTGGCCTCGGGAACAACCATCCATGCGCTGGCATGCAACATCCAGCCGGAGGAGAAGCTGACGGTTGTCTCGGCTTCCCTGCAGGCTACGATGACGCTTGCGGGGAATGAGAATGTGGATATTATCCAGTTAGGAGGAATGGTAAGGCACAGCAGTGTGTCGGTCGTCGGGCAGTACAGCATGGAGATTCTCCGGGGCTGTTCCTTCAGCAAGCTGTTCCTGGGTGTTGACGGAATCGACTTCGATTTCGGCATCTCGACGACCGATATACGGGAGGCAGAGCTGAACCGGGCAATGATGCAGGCGGCGCAGAAGACCATCGTGCTGGCTGACTCCAGTAAGTTCGGCAGGCGGGGCTTTGCCAAGATCAGTAATCTGGATGAGGTGGACCTTATCATCACTGATGCCAAGGTGCCGCAGGCTGTTGTGAGAAAAATTGAAGAACTGGGCATCGACCTCATCATCGCGGGTGAGGGGAGCCTGCTGTAAAAATCCTGAAACAGAATTAATTAACATTTTACGATTATGAAAATACCATCAGAGTTTGATCCTATCCGCCCCTTTGAGCCGGAAGAGTTGCCGGAAGTGTATGACCGGATCCTTGCCGACCCGCAGTTTCAAAAGGTGATGGCATATCTGTATCCAGGCGTGCCGATGGAGGCAATTGCGCAGAAGATGCACAGTTGCAAGACGAATCTCGAGTTCCAGAAAGCTTTCTGCTACCAGTTCCTGCAGCGGCTCGTCACGGAGCTGAGCTTGGGGTGCAGTATGGATGCCGTGAACATCGACATCCGCAACCGCTACACCTTTGTCAGCAACCACCGTGACATCGTCCTTGACTCGGCACTGCTTGACAAGCTGCTCCTTGACGTGGGCTTCGCCACGACCTGTGAGATTGCTATTGGCGACAACCTGCTGTCACAGAACTGGGTGCGTGACCTCGTCCGCATCAACAAGTCGTTCACCGTTGAGCGTGCGCTCCATTCCGTTGAGATGCTGAAAGCAAGCAAGCGCATGTCAGAGTATATTCATTTTGCCGTGGCAGAGAAGAACGAGAACGTTTGGATTGCCCAGCGGCAGGGACGTGCGAAGAACTCGAATGACCTCACGCAGCCTGCCATCCTGAAGATGATGGCGATGGGCGGCGAGGGCAGCATCATTGAGCGGCTGAAGCAGCTGCACATTGTTCCGTTGTCAATCTCGTATGAGTATGATCCTTGCGACTATCTCAAGGCGCGCGAGTATCAGCTGCGCCGTGATGTGCCGTTCTGGAAGAAGACGGCAGAGGACGACATGGAGAGCATGCTGGTGGGCATCAAGGGCTTCAAGGGCCACGTCTACTACAAGTGCGCGCCCTGCATTGACGAGTGGCTCGACACGGTTGACACTGATCTGCCGAAGAACAAGCTCTTTGATGAGATAGCCTCGCATATCGACCACGAGATACACAGCAACTACAAGCTCTATCCCTGCAACTATGTGGCACTGGACATGATTCAGGACACGAAGGTGTATGGAGACTATTACACAGAGGACGACTATCAGCAGTTTGAGGAATATCTTGCCGGACAGATTGGAAAGATTGACATTGAGAACAAGGATGATCGTTTCCTCCGCACCTGCCTGTTGACGCAGTATGCTTATCCTGCCAAGAACTATATGGCGGCTGCATCGTCAGACAGCGGACGCTTCAAGTCATTGCTGAACCGTTTTAACTTCAAGAAATAAGCGCTGTGTACGGTGTCAGTAGACGGCTGGAGAGGGTGTTGGGCGCAGGGCTGGCAGTGACCGTCCTGCTTCTGGCTGGTGCCTGCACCCATGACTTTTATGAGACGGGCGACTCGGGACTGTCCTATCTGCATGCCGATTTTGTCGAGGCGGCGACCGACGGCTCCTCAGCCTTCACCTCTGCGGCTACTGATGACGGCACGCTGCTGACGCTCCGGCCAGCCATTCAGGTGAAGTGGGCTGCGAGACCAGACACGGTCTATCGTGCCTTGCTCTATTATAATAAGGTGGAAAAAGGAGTGACGGAACCTGTGGGCATCAGTCTGGTGCCAGTCTTGCGGATGCGGCTGGCGATTGATGGGTCATCCGTGCATACTGATCCTGTGACCTTTGAGAGCGCATGGGTGAGCAGGAACCGCCGTTATCTGAACCTCGGTCTTTCCTTGAAGACGGGCAAGTCTGATGATGAGAGTGCGGTGCAGTCGTTGGCTGCCATCTGTGACTCCGTGAGACTGCAGCCTAATGGCGGCCGTACATTCTATCTCAGGCTCTATCATGATCAGAATGGTGTCCCTGAGTATTACAGCTCGCCTGTCTATGCCAGCATCCCGTTGACTGGCTTTCAGTCAGAGGATTCGGTCATCCTTGATGTCAATACTTATAAGGGAGTGGTGAGGAGGAGGTTTTAGCCGTCCTTACAGCAGGCGGGGCAGGCATCCTCTGAGGATGCCTGCCCCGCCTGCTGTTGTCTTCATCTGGCTTTGTCAGGGGGATACTCCGCCATATTTTCTCCCTGCCCGGAGGAATCAGGGAAGGGTAATCCTTTCCAGCTCAGCCATCTCCTCCTCAGTTGTGGCCCATGAGGTCACAAAACGGCAGATGGTGTTTTTGTCGTCATATTTGCCCCAGTGGGTGAAGATTACCTCCTTCGCCAGACGCTCCACCTCCTCATTAGGCAGGATGATGAACTGCTGGTTGGTGGGGGAATCAATGTAGAACTTATAGCCCTTCCGCATGAACAGCTGCTTCATGCGCTCTGCCATCTTGTTGGCATGGCGTGAGATGGTGAAGTAGAGGTCATCAGTGAAGAGCGCGTCGAACTGACAGCCAATGAGTCTTCCCTTTGCCATGAGGGCACCGTGCTGCTTGACGATGTTGAAGAAATGCTCATGTGCATTGTTGTGCGTGAAGACAACAGCCTCCCCGCAGAGTGCGCCTTCCTTCGTTCCGCCGATGTAGAACACGTCACAATGGCTGGCAAGGTAAGGAAGGGTGATGTCGTTTGACGGGGCCGTCAGCCCGTATCCAAGCCGGGCACCGTCAACGTAAAGTGCGATGTGGTATTTCTGGCATACCTGATAGATTTCATCCAGTTCGCGTGCGCTGTACAGTGTGCCGTACTCCGTTGGGAAGGTGATGTAGACCATGCCCGGATAGACCGAGTGGGCAGCGTTGCCATCGTGCAGGAAGTCGTCCATGAACTTATCCAGTACGCCAGCCTCCATCTTGCCGTTGTTGCCTGGGATGGTGATGACCTTATGCTCAGTGAACTCTATCGCACCAGCCTCGTGGGTGGCGATATGCCCGCTCTGTACGGCCACTACCCCCTCATAGGTATGAAGGATGGAGTCGATGACGGTGGCATTGGTCTGTGTTCCTCCCGCAAGAAACCAAATCTGCGCGTCAGGATCCTCACATGCGGCCTTTATCTTCTGCTTGGCAGCATCGCTGTACTCATCATATCCGTACGAAAGAGTCTGTGTCTTGTTCGTGTCAATGAGCCGCTGCAGCACCAGTGGGTGTGCCCCGTTATTGTAATCGCTCTCAAATGAAATCATGTTTTTTCTCGTTTTGTGCTGCAAAAGTATATGAAATCCCCTAAAGTTCAAAGTAAATCCTCTTTTTTTTCTTTCTTGTCAGTTGCGTGGATTATAGGTTTTTCTGCTTTTCCTTTCCTTATCGTCCACACCTTTGTTGGTACACGGCGGGATGCCCTGTGGCGAATATCTTTCTAAGTTGCATGAAATCAGATTGTAAAAAGCCTTTTGACCTGTCAGAATAGAACTGAAAGTGGGGTAAAAACATCATTTGGTTAAGAAAGTGCAACAACCTAACAAGATAGTATCACATGAATAAGTTTTTTTATGATACCTTTGCATTTGAAATATCGTGAGTACATTTAGAGAGAACCAAGATCAATAAAAACCAAAGATATATTAACTTAAAAACCAAGAAGATATGGAATATAACAGTACATGAACTGCGGACGAACGGTCAGCCCATTCCCATAGTGAAGCACGATGGCTTATCTGAAATAAATGGGAAGCCTGATGATTTGTCCGTGAAAACAATCCAAGATCACAACTATCTAACAATTGTGTTATTACCAATAACCTAAGAAAAAATACCTAAGTATGAATTTGAATTTCCGAAAGACATTGCTGCTTGCCAGTGCATGCGCTGCCCTTGGTGTTGCTTATTCACCATCGGTCTATGCTGCCAGCGGGACTACGGCCGTTGAGGCTGTGCAGCAACAGAAGACAGTGAAAGGTTCAGTCAGTGATGCTACGGGCCCGATTATCGGTGCCAGCATCATGGAGAAAGGAACCAGTAACGGTACGGTTACCGACATTGACGGTAACTTCAGCCTGAATGTGAAGCCGGGAGCAACGCTTGTCATCTCCTATATTGGCTATAAGACGCAGGAAGTTGCCGTCGGCAACAACACTACTTTCAACATTTCGCTCCAACAGGACAACCAAAGCCTTGACGAGGTTGTTGTTGTTGGTTATGGCGTGCAGAAGAAGAAACTTGTCACCGGAGCTACCGTTGAGGTGAAGGGTGACGATATAACGAAGATGAATACCACGCAGGCACTGGGTGCCTTGCAGAGCCAAAGCCCTGGTGTGAGCATCCAGGCGGCATCCGGCCAGCCGGGTGATGGCTTCAAGGTCGCTATCCGCGGTGCCGGCAGTAATGGCAACACGACACCTTTGTATGTAATCGATGGTGTTTCCGGTGGTGATATCAACAACCTCAACCCAGCCGATATTGAGCGTATTGACGTTCTTAAGGACGCAGCTTCTGCTGCCATCTATGGTTCGGCAGCTGCCAATGGTGTCATCATCATTACCACCAAGCAGGGTAAGGCAGGAAAAATCACGGTAAGCTATGATGGCAACGTGGGCTGGCAGAATGTCTATCGCATGCCCGACCTGCTGACAGCCAAGGAATATATGAATGTACAGGACCTTGTCCGTCATAACAGTGGTGAGGGGCCACGTGACTGGTCAAAGTATATTGATGCCGACCTGTTGGCTGATTATCAGAGCGGTGCCAACCCTGGTACCAACTGGCTGGAGCTGCTGCGCAACAAGAATGCTGTCACAACCAGCCATTCACTGAATGTTGCCGGCGGTACTGACCGCTCCAAGTTCAGCTCAGGTGTGGGTTACCAGTATCAGGATGGTATCTTTGGCAATTTCGTCAAGTCCGACTACCGTCGTTTCACTTTCCGTCTGAACTCCGAGCATGTTATCTATCGCAACTCAAAGGGGACGGATGTTGTGAAGTTGGGTGAGAATGTCTACTTCAACCACCGTCAGAACCAGGGTATCCAGATTGGAAACCAGTACAGCAACGCCATCTCTGACATGCTGCGTGCCAACCCGTTGGTACCTCTTTATGACAAGGAAGGCAACTTCTTTGACTGGAACGATATACTGGCATCGGGTACAGATGGTCTGGATAAGTACAACTCTTACACGGTCAATCCTATCTACAACATGATCAATCAGCAGTCTGGTCATAACAAGAGCCGTAACTTCAACCTGAATGCCGTGGGCTATTACGAGATTCAGCCCATCAGGAACCTTGTTTACCGTGGCCAGTTGAATTATAACCAAAGCTCATGGTCGTGGCGTACCTACATGCCTATCTTCAATGCTAATGCAATGACGGCGGGTCAGTCCCGTACGGTGGACGAGGTCACGCAGCAGGCTGGTCTTGGCTGGGGATGGGGTACCACCCACACAGTGAACTACAAATTCAATATCACTGACACACATCACTTTGATGTCTTGGCAGGTATGGAATATGGTGAGTCGCGTCCCGCCAATGGCGAGAGCGTTGGGGCAACATTGAAGAATACTATCTTCAAGGACTTCAGACATGCTTATCTGTCATTAGTTGATGCCTCCAACCGTGCTTCTGGTGGTATGAATGTCTACGGTGACCCCTATGGTGACAGGCGTGACCTGTCTTACTTCGGCCGTATCAACTATGACTTCAATGAGACTTACCTGTTCACGGCCATCCTGCGTGCCGACGGTACATCTATTTTCGCACCTGGACACCGTTGGGGTTACTTCCCGTCTTTCTCTGCGGGCTGGGTAGTCACCAATGAGAAGTTCATGGAGAGTACGAGGGACTGGATGGACTATTTCAAGATTCGTGCCAGCTGGGGTCAGAATGGTAACAAGAATCTGCTCAATGCCGGCAATTTCGCCTATCAGGCTACATTCGCCTTTGGCTCCACTTATAACTATTCTTTCGACAACAACAAGGATGGCTATACCGCAGGTGCAGCCCCCAGCCGTCTGGCAAATGACGAGCTGACTTGGGAGACCTCAGAGCAGCTTGACCTCGGTTTCGATGCCCGCCTGTTCCGTCAGCGTCTGAATGTGACGTTTGACTACTATAACAAGCAGACAAAGGACCTTCTCGTACAGGTGCCAATTGCTGCAACAACCGGTTTCGACACGCAATGGCGCAATGCCGGCACAGTGCGTAACCGTGGTGTAGAGCTTGCTTTGGGTTGGAATGACCGCGTTGGTGATGACTTCTCCTACGGTATCAACTACAACATCGCTGTCAACAGCAATAAGGTGACTAAGGTGAACAGTTCCCGTAAGTACATGAACGGTGGTAATGACCTGCTTGCCCAGGGTGCAGGCATCATGGCCCGCTTTGAGGAAGGTCATCCTATTGGCTACTTCTATGGCTATAAGACAGGTGGTGTGATCCAGAACCTGACAGATCTCCAGCAGTATGTTGATGCCAACTGTGGCGGTGATGCGGCCAACTCCCTCCAGGGGGCAGGCCTGAAGCCAGGCGATCTGAAGTTCATGGATGCCAATGGTGATGGTAAGATTGATGCTGATGACAAGACCGACCTGGGGGATGCCAACCCGAACGTGACGATGGGTCTGACGCTGACCGCAGCCTACAAGGGCTTTGACCTCTCAGTTACTGGCTATGCAGCATTGGGTCAGCAGATGGCACGCTCTTACCGTAAGTTCACCGATGGTGAGCAGGAAAACTACACCTCTGAGGTCTATTCTTACTGGAATGGTGAGGGCACGTCAAACACCTACCCACTTCTTGCCCGTATGAATGAAGGTGTGAACTGGCAGGCAATGTCTGACATCTACGTTGAGGACGCTGGTTACTTCCGTCTCCAGAACCTGACAGTAGGCTATGACTTCTGCAAGCTCTGGAAGAGCAGTCCTTTCCAGCAGCTCCGTCTCTACTTCGCGGCTCAGAACCTCTTCACCATCACCTCTTATAAGGGTATGGATCCGGAGAATGGTATGGCCCTGAACAGTTCGGAGCCTTGGGTGACAGGTGTTGACGTTGGCAACTATCCGCAGCCACGCACATTCCTGATTGGTGTTAATGTTAAATTCTAAAATCAGTCTACACAATGAAAAAACTATCATATATATTAGGTGCGGCACTGGTGACAATGGGCTCATTCACTTCCTGTGATATTGATGATGTGGAGAACTACACCGAGACATCTACAGAGAACTTCCCCGTAACTCCGGCCGATGCAACAGCTGTCCTTGCAGGTATCTATGAGAACCTGAATGAGACGCACGCTTATCCACAACAGAGCTTCTATTACTACTCTGAGCTTGCCAGTGACGACCAGCTCGGTGGTGGTGGTGTCAATGATAAGCTGATGCAGGCAGAGGACCTGCTGACCAACTACAATGCCGACATGACCAACGACTTCTGGAAAGCCCGTTATGCTGGTATCAACCGTGCAAACACGTTGATTGCCGCCATCCCTAACCTGACCGCTCTCTCTGATGAGGAGAAGACACAGTACATGGGTGAGGCTCTGACGCTGCGTGCCTTCTATCACTACGAGCTGGCTTCCATGTATGGAAACGTGCCCCTGATGACCGTTCCCTCAGGTGAGACTGTCACTCCGGGCGATGTGAAAGTGCTTTGGGGACAGATTCTCCAGGACCTTTACACGGCTGCCACAACGATGAAGGCGCAACGGTTGACCAATGGTCATATTGACAAGTATGTCGCTGAGGCTCTGTTGGGCCGTGTTTGGCTGTTCTATACAGGCTTCTATGGTAACGGAACGAGCATTGCAGACCTGACCAGCACCACCTACAATCCTCTTACCGAGGTGGCTCTGCCTGACGGTACGACATTGACAAAGAAGATGGTTGCTGACCTCATAGACGACTGTGTGAACAATTCTGGTTACTCTCTTGTCTCCGACTATCGCAACCTTTGGGCTTACACCAACAAGTACACAGCTAAGGACTATAAGTACGTCAATGCTCCTGTCGTGGGTAAGGCGAAAGATGGTGTGACCGATTCCATCACAGGCTATAAGGCTAAAGATGGTATCAAGTGGGTTGAGGACGACAATGCCATCAATCCGGAGGCAATGTTCGCCATCAAGTTCAACAAGCTGGCCGACTGGGCTACCACTATTGGTTATGCCAATGGTGTCGCACTGCACTTCGGTGTCCGTGGCGGTCAGGCTTATGAAAACACCTTCCCGTTCGGACAGGGATGGGGTGCCGGTCCTGTTGCGCCTAACCTCGTTGACGACTGGAAGAGCGCAGAACCTAATGACCCACGTCTGGAGGCTTCCGTGCAGGACGTACGCAATCTGCCTAACTATACTTTCGGTGGATGGGCTGACTTCGTGCAGGAGACCAATTTCTATGAGAAGAAGCTGAGTCCTGTTTCTGCAAAGAATGATGGCTCACAGGGTGATGACTTCTCTGTTGAGAAGAAGCCTTACTTCGCTACCTTTGAGAACCTCATGTACGGTGTCACAGGCTGGCCTCAGAATGCTGACAACATGCAGCTGAACAATATCCATGACCTCGTGCTGGTACGTTTTGCTGACGTGCTGCTGATGCAGTCGGAGCTGAAGGAGGATGTCTCTGGTATCAACAAGGTGCGTGCCCGTGCAGGCTTGCCGGCTATTGCTGCCTACTCACTGAAGGCTCTTCAGAACGAGCGCCGCTTTGAGCTTGCTTTTGAGGGAACCCGCTGGAACGACATCCGCCGCTGGCACATCGCCGCTGCCGCACTGGAGCGTCAGACCAACCAGCCTGTCTACTATGAGGGTAAGCCTGACAAGAACAAACCTCACAACGGTGGCTATGCAGCCCGTTTCAATGCGACGGCAGGTTTTGCCAAGATTCCTGACAGCCAGGTTTCCGTGGGCAGTGCGCCGCAGAATGACGGTTATGCAACGAGTGACGGTGAGTACACTGGCTGGTAAGATAAAACTATCCTCCCCTCCCTGTCCTTGGGGAGGGGAAACGAACATCAATCCAAATCTTAAAAGAGAAAACTATATGAAAAAGTTATTATATGCAGCTCCCCTTCTGGCACTTGCATTGACTTTCACGGCCTGTGACCCCTCACAGGATGATGAGAGCGCACAGCAGGTGGTGTCAAGTGAGGAGCTGACACAGGAATTCCAGTTGGTTCCAAAGAGCGAGGGAAATAACAATTTCACGGTCTATACCACTCCATCACGCTATATCTGGGTCTACGATGCTGCCACAAAGCAGAAGGTGGGCGAGGGTACGAAGGTGAATATCCAGGTTATTCCTCCAACAACTGATGCCTCTTTCTATATCGAGACACGTGACATGGCTGGCAACTCTTCAGTTTCCAGTGCCAAGTCGGCTAAGGTTTCGGAGTACACTGACCTGCCTGAAATCTATGATAAGGTGTTCAAGGCTGGTGGCAAGGGCGACTTCACCACAACTTACTGGACATGGAATGACAAGGCCTCGGATGGTGTCTGGGGCAATGGTGGTTACTTGGAGGCTACTGGTCCGGGCTGGTGGATTGTACAGGCTGACGGCATTGACGAGCAGGCAAAGGACAAGAAGCGTCCTGCTGATGGTCTCAATGGCTGGTTTGGGCTAAATCTTTCTGGAGTGACGACGAGCCGTGGAGAGACAGGTTCTGTCAGGGTGACAGAGGATGTTGTCAAGGCTGGCTGGGATGTAGCCACTATGACCTTCTCCGGTACAACCCCATTGCTGGGTGTGCAGCCAAACGGTGCAGGTTTCCCATCGCAGTATGTCTATCAGATTCTGAAGGCTGATGGCGAGGAGCTTCGTCTCTGCGCTCCGGAGCCAGGAGCTGGCGACTGGGGTACGGCATGGTTCTGGAACTTCAAGCGCATTGACAGATAAGCTGGCCTATATGGCCGAGGAATAAGAAAAGAGTCTTGGGCGAATGAGCCTGAGGCTCTTTTTTATTATTATCTGTTTGCTTTTCTGAACGGAAAAGACTATCATTGTTCTGCATATAAGGATGGTCTCATAGTGCAGTGGATCGGCTTCAGTGCCTGGCAGGCTGATGTCACTGTACGCAACTCGCTTCTTGAGAATCTTATCATTTAAATATAATTACTGATGAGAAAAGTTTTCCGGCAAGGCTGTTGGCAAGGTTGAGAACAGCATGATGCCGTGTCGGCTGTACGGAGGGATGCGCTCTTCGGCCGTTACTTCATGAGAAGTACCCAAGTATTGCAGCCGAAGTATTTAAGTATTGCAGCCGAAGTATTCGGCAACTTTACGTGAAGTTCCGGAATGCCTTTCGCGGATTACATCTGCAACCAGGCGTGAGTTGGTGTCGTAATCAGGCATGAATCACTCCTGTATGGGTGTAGGTGTGCAGTGCCATTTCGGCTATTCAGCCTGTAATGCAGGCACCGGCTGACTGCCAGCAGATGGCTTGCTGGGAATTGTTACCTGTCTGGTGGCCTGCGTCGGGATTGTGCGCCTTCCCCTCTGGAGAGGGCAGGCTCTGTCCGCCTGCTTCACCTGCAATCTTGAGATGTAAGGATATTTGAAAAAAGAAAGCCGTCGGATGCTGGCATTTCATGCTTTTTTCGTATCTTTGCTATCAAAATACAGAAGTAAAATAACTTATGAACCGAATCTTGTCCGCAGCTGTGATGATAGTCTTTGCAGCTTGCTCGCAGCCGAATACAGGATATAAGATAGAAGGCAAGGTGACAGCTGATGTCAAGGATGGCCAGAAAATCTATCTTGTGCCTATGGAGCATGCCAATGCCGGGAATGTAGACTCTACGTTTGTCAAGGAGGGGAAATTCACTTTTGAGGGCGATACCGAGCGGGTTGCCGTCATTCGTCTGCCCATGCTCCAGCGGCTGGATGCGCAGGAACTGCTGGTTGTGACCGAGCCGGGAACTACGCAGGTGACTTATGGACGCAACAGCTCTGCCCACGGCACACCTCAGAATGAGCTGTTGCAGCACTGGAAAGAGCTGACCATCACCCGCAACAGGACTTTCTCACGTTATATGGATGCGCAGCGTGACAGCGTGGCCCAGGCTGAGACCGGCAAATTGAAAATAGCTGCAGATGCGGCCAATCAGGCTTTTGAACAGTACACCCGTAAGGTAGTACGCAGTCATCCTGGCACAACGGTGCAGCAGTTCCTTACCCGCCTGACAGGCATCAGATAGTGACAAAAACACATGACAATGAGAACAATCATCAGTAAATACTGGAAAATCACGCTTTCCCTGCTCTTTGGACTCGCCGTGGTGCTGTTCTGGGCTGTGCCATACGTCAGCACGCTGGCTTATCAGGAGCAGTATCAGCTCTTTCTGCTCACAGGCGACTACTTCGCCGAGCGGCTCAGCGTGCCGGGTGGGCTGGCCGATTATGTGGCCGAGTTCATCACGCAGTTCAATTACGTTTACGTTGTCGGAGCCATCCTCCTGGGGCTGGTGTTCTTCCTGCTGCAAAGGCTCACGGCGGTTGTCTTCCGCCGTGCGGGGGCATCTCCCGCCTCGTATCCCCTGACTTTTGTCCCGGCATTGCTCCTTTGGGCATATATGGGCAATGAGAGCGTGCTGCTGTCGTTTGCCGTCTCCCTGCTGGCTGCCTTGGAGTTTATCCTCCATTTCATCATCCTGAGGGAACACTGCCGCCGTCAGTGGGCGATGTGGACCTACCTGTTGGCTGGCATCCCCGTGTTCTACTGGCTTTTCGGAGCCAGTGTGTGGGTGGCGGCAGTTGGTGTGTGGGCCGTGGCTTGGGCCAGCCGCTACAGGCAGGCTTGGACCTTATTGCTCCTTTTGCCCTATGTGGCTGCGGTTGAGCTGGCCATCGGCTATGTGCTGGTGCTGCCGGTGTTCCAGAGCCTTGGAGGGCTGAACTATTTCCGTTACCCCGTTGCTGCCCCCTGGATGCAGACGGTGGTCATGGCTGCCTTTGCCCTGTTGGCGCCAGCCTGTGCCGTGGCGGGCAGGAAAGGCTGGATGGAGTGGCTGAGGAAGCCTCTCACACAGGTGGGCATGACCGTGATGGTAGCGGCCCTGGGGGCTGTGGCTGTTGGTATCAGCTTTGATCCGCAGAAGTATGACCTCATAGAGTATGACTACCTGGTGCGCTCACATCAGTGGGACAGAATTATCAGCAAGGCCGAACGGGAGCCTGCCACGACACCTCTGAGCGTGAGCTGCGTCAACCTTGCCTTGGGCATGACCCACCAGCTGGGCGACCGTCTTTTCGACTTTTACCAGAATGGTGCGGAGGGGCTCTTTCCCACCTTCACCCGTGACATGACCTCGCCTGTCCCGACCAGTGAGGTTTTCTATCATCTCGGGATGGTCAATGATGCCGAGCGGTATTCCTTTGAGGCGCAGGAGGCCATACCGAACCATCGCAAGAGCGGGCGGCTGATGCGCAGGCTGGCGCAGTGCAACATCATCAATGGCAATTATGCCGTTGCGGCGAAGTATCTGCGGCTGTTGCAGAAGTCTCTGTTTTATCGGCAGTGGGCCAATGACCAGATGCGCTTTATCGGCAACGACCGGGCTGTGGAGACCGACCGGGAGTATGGCTGGATGCGCAATATACGCATCAAGCACACTGACTATCTCTTCAGCGACCGTGAGATGGACCAGATGCTGGGACTTCTGCTGGTTGACAGCAAGAAGTATGACAACCGGCTGGCTTATGAGTATCTTATTGCATACGAGCTGCTGCAGAAGGATCTCAACCGTTTCATGCAGTATTATCCATTGGGACGGTATGTGACGGCACTTGACCATATTCCTTATGCCACCCAGCAGGTGCTGGTGGGCGTCTGGCTGCAGCGTCATCCCAGCCTTGACGGGATGCCTTACTCCGTTGACCGGCAGAATGTTGAGTCTACGGTCAATTTCATCCGTACCTATATGGCTGACAAGAGCGATGGCGCGCTTTCCTCCCCTCCGTTGAGTCAGAATGCCTGGCACTACCTCCTGATGGGCAGCAGCAGTAAGAAGGGCAAGGAGAAGATGAGAGACATTTATTGACGGGCTGGTGGAATGGATGGCTGCCGACTTCCGCCCGTGTGGCTCACGAATGGATTATTAACGGAAAAAACGACATGGAAGTGAAACATATATATTCTTTTCTCATCCTGCTGTCCCTGCTGCTGGCAGGATGTAAGGACAGCCCGGTGAATGTGGTGAGGAGCAGTCAGATGCCTAAGCTGTATCCTGACTATACCGGTGTGACCATTCCTGCGGAGATAGCTCCGCTGAACTTCAATTATGATGGCGACTGTGAGGCTATGGACGTGACGGTGCGGGGCTCAAAGGGTGGTGAACTGCATGTGAATGGCGACTATGCCGACTTTGACATTGCCGACTGGCATGCGCTGACGAAAGAGAACCGCGGTGGGGAGCTTTCCTTCACGGTCACGGTGAAAAAGAACGGAGCGTGGACGCAATACCGTGACTTCAAGGTCTATGTGTCGGCCGATCCGCTGGGCGAATGGGGACTTACCTATCGTCTCATCCCTCCTGGATATGAGGTCTATGGCAAGTTGGGAATCTACCAGCGTGACCTCAGCAGTTTCAATGAGGAGGCTCTTCTGGAGAACAGCTCCGTGCCGGGAGCCTGTCTGAATTGCCACACCAGCAATCAGACTAATCCTGACCAGTTCACTTTCCACATCCGTGGTGAGCATGGAGCGACGCTGATTCAGCAGAAAGGTGACTTTGAGCTGCTTAAGGCGAAGAACGATTCCATTCACGGGTCAATGGTCTATCCCTATTGGCACCCGACAGGCAAGCTGATAGCCTACTCTACCAATAAGACACATCAGAGCTTCCATGCCGTCCGGTCAGAGCGTATTGAGGTGTTCGACCAGGCTTCTGACATCCTTATCTATGATCCCGCACGGCATGAGATAGTCCTGAATCCTTCGCTGATGACACCTGACCATTATGAGAACTATCCTGTGTTCTCTCCCGATGGACGCACACTTTACTTCGTCTCATCTCATGCTTGGGATATTCCGGCACATTACAAGCAAATACAATATAATCTTTGCAAAGTCCGGTTCAATCCAGCCACGGGGCGCATCATCGGCAAGGTTGACACCATCGTCAATGCCCGTCAGATGGGATTGAGTGCCAATCATCCCCGTCCCTCTTATGACGGGAAGTTCATCCTCTTCACCATGTCGCATTATGGCTGCTTCCCCATTTGGCACAAGGAGGCTGACCAGTGGCTCTATGATGTGCGCACGGGGAAAGCCCGTCCGCTGAAGGAAATCAACAGTGACGATACTGACAGCTATCATAACTGGAGCCGGAACAGCAGGTGGATTGTCTTCACGTCCCGCCGTGGCAATGGATATTACACGACGCTTTACCTTGCCCATGTCAATGCCGATGGCTCTATGGGTAAGCCTTTCCTCCTGCCGCAGCGCAATCCTTGGAAGTATTATGACGAGACGCTCAACTCCTTCAATACGCCTGACTTCACTTTGCACCCCGTGTCTTTGGATGCCAACAAGGCCGCCCGTGCCATTGAGCGTGAGGGAAGGGTGGAGACGAAGGTGAGGTGATGTCCCCGCACTGGTGGGTCAGTACATCTCTTTCACGTAACGGGCTATCTTGAAGTTGGGCTCAAGTGTGCTTTTCCTTATCTTCAGCCTGTAGTTATAGACAGTCTGGGTGGAATATTGCAGAATCTCGGCAATGTTCACGCTCTCTTCCACACCCAGGCTGATGAGGGCATAGATGCGCTGTTCTGGTGTCAGGCTGTGGTCTTTTTCCGCTACAAGGCGGCACTCAGGGCGCAGGAGCGCATTGAAGCGGGCGACAAAATCGGGGTGAAGCGAAAGGAATGTGTCGTCAAACTGCGCATAGAGCAGCTCGGCCGCCTGGTCCTTGGCTATGGAGTTGCTTGCCAGTCGTTTCGCCTCCCGGTTCATTCCGGCAGCGAGCAGGCGGCTCATGTCCTTGCGGTAGGTCTTGATGTCCTTTATAATCTCTGACAGAAGCCGGAAGGGTTTTACCACAGCAGCCTTCATGCTCTGCCGTTGTGCCTCCATACGGGCTAATTGCCGGGTCAGCTCGGCAATCGTTTTCTCTTTTTTGTCGTCTTCCTGTTGCCTTTGTTTTATTTCTTCCTGCTGTTTGCTGAAGGTCTCCTTGCGCAGTGCCAGCTTCTGCCAGCTCTTTCTCCATAGCCAAAGGACGATGAGCAGGAGGATGAAGAGTGTTGCCAGACTGATGGCAAGCAGGCTCTGCTGATGGTGGGTCTGCTGAATATAATCCTCGTTTATTTTCCGTTGGGCTTCCAGGAGCTGCATGCTGCGCCCCACATCCTTGTAGGTGCTGATGTCCTCCTGTGCCAGTTTGATGTAGCTGAGCAGGCGGCTGGTTTGGGCACCGTCATCGTTTTTCCCGTTCAGCAGCTCTATGATGGAGACGAGGGAGGAAGAGCTGCGGTTGGCGCATCGTATGTCGGCGATGGCTGAACGCACCAGTTGCTCCAGGGCTGCATCGTCCTGCCCCATTTTCCGGTAGATTTGGTAGAGCAGGATGCGTGCCAAGGCATCATCGTAGGTGTGGGGGCGTGCCTTGGCAAGAAGCTGCTTGATGCGGGGCTCCACCTGTCTGGGGCTGTATTTGCCGTGTATGCCTATATAGAAGAGGTAATAAGGGAGAGAGTTGGGCTTGATGTAGGGAATGAAGGTGGCCCATGCGCGCTGCATCTCGGCTGGTGATGCCTGGCTGAGGGGCAGGGCCGAGTAGCCAATGTAGCGCATCAGCGTTGCCTGTGCGTATTCCTCCCTGAGTGGGGGAGCTATGTTGGCAAAGTTGCCTAAGGTCTCCAGTTTGGCCGTTGAGGTGAAGCTGTCGCCCCGGTCGGCAAAGACAAAGGCCTGGCGGATGGTGGCATCCTGCATCCACTCGGTGTTCTTGGTCTGCTCGCCCAGCTGGTAGCAGCGGTTCAGATAGGCCAAGGCCGAGTCACTGTCGAACTTGGAGTAGGCAATGGCTATTTGCTTGATTGACAGGTAGCGGTCAGTGGGCAGGGCAGCAACGCTGAGGTTGCCTTTCAATCGGGTTATTTCGGCTTCCTTCTGTTTGATGTATGTCCCGCTGTTGGCAACCTCCTGGTCAAGTTCCTTCAGGAGCTTCTCATGGTCGGAGGCTGAGACGGTCAGGCTGCTGGCAAGGAGCAAGGCGATAATCAGATAGATATGTCTCATTTCATGTTGGTTCTTAGTCACTGCAAATATACTCATATTCTGCTTCTCTGACAAGATTTTAAAGGCTTTTATGCCCCTTTTCTGCCTAATGTCATACTTAATATGTTAAAATACTAACCAGTTGGCTTTCAAATCCTTACTTCTCTCATGCACTTACTTTTGGCCTTTTTCTCCTCTTTGTAGTGTTCGGTTGTGCGGTTTTTTACCTATCTTTGCACTGTCAATCATTACCCGGACAATTCAAAACATTCATTCATCCATATTAATTAAAACCTAAAGATGAAAAAAATTCTGACCCTTTGCGCATCTATCGCCTGCTCAACGGCAGTGATGGCACAGTCGGCTCCCCAGCTTACTGAGAACAACATTGATGAGGTCCTGAAGGCTATGACGCTTCAGGAGAAAGCATTGCTGGTTGTCGGAACCGGCATGCAGGGACTTACCTCAACTGGCAACCTCGGCTCTTATGCCCGTCTGGTGCCGGGCGCTGCTGGAACCACGGCGGCCATTCCACGGTTGGGCATCCCCTCAGCGGTTCTCTCTGACGGTCCTGCTGGTCTGCGTATTGATCCGACACGTCCGTTTGACAGCCACACTTATTACTGCACGCACTTCCCTATCGGGACTTGTCTTGCCAGCTCGTGGGATGTGAACTTGGTTCAGCAGGTGGGCAGCGCCATTGGCAATGAGGTGCTGGAATATGGTGCTGATGTACTGTTGGCACCAGGTGTGTGCCTCCATCGTAACCCGCTTTGTGGCCGTAACTTCGAGTATTACTCCGAGGATCCTGTCCTCTCAGGCAATATTGCTGCGGCTTACATCATGGGTGTGCAGAGCCAGGGGGTCGGAACGTCCATTAAGCATTATGCTTTCAACAGCCAGGAGACGGCCCGTCTGGGCAATGATGCCCGTGTGGGACAGCGTGCGGCACGTGAGCTTTACCTGAAGAACTTTGAGATTGCCATCAAGAAGTCGGATCCTTGGACAGTAATGTCGTCCTATAATCTTATCAATGGCACGATGACTTCTGAACGGAAGGACCTCCTTACCACTATCCTGCGTGATGAGTGGGGATTCAAGGGCATTGTCATGACCGACTGGCTGGGCGGAACTGACCCTGTCTGGCGTAACTCACAGACTGACCGTGTCGCCAATATGAATGCTGGCAATGACCTCATAGAGCCGGGCGCACCTGTTGACTGTAAGACCATTGAGGACGCAGTGAAGAGCGGTAAGCTGGATGAGAAGGTGCTTGACAGTAATGTCCGCCGTATTCTCCAGATGATTGTAAAGACCCCACGCTTCAAGGGATACAAATACAGCAATGCCCCTGATCTGAAGGCACATGCACAGGTTACCCGCAACTCGGCTGCCGAGGGAACGGTTCTGCTGGAGAATAAGGGAGTGCTGCCTTTCGCTTCCAATGTGAAGAACGTTGCTCTTTATGGCATAGCCAGCTATGATGCTATCGCAGGAGGCACTGGTTCGGGAAATGTGAACCGTGCCTATACGGTGTCACTGGTAGAGGGCATGCGTAATAACAACTATGTGGTTGACTATGACATTCTTTCCTCTTACCAGCAATATATCAAGAAAGCCAAGGAGGAAATTGCCAATACGAAGCGTGAGTGGTGGCAGAATGTGCCAATGGCAACAGAGATGGTGCCTGATGCTGCTGCCTTGGCCAAGGCTGTCGCTGCCAATGACGTGGCTGTCATCACTTTGGAGCGTCTCTCCGGTGAGGGATCTGACCGTACAGCAAAGGACTTCAATCTGACGAAGGAGGAGCTGCAGCTCATCAATGACGTGACGGCTGCTTTCCATAAGGCGGGTAAGAAGACTGTTGTTGTTCTGAACATCGGTGGTGTCATCGAGTCAGCTTCATGGAAGAACATTCCTGATGCTGTGCTGCTGCCTTGGCAGTGCGGTCAGGAGTTCGGTAACTCTGTTGCTGATATTCTTTCGGGCCGTCTCTCTCCATCAGGCAAGTTGCCAATGACATGGCCAGTTTCCTTCGATGAGATTCCGTCATCCAAGAACTTCCCGACCGAAGGTGTTGAAATCAACTTCATGGACCGTAACCTTACAAAGTATCAGACTGTGAAGAATGTTGGCTACACCAACTATGAGGAGGGTATCTACGTGGGTTACCGTTACTTCGATACCTTCGGCAAGAATGTGTCTTATCCATTCGGCTACGGCCTGTCTTACACCACTTTTGGCTACAGTGATGTCACAGCAACTGACAATGGCAGCTGTGTGAAGGTAAGCGTGAAGGTTACCAACACTGGCAAACGTGCAGGCAAGGAAGTTGTCGAGGTCTATGTCACTGCGCCAAAGGGCAAGGTTGACAAGCCTGAGCAGGAGCTGAAGGCATTTGCCAAGACACGCAGTCTGAATCCTGGTGAGAGTCAGGTCATGACAATGGAGATTGAGAAGCGTGACCTTGCTTCCTTCAACGAGAAGGCAAGTGCGTGGATTGTCGATGCTGGCAGCTACCTGTTCAAGGTGGGTGCGTCCAGCCGTGACATAAAGGGGACAGCCTCACTGAAGGTGAAAGGCATGACAGAGAAGGTGCATAATGTTCTTCAGCCGAAGGTCAAGCTGAATATTCTGACCAAGAAGTAATGTGCGCCCAGGCTATATCGGAATCATAATTCATACGGGGAGGTGGAGGCTTTTGGGCCCTCCTCCTCTTTTACTATGGTATAATACAAAAAAATCACAAGCAAATCATTCACAATGAGACAGTATTTATTATCATTGGCAATGCTCTTTCTCTCCTGTGGGGCAATGGCACAGGCACCTCGGGTGACAGTGGCTTCAGGCATACTGGAAGGACGTGACTCCTCGGGAGTGAAGGTCTTTGAGGGCATACCCTTTGCGGCTCCGCCTGTAGGAGAGCTGCGTTGGAAGGCTCCGCAGCCTGTCACACCTTGGCAAGGGGTGCGTGAGGCCAAGAAGTACGGCCCAAATCCTATCATGTTCAATGCCTTTGGCGACATGATATTCAAAAGTAAGGAATTCAGTGAGGACTGCCTTTACCTGAATGTGTGGACACCTGCCAAGACAATGCGCGAGAAGTTGCCCGTGCTTATCTACTTCAATGGTGGCGGCTTGCTGTCGGGAAGCGGTTCCGAGCCACGCTATGAGGGTGTCACACTGGCCCGTAAAGGTATTATTGTCGTCACGGCAAACTATCGTGAGGGCATTTTCGGCTTCCTGGCTCATCCTCAGTTGTCAAAAGAGACAAGCTATCATGGATCCGGCAACTATGGATTCATGGACCAGGCTGCCGCCATCAAGTGGGTGAAGGAGAATATCTCGGCCTTCGGAGGTGATCCTGACAGAATCACCATCAATGGTGAGTCGGCCGGATCCATGTCGGTCAGCGGTCTGATGGCTTCGCCTTTGAGCCGCAATCTCATCCATCAGGTAATGGCATCGAGCGGTGCCGTTGTGGGCATGGCTAAGCCAAAGACCTTGCAGGAGGCTGAGAAGATGGGTGAGGCATGGGCCAAGAAGCATGGTTTCACGAGCATCAAGGAACTGCGCAAGGTGCCAGCCGAGGAACTGAACAAGATGGCAGAGTTCACGGGTGTCCCTTCTTACTGCATCGACGGCTACTTCTTTACCGAGCAACCGGAGGAGACTTTCCGTAAAGGCGAGCAGGCACAGGTCAGCGCACTCATTGGCAACAACAGTGCCGAGAACACGGTGATGATGTTCATGCCAGGCATGCAGCCAACCTTGGAGAATCTCTCAAAAGCGATGATGCGCTTCTTTGGGGCTGACACACAGAAGGTACTGGATCTGTATGGTTTCAAGTCGGATGCTGACATCATGGGCAAAGCGGGCTGGGAACTTGGTGGCGACCTCTTCATAGCCTACTCGACATGGAAGTGGACTGACCTGCTCCGTCAGACGAGCAAGCACCCGGTCTACCGTTATCTTTACTGTCACCCGCGCCCAATGATGAATATCAAAGGGAAAGCACCAGGCCTGGCTGGTGGAACGGTTGATGTGAAGGAGGACGAGAAGCCAAAGGCGGTCATCCCAGGTGCCGTCCATTCGGCCGATATAGAGTATGCTATGGGCAATCTCTCCACCAATCATCTCTTTCCTTGGGAGGCTGACGACTATGTGGTCTCTGACATCTTCCAAGGCTTCTATGTGAATTTTGTCAAGACAGGCAACCCCAATGGTCTGGGCTTACCCGAGTGGACGGCAACCAATGCAGGTGGGTCTGTCCCCGTCATGCTGATCGACACTATTTCAGGGGAGCAGGTGCTGCCAGCCTTGGAGAGCCGTTATCAGCTTTTGGATGGCTACTTGAAGGACAAGAGTCGTTGGTAAGCAATGGGCGGAACATAACAAAAGGAGAGGGGAACGATACTGGTTTCCCTCTTCTTTTGTTATGTCCCTTATTTCCCGATGAGTTTTTCCACCAATATGAAAGGCTCACTTTCCTTTTCCATTGCCTTCTGCACATCCACGGCATCGAATGGTATTTTGCCTTTGCAAAGTTCCGGGACATTGAATGATTTGAGCAGATTGTCATACATCTCGGGATCACGCTGTGGCAGAACAAAAGGCTTATGAGCCTTGCCTTGCCGGTCAATATAGCTGAAGTAAGGCTTTCCATAGAGACCGTCATCGCGTTTTGAGGCGAAGCAGAGCCAACGGGAATTGGCCGACCAGCTGTGATATGTGTCGCTCTTGTCAGAGTTTATGATGCCGAGGTTGTCAATCTGTCCCGTATGGAGGTCCATCATCTGGAGGTCAGCCTCTCTGTGCCAGATAGGAAATGTACCATAATCAGCAACCGTATAGACGATGTAGTGTCCGTCAGGGCTTATCTTCGGGTGGCAGACACTGTGTTTCACCGGTGTCATCTCGCTGTCATACACTCCTTTCTCATGTAAGCGGGCTTGCCTTGTGGCTATGTCGCCATTCAATATCGTGTCTGCCTTCATGCCCAGCAGACCTGTATGCTCATCAAAAGGAATACGGACAAGGTTGTATTGCAGGTCTCGGATGTCCTTGGGCAGGTTTACCGTGTGTGCCGAGCAATAATAAATAAATTTCCCATCGGGCGAGAATGTAGGGAACGTCTCCAGTGCTGCCGTGTCGGCAAGCAGCTTGGAGTGCAGAATCCGGTGGGTCTTCAGGTCGGCAACGTAGACATCGGATGCGGCATCATAAACCTCCATCCGCTTGCTTCCCTTGGCATGGAAGGCAGGAATGATTACGTTTGTGGAGAAGGTGATATATCGTCCGTTCGGCGAGAAAGCGTAATAGACGCTTGATGAGACCATGCTGTCAGTGGCATTGCCAGCCCGTATGTTCAGCTTGCGCAGGTGTCCGTCCTGGTTGAGGATGGCTCCGCCGCCTTTTCCCCGCACGTAGAGCATGCTCAGGTTGGGATTCTGGTTTCCCGTGATGTGGCAGTTCATGCATCGGTTCTCCTGCAGCTGATGGTTGGCAAGGTCGTCAGTATCGAAGTTCTCCATACATCGCTGTTGCAGGACAATATGGTTCCAAACCTCATAGTCGGGTTCAATGAGCCGATAGGTGAGATATGGGTCGATGGAGTCCTTGGCGATGGTCCATCGGAAGGGCTTGTATGCAGTCCACTTGCCGTCTTTCTGTGTGCATACCCTCACGCTGACGGTCTGCCCGGTGTGGCTGGCAAGCAGTCTGTGCCACTCTGTCTCATCAAAGATAGCCTTGTTGTCAGTGCGTGCGCTCAAAGTCTCACCAGCCACTTCCACAGTCATGGCCTCCACATTGCCCCGCAGGAGGAAGTTGAGCGGGGCGATGTTTACGGGGATGGTTACGTCCGTGTAGTCAGGATAGATGGCTGGTATCCGGTCAGTTTCTCTGGCGTTCTCAGCCGATGGCGCGCAGCTGGCTGCCGTCAGTATCGGTAAGAGAAGGGCAAATAATATCTTTTTCATGTTGCGAATGGCTTATTTGTGTGTATCAAAGTAGTACCAGTAAGTGTCCTTGAAGGCTTGGCTGCCCCGTTGCTGGTTGTATTGGTTGAATCGTTCCAGCAGGTCAGGGCGCGTGATGTATCGTTTCCACTGGTTTTCTGATGCCTTTTTCCCGGCGAGATACACCATTATTGCTTCCTGATAGAGCTTCTCCTGCCTTGGATTGCCCTGTGAGAGGCAGAAGCGGTCATAGTCTTTCCAGAAGTTGTCCATATCCTTCAGCAGCAGGTCACTGCAGAGCAGGTAGTGCAGGGCGGCTTCGTTTCCAGGATTTGAGTTGAGTAGCTCGGTGATGATGGTGCGGGCATTGTCGGTGGTGCGGATGCTGTTCTGCCGGTTGATGAACTGCCGCTTGTAGTCCAGCTCCCGTCTCACGGCCGGTGTCTCCTTTCCGGGCAGATGATGGGTAGCCCAGGAATGATAGCACATGGTCTTGCAGAGGATGCGCAGATACTTCATGGCAGCCTGCCGGTCACCGCTGATGAGGTTGGATTCCGCCAGCCGTTTCATCATTCTCACATTACGGTTGTTGGGTGAGAATACGTTTGCCATCATGGCGGCCCGCTCGGTAAAGGTCATGTCGCCGAGCAGATAGTAAAGTTCATGGATGCTGTTGATGGTGAGCAGGGGTGTGTCAGGTCCGATACGGGTGAAGACGCCGAGATCAGTGGGTTGTATCTTCAGGAGGTTGTCGGCAAGCTGGTGCTGCCGTGCCGATGCCAGGTTGTAGAAGAAGGTGAGCTGCGGTGTGCGCTCCTCCTGTGGCGTCTGTAGCACGAGATTGATAACCTTGTTGTCATGTCCGAAGTAATACTCATTGTCGGCAGCCATGATTCGCTCTACGGCGAAGTCTGGCAGACCGATTTTTCCCAGGCCTGGATAGGCATAAAGGTCCCGGTAGTTGAGCTGGTAGTAAGGCTTGCCAAGGCTGATGAGAGCAAGCGAGAGGGCTGCCGCTGCCAGTGTGGCGGTAAGGTGGATCCTCCTGTGGCTGTAATAGGCCTGGATGAGAACCATTACAGAGAAGACAGCTGCTCCGTACCCGAAGAGCCAGAAGCCTGAGAGTGTGCAGAGGAAGAGCGCAATAAGGCGGAAGGCTGCCGTGAGAAGGGGAGAGATGCGCCTGTAGAGGTGCTCTGCCTGGCTGTAGATAAGGTAAAGCCCTGCTCCCCCGATACCTGCCAGGATTGATGACAGGCGGAAACTAGCACGGAAGCAGAATGTTGCCTCCACGGTCATGAGGATAACTGCAAGCAGAAAAGCCATCCGTTGTCCCATTCCTGCTCTCTGCAGGGCTCGTCGGAGGGTATCGCCAAGCATCAGGAGTGTCACTGTCAGAATGATGGCTCCTGCGTAGAGAAAATAGTAGAATTGCGTGAGAAAGTCACCCGCAAGGCAGGCCAGCCATGCCGGATGGCTGAAGTAGGACAGCAGATAGTCCTGTGTGAGAAGAAACAGCTGGTTCTGTTCCTGGTAGAAGAAGTGGTAGGCATAGCCGAACTGGAAGAAGGCCCAGCACAGCAGCCCCCACAGGAGGATGATGGCGGGTTGCGCCAGGCGGGTCAGAATGTTCCTTTTCATAGGTTTTCCGTCAGTTGTTTGGTCGGACAAAGGTACGCTTTTCTGACGGAAGTCCCAAGGAAAACGTTGCTTTTAAGGCTTCATAATGGCTTGGTCGCCGTACACTCCATTTCGATCAGCCATTCCGGGCGGCACACTTTCCCTAAGACCAGGATGCGTGGCAGGGTGGGAAATCGTTGCGCCATGTAGCGGTTGATGACAGGATAGTCCGATGGGTCACGCAGGTAGATGATGAAGTAGTCCACATCGTGCAACGTCATCCCCCCGTCATGCAGCAGGGCTTCGATGTTGTCGAGCAGGCGGACGGTCTGCCTCTCCACGTCACCGAGGTAGAGTACGTGCCCATGCCGGTCGATGCTTGCTGTTCCGGAGATGAAAGCCACCTGCTTTCCTGGCAGTGTGAGGCATGTGCCCCGCTCGAAGGCAACACCATATTCATGGGTAGGGTTGAGGTGGTCGAGTGCCTGGAGGTATTTCTTGTCAGTCTCCTCAATGCCGGGATAGGTGAGGAAGTCCATGGCCACGGCTGCCGACCGTGTCTGCGAATAGCCTCCGATGCCTGTCGAGGCTATGAAATGGGTGTCGACGGTAAGCCCGTACTTGCGGAAGATGTCGTTGCGTGCCTTGACCACTCCGGCATAGTTGACATCTATGTCGGCCACGTATATCCATGTGCGTACTAGATGGGTTTGCATGTCCACCTGCCTGTCCTGCATGCTGTGCAGGTACTTCTCAAAGAGCATGATTGTCTGGACGTATGAGCTGGCAGCCCTTGTCTCCTCTTCTGTCAGGCGGATGCTTTGGAAGATGAAGTCATCGCTGCGTGTGGTGGTCTTGGCAAGCAGGCTTATTTTGCTGCCGTCAAGTGGCGGCTGCTCCACGATGGTGGTGGCGGCATGTGCGAGGCAGTCCTGGTAGAGTTCGCTCTCAATGAGCTGTTGGTACTGGTTCTGGGCATCGCTGAGGAAGACCTTGGCATATTCCAGCGTGCGTCCCTCCTGCTTTTCACGTGTCAGGTGTTGTGCCAGGGATTCTCTCAGTTCTTCCAGTCGGCAGGCAAAGCCAGCCCGGCTCCGTGGAGCCAGTATCTCATAGTGATCCATCTTTATTGTGATTTATTCGCAAAGGTAAGACTTTTTTCGTGGAATCAGGCTCGTCAGTCAGCTGAAAAAGAGCATGGCTACCTATGTTTCGGATATGCCCAGCCGGTCTCCATTATTTTTGTCGGTGGCTGTCCGTTTGGAGGATAACCCATAACAAAGCCCCCCCGTCCACTCTTTTTTTCGCAGAGTGCTGACGGGCGGGGGCTGTTCCGATGTGTGTGTTAAGCGTGTCAGTTGTTGCTGTGTCTCTCCTTAATCCCTGCTGCTTCCGAAGAAACGGAGGAGATAGAGGAAGAGGTTGATGAAGTCAAGATAGAGACTGAGAGAGCCGAGCAGGGCTATCTTCTGTGCTGACTCGCCCGTGTCAGGAGCCATGAGCAGGTTGCGCTTGATGGTCTGTGCGTCCCATGCCGTGAGCCCTGTGAAGAGCAGCACGCCGATACCGCTGATGATGAGGTCCATCATCGTGCTGTGCAGGAAGATGTTGACCACCCCAGCGATGATCAGACCTATGAGAGCCATCATCATGATGCCGCCAGCCTTGGTCATGTCCTTCTTCGTTGTCGTGCCGATAAGGGCCATAGCCCCGAAGGTCCCGGCAGTGATGAAGAACGTCTTGGCGATGGAGGCTGTGGTGAAGGCGGCGAAAATCCAGCCTAACGTCAGTCCGTTGAGGGCTGAGAAGATGATGAACCATGTCGTGGCTGCCACAAGCGACAGGCGGTTGATGCGGGCAGAGAGATAGAAAACGATGCCCAGCTCAGCCAGTCCGGCTATGAGCAGCGGCCCACGGCTCATGTAGAGCATCTGTATCAGGGCAGGGGAGTTGCCGGCACCGTAAGCCACAATGCCCGTGATGGCGAGGGCCATCGCCATCCAGGTGTACACCTTGCGCATCAGCACGGGGAAAGCCCGTGACATTTCCAGTTCACGATCGTGGCTGCCTGCCACGTTTGAGAAGTTGTCGAAGTTCATATTCATTTCCTTTTCTTTTAGTTTCCTTTCTGTGTGTCATGCCTGCCAGGGGGATGGCTTGTCACGTGCCGCCCACCTTTCCGGCATACTGTCTGAATGGCAAATGCTGTGCCATTTGCCTGCAAATATACCCGAAAGGCAGGACATAAACAAATAAGTGCCACGTTTTTTGCATCTTTTAGGGAAGAAAACGTGACACTTAAATATGCTGTCAGAAAGTGGGACTAATGTTTTCGATGCAAGTAGTAGATGGCGGTGACTTCACCATACGATGCCATTTGAAGTTCTTTTTTGGTATATTTGGTCACTAAGAATTTTTCCGATTGTGTTGCTGTATAAAACTTTATAGTTAGTATTTTCCCATCTATAGAGTAGGTGAACTCTGTTTCGACCGCCTCAGTGTCTGTGTTCTCAGCTACGACAATACCTTTTGAGGATGAATAGAACTCAACCAATACAGGCTCTCTGTATATATCCACTCCCTTTTTTGTTCCTCGAGAGGAAGTGTACTCAGCTGTTCCTTCCCATACTGTTTGGGCGAAAGTGTCCTTTGTTACAGGGATTTCTTTGTCTTCATCATCCTTGCATCCGAACAGTAAAGCGCATAAGATAGTCAAAAATAAAAGTCTTAGTTTCATAAAATATATATTTTAAAGTCCGAAAATTCTATATGAGTTGCTAAGTGTATACATGTTGGGCTTGCTTTCTGTGCATTTATCTTCAACGCTATCTTGCATTTTTCAATGGGACAAGTTCTTGCCCCTTGGTTTTATCAAGTAAGTTCCTCTTGGCTTTCCTTGGATGTCTGTTGCACGTTGTAGGCATCCATTAGGTCGTTTGTACAGGCGGTAAATGTAGCGCAGGCAATCACCGTGAAAAGAATAGTTTTGTTCATAATTAGATGTGTTTAGTTATATTCTATTTCAGGCCTTATTGCAATGAAACTTCGTACAGGTTTCTTGTTTAGGTCAAAACTGTGGCAAAAATACAGAAAATGAGAAAACGACAAAATGTTTTGGCAAAATTTTCTTTTGGAATTTCAATGGCTTTTGTTTCGTTTTATCGTGTTGTGGAGGAGAGTGTGTTGCTTGATTATGGGGCGAGAATAATCCTTTTGGGGAATGTGTCCGCAGTGGCTGCTACCCTCTTGTGATGCAATGTCATGCTTTCCCCGTCCCTGCCTGTGGCTTATCGGGCAAGTACTTCGGCTGAAGTAGTCGGGTACTTCGGCTGCAATACTTCAGTACTTCTCGTGAAGTATTTTGCAAGAGCAGCCTTGTTATATCAGCGTTGGCTGTCTGCACCTTGATTATATATGTGCTGTGGGACAGGTGGAGGGGGCAGGTGAGGGGGGTGGTAAGCTGGTCGGCAGAGAGGCAAGGGGGTGGAGGAGGGCAAGGAAAGGACTTTTTGTTTATGCAACTTGGATGTCATGTTTATTGCATAAAAGATAAAAAATATTTCTTTTTATAATATTTGGTGGTCAGTTTCTTGCTTGTTTGGATATTATTGTATAAATTTGCACCTGTAAACGGATAAATATTCATCTATGAAGGTAAAGAACAGCAGACTGGAAACACTGAAGATGCTTATCTCAAGTATGGAACTCAGCTCACAGGAGGAGGTACTCCAGGCCCTGAAGCAGGAAGGATTCCAGCTGACGCAGGCAACGCTCAGCCGTGACCTCAAGCAGCTGAAGGTGGCTAAGGCGGCCTCAATGAACGGGAAATACGTTTATGTGCTGCCCAATGAGACCATGTACAAGCGAGTGACGACTCCCCGTAAGGCCACGGAGATGCTTCAGCGGAGCGGTTACATATCGGTCAATATATCGGGGCAGCTGGCTGTGGTGAAGACCCGCCCAGGCTATGCCAGTGCCATAGCCTATGATATAGACAACAGCGAGGCCGACTGTGTGTTGGGCACGATAGCCGGTGATGACACCATCTTCATCGCCACCCGTGAGGGAACGACCCGTGGGCAGATCCTGGAGGCACTTGCCTATGTCATCCCTGAGATAGGATGAGAGAGAGGACTGGCGCGGCAGATGAGAAAGCGAACAGGATAAGACGTTATAGAGAAAGAGTATGGATGAGATAAAGGTGATGGTTGCCGACCCATCACATGAGAAGTATGTCGACAAGATTTTACAGACGATAGCAGAGGCCGCCAAGGTGCGGGGGACAGGTATTGCCAAGCGCACGCATGAGTATCTGGCAACGAAGATGAAGGAGGCGAAGGCGGTGATAGCTCTGGAGGGCGACAAGTTTGCGGGCTTCAGCTACATCGAGACATGGGGGAACAAGCATTATGTGACGACATCAGGTCTGATCGTCCACCCAGACTACAGGGGACTGGGTGTCTCCAAGCGTATCAAGAACATGACGTTCACCCTTGCGCGGGTGCGATGGCCGCATGCCAAGATTTTCTCGCTCACGTCAGGCTCTGCCGTCATGAAGATGAACACGCAGCTGGGCTATCACCCGGTGACGTTCAGCGACCTTACTGATGATGAGGCTTTCTGGCGGGGCTGTGAGGGCTGCATCAACGTGGATGTCCTTCACCGCACGAACCGCAAGTACTGTATCTGCACCGCCATGCTCTATGACCCTGACGAGCATCTTCCGGCAAGGTTGCCGGAGGAGGTGATGGAAAGGATAAGGCGGATTGAAGCCCACCCCCAGCCCCTCCCGAAGGAGGGGAGAGAAGATAATGGCAAGGGGCGACAGACAAAGGTGAAGGCGCAGTATCAGACGGCTGATGGGGCTGTATATGGGAAGCTGAAAGAATTTGCTTGGCATAACCGTCAGAATCCCACGGAGGCGGAAGAGATATTATGGGACTTGCTGAAAGGACAGCAGTTGGGTGTCAAGTTCAGAAGACAGCATATCATAGGACAGTTCATTGCGGACATTTCCTGTCCGGCATTGAAACTCATTGTAGAGGTGGATGGAGGCTATCACCAGTTGCCTGAGCAACAGGTTTCTGACAGAGACCGGACAGAATGGCTTCAGCAGCAAGGGTACACAGTGCTGAGGTTTGACAATGAGGAGGTTGTTGGTGATACCCCACAGGTGATAAGCCAAATAAGAAACAAAATAGAAGAACTTAAAAGAAATGGATATGACGAAAGATAATCAGACGGCAGCTAACATGCAGAATACAGCCGAGAACACTCAATCAGTAGCAGCGACTCCCCTCCCTCGGGAGGGGCAGGGGGAGGGCTTCCCTTCTCCCCCTCGGGAGGGTCAGGGGCCTAAACGTGTAGTAGTCGCCTACAGTGGCGGCTTGGACACATCCTACACAGTGATGAAGCTCTGCCAGGAAGGTTGGGAGGTGTATGCCGCCTGCGCCAATACAGGCGGATTCAGTGAGGAGCAGTTGAGGACGAATGAGGAGAATGCCTATAAGTTAGGTGCGAAGGCTTATGTCACGCTCGATGTCACGCAGGAGTATTATGAGAAATCATTGAAATACATGATCTTCGGCAATGTGCTGCGCAACAACTGTTACCCCATCTCTGTGTCGTCAGAGCGCATCTTCCAGGCCATCGCCATCGCACGCTATGCCAATGAGATAGGCGCGGATGCCATCGCACACGGCTCAACGGGCGCAGGTAACGACCAGATACGGTTTGACATGACATTCCTCGTCATGGCTCCCGGCAAGGAAATCATCACCCTGACCCGTGACAAGGCCCTGTCGCGCCAGGAAGAGGTGGACTATCTGAACGCAAATGGCTTCAAGGCCGACTTCACGAAGCTGAAGTATTCTTATAATGTAGGTATCTGGGGCACAAGCATCTGTGGCGGTGAGCTGCTCGACCCGACGCAGGGACTGCCAGAGGAAGCCTATCTCAAGCATGCCACCAAGACCGAGCCAAGCCAGCTCCGCATAGAGTTTAGGAAGGGTGAGATAGTCGCCGTCAACGGCGAGAAGTTTGATGACAGGATTGCCGCCATACAGAAGATTGAGGAACTGGGTGCGGCTTATGCCATCGGGCGTGACTGCAACGTCGGCGATACCATCATCGGCATTAAGGGACGTGTGGGCTTTGAGGCTGCCGCTCCAAAGATCATCATCGAGGCGCACCGCCTGCTGGAGAAGAGTACACTTTCCAAGTGGCAGCAATACTGGAAGGACCAGGTTGCCAACTGGTACGGCATGTTCCTCCATGAGAGCCAGTACCTGGAGCCGGTGATGCCTGACATTGAGGCGATGCTGACCAGCTCACAGCGCAATGTCAACGGTACGGCAATCCTTGAACTCCGTCCCTACTGCCTCCAGACGGTGGGTGTGGACTCTGACGATGACCTCACGAAGTCGAAGCTCGGGGAGTATGGCGAGATGCAGCACGGCTGGACGGCTGAGGATGCCAAGGGCTTCATCAAGGTCAGCTCAACGCCGCTGAGAGTATATTATGGGACTCATAATGATGAGAGGCGATAGGGAGGTGATGGAGTCTTCCCTCCCCCCCAGTCCTTTAGCCCATTATCAAAAAAAATAAAAGTCTTATGATTAACAAGCGATTAACACGTTCGGGCGATAATGTATGGATAGCGGGTGTCTGCGCAGGAATTGCCGACTATTTCGGCTTTGACAAGGATGCCACACGCATAGCATGGTTGCTGCTTACCCTCTTCACGGCGGCTTTTCCAGGTTTTATACTCTATGTGGCTCTGTGGATGCTGATGCCCAAGGAGGGAAACTATCCTCAGTCATAGTCTTCAGCTGATTATCGCAATATTATTATTATGAACATCGGAATATTAGGTGCGGCAGGCTATACGGGTGGTGAGCTTATCCGCCTGCTTGTCAATCACCCGGAGGCAAACATCGTCTTTGCCAATTCAGAGAGTAATGCAGGCAATTCCGTTGCTGAGGTGCATGAGGGCCTCTATGGTGAGACGGAACTGAGGTTCACGTCTGACCTGCCTTTTGACAAGGTGGATGTGGTCTTCTTCTGTTTCGGACACGGCAAGAGTGAGGCTTTCCTGAAAGAGCATGACATCCCCACACACGTCAGGATAATCGACCTGGCACAGGACTTCAGGCTTGCTCATGTTCCTTTCGGGCATGACTTTGTCTATGGACTGCCGGAACTGAACAGGGCGCAGATACAGGAAAGCCGTCATGTGGCCAATCCTGGCTGTTTTGCCACGTGCATCCAGCTCGGCCTGCTGCCAGCTGCCAAGATGGGACTGATAAGGGAGGATGTGTCGGTCAATGCCATCACAGGGTCGACGGGGGCGGGTGTGAAACCGGGAGGGACCACGCACTTCTCATGGCGCACGAACAACATGAGCATCTACAAGCCCTTCACCCATCAGCATGTGCCGGAGATAAGGCAGAGTCTGGCGCAAGTGCAGGGATTCCTGGATGCTGACATCGACTTCATTCCTTACCGGGGCGACTTCGCCCGTGGCATCTTTGCCACTGAGGTGGTGCGCACGGACAGGTCTTTGGAGGAGATCGTCGATGGCTATAAGGAGTTCTACCGGGATGCAGCCTTCACGCATTATGTTGACAAGCCCATTGACATGAAGCAGGTGGTGAATACCAACAAGTGTCTCGTCCATTGTGACAAGTTCGGCGACAAGCTCCTTGTCACCTCCTGCATTGACAACCTGCTAAAGGGTGCCGTGGGACAGGCGGTGCAGAACATGAATCTGATGTTCGGACTGGACGAGAGGACAGGGCTGAGGCTGAAGGCAGGGGCGTTCTGAGACGTGAGCGGCCCACCCCCAACCAAGGGAGGAGAAGGAGAGCCCACCCCCAACCCCTCCCAAGGGAGGGGAGTAGGACGGCGGGATACCCCTGTGGCTTCACCGCCCATCAACACCCATCAACACCCATCAACACCCATCAACACCCAACATTCACCACCCACCACCCACTATTCACCACCCACCGGTATGATGATTGGATTTTAGCAGTAATATATAGTAATAAACAATACCGCCACTTGCCCCCGTCAGGTACTCCCCTCCCTTGGGAGGGGTTGGGGGTGGGCTCTCCTTCTCCTCCCTTGGGAGGGATTGGAGCCTTGGTGGGCTTTCCACTTTGATAAAATGAAACTATTTGATGTTTACCCGCTCTTTGATATCAACATCGTCAAGGGCAAGGGATGTAAGGTTTGGGATGATAAGGGACAGGAATACCTGGACCTCTATGGCGGGCATGCCGTCATCAGTATCGGGCACAGCCACCCACATTATATAAACAAGGTGACGGAACAGCTGAGCCAGCTGGGATTCTATTCCAACTCGGTCATCAATCCCCTGCAGCAGCAACTGGCTGAACGGCTGGGACGCATCAGTGGCTATGACGACTATCAGCTCTTCCTGATCAATTCAGGAGCGGAGGCTAATGAGAACGCACTGAAGCTGGCCTCGTTCGCAACGGGACGCAGGCGGGTGCTGTCGGTGTCCAAGGCTTTCCACGGGCGGACCTCACTGGCTGTTGAGGCAACTGACAATCCGAAGATTGTCGCACCTGTCAATGACAATGGTCATGTGACTTTCCTGCCGCTCAACGATCTTCCTGCATGGGAGGATGAACTGGCAAAGGGTGATGTGGCAGCCTGCATGATAGAGTGCATCCAGGGTGTCGGCGGAGTGAACATGGCCACGGCAGAGTTCGCACAGGGCTTGCAGGCGGCCTGCAGGAAGTTTGGTGCGAAACTTATCTGCGACGAGATACAGTGCGGTTATGGCCGTAGCGGGAAATTCTTTGCCCATCAATGGCTCGGCATCCGACCTGACCTCATCACCGTTGCCAAGGGCATAGCCAACGGTTTTCCAATGGCAGGCGTGCTGATCTCGCCTGACTTCAAGCCTGTCTACGGGCAGCTGGGGACAACATTTGGCGGCAATCACCTGGCTTGCTCGGCAGCACTGGCTGTGCTTGATGTGTTCGAGCAGGAACAGCTGGTGGATAATGTGGCTTCCGTAGGGGCTTATTTCATTGACCAGCTGAAGGAGATGCAGCGGTCAGAGCCGCATGTCGTGGAGGTGCGCGGCCGTGGACTGATGATTGGTATCGTGCTGGATATTCCGCATAAGGAGGTGCGTTCCAGACTGATTCATGAGCAGCATTGCTTCACGGGCTGTGCCTCGACAAACATCCTCCGTGTCCTTCCGCCGCTCATTCTGAGCCGGGCAGACGTGGATGACTTCATTTACCGACTTAAAAAGGTTTTCGCAAGCTTATGAAAATAGCTGTTATAGGGGCTGGTTCTATGGGGGGAGCCTTTGCCGAAGGACTCTTGAAATGTGACAGTATAACCCCAGGTGACATCATTGTGTCCAATCCCCATGAGGATAAGCTGGAGCGGTTTGCCAGGTTGGGAGCCAGCGTCACGACTGACAATGTGGCTGCCGTTGAGGGAGCTGATGTTGTTGCCATCGTTGTGAAGCCGTGGCTGGTGGAGCAGGTGGTGAAGGAAATCAGTCCTGTGTTCAATCCCGATAGTCAGATTCTCCTCAATATGGCTGCGGCAGTGAAGGCTGACTGTCTGGCGGAATGGATGGGGAAGAGCAGTTTCCCGCTTTTCCAGGTTATTCCAAACATAGCCATTGCCGAGCGTGCTTCCATGACATTCATCGTCCCTGTGGTGGCATCGGAAGGGCAGACCAAGGTGGTGAAAGCCATTTTCGACAAGCTTGGTGAGAGTCTTGTCACTGACGAGGATCACCTCAGTGCGGGCACGACGCTTGCCAGCTGTGGCATTGCCTATGCCATGCGTTATGTCAGGGCTGCGTCAGAGGGTGGTGTGGAACTTGGCTTCAAGGCTGACTTATCAAAGGATATTGTCCTTCAGACCCTCAAGGGGGCCGTTGCACTGTTGCAGGCAAATGGAAATCACCCTGAGGCTGAGATTGACAAGGTGACCACACCGGGCGGACTGACCATCCGTGGACTGAACGAGATGGAGCATGCCGGCTTCACGTCGGCTGTCATCCGTGGGCTGAAAGCAGCCATGCCGTAAGCATTGGAGAAGCCAAAAACTGTAAATGTGAGTCGCACATATTATCTGTACGTGTGCATAAAATTGTCTATTTTATTGGGGGAAATCTGAAAAAGTGATGCCATTAGTCCTGTTTTGAAAAATAATTGCTACTTTTGTCGGAAATCAAAAACAAACAAGTTCTATGGAAGAGGCTATCAAACAAATTGGTGAGAGGCTGAAAGGCCTGCGCGAGGTGCTGGAGATTCCTGTCAGGGAAGTAGCCGCCCTGTGTGGCATCACTGAGGAGCAATACCTGCAGATGGAGAGCGGAGAGTGCGAGCTCTCGGTCAGTAACCTGCAGAAGATTTCCAAACAGTATGGCATCGCACTGGATGTTCTGATGTTCGGCGAGGAGCCGCACATGAGTACTTATTTCCTCACCCGCAATGGGAAGGGTATGAGCGTGGAACGGCAGAAAGCCTACAAGTACCAGAGCCTTGCGAGTGGATTCCGGGGGAGGAAGGCTGATCCCTTCATCGTCACCGTGGAGCCGAAGCCTGATGACACTCCGCTGGAGAAGAACACGCATCCCGGCCAGGAGTTCGACATGGTTTGGGAGGGGCGCATGGAGCTTACCCTGGGTGAGAAACGGATGGTTCTTGAACCAGGCGACAGTCTTTATTTCGATGCCACACAGCCACATTGCATGCGGGCTTTGGACGGTAAGGCCGTGAAGTTCCTTGCCATCATCTTTTAAGTTGGTGTGTGGACAGGCTGACGAATAGTCAGCTTATCTTGCCAGGAAGGATGTTCATGTGGCTTCCTGACAGTCATGGATGAGATGTGCCTGCCGCATGACATTCCATAAACGTTCCATTGCATCCCCTAATTTCAGAAAGAAAAACAGACAATGATAGAAAGATTCTTAACGCAGACCCACTTCTCTTCGGAGGAAGACTTCAGGGAACACCTGCAATTCAAGGTTCCGGAGAACTTCAATTTCGCCTATGATGTCATGGACGTGTGGGCAAAGACAGCTCCCGACAAGCTGGCCCTGCTATGGACCAGCGAGCGGGGTGAGGAGGTGAAGACCACCTTCAGCCAGTTTAAAGAGCAGACTGACCGTACGGCAGCTTACTTCCTTAGCCTGGGCATACGCCGAGGCGACAAGGTGATGCTCATCCTCAAACGGCACTATCAGTGGTGGCTCTCGATGATGGCTCTCTGCAAGATAGGTGCTGTGGCCATTCCGGCTACGCACATGCTGACAGCCCATGACATAGTTTACCGTAACCAAAGAGCTTCAGTGAAGGCGATTATCTGTGCCAATGACGAGTATGTCACCACACAGATAGCCAAGTCGCTGCCCGACAGTCCTACCGTTGAGGTGCTTGTTGCCGTCAACTCTATGGCACAGGCAGGCAATGCGGTGCCCGAAGGATTCCATGACTGGCATAGGGAATGGCCAGGGGCACCAGCTTTTGTGCGTCCGGAGGTAGTGAACACGAATGATGACACCATGCTGATGTATTTCACCAGTGGAACGAGTGGTGAGCCGAAGATGGTGGCACATGACCATCTCTATGCGCTCGGGCACCTGACGACGGGTGTCTTCTGGCATAATCTTGACGAGAAGGGCATACACCTCACTGTGGCTGACACGGGCTGGGGAAAGGCCGTATGGGGCAAGCTCTACGGACAGTGGTTTGCCGGCGCAACGGTATTCGTCTATGACCATGAGAAATTCTCAGCTGAGAGAATCATGCGGGTCATGGAGAAGTACCATGTCACCTCTTTCTGTGCCCCTCCCACCATCTATCGTTTCATGATACAGGAAGACTTCGGAAAATATGACCTCAGTGCGCTGAGATATTGCACAACGGCAGGCGAGGCTCTGGAGCCGGCTGTGTTCCAGAAGTTCCATCAGCTTACAGGTATAAGGATGATGGAGGGATTCGGGCAGACGGAGACTACCATGACACTGGGTACCTTTCCTTGGATTAAGCCCAAGCCTGGAAGCATGGGAAAGCCTAACCCTCAATATAAGGTAAGGCTGCTCAAGCCTGATGGTACCGATTGTGAGGATGGTGAGAAAGGTGAGATCTGCATTGACACAAGCGCCGGGAAGCCTATCGGTCTCTTCAAGGGCTATTACCGTGATCCTGAACTGACGGCGAAGGCCTGGCACGACAACCTCTATTACACGGGCGACTTGGCCTGGCGTGATGAGGATGGCTATTACTGGTTTGTGGGCCGTGCAGATGATGTCATCAAGAGTTCGGGGTACCGCATCGGGCCTTTCGAGGTGGAGAGCGCGCTGATGACTCACCCCGCAGTAGTGGAGTGTGCCGTGACGGGTGTCCCCGACAAGGTGCGTGGCATGGTGGTCAAGGCCACTGTCGTTCTCTCCAAGGAGTGGAAGCCCAGGGCTGGCGATGAGCTTGTAAGGGAACTGCAGAGTCATGTGAAGCATGAGACGGCCCCTTACAAGTACCCGCGTGTCATTGAGTTTGTTGATGAACTCCCGAAGACCATCTCCGGAAAGATACGTCGGGTGGAGATCCGGCAAAAAGATAATCAGTAGGAATGGGGGTGCTGACGGTGGTTTTTTCCTTCCCACAGTCTCCTTGACCCCCTGTAAGAAAGAATATTAGACAATGAAACGAATCGTAGTAAAGGTGGGCAGCAATGTCCTTACCCGTGATGATGGAAAACTGGACGTGACACGGATGTCGTCACTGGTGGATCAGCTGGTCTGGCTTCGGCAGCAGGGCTATGAGGTGATATTGGTCTCCTCGGGTGCCGTGGCTGCCGGAAAGGGCGAGCTTCACACGAATCACCATCTCGACAGTGCCGAGCAACGTCAGCTGTTCTCTGCCTTGGGGCAGGTGAAGCTGATAGGGCTTTACTACGACCTCTTCCGTGAATACGGCATCAAGGTAGGCCAGGTCCTGACGATGAAGGAGAATTTCACCAATTCGGAACAGTATCAAAACCAAAAAGCATGTATGGAGGTGATGCTCAGGAATGATGTCATTCCTATTGTCAATGAGAACGATACGGTCTGTATTACAGAGCTGATGTTCACCGATAACGATGAGCTTTCAGGACTTATCGCCCAAATGATGCAGGCTGAGACACTTGTCCTGCTGACGAATGTGGATGGTATCTACAACGGCGATCCCTCCAACCCCCAGAGCCGTATCATCCCCTCGGTATATTATGATCGTGATATCAGTGAGTATGCTTCTGATGAGCGGAGCAGCAATGGGCGCGGAGGCATGCTGTCGAAGGTGAATACGGCACACGATGCAGCCCAGGCTGGCATACGTGTCATCATTGCCAATGGAAATACACCAGGAATCCTGCCGCAGCTTATAGACTGTCCGCTTGATACGCTGCATACCGAGTTTGTGGCAAGACCCCAGCAACAGTCCGTGTAAGCCCATCCGTACCGTCCCTTAATACCTAAAAGATAAAGAACAATGGAAGAACTCTTCAGACAAGCCAAGGATGCCAGCAGCCAGCTGCTGTTTGCCTCTGACGAACAGCTTAGTGATGCCTTGCGCAGTGTGGCCGATGCCATTGAGGCCGAGGCTGCTGTCCTTTTGGCAGCCAATGCTGATGACCTTGCCCGGATGGACAGGAACAACCCGCTCTATGACCGCCTGCAGCTTACCCCGCAGCGTCTGGCTGACATTGCTGCCGATATGCGTAATGTCGCCACGCTGCCATCTCCGCTCGGACTGGTACTTGAGAAGCGGACCCTTTCCAACGGCCTTTCCCTGAGACGGGTCTCAGTTCCCTTCGGGGTCATCGGTGTGGTCTATGAGGCACGTCCTAACGTGACTTTTGATGTGTTCTCTCTTTGCCTGAAGAGCGGCAGTGCCTGTGTCCTGAAGGGTGGCAAGGATGCCGATGCCTCCAACAGGGCTGCAGTAGCCTTGATAAGGAGAGTTCTTGAGAAGAAAGGGCTTCCGCCCAATGCTGTCATATTGCTGCCGCCTGCCCATGAGGCGACGGCTGCGCTGCTGAATGCCGTGGGTTATGTCGACTTGGTCATTCCCCGTGGTGGCAGGAGACTCATCTCCTTTGTCCGTGACACGGCAAAGGTACCTGTGATTGAGACGGGGGCAGGTGTAGTGAGTACCTACATTGACCGGGAGGCAGATATAAAGATGGCAACGGATATCGTCCTGAACAGTAAGACACGGCGTGTCAGCGTCTGCAACTCGCTCGACTGCCTTGTCGTACATGCTGATATGCTGCCTTTTCTTTACCGCATCTGCGAGCCATTGGCAGCAAAGAACGTCATCATCTATGCCGACAGCCGCTCGCTTACGGCCCTCACGGGTAAATATCCATCCCATCTCCTGCAGCCGGCTGCCGATGACAGTTTCGGAACGGAGTTCCTCGACTATAAGCTCGCCATCAGGACGGTGGACAGCGTGATGGAAGCCATCCGCCACATTGCCCTCTATGATTCTGGGCACAGTGAGGCTGTCGTCACCGAGAACACGCACACTGCTGCCCTCTTCCAGCAGTTGGTTGATGCGGCCTGCGTCTATGTCAATGCTCCGACAAGCTTCACCGATGGAGCCCAGTTCGGACTGGGAGCTGAGATTGGCATCAGCACGCAGAAATTAGGCGCACGGGGCCCGATGGGCTTGCGGGAGATCACCACTTACAAGTGGCTGATAGAGGGTAGGGGACAGGTGAGGAGCTGATATCCCCCCTGTGCTTTTATCCTTAAAAAGTTAATATTAATCCACATTTACGCCAGGCACAGTCTCCTCATCCTCCCTTTGAGGAATGGGCGAGAGAGGAGAGTGGCTGTTGGTGAGAGACTTGAAAAGTTTTATAGTTATGCGCACATTTTTCAACGTACACGACATTGGTGACCTTGCCAAGGCACTTGCCGAGGCTGAGGAAGTAAAGGAAAACCGTTATGGATACCAGCAGCTGGGAAAGAACAAGACCCTGCTGATGATATTCTTCAATAATTCGCTGCGCACCCGTCTCAGTACGCAGAAGGCGGCACAGAACCTGGGCATGAACGTCATCGTACTGGATGTGAACGCTGGGGCTTGGAAACTGGAGACCGAACGGGGTGTCATCATGGATGGGGACAAGAGCGAGCATCTCCTTGAGGCTATCCCGGTCATGGCGAGCTATTGTGACATCATTGCCGTGCGCTCCTTCGCCGGACTGACTGACCGCAGCTTTGACTATGCTGAGACCATTGTCAACCAGTTTGTGAAATATAGCGGCAAGCCTGTTGTTGCTATGGAGACCGCCACAGTGCATCCTCTTCAGGCATTCGCCGATTTGATCACTATAGCCGAACACAGTGATGTGCGTCAGCACATAGCCTCAGGCAACCATCATCCCAAGGTCGTCCTCACCTGGGCTCCTCACTGCCGTGCCTTGCCACAGGCCGTGCCTAACTCCTTCGCCCAATGGATGAATGTGGCTGATGTTGACCTCGTCATCACGCATCCCGAAGGTTATGAACTCGACCCGATGTTTGTGGGCAATGCCCAGGTGGAGTATGACCAACGCAAGGCACTTGACGGGGCCGACTTTGTCTATGCCAAGAACTGGAGCTGTCCCGGTGTGACGAATCCTGCCGATTATGGAAAAATTCTTTCCCAGGATATGTCGTGGACTATTGATGCAGAACACATGTCATGGACCAATAATGGCTATTTCATGCACTGTCTGCCAGTCCGTCGAGGATTGATTGTGACCGATGATGTCATCGAGGGGGCACACAGTCTTGTCATTCCTGAGGCCGCCAATCGTGAGATCTCTGCTGAGGTGGTACTGAAGAGAGTCCTTGAGGCGCTCTGAACAATGTCTTCCTTCAGCCTTCGGAATGTAGGATTGGAAGGTGATTTCGATTTCTCTACGCGTAAAGACGAATTTCCTCACACGTAGAGAATTTCGTACATACCTGTATGGAAATTCTTCCTTACAGGCATGAACAAGGGTGATAGCACATGGCAGAACAGTGCTTCCGCCATCTTTTTTCTTGTTGTAAGCCGTTTCCCTGAGCCTGCTTTCGTGTCTTTCTGAGTATTGGCAGCCAACTGTTACAGAGTGGTTCTATACATAGTGTATGCCAAACATGCTATATATAATATGGTGTAAGCAGTATGGAGGAAGCTGTATTTGTCCTAAAAAGTGAAAAATATCACTTTTTTAAAACTTTTTCTTGGATTTATTTGGAGGTTTCAAGATTTTGCTATACCTTTGCACTCGCTTTTCGGATAACACGATACAACATTGTAGCATACGATAAGCCGGGACCACTCGGAGTGAGTTTGGCCGCCGATAAAGAAAGAGTTCTTTGAAAAGATTTA
>JAILEG010000044.1 GCA_024688365.1 Prevotella sp.
GCCGTGCTGAAGTGCATCAAGATAAAAGATCAAACTGAACGGCATCATCAGACAGAGGATATAGTTCATGATCCCGTCGATATGGTAATGCCCGTACAGGAACGGATATGGCGATGCGGCGGTCGCCCAGGGGCAGGTTGACGCTGAAGTCCCGCTTCATGAAGGATCCGGAGACTTTCATCTTGTCGTCATGCGTGATTATCTTGTGGACATGGTATTCCGTGGTGTAGAGCCGGGAGCATTGCTGGATCTGCGTCACCATCATCGGGATGGTGTCGACAGGTGACGGTGTAGGCTCGCTGTCGGCCTGCCTGTTGTTGCAGGCAGCCGTCAGCAGCAGGGCAAGGGTTATTAAGAGGGTTATCCGTTTCATATATAATACCGAATAGAATGTTGCAAAGTTACGGAAAAAATATCATTTTGCTCGTGTCCTGCATGGAATATATTACAAAAAGGGCAGAAACCTTCCATCTTCTTGATATGTGACAATGTTGAAAAAAAAGTTCCTCTGAAATGTAATAATAAGGCCGAAAAACGGTCATATAAGCAGAAACGGACAAAAGAATGGACGACAAAGAACTCGTAGAACATATCCTGCGGCGGGGCGAGACGGACTGTTTCAACCTGCTGATGAAACGCTACATGGGACAGGTTTTCAGCCGTGTCATAGGGATTGTGAGGCAGGAGGAGCTGGCAAAGGACATCGCCCAGCAGACTTTCATCCGCGCTTTCACCCGGCTGGCAAGCTGGCACGGAAGCTCTTTTGGGGCATGGGTCAACACCATCGCCGTCCACTTGTCGCTCAACGAGCTGGAACGGATGCGCCGCCATCCTGTAGAAAGACTTGAAGACAAATGTGTAAAAGACGCTCCATCAAGATGTTCAGATAATCGGGAAGCATTGCTTCAGCGCATGGATAAAGCCATCAGTCAGCTTCCAGAGAAGGATCAGCGCATCATCCGCCTATATTATTACGAGGGAAGGAAGGCGGGGGAGATAGCCCAACTGCTGGCCATGAGCCCAAGCAATGTCCTTGTACGTCTCCATCGCATACGCGAACAACTGAAGAAAAGAATTGAATCAAATGAAAGAGATGAATGACAACGAACTTGACCAGCTTATCCTTGAAACACTGAATCGCAAGGAAATGCTGAGCGGCATCAGTACGCAAGTGATGCTGACCGTGAGAAGGCAACACCGCAGGGCTGCCTTCAGGAGGTGGTCACGGATAATAGCTTTCAGCTTTGGCCTGCCCCTTGTGGTCATGCTGATGGTAGGTGCAGCTTATTTCACAGCCTCCTTGCCTGGCTTGGGGGCAGCCGGGACACCCATCGTGGTAGCCATGTGCGTCTTCACGCTTATCATTCTCATACAGGCAGGCATGTGGATCAGATGGTTTAAGTTAGATGAATATTAATTATCTTATAATCAGTATATTATTTCAATATAAATATAGAATAACTTTAAAACTTATTACACTTATGGATGAAACAGTAATCGGACTGGCAGCAGTGATATTGTCACTTTCATGTGGCTTGCTTGCCATTGGTGGTCTCGTCATTGTTTTTTACAGCCGGAACAAGAACGAGCGTATGGTAAAGCAGGCTATCGTAGAGAATCATGTGGATGCCGAAACGGCCCGGTTGCTCGTCACACGTTTTGAGGACGAGCAGTGGAAGAGTGATCCATACAAGAATTTGCGGGCCGCTTGTGCATTGCTTGGGATGGGTGTGGGATATGCCTTGACATGGTTGCTCCACCTTCAGCCCCATGATGGAGTTGGTTTCTGGATAGTAATAGCCGTAGGGCTTGGCCTTGGTCTGCTCATTTCTTTCTTTATGGAAACTTACCTGGATCGGAAAAAGGCAGAGAAGAAGGTAGATGCGGATGGCCCACAGCCAATGGAAACAGCAGAGATGGAGGATTGAGAGAGCCCACGTAGTCCCGTCATAAGCGAAAGCCACCAGCGAGTATTGCGGACATTCACCGCCGACTGCTGGTGGCTTTCGCTTTTACTGTGTGCCCATTATCTTAACCTATGGCAGAACGCCTGTCTGCCGGCAACTGTGTTTTCAGGTATACATTATCCCGCTTGCATGGGTAAAGAATGACAAAATAAGCAGCCAACAGCCCTTGCCGATGATTATTTTTTCGTACTTTTGCAACTTCATTTTAAGAAACGAGGAGGAGAGAAAGCTATGGAATCGTTAAAAGAGATATTCAGGATAGGGAAGGGGCCGTCGAGCAGTCACACGATGGGCCCACAACAGGCAGCCATCATCTTTGCCGAGCGGCATCCCGAGGCGGCAAGATTTGAGGTGACGCTCTATGGGAGTCTGGCGGCTACGGGAAAGGGACACATGACCGACAAGGCTATTGTCGACGTGCTGAAACAGGTGGCTCCGGTCGACATCAAATGGCTTCCGGAGGTGTTCCTGCCATATCATCCCAACGGCATGGTGTTCCGCTCACTTGGGACGGCACAGGAGATTACTGACGAGTGGACGGTCTACAGCATCGGAGGCGGTGCGCTGTCAGAGGGAAAGGGAAGTGACGACCACTTCCACCGTGCCCCCGTATATGACCTGCACACGCTCAGGGAGATTCAGGACTGGTGTGAGAAGAACGGGCGTGGCTACTGGGAATATGTGGAACAGTGCGAGGATGATGACATCTGGGATTACCTCCGGGAGGTGTGGCAGACCATGAGGGCAGCCGTGGAACGGGGCCTCGACAGCGAGGGGGCACTGCCCGGACCGCTGAATCTGGCCCGTAAGGCACCCACTTACTTCGTCAAGGCCCGTGCTTACAAGCCCTCCTTGCAGAGCCGTGGCATGGTGTATGCCTATGCGCTGGCTGTGAGCGAGGAGAATGCCTCGGGCGGAACCATCGTCACAGCCCCCACATGTGGTGCCTGTGGTGTTGTCCCTGGCGTGCTTTACCATCTGTCAAAGGGACATGAGTTCACTGAGACTAAGATCCTGCATGCCCTTGCCACGGCTGGACTCTTCGGCAATATCGTCAAGTTCAATGCTTCCATCTCTGGGGCTGAGGTGGGCTGCCAGGGAGAGGTGGGTGTAGCCTGTGCCATGGCTTCGGCTGCTTCCTGCCAGCTGTTCGGCGGCAGTCCCTCACAGATTGAGTATGCTGCTGAGATGGGATTGGAACATCACCTGGGCATGACCTGCGACCCTGTCTGCGGACTGGTGCAGATTCCCTGCATTGAGCGCAATGCGTTCGCCGCCTGCCGTGCCCTGGATGCCCAGCTCTATGCCTCGTTCAGCGATGGTAGCCACCGGGTGTCATTCGACCGTGTAGTCGAGGTGATGAAACAGACAGGGCACGACATACCGTCACTCTACAAGGAGACGAGTGCTGGTGGGCTGGCCAAGGATTATGAATTATAGTGAGTTGCAGCATTTAGCCATTCAGCTATTGTGTTGACTGTGGCAGTGAAGTACGATGAAATATGGCGAACTTCAATATATCGCTTTGCTGTAGTAGCAGCGAGAATGGCAGTAAAGGACAGTTGGATAAGATGAGTTGCAATGTGTAGCTACACAGCTGGTGTGGCAAGAGGGCCACACCGGAACACGAATTATAGATAAGGAATGCAGAAGGAAACGTCATCAGCCACTTCATTTTGGCATAAGCCTGCGATTTTCTGATATGATGTCTTAGATCAGTATGCTGATAAATTACCCGCCCAGTCTCTCTTTGGAGCAGAGAGATTGGGCTGTTTTATTGTATAAACGATAAGCC
>JAILEG010000049.1 GCA_024688365.1 Prevotella sp.
TATCCCATCCGTCTCGCCTTTGAATACTGGAAGGTGACGGGCGACACGAGTGTCTTCGGCGCGGAGTGGCTCAAGGCTGTGGGGAATATCCTCATGACCTTCCGTGAGCAGCAGCGCAAGGATGGCAAGGGCAGCTATCGCTTCCTGCGGGTCACTGACCGTGCGCTCGACACGATGAACAATGCCGGATGGGGGGCACCAGTGAAGCCTGTGGGACTCATAGCCTCCGCCTTCCGCCCCTCTGACGATGCCACCACGCTGCAGTTCCTCGTACCGTCAAACTTCATGGCTGTCAGCTCTCTCCGCAAGGCGGCCGAGATACTGGAGAAGGTGAATGCCCGGACTGACCTCGCCGCGCAGTGCAGCACGCTGGCTGACGAGGTGAGCGATGCCCTGCGGGAACATGCCGTGTATGACCACCCGAAGTATGGCAGGATATATGCCTATGAGGTCGATGGGTTCGGCAACCATCTCCTCATGGATGATGCCAATGTTCCCAGCCTGCTGGCCATGCCCTACTTAGGCGACGTGAGCCTGGACGACCCCATCTATCAGAACACCCGCCGCTACGTGTGGAGCGAGGACAACCCCTACTTCTTCCGTGGGAAGGCCGGTGAGGGGATAGGCGGCCCCCACGTGGGCTATGACATGGTGTGGCCCATGTCAATCATGATGCGTGCCTTCACCTCCCGGGACGACCGTGAGATACGCCAGTGTGTGCGGATGCTTATGGACACGGATGCGGGGACGGGCTTCATACATGAGAGCTTCAACAAGGACGATGCCCGCAAATTCACCCGTGAATGGTTCGCCTGGCAGAACACGCTCTTCGGCGAGCTGATCATCAAGCTGGTCAACGATGGCAAGCTCAGCCTGCTGAACAGTATAGAATGACCGCAGAGAGAAACAAGCAAAAAAGTACCAATATAACAAAACCTAACAAGTTATGAAGAAAATCGTCAATACCCTCCTCGTCATGGGGGTGGCTGCGCTGGCAGCCTGCAGTGGCGGTCAGCAGGCGGAGCTGACCAAGTCGGGACTGAACCCGGCCGACTTTGATTCCGTTGTCAACGAGAAGCCTACCAAGCTCTATGTGCTGCAGAACAGCAGGGGCATGGAGGTGTGCATCACAAACTTCGGTGCCCGCCTGGTATCGGTCATGGTGCCTGACAAGGACGGCAGCCTGAAGGATGTGGTCCTGGGATACGACAACATACACCAGTATGCTGACCGTGAGCATTTCGGATCCGACTTCGGAGCAGCCATCGGGCGATACGCCAACCGCATCAGCCACGGGCAGATCACCATCGGAGGGAAGAAGATACAGCTGCCCACCAATGACCACGGACACTGCCTGCACGGAGGCCCTACGGGATGGCAGTATCAGGTCTATGAGGCCAAGGAGCTGAACGACTCCACCCTGCAGCTGACGCTCGACTCGCCTGATGGCGACAACAATTTCCCCGGCAACGTGAAGGCCACCGTGACCTATACGCTGACAGCCGACAATGCCATCGACATCAAATACGAGGCCACGACCGACAAGGAGACCGTCATCAACATGACCAACCATTCCTACTTCAATCTCAACGGCGACCCCAAGACCATCTCAGAGAACTGCCTGCTCTATCTGAACGCCAGCAACTACACCCCGGCTGACAGCTCCTACATGACCACGGGAGAGATTGTACCCGTGGAGGGGACACCAATGGACTTCCGCAAGCCAACGCCATTGTCAAAGGACATCAACAACCAGGACTTCGTCATGACGCGCAATGCCATGGGGTTCGACCACAACTGGTGCCTTGACACCTATAAGAACGGTAAGGGCGACATCAGTGCTGTGGCGGCCAGCCTGTACAGTCCGCTGACCCATATCCTGCTGGAGGTCTACACCGATGAGCCTGGCATCCAGGTCTATACGGGCAACTTCCTGGATGGAAAGACCGCTTGCAAGCATGGCATTGCTTACCCCAAGCATGCCAGCGTCTGCCTGGAGAGCCAGCACTATCCTGACACACCGAACAAGCCACAGTGGCCATCGGCCAATCTGCTGCCAGGCAAAAAATATGAGAGCCACACCATCTTCCGCTTCTCTGTGAAGTAAGATTGTATCCCCACCTAAGCATCAGTGGGGCTCACAGGCAGATTCTGAAGTCCATGAAACATGGCGGCAATGTTCTGTTTTTCACTTATTTAACATAAAATATTTGGAAGATATACAAAATAAAAATAACTTTGCAACGTGTTTTTCATGGTATTAGATTATTAAGGTTAGAAGGTTGGTTGTCGTGAGACAGGCAATCTTTCAGTCCCAGCTGACAAGCTGGGACTTTTTTTGTCTAACGCGGGAAGGCCCATCCTGACTCCAGCTGCTGTCGTATGGCCGCAATGAACTGGGCCGAATTGACAGCCTTGGTCTCGACACCCTCCATGAGGTGGACAAGATCCTTGGTGGCTATGCCCATATTGAGGGTGTCAAGGCAGGCACGCTCCAGCCGGTCGGCAAAGTCCTGCAGGGGCTGGTTGCCATCCAGCTCACCACGCTTGCGCAATGCCCCAGTCCAGGCGAAGATGGTTGCCATAGGGTTGGTGGAGGTCTCCTCACCCTTCAGGTAGCGGTAATAGTGGCGGGTGACGGTCCCGTGGGCAGCCTCATACTCGTACTTCCCATCGGGAGAGACCAGCACGGAGGTCATCATCGCCAGCGAGCCGAACGCCGTTGAGAGCATGTCGCTCATCACGTCGCCGTCATAATTCTTGCAGGCCCAGATGAAACCGCCCTTTGAGCGGATGACACGGGCCACGGCGTCATCAATAAGTGTGTAGAAATACTCAATGCCCAGCTCATCGAACTGCTGCCTGTAATGGGTGTCATACACCTCCTGGAATATCTCACGGAAGCGGGCATCGTAAGTCTTTGAGATGGTGTCCTTGGTGGCAAACCACAGGTCCTGCCTGCGGTCGATGGCATATTTGAAGCAGCTGTGGGCGAAGGACCGGATGGACTTGTCGGTGTTGTGCATGCCCTGGATGACACCCCGCCCCTCAAAGCCGTGTATCTCAACCTCCTGGCGCCTGCCGCTCGCCCCCTCGAAGACGAGCTTTGCCGTGCCGGGCTCGTCAGCCGTAAGCTCCACGCTCTTGTAGACATCGCCGTAAGCGTGGCGGGCAATAGTGATGGGCTGCTCCCAGTTCCTCACCACTGGGCGGATGCTGGGTATCGTGATGGGCGCACGGAACACCGTCCCGTCCATGATGGAGCGGATGGTTCCGTTCGGACTCTTCCACATCTTGTGAAGCTTGTACTCGTCCATACGCTGTGCATTGGGCGTGATGGTGGCGCACTTCACGGCAACCCCATACTTGCGGGCCGCATTGGCTGAGTCGATCGTCACCTGGTCGGCGGTCCGGTCACGCTCAGGCAGTCCCAGGTCGTAATACTCAGTCTTCAGGTCAACGAAGGGGAGGATTAGTTCTTCCTTTATCATCTTCCACAATACACGGGTCATCTCGTCGCCATCCATCTCCACAAGGGGAGTGGTCATTTTGATCTTTTCCATCATCTTTTCTGCTTGTTTCGTGTTAATATGCCTGCAAAAGTAATAAAAAGATTTCATATAGGCGAATATTCTTTCATCTTTACGCAACAAGGGGCATAAACGGTATAAACCTGAATATCTATCCATCCGCATTGTCCAAGGAGTTTTTCTCTGTGGGAAATGGCTCTATCTCATGAAAACAGCTTACCTTTGCACGTGAAAATGGAGAGATAGCAAATCTTTCCACGTGATAAGATACAAGATATGACACAAGCAAAAAGCATATTCCAGCACCCTGTGTGGGTCAGCGTGTTCGCCCTCACGGCAGCCCTTGCCTGGGGATGGGCTTACCCATTGATAAAGTTAGGCTTCGCCGAATTTCACATAACTCCCGACATGACAGGCTCCAAGATGCTCTTCGCCGGCATCCGCTTCTGCCTCTCCGGGCTGATCATCCTTGCCGTGGCAGCCTCCACGAGACGTGACTTCACGGTGAGAAAGGGCAACGACTGGTGGTATATCCTTCTCTTCTGCCTTGCCAACACCACCCTCCATTATGCCTTTTTCTACTTCGGACTATCACACAGTGAGGGTTCCCGCGCGGCCATCCTCAATTCGCTGGGTGTGTTCTCTGTGGTTATCCTGGCCTGCATCTTCTTCAAGAGTGACCGCATGACGCTGCGTAAGGTTGTCGGCTGCGTCATCGGCTTCGCCGGAATCCTGTCGCTGAACCTTGGAGGAGCTGACAGCGGACACTTCACGTGGCTGGGCGACGGTATGATCATCCTCAATGCCCTGTGCAGTGCGGCTGCCTCGCTGCTTACCCGTGGACTGGGCAAGCGGGTGAACGTGTTTGTCGGGACAGGCTACAGCCTTGCCATTGGCGGCGGACTGCTCATCCTTCCTGGGCTTGCCTTGGGAGGGACACTGCCACAGGTGTCAGCCTTGGGCTGCCTTTACCTGTCGCTGCTCATCGCCATCAGCACGCTCGGATTCACGCTTTACAACAAGCTGCTGACGTGCAATCCTGTTGGCAAGGTGACTATCTACAACTCGCTGATTCCCGTAGTGGGGGCCGTCACATCATGTCTCTGCCTGAATGAGACATTCTATATGAAGTATGCAGTCGCTGGCGCACTGGCTGCTGCTGGAATATACATTATTAATAAGAGCTGACGGGTAGACAAGCTGACGGGTAACAATGATTGACAGCCAAGACTGCATATGCACTTGCTCATATAAACAGGCAAACGAGGTGGCAGACAATCAAGTTGACCAATAAACGGGCTAACTGGCAAACAGGTTCGTCAGCAGACGGGCTGGCAGGCAAGCGAGTTATCTGACCACCCCTTTCCCTGCACTTCACAGGTATGGGATTATCTACGATGACAGATAAGCAAGTTGCCTACCTACGGTAAATCATCACATGAATATCCGAAAGGATTCTCCCTGTCTCACAAGCCTGTCGGGATTCCTGCTGCCTATTCTCCTCCCTCTTCGGGAAAAGCCAGGCTATCTTAACAGTCCGCATCAATCGTGATGGCCACCTGGTGTTTCCTTCATCGGGGATATCCAGGGGGGGAGACTTCATTTAAATATAATATTCCGCCGCATCCACCAGACCAGCCCGGATGGCATAGCGGGTTGCCTCATGCACGCTGTTGACACCTAACTTACGGAAGATATTCTTCCGGTGGGTATTGACTGTATGGAAGGAGGAGAAACGCCGCTCGGCGATCTCACGGGTCGTCATGCCCGAGGCGATGTCCTTCAGCACCTCGGTCTCGGTCTTCGTCAGCCTGACAAGCTCTCTCTCCTGCGTGGCAGCCGGTGCCAGCAGCATCTCAGTGACATGCTGACAGAGAAACCGATGTCCCTGCATGGCATAGTCAATGCACTGGCGTATCTCTGACATCTTAGAGTCTTTCAGCAACACGCTCACTCGACTGTCCGAGTTGATGATGCGGCGGACGAAGTCAAGGCTCAGATCCTCGCTCCACAGGACAAGCCTGGCCGCGGGGAAACGCTGACCAATAATGAGCAGGTCGGCATCACTACTGAAATCAAACAGCGTATAATCCACTATGACAACTGATTCTGGGTTTTCCTTCAACTGATACATCAGCTCAATCTTGTCTGTGGCCAGCTTGCAGGACACACCATTCATCTTCGACAGAACATAAATCATTCCTGCCCGCGTGATGTCTTGATTGTCCGCTATGATGATATTTGCCATCTCTCCCTTGAGTCTTTTATTAGGTTTACCATGTGCAAAAGTAGGCAAAAAAGTTGAGAAATTGAAAAAAAATCCGTAAGTTTGCAACATCATTAAGCATACCCTAAGATGAAAAAAATCCTTTCGCTCGCAGCAGTCCTGCTTCTCACCCTGGCAGCCGGCGCACAGATCCAACGGCCCAGGCTGGTCGTTGGGCTGGTCATTGACCAAATGCGGTGGGACTATCTCTACTATTATTACGATGAATATGGCACTGACGGCCTGCGCAGGCTGCTCAACGGTGGCTTCTCATACGAGAACACGCACATCAACTATGCCCCTACCGTGACCGCCATCGGGCACAGTTCCATCTATACAGGCTCAGTCCCGGCACTCACGGGCATTGCCGGCAACTACTTCTATCAGGACGACAAAAGCGTCTACTGCTGTGAAGACAGGACGGTGAGAAGCGTGGGCTCCGACAGCCGTGAGGGCCAGATGAGCCCACGGCGCATGCTCACGTCAACCATCGGAGACGAGCTGCAGCTGGCAACCGACTTCCGCTCAAAGGTCATCGGGGTGGCACTGAAGGACCGTGCAGCCATCCTTCCAGCCGGACATGCAGCCGATGCCGCCTACTGGTGGGACACTTCCGCCGGACATTTTGTCACATCAACCTTCTATATGGACCGCCTGCCGCAGTGGGTGGAGGACTTCAACAGAAAGAACCATACCGAGCCTAAGTTCAACATCAAGACCTCCAACCTGGGAGTGACCATGACTTTCAAGATGGCAGAGGCGATATTGCAGAATGAGAAGTTAGGCAAAGGACAGGAAACGGACATGCTCACGGTAAGCATCTCGTCGACTGATGCCATCGGACACGAATACGGTACACGTGGAAAGGAGAACCATGACGTGTACATGCAGTTGGACAAGGACTTGTCACACTTCCTTAAAGCTCTTGACGAGCAGGTGGGCGCAGGCAATTACCTGCTCTTCCTCACCGCCGACCACGGTGGAGCCCACAACTACAACTACATGAAAGACCATCGCATCCCAGCCGGAGCGTGGAACTACAAGGCATCTGTGGATGGGCTCAACACCCATCTGCAAGCCAAGTTCGGTATCAGCCCGGTGATGGATGAGGACAACTACCAGTTCTATCTCAATGACTCTGCCATTGTGTCAGCCGGACTGAAGAAACAGGATGTCATTGACGAAGCTGTCAGCTGGCTGAAGAAAGACCCACAGTTCCTCTACGTGTTCGATGAGGAGAAGCTGTCAGAGACCACAATGCCACAATGGATCAAGGAGCGCATGGAGAACGGCTACTTCCGTGGTCGGTCTGGCGAGATCGGCGTTGTCACCCGTCCACAGTTCTTCGGAGCCAAGGACTCGCCCACCTATCGTGGCACCTCGCATGGGCAGCCCTTCCCCTATGACACCCACATCCCCTTCCTGTTATATGGCTGGAACATCCGGCATGGTGCGACAAACGCCGAGACACACATTGTTGACATAGCCCCAACCATCTGCGCCCGGCTCCACATAGAAATGCCAAACGGCTGTGTGGGAACAGCAAGGTAACAGGACGGTGACAGCCGACACCCACAATCCGTCAAACCCATCACTCAACACCTATCACCCAACACCCATCACCCATCACCCAATAATGCACATCGCAATCGCAGGAAACATTGGCAGCGGAAAGACCACCCTCACCACAATGCTTGCCAAGCGCTATGGCTGGAAGCCCCGGTTTGAGTCGGTAGACTACAATCCCTACCTGGAAGACTATTACAAGGACATCAAACGCTGGTCATTCCCAATGGAGGTATTCTTCCTCAAGGAGCGTTTCAAGGATCTGCTGGAGATAAGCCGGAACGGCGAGTCAGTCGTACAGGACCGCTCCATCTACGAGGGAGTCTACGTATTCACGGAGAACAACTACGCCATGGGGAACCTTGACGACCGTGACTATGAGACTTACATGGAGCTCTTCGAGGACATGACGGATGCCGTCAACTTCCCCGACCTCATGATTTATCTCCGTTCATCCGTCAGCCACCTCGTCTCCAACATCGAGAAACGCGGACGGGAATATGAGCAGAAGATGCCCTTAGGCTATCTTGAGAATCTCAACAGCCGCTATGAGGACTTCATCAGGAACAAATACAAAGGACGGGTTCTGACCATTGACGTTGACCAGCTCGACTATCAGCATCAGCCCAAGGACTTCGGTTTCATCACTGACAAGATTGACAGGGAACTCTTCGGGCTGTTCTGAGCCCACCCTATCATCGCTTATTATCGCTAATCATCACCCAACATTCATCACCCATCACCCAACAAAATGCACATCGCAATCGCAGGAAACATAGGAGCAGGAAAGACCACGCTCACCACATTGCTCGCCAAACGCTACGGCTGGAAAGCCCACTTTGAGCCAGTTGACAACAATCCATACCTGGAAGACTACTACGGTGACATGACCCGCTGGTCATTCAATCTGCAGATATACTTCCTCAACAAGCGGTTCCGTGACGTTGTGGAAATCTCCCGCTCACAGGATACCATCATCCAGGACCGCACAATCTTTGAGGATGCACGCATCTTCGCCCCCAACTTATACGATATGGGGCTGATGTCGGAACGTGACTTCAAGAACTACACAGATCTCTTCGACCTCATGCTCTCGCTTGTCAAGCTGCCTGACCTGCTCATCTACATCCGATGCTCCATACCACGCCTGATTGACCATATCCAGCAGCGTGGACGTGACTATGAGCAGACCATGCGCATTGACTATCTCCGGGGGCTCAACCAGCGCTATGAGGACTGGATAAAGACCTACAAAGGACACCTGATGATTGTCGATGGCGACACCACCGACTTCCAGGACAACCCGCAGGACTTCAAGCGTGTGACCGACATGATTGACGACCGTCTCTTCGGACTGTTCCCAATGGAGTAAGGCTTTGCCTGCTGGCATCCCTTTTCATCCATTATCACTTGCCATTATCCAACATTCAACACCCAACACTCATCACACAACATTCAACACCCAACACCCACCCCACAAAAAAATAAGTCGGGAAAGACATTTTTGGCACGATTATTGATACTGTCATAGCATAACACCAGCCCATCTCCACTCAAGGAGCGGCTGACAACAATTACATACAACGACAATGGAAAAAGTAAAAACTCTGATAATCGGCAGCGGACCCGCAGGTTACACCGCAGCCATCTATGCTGGACGGGCCAACCTCCAGCCTGTACTCTATGCCGGGCTTCAGCCAGGCGGACAGCTGACCACCACCACCATCATAGAGAACTTCCCTGGATTCCACGAGGGAATTGATGCCAACCAGCTCATGAACGAGATGCGTCAGCAGGCCGAGACCTATGGGGCTGACGTGCGCGACGGCTCTATCATCAAAGCCGACCTCAGCAGTAGGCCTTTCCACCTTGAGGACGAGCGCGGCAACCAGATTGAGGCCGACACCGTCATCATTGCCACCGGAGCCAGTGCCAAGTATCTCGGCCTGCCCGATGAGGAGAAGTACCGCGGCCAGGGAGTAAGTGCCTGCGCCACCTGCGATGGATTCTTCTATCGCAAACGTGTCGTAGCCGTTGTAGGCGGTGGCGACACAGCCTGCGAGGAAGCCATGTACCTCTCCGGACTGGCCAAGAAGGTGTATATGATTGTGCGCAAACCACAGCTCCGTGCTGCCGAGATTATGCGCAAGCGTGTCAGCGAGAAGGAGAACATCGAGATTCTGTATAACACCAACACCCTCGGCCTCTTCGGCGAGAACGGCGTTGAGGGTGCCCATCTCGTACGCTTCAAGGGGGAGGAGAACGAGGAGAAGTTCGACATCTCCATCGACGGTTTCTTCCTTGCCATCGGCCACACGCCTAACACCGACCTCTTCAAGGGCCAGCTGGAGCTTGATGACCACGGGTTCATCATCACCCGTCCCAAGTCTACCGCCACCAACATTGAGGGAGTCTATGCAGCCGGTGACGTTGCCGACCCGACCTACCGCCAGGGTGTCGTGGCTGCCGCAACAGGTGCTATGGCTGCCATCGAGGCAGACAGGTTCCTGCAGAAGCAGTAACAGAGGAGAGCCCCCGGCCCCTCCCACGGGAGGAAAAGCTCAGGACATGACGATATTTACAGAAGCAAGGCGATGCTGGGGCAACTCAACATCGCCTGTTCTGTTCCATCCCAACCCAGCGGAATAAGCCTTGCCCGTGCAACGGGCATCATCCTGCAAGATGACCGACGGATCGTCCACATGCCATCCTGTCAGCCCATCCTCCCCCCACCAGTCCGCCAAATTGTCACCCCATTAACTCATCACCTATGCGCAGTTTTCTCTTCACCGTCCTCACACTTGTCCTCCCTCTCCTCACAATGGCGATGGGAGGAGGCACATCCTGCACCCATAAAAGCAAATCAGCAATGACACAGACCGATTCCATACCCCAAAAGACCCACTACACCAAGCCCGATGACACCACACTGCGGCGCATGCTCACTCCCGAGCAATATGCCGTGACACAGCGGGCGGCCACCGAGCGTCCCTTCACCAATGCCTACGACCACGAGTTCCGCCAGGGCATATACGTGGATGTCACCACGGGCGAACCCCTCTTCTCCTCAACCGACAAATACGATTCCGGCTGCGGATGGCCCGCCTTCACGAAACCCATTGACCCCAGGCTCGTCACCGAGCATGCCGACCGCTCCCACGGAATGGTGCGCACGGAGGTACGCAGCCGTACTGGCAAGGCCCACTTAGGGCACGTCTTCAACGACGGACCTGCCGAGACCGGCGGCCAGAGATATTGTATCAACAGCGCCTCGCTCCGCTTCATCCCCCTTGAGGAGATGGAAGCCAAGGGCTACGGGGCATATATAAAATTATTGAAACCGATGAAAGAAATTTATGTAGCCGGAGGGTGCTTCTGGGGAACAGAGCATTACCTCAAGCAGATAGAAGGCGTGACAGCCACGGAAGTGGGTTATGCCAATGGTGTGACGAAGAATCCCACCTACGAGGAGGTTTGCACCGACAAGACGCAGTTTGCCGAGACGGTACACATCACCTATGACCCGCAGGTCATCAGCCTCGACTTCCTCCTCGGTCTTTACTTCAAGGCCATTGACCCCACCAGCGTCAACCAGCAGGGCAACGACCGAGGCACACAGTACCGCACGGGAGTCTACTATACTGACGCTGCTGACCTGCCCGTCATCAAGAAGGTCTTTGCCGCCGAGCAGCGGCACATCAAGGGTGAGATAGCCGTTGAGGTGAAACCTCTCAAGAACTTCTACAAGGCCGAGGAATACCACCAGGACTATCTTGACAAGAACCCGACAGGCTACTGCCATCTGCCCCAGGCTCTGTTCGATTATGCCCGAAAGGCCAAGATGAAGAAGTAGACATGATGGGGAACCGGTGGCATACGGCACAGATTCCCCTGCGAAGTACTGTGGCAATCTATGCTGAAGTGCTGGAGCAATCGGTGCCCGACAGCTCCAGTACTTCACGTAAAGTATTACAATACTTCAGCTGCAATACTTCATTACTTCACGTGAAGTACCGCGCAGGAAAGCTGTTACGGCTGTCAGAACGGTCAACAGACGGTGTTAAGCCAGCTCCCTCCTATGAGGTTTCGGTCACTTGCTCACAGCCAGCCCGCTGCGTTTAGGCCGCTTGTACGACCGATAGTCATCCAGCTCAATCTCAACATCTGGCTCCGCCAGCAGTCCTTCATTCGGCAGACGGAACTTCATATACTTGATGTTGAGTCCCCGTTCAATCCACTGGTTCTCATAGTAAGTATGGATGCCTAGAATCTCCCGTGTCTTCTCATCCACCACATCCTCAGGCTTCCCGCCCTCTCCCTGCCCGTTCCCGTACAGGTCTTCCGTGCGGAAAAGCACGGGCAGCTTGTTCACCCCTACCATGTAAGTGGTGTAAGTGAAAAGGAAATTGGAGTCGGTCTTCAGATGCACGATGCCCCCGTCCACAAGGAAGTGGCGGTAACGGTTCATGAAGAAGGTAGAGGTAAGCCGCTTATGCACGTTCTTCATCTGCGGGTCGGAGAAGGTGAGCCATATCTCCTGCACCTCGTCCTTGTCGAAGAAACGGTCAATGATCTCAATGCTCGTCCGCAGGAAAGCCACGTTCGGCAGCTGCTCGTCGAGAGCCTGCCTGGCTCCGGTGTAGATGCGTGCGCCCTTGATGTCGACCCCGATGAAATTGATGTCGGGGTAGACGCGTGCCAGCCCCACCGTATACTCACCCTTGCCGCATCCCAGCTCAAGGACAATCGGGTTGTCATTGTGGAAATATTGCTCACGCCAATGGCCCTTCATCTCAAAGGGAATCTCACTGATCACACTGAACGGATACTGGAATACATTGCTGAAGGTCTCCATCTCCGCAAATTTCTGTAGTTTGCCTTTACTCATAGGTGCAAAGATACAACAAAAACAGGAATCTGACGAACGGGGGCGAATATTTCAAGCATCAATGTCACACAAAGAACAGCAAGAAGGGATTGACGCACCCGCCTGCCCTTTCCTGAATTTGCAAACCTGAGCCTTGACACGCTAAACCGTCGTCTTCGGGTGCAGGTATTGTCCGTGGCCTGCGCTGGCACCATAGCTGATGGCATTAGCAGGGCAGCGATGCAGGCAGCCAAGGCAGATGGCGCACTTGTCTTTCGTCCAGACAGGATGCTGGTCTGACGGCTTCTGCGCATGGGCATTGGGAGTCATGGTGATGGCCTGCACCGGGCACTTCGTGGCACAGCGTGCGCAGCCAATGCACTTCTGCTCATCGACACGGAACCGCTTGGTCTGCTGCTCGTAAGAGAGTAGGACGCTCATCAGCTGCCGCATGAAGTAAGGCAGGCGGACGCAGGTGTGATTGCCCTCCTTGCGGCTCTTCACCTGACTGATGATACGGTCAATCCTCGTCTCGGCCCGCTCTATGGTCCGTGCGATATACTTCTTGCAGTTTGCGCTGAAAATGGGGGTGAAGTTCTCCGGCATGTGGATGCTGAATGAGGCGTTCAGTCTGATTCCCTGTGCCGCAAGCAACCTGCGGGCATCCTCCCCGCTCGCACCAGGCAGCAGGCCGAAAGTGGAGACGTAGAAGATGTAGTTGCCTGGTGATGCCTTCAGCTGTGTCTTCATGAGGAATTCACGTGCCAGGAGAGCCACGCCCAGCCAGTTGGTGGGGGCCACCAGTCCCATCACCTCGCCCTCACGGAGTGTGATTGCCGCAGGAGCCTGCTCCACCGGGCAGGTCTCCTCACCGATGGCTGCACCCAATCGCTCGGCAACATACTTGCTGTTGCCCGTTGCTGAGAAAAAATAAATCATCTGTGTAATGTTTTTTTTAAACGTATCAGTTCTTTACAGCAAAGGTAGGCTTTTTTATTGAAAGAAGGCCCCGTGAGATGCAAAAAACGCATACGCTGCTACCTATTTATAATGATTTTCAATAAAACCAAGCACCTTATGCCCCCTTTCACCGTTCAAGGAGATGCAGGACTGCCGCCTCTTTTGGAATATTTTTTGTACCTTTGTCGTCTGAAAGCGATTCATCATGGCAATAAAAGCAGCATTCTTCGATATTGACGGCACACTGGTGTCGTTCCGGACTCACCAGATTCCGGCATCAACCGTCCGTGCCATCGGACAGGCTCGGGCGCAGGGCGTGAGGATATTCATCTCCACGGGGCGCCCGGTGGCCATCATCAACAACATTGGCGCCATCAGCCACCTCGTTGACGGCTACATCACCTTCAACGGGGCACGGACCTTCATCGGCAAGGACGACATCAACCTGCAGGCTATTCCCGAGGAGGACGTGCGCACGATGATAGCCGATGCCAAGCGGAGGGACTATGCCGTGGTGGTATGCGGCAAGGACGACATCGCCATATACAACCACAAGGAAATATTCGATGAGATATTCGTCCGCGGGCTGGGAGTTGACAACCTCGACATCCGCCAGCCTGTGGAGCCGATGCTCAGCCGCCCCGTCCTGCAGCTCACACCGTTCTTCTCTGTGGAGGACGAGGCGCAGGTGCTGCCCTCCATGCCCCATTGTATCTCAGCCCGCTGGAATCCCCGCTTCACTGACATCACCGTGCGTGGGGCCGACAAGGGCAACGCACTCCTGCAGATGGCTGCCCACATCGGCATCAGCCCCGATGAGTGTATCGCCTTTGGTGACGGGGGCAACGACATCAGCATCCTCCGCGCCGCCGGCATAGGCGTGGCGATGGGCAATGCCAATGCGGAGGTGCAGGCTGCGGCCGACTACGTCACCACAAGCGTTGACGATGACGGCATCCTCAATGCCTTCCGCCACTTCGGGGTAATATCGTAAGGGAAGGAAAAAAGCAAACGTCAAGGAAAAATATGTCTACTGTAAACAAAATAGAACGGTCATCACAGGAGAAGCGGACGGCTTTCGTCGTCATCTTCGCCTTCTGCATGATGGTGGCTGAAATCGTCGTGGGACTTCTCTCCCACTCTATGGCTCTCTTCGCCGATGGCGTACACATGGGATCGCATGTGCTGGTCATCGGTCTCAACTGGGGAGCTTACGTACTGGTGCGGCACCTGCAGAGCAAGGGGACTGAAAGCTATGACACCGGGAAGATACTCAACCTGTCGGCCTTCACCAGCGGAATCTTCCTTGTCCTGATGGCTGTCTTCATCATTGTCGAGGCCGTGGAGCGGCTCACTACGCATGGTGAGATCATCAATTATGGCTTTGCCCTCGCCACGGCAGCTGTCGGACTGGTGGCAAATGCTGTCAGTGCCTCCGTCCTGCACGGGCATCATGGCACGACCGACTACAATAGCCATGCCGCTTACCTGCACGTCCTCTCTGACGCGCTGACTGAGATTGGTGCCATCATCGGCATCCTCTGCGCCATGCTATGGAACATCACGTGGATCGATGCCGCTGTGGCAATGGTCAGCGCGCTGGTGGTGCTGAGATGGGCAAAGAGGCTGCTTTGGGACACCGGGCGGGCATTGACACAGAGAGCCGCCTGACACAAGCCTTACCCAAACCGCCCACGATGAGGTTCACATCCCTGCCCGCCGGCACAAGCTTGAGCCATAGACTCTGCCCCCTCAGGACAATCACTCCTTATAGTGTATGGCTTCCATGAACCGCTGGATAACCTCCGGTTTGCCCGTGTGCTTGCCATTGTCCTCTGAGATCTTGCAGGTGTCATGATAGAACGGCCATGACTCCGTGATCTTCGCCGCCACCAGCTTGATGACGATGTTCATGGGCTTCACATGCGGGAAGTCGTTGGTGAAGTGCGTCCCGATGCCGAATGACGGTCTCACCCGGCTCTCAGCGTAGTGCTGTATCTCAATGGCACGGTCAGTGTCAAGGGCATTGGAGAAGATGACCTGCTTGTCACGGGGATCAATGCCGAACGACTTGTACTTGGCGACAATTTTCTCCAGTTGCTCGAAGTTGTCACCCGAGTCCACACGCAGCCCCTTGAACTGGTTGGCAAAGTCCTCTGAGAAGTTATAGGAGAAGATGTCCCAGCCGAAAGAATCATAGAGATAGGTGCCAAGGGCACCACGGAACGTCTTGCGCCAGGCCTCCATCGCCATGTAGTTCGCCATCTGCGGGCCGAACATGCCCCCAATGGCACAGACAAACTCGTGTGCCATCGTGCCCACAGGCGTGAGGTCATACTTCATGGCAAGATAGACGTTGCTCGTTCCCACGAACCGTCCCTTCCAGTCACGGCTCTCGTAACATTCCTTCATGGCACGCACGGCCGTGTCCTCAGCGCGGAGACTCGCACGGCGGCGGGTGCCGAAGTCGGAGAATACGCAGCCCGCCTCCAGCAGTCGCTCAGTCTTATGCCAGCTCTTATCATAAAGTACCTGATAGTCAAACTCCTCAGCCTGCTCGTTAAACATATAGAACAGCTCGGAGATGATGGCCAGCACCTTCACCTCAAGCAATATGGTATCAGCCCACGAGCCCTCAAACTCTATGTGAAGATGCCCCTCATCATTCTGCCACACCTTGACCCACTCACGGCGGAATCGGTAGCCACGCAGGTAAGTGTAGAACCAGTCGGGCAGGAAGTAGCACTTCCGGCGCATGAAGCTGATTTCCTCATCGGTGATGGTGACCGTCTCCAACAGCTCTATCTGATGCTCTACCTCACGGGCAAAGCCTTTGGGATAGACCGTGTCGTCACGGTCGACAAACTGGTAACGCACCTGCGCACGGGGGAAATTGTCAATGACGGCGCAGCACATGGACAGCTTGTAGAGGTCGTCGTCGGTGAAATGGTTAATGATTTGTCTCATTGTCTTATTTCTTTTCTGCCGCCAAAAGTATAAAAAAGAACTGGAAAGGCAAAACTTTTCATAGGAAATATGGCCTTTGCAGCGGGAAACAGCACCCTAAAAAGCAGTCCACCCCACCTTTTTTTAAGACATTTTCGCCCTACTCTTTTCTCTTTCTTGATTAATATTGCTATCTTTGCAGCGATTATCTCTGAAACAAACTGATGCTGCCTGCCCCGGCTGGGACGGCAGACTGTAAATTCTAATCGTATAAATGAAACAATTCAGACTGGTGGACAACATCATCGGATGGGTGGCTTTTCTGATAGCCGCATTCGTCTATTGCTCCACGATCGAACCGACAGCCAGCTTCTGGGACTGTCCCGAATTCATTACCACAGGCTACAAACTGGAGATCGGGCATCCCCCCGGGGCACCGTTCTTCATGCTCACGGCCAACCTCTTCTCCCATTTTGCAAGTGACCCGTCACAGGTGGCGTTCATGGTCAACATCATGAGCGCACTGCTGTCAGCCACGTGTATCATGTTCCTCTTCTGGACCATCACGCACCTGACGCGCCGGCTCATCGTCCGTGACGGTGAGGCTCCCTCGCTCGCAAAGCTCATCGCCATCGAGGGGTCAGGACTTGTGGGTGCGTTGATCTACACCTTCAGCGACACATTCTGGTTCTCAGCCGTCGAGGGTGAGGTCTATGCTTACTCCTCAGCCTTCACAGCTGTCGTATTCTGGCTCATCCTGAAGTGGGAGGACAATGCCGACAAGCCACACTCCGACCGCTGGCTGGTGCTGATAACCTACATGACGGGACTCTCCATCGGTGTCCACCTGCTCAACCTGCTCTGTATTCCCGCCATCGTGCTGGTCTACTATTATAAGAAGGTGCCCGATGCCAACCTCAAGGGCTCGCTCCTTGCGCTTATTGTCTCAGTGGTCATCGTGGCAGCCGTGCTTTACGGTGTCGTGCCGGGAATCATCACCGTGGGCGGATGGTTTGAGCTTTTCTTCACCAACACGCTTGGCATGCCGTTCAATACGGGTACGATTATCTATATCGTCCTGCTCATCGGCTCCTTCATCTGGGCCATCTATGAGACTTATCAGGACAACAACCGCAAGCGTGAGAACCTTGCCTTCCTGACAGCACTGGCCCTGATCGGCATCCCCTTCTACGGCTATGGATGGACAGCCTTCATCATTGGCATCATCATCCTGGCTGCGGTCTACGTGCTGCTGCAGTGGCAGCGTCCCGTCAGCAGCGAGGGCAAGAAGCAGCGCGTTGCGCTTGTATCTTCCCGTGTGAAGAACACGGCCCTGCTCTGCATGCTGATGCTCATCATCGGCTACTCCTCTTATGCCGTCATCGTCATCCGCTCAACGGCCAATCCACCGATGGACCAGAACTCCCCAGAGGACATCTTCACCCTCGGAAGCTACCTGAGCCGTGACCAGTACGGCGACCACCCATTGCTCTACGGACAGGCATACACGAGCCAGCCAGCCGTGGCTGAGGACGGAATGCACTATAAGTTCGACGAGGGCGCGCCCGTCTATGAGCGCAAGGAGAAAGCCTCAAAGGACGAGAAGGACTCTTACTTCCTCGTCCGTCACAAGTCGACGCAGGTGTTTGAGCAGAACATGTTCTTCCCACGCATGTACGACCCGGGCCATGCTGCCCAGTATGAGCAGTGGATGGGCGGTGTCACAGGGCACGATGTCGATGGTGTGAAGATGCCCACTCAGTTTGAGAACATAAAGTTCTTCCTCTCCTATCAGTGCAATTTCATGTACTGGCGCTACTTCATGTGGAACTTCGCCGGCCGGCAGAACGATCTCCAGGGCAACGGCGAGCCGGAGCATGGCAACTGGATCACCGGCATCTCCTTCATTGACAATGCCCTCTATGGCGACCAGAGCAAGCTCCCCGATGAGCTGAAGGCGAACAAGGGCCACAACGTGTTCTACTGTCTGCCGCTGCTGCTCGGCCTGCTCGGTCTCTTCTGGCAGGCATGGCGGGGCAAGCGGGGCATCCAGCAGTTCTGGGTGGTCTTCTTCCTGTTCTTCATGACGGGCCTTGCCATTGTCATCTATCTGAACCAAACACCGAGCCAGCCCCGTGAGCGTGACTATGCCTATGCCGGCTCGTTCTATGCCTACGCCATCTGGTGCGGTCTGGGTGTGGCAGCCCTCTATGACTGGGCACGCAAGCTGAAGGTGGCACCGGTGCTGTCGGCATCCGTCATCTCGCTGGTATGTCTGCTGGTTCCTGTACAGATGGCCTCACAAACCTGGGACGACCACGACCGCTCAGGCCGCTACACCTGCCGTGACTTCGGCCAGAACTATCTCATGTCGCTCCAGCAGGCGGGCAATCCGATAGTCTTCACCAATGGTGACAACGACACCTTCCCGCTCTGGTACAACCAGGAGGTTGAGGGCGTGCGCACGGATGCCCGTGTCTGCAACCTCTCCTACCTGCAGACTGACTGGTACATCGACCAGATGCGCCGACCGGCCTACGCATCGCGCAGCGTGCCCATCAACTGGTCACGCCTCGACTACGTGAGCGGCACGAACGAGTATGTGCAGGTGGAGCCATCCTTCAAGCAGCAGATTATCGACTTCTACAAGCAGGACCCGGCGGCTGCCAAGGCACAGTTCGGCGATGAGCCGTTCGAGCTGAAGAACATCCTCAAGTACTGGGTACGCTCCAAGGACCAGCAGAACCATGTCATCCCGACTGACACCATCTACATGACCATCGACAAGGAGGCCGTGCGCCGCAGCGGCATGATGCGCCCGGGCGACTCCATCCCTGACCGCATGGCCATCTCGCTGGCCGGCAAGGATGCCCTCTACAAGGGCGACCTGATGATGCTGGAGATGATAGCCAACTGCAACTGGACCCGCCCGCTCTATGTGGCCATCACCGTCGGTTCAGAGAACTTCATGAACCTCGGCGACAACTTCATCCAGGAAGGTCTTGTCAACCGCATCACACCATTCTACACGCAGGACAACGAGAATCCGGATGGCATCAACATGCGGAACTTCGATACCGACAAGACGTACACGCTGATGATGCAACGCTTCAAGTGGGGCGGACTCAGCGCACGCGGGCTCTATATTGATGAGACCGTCATGCGCATGTGCTACACCCACCGCCGTGAGATGGCACAGCTGGCTCTCCACCTCATTGCCAAGGGCGAACGCGCCAAGGCTCTGCAGGTGCTGCGGAAATCGGAGAAGGAGATACCTTATTATAATGTGCCCATCAACTACATGAGCGGCTCGGGCGATATGGCCCAGGCTTATGCCCTGCTCGGACAGAAGGCCAAGGCACAGAAGCTCTATGACGCACTGTGGAAGAACTCCCTGCAGTATGCCAACTACTACATGAGCCTGAGCCCACGCTTCTTCGGCATGAGCCAGGGTGCCTGCAAGATGCACTTCCAGATTATGATGAATCTTGTCAATGCCAACGACCGCACCAACCGTGCCTGGGCTGACCAGCATGCCAAGCAGCTGAACAACCTCATGATACGGTTCCAGGGGCTGGGCGGCTCATTGCAGCAAGGATAAAATGACAAAAAAAACTTGCCCCGGCAGCCACCCGGCTGCTGGGGTGAGTTTTTTTTCACCCATCACCTTATGATAATAGAACAACCCGCACGATGGCTGCGCCTCTTCTATCCTCATGCCCTATGGCGGATGGATAAGAATGACCATGCCGTCTACCTCACCTTTGATGACGGTCCCATACCGGAGGCCACGCCTTTCATCCTGGACACACTTGACAAGTTCGGTGCCAAGGCGATGTTCTTCATGGTGGGCGACAACGTGAGGAAATATCCCGAACTCTATGAGGAGGTACTGCGCCGTGGACACCTCGTGGGCAATCACACCTACCATCACCTCGGCTCCTTCAGGCACTGGACGCTGACCTATGCTGTTGACGTGACCAAGGCTGACGGGCTTCTCCACAGTCATTACTTCCGCCCGCCACATGGATGGCTCCGCCATACGGTCTACTGGTGGGTAAAGCAGAACTACCGTGTCGTGATGTGGGACCTCGTCACACGTGACTATTCCAAGTGGCTCACTGCCAAAGATGTTGTCGACAACGTGAAGCGATATGCCCGCAACGGCTCGATCATCACTTTCCATGACTCACTGAAAAGCATCGACAAACTCCGCACAGCCCTCCCCGAGTCACTCCAGTGGCTCAAGGACCAGGGGTATGCGTTCAAGACTTTCGAGTAGGACAAAGAGCCCATCCCCGCCCCCTCCCAAGGGAGGGGAGATTGGCTACCTTTTTTAAAAAAGTGGGTAGGGAAAGGCTGCCTGCCATCGCTGACAGCATGTCACGGGCTGTTGCTGTCACCGGGCTTACCCTTCTTTTTCCATTCGTCCACCTTGTTATTCGATTCGTTTGTCTTGGTATTCGTCCATCGCTTCATTCTTAATATTCTTGTCATCCTCTCCAGCCATCCTCCACCAATCACCATTCAGTCACTATTACAACTCAGTTTTACATCCTCAGCCCTTCTCAGCCATTCGCATCCCTCATTTTTTCTCCTTTCCCCGATGAAAAATCCCATACCCCCCACACCACATACTGAATCCCCCTCCCCACGGGAGGGGTCAGGGGTGGGCCGTCCTTCTCAACTGGTAGAGGTAGGGGTGGGCTTTCCCTCTCGTTTAGAGCCGTCAGCAGTGTCATCCGCCTTCATCAAGTCGGCGGCCCGCTCCCTCGGCTTCTTTGCCTGCGGCATAGCCAGGGCCGAGCCTGTAGACCCTGACACAGCCGCAAGCTACCGTGGCTGGCTGGAGAAAGGAGAGGAAGCCACAATGGGCTACATGGCAAACTACCTGGAGAAACGTCTCAATCCACAGCTGCTTGTGCCGGGCGTGCGCAGCATCGTATCTGTCGCACTCAACTACAGTCCTGCCCAGCACTTCCCCGACGGTGAATACCAGTTTGCCGCCTATACCCTCGGACAGGACTACCACGACCTGATGAAGGGCAGACTGCGCGAGCTGGCACAGCTCATCAGGGATGCGGCTCCCCATCCCGGAGATTGCGGGACAGCCGATACCGCATCCTCTGCTAATCATCTTCCTCCTGGCTGGGGATGTTTCTGCGATACGGCTCCTGTCCTTGAACGCTATTGGGCACAGCGTGCCGGACTCGGCTGGACAGGACGCAATCATCAGCTCATCATTCCCCATGCCGGATCCATGTTCTTCCTTGGCGAGGTATTCATCCCCTATGATGTCGATGTCTATGACAAGCCGATGCCCAACCGATGCGGGAACTGCCATCGCTGCATTGATGCCTGTCCAACCCGTGCCATTGTCCCAGGTGAGGACTTCCATGCTGGCCGCTGCCTGTCTTACCAGCTTATTGAGAACCGCGGTGACCTCTCGTCTGAGGCCAAGACGGCTATGGGCAACACCATCTACGGCTGTGACCGTTGCCAGGCCGCCTGCCCGTGGAACCGCTTTGCCCAACCCACCAACGAGACCGCTCTCCAGCCCAAGCCTGAGCTGCTCCGCATGACCAAGGAAGCCTGGCACAACCTCACAGTTGAGGACTATCGCCGCCTCTTCAAGGGCTCTGCCGTCAAGCGGGTGAAGTTTGACGGGCTGACGCGGAATATCGAGGCTGCCAGGCTGTCAGAGGAATGAACGAAACAAGAAAAGGCACCCCTGTCGCTGACTGCCGGGAAATGATACCAAGCAAAAACACAGCAGAATTATGGATACCCGTCAGACAGGCAATGAGAGGGAAATATTCCGACAACACCACAGCCCAGAACCATCCTGACAATAAATCACAGATTCCGTTCAGATAACACAGAATAAGGTTGTACATTCAAAATATGGAAGAACCGGCAAACGGATTCATCACACATACCCATGTGGCGTGGAATGTCATGCACTTCACCAAAAAAAGAAGACCAGTCACCATCCAAGGACGACATCCTCATGACCATAAAATCTGGCGGCTCATGGGTTAACATCCTATTAAAAAGCAAGCAGAATCCGAAAAAAGAAGGTTTCCTGCTCATATTACGATGCTTTTTAGTAACTTTGCTCTCAGATACGAATTTAAAAACAAATAAAACGTTATGCTTACATTAAAGCTCATCAGTGAGGAAACTGAACGTGTGATTAAGGGCTTGGAGAAAAAGCACTTTGCAGGTGCGCGCGAAGCCGTTGAGAAAGTACTGGAATATGACCGACTGCGCCGGGAGACACAGCAGAAACTCGACACCAACAAGCAGCAGCAGAACCAGCTCTCAAAGCAGATTGGCGGGCTGATGAAAGAGGGAAAGAAAGATGAAGCTGGCAAGATAAAGGAACAGGTGGCTGAACTGAAGTCGGCTGACAAGGCACTCCAGGAAATCATGGAGAAGGCTCAGAAGGATATGACCGACGTGCTGCTGACCATCCCGAACATTCCAAACGATGACGTGCCGGAGGGCAAGGATGCCAATGACAATGTTGTGGTGAAGGAAGGTGGCGAGAAGCCACAACTGCCTGCTGACGCACAGTGCCACTGGGATCTGCTGAAGAAATTCAACCTCGTTGACTTCGACCTCGGTGTGAAAATAACCGGTGCGGGATTCCCGCTCTACATTGGCAAGATGGCACGCTTCCAGCGCGCCCTGGAGGCTTTCTTCCTTGACGAGGCACGCAAGAGCGGCTACCTGGAGGTGCAGCCGCCATTGGTAGTCAATCAGGATTCCGGACTCGGAACAGGCCAGCTGCCTGACAAGGAGGGACAGATGTATCATGCCAATCTTGACGACCTCTACCTCATCCCCACCGCAGAGGTTCCTGTGACCAACATCTTCCGTGACGAGATTCTCGATGAGAAGGATCTGCCCATCAAGCGATGTGCCTACTCAGCCTGCTTCCGCCGTGAGGCTGGCAGCTATGGCAAGGACGTGCGTGGACTGAACCGCCTGCACCAGTTCGACAAGGTTGAGATTGTACGCATTGACAAGCCTGGGCACTCCTATGAGTCGCTCAACGAGATGCTTGACCATGTTGAGGGCTTGCTCAAGAAGCTGGAGTTGCCTTATCACATCCTCCGTCTCTGCGGTGGAGACATGAGCTTCACCTCTGCCATCTGCTATGACTTCGAGGTGTGGAGTGCCGCACAGCAGCGATGGCTGGAGGTTTCCAGCGTGTCCAACTTTGAGAGCTACCAGGCCAATCGCCTGCACTGCCGCTACCGCCATGCTGAGGACAAGAAGATTGAGCTCTGCCACACGCTGAACGGATCAGCCCTGGCACTGCCCCGCATCGTGGCTGCCATCATTGAGAACAACCAGACACCTGAGGGCATCCGTGTCCCGAAGGTTCTCGTTCCCTACTGCGGCTTCGAGATGCTGGATGAGAAGATGGACTGAACAAAGCCAACCCCAGCCCGCCACCTTCCCCACTCACCCCTCACCGTGGGAAGAAGATACCTGGCGGAAGTCCAGCCGTAAGACGCTCTTACAGGCATGAAACTGGCAAGAGCCTATGGCCTAAAGGAGCTGGAAGCAGGTCGGCTTCGTTACAACTCGGTTGTAACGCATCCCCCCTCCTCCATCATCGCTTCAAGGAAAACATAAACAAAAAAATCCCGCCCCCTCCTCCTCCCACCGGAGGCGGAGCAAGTGGGATTCTATACGACCCATGAACCATGAACAAGATTATCAGCAAACAACAGTTTTCAGAGAAGGTGTTTTGCATCGTTGTGGAAGCACCCCTCATTGCACGGAGCTGCCGACCAGGCAACTTCATCATCGTGCGCGTTGACAAACACAGCGAGCGTGTCCCCTACACCATCGCCAAGGCTGACCCCGTGAGAGGAACGCTGACAATGGTTATCCAGGAAGTCGGTAAGTCCTCCACCAAACTCTGCCAGCTGAACGTAGGCGATGAGGTGGCGGATATTGTCGGTCCACTGGGCACGCCGTCCCGCATCGAGAACTACGGAACGGTAGTCTGTGCCGGAGGAGGTATCGGCATCGCTGCCATCCTGCCCATCCTCACCGCACTGAAGAAGGCCGGCAACAAAGTCATCTCCGTACTTGCCGGCAGGACGAAGGAACTGGTAATCATGGTTGATGACGTGAAGGAGTTTTCGGATGAGGTCATCATCATGACCGATGACGGCTCTTACGGCGAGAAAGGTGTCGTCACCGTGGGAGTGGAGAAGGTCATCCAACGCGAGCATGTCGATAAAGTGCTGGCCATAGGGCCTCCTGTCATGATGAAGTTCACCTCGCTGCTGGCAAAGAAGTACGGCATCCCGAACGATGTATCACTCAACACCATCATGGTGGACGGAACAGGAATGTGTGGTGCCTGCCGCCTGACAATTGGCGGAAAGACGAGATTCGTCTGTATAGACGGTCCTGAGTTCAACGGCGACCTTGTTGACTGGGACGAGATGTTCAAGCGAATGGGCACTTTCAAGGAGCAGGAGAAAGCCGCCCCAATCTCCTCCGCAAGTGAGAATGTACCTGCAGCAAAGACGGAGGAGAAAACTTCGGCGGAGGAACTGGCAGCTGATGGGGCTCAAGAGAAAAGCCACACCAATACTACAGCTGACGGAGACACATCCCTTTCTTCGGAAGAAGGTGAGGAGAAAGCCTGGCGTACCGCTCTCCGCAAAGCCATGAAGCCCAAGGAGCGTGCGGCTATCGAACGGGTGAAGATGCCCGAACTGGATCCAGCCTACCGTGCCACGACACGGCTGGAGGAAGTGAACATCGGACTCACACCTGAGATGGCCATGCAGGAGGCAAAACGCTGTCTTGACTGCCCGAAACCATCCTGCGTCGAGGGCTGCCCGGTGAATATTCACATTCCCGACTTTATCAAGAACATCGAGCGGGGCAATTTCCTGCAGGCAGCCAAGGTGCTGAAGGAGACCTCCGCCCTCCCTGCCGTGTGCGGACGTGTCTGCCCACAGGAGAAGCAATGCGAGAGCCGCTGCATCCACCTGAAGATGAATTCGCCTGCTGTCGCCATCGGTTACCTGGAACGCTTCGCTGCCGACTATGAGCGCGAGAGTGGCAAGATAGCCCTGCCGGAGCTGGCACCGTCAAACGGAATCAAGGTGGCTGTCGTTGGCTCGGGACCTTCCGGACTGAGCTTTGCCGGCGACATGGTGAAACGGGGCTTCGAGGTTTACGTCTTCGAGGCACTGCATGAGATTGGAGGAGTGCTGAAGTATGGTATTCCTGAATTCCGACTGCCGAACAAGATCGTGGACGTTGAGATTGACAACTTGCGCAAGTGTGGGGTCCACTTCCAGACTGACACCATCATCGGCAAAACCATCACCATTGACGAGCTGAAGGAAAAAGGCTTCAAGGGAATCTTTGTCGGTTCGGGAGCCGGTCTGCCAAACTTCATGGGCATCCCTGGAGAGAACGCCATCAACATCCTCTCAAGCAACGAGTATCTCACCCGTGTCAACCTCATGGACGCAGCCAATCCGGAGACCGATACGCCTATTATAATAGGTAAGAAGGTTCTCGTCATCGGCGGTGGCAACACTGCCATGGACTCCTGCCGCACCGCCAAGCGGCTGGGAGCTGACGTGACCCTCGTCTATCGCCGTTCGGAAGCTGAGATGCCGGCACGGCTGGAAGAGGTGAAGCATGCCAAGGAGGAAGGCATCAACTTCCTCACCCTCCACAACCCACGTGAGTACAAGGCAGATGAGAACGGACGGGTCTGCGCAGCTGTCCTCGATGTCATGAAGCTGGGCGAGCCTGATGCCAGTGGGCGCCGCCGCCCGGAGGTGACGGGAGAGACGGTGACCGTTGACTGTGATCAGGTCATCGTTGCCGTTGGTGTGTCACCTAACCCGCTCGTACCTAAATCAGTACAAGGACTGGAGCTGGGACGCAAGAACACAATCGTGGTCGATGAACACATGCACAGCTCACGTCCTGAGATCTATGCCGGAGGCGACATTGTCCGTGGTGGTGCGACGGTCATCCTTGCCATGGGTGACGGACGGCGTGCCGCAGCCAGCATGGCTGAGAATCTGTTGGCATGATCAGACCCAACTAATATGCCCTCTCCCGTCAGCAAAGATAGGAGAGGGCATATATATATTCCCCACGCAACGCACCACATCCCGAAAGAAGAAGTGAAAATGAGACTTTTTCCATCATCTTTTCTTGGTTTTCTCTTTATTTATTCTTAACTTTGTGACTCGAACATAATCAAAACAATACATTACTAATATCTTACAAACTATGGAGAAAAAGTATTTCGCACCCTCAGAGCTTATCATCAATGAAGACGGAAGTGCCTTCCATCTCCACCTCAAGCCTGAGCATCTGGCTGACAAAGTAATCCTTGTTGGTGACCCCGGCCGGGTAGCCCTTGTCGCCTCACACTTCGAGGATGTTGAGTGCGAGGTGGCTAATCGTGAATTCCGTACCATCACAGGCACTTATCACGGCAAACGAATCACTGTGCAGAGTACAGGCATCGGCTGTGACAACATTGACATCGTGGTCAACGAAATGGACGCACTGGCAAACATCGACTTCAAGACACGCACGGAGAAGGAGACACCCCGCCAGCTTACCCTCGTACGCATCGGCACCTGTGGCGGCCTGCAGCCCAACACGCCTATCGGCACCTATGTGGCATCACAGAAGAGCATCGGATTTGATGGACTGCTCAATTTCTATGCTGGGCGCAACCAGATGTCCGACCTGGAGTTTGAGGACCAGTTCAAGAAGCAGGTTGACTGGGACCCACAGCTGGGCAATCCCTATGTTGCGAATGCCGACCCAGAGCTGCTCGACCGAATCGCCTCTGATGACATGGTGCGTGGCGTGACGATTGCCTGCGGCGGATTCTACGGACCACAGGGACGCCAGCTCCGCCTGCCGCTGCAGGATCCTGGATTGAATGAGAAGATAGAGAAGTTCTCTTATGACAATCTGAAAATCACCAACTTCGAGATGGAGTCTTCTGCGCTCGCCGGGCTTGCCAACCTTATGGGGCATAAAGCCATGACCTGCTGTATGGTCATTGCCAACCGACTTGAAAAGCAGATGAACGCCAACTATAAGAACACCATAGACGGGCTCATTGAGCGTGTATTGGAACGTATCTGAGCCGTCACAGACATTGCCGCACATCACCTCCCCTTCCCATCAAGGAAGGGGAGTCCTTGTATGACCACTGTCTGACCGTTTCCCTCATGCTGGCATCGTCCTTTCCCAGCCTGCATCCACAATTCCGGAAACCGTACAACCTAAGAGATGCTCATCCTGCCTGGCAGGCAGGGGATTATTGCAGCACGACTGCAACACCTCACTTAAATCCAACATCAAAATGCAAAGCCCTTCCACCACTACAAACACCAACGTCTCCCTCACCCGGCAAGCAATGGACGCTGAGACCATCTGTGCCCTTGCCACCCGCCCTGGCGGTGCGCTCGGCATCATTCGGGTCAGTGGCAGGGATGCTGTCACCATAGTCTCCTCCATCTTCACCAAAGACATTACCTCCGCACCAGCCAACACGCTCCACTACGGGGAGATTCTTTCCGCCACTAAAAATACTATAGACGAGGTTGTTGTATCACTCTGGCGCGCACCACACTCCTACACGGGTGAAGATGCCTGCGAAATTTCCTGTCATGGCTCTGCCTACATCATGGAGCGGATTCTCCACCGCCTCACTGAAGCGGGATGTCGGCAGGCTCAACCGGGTGAATATACCCAAAGGGCCTATCTCAATGGAAAGCTCGACCTCTCGCAGGCGGAAGCTGTCGCCGACCTGATAGCCTCTACCAACCACGCCACCTATAGAATAGCCCTCTCACAGCTCAAGGGACACTTCAGCTCAGAACTGGCCGAACTCCGCGCTCAACTTCTGAAGATGACCTCACTTCTCGAACTCGAGCTGGACTTCTCCGATCATGAGGAACTGGAGTTTGCCGACCGCACTGAACTCACTTCACTTGCCGGACAGATTGACAACCGGGTTCTCTCTCTTGCCCGCTCTTTCGAGACGGGTAAGGCCCTCAAGCGTGGCATACCTGTTGCCATTATTGGCAAGACCAATGTGGGCAAGTCAACACTCCTCAACCGGCTCCTCGGCGATGAGCGTGCCATCGTCTCCGACATTCATGGCACAACCCGGGATGTCATTGAGGACACTACCGACATAAACGGCATCACCTTCCGCTTCATCGACACAGCGGGCATCCGACATACGGATGACCGCATAGAGCAGCTCGGCATAGAGCGGACCTATCAGAAGCTCGAAGAAGCACAGGTCGTTCTCTGGCTCATTGACACGCTCCCTACCCCTGCCGAGATTTCCGACATGCAGGAACGCTGCACAGGTAAGCATCTGCTCATCGTCCGCAACAAGATTGACAGCCTGACCACCGACATCCCATCAACTGAGAAGAAAACCACAACCTCCACAGAAAGCATTGAGGCGACATCAGTCTCAGCTCCGGATACTACCCTCTCCCTTCAAGGAAAAGGCGGATGCAGCATCACTCCTCTGCCGATCTCGGCCAAACTTGGCATTGGCATCCCTGAACTTGAAGCTGCTCTCTACGCTGCTGCCGACCTCCCATCCCTTGACGAAAATTCCGTCATAGTGACCTCCGCCCGCCACTACGATGCGCTCACCCGGGCCCACACTGCCCTTCTTCGCGTGTGCGAGGGCCTGTCCCTCTCCCTTTCAGCCGACCTAATAGCTGAGGACCTCCGTGATGTACTTGCTGTCCTTGGTGAGATAACCGGACAGGAAATCACCAGCCAGGAAACACTTAACAATATCTTTTCCCACTTCTGCATCGGAAAGTAGATTCTGCGTCGGGAAAATAGTCCGATTGCAAAGAAACACATAAAATCTGCAAAAATAAGCCCGTAAATGCCTTGTTTTCAAGTGTTAAAGATTGTTCGGGTTTTTGCAGATTTTTGATTTTTAACTTCGGTATTTGCAGATTATCACCCATTTTGTCCCCCATCTGTCCCTCGAGATAGTCAAAAATAGCCGAAGGACAAAAATATCTCATGGGTGGTGATTTATCTTTTTACATGTGATTTTGGAAGATAGACATTCCAACTTATACAATGTAAAGCGCCACCTTCTTTTGCAATTTCTTCTGCCATTTCTATTTGACTGATATTACAATCTTGGAATGCTTCTTGAATGTATTGTTGAGCTAATGAATCTTCTTCAATGTCGAATTTAGGCATTATGATGTTTTTGCCAACTTGCAGAAAGTTGATATATGCCCAGTTGAGATCACAACAAGGTGTATCAACTTTATCCTTGAAACGCATTTCTGTTACCTCAAAACCATAACTTTCAAGAATCCTACGGATGGATGCAGCTTCATCTGGATAGCAATCTCCATGATTACCCATCAGTATTCGATTATCCCCACACCATTTGATGAAACCATCTGAATGTCCATAAACATCATCTTCATGTGAAGTCCAGGGAATAATGATAACAGGATGACCAAGCTCTGATTCCAATAAAGCCTTAAAGTCTGCATCATCTTTCTTTTTTCTGTTTTCTGAAAACACCTTATCTGTCATCACAATATATGGAC
>JAILEG010000013.1 GCA_024688365.1 Prevotella sp.
TATTACTTACACTATCATCATCGTATGCCATACACGTATGGAAATGCCAAGGACTTCTTCAACAAGAGTCTTGCCAGTGGTCAGATGAACACGGACAGGGCTCTTGTTCAATATAAGAACGGTGACAGTTCTAAGCCGCAAAAGGGCGACCTGATAGTCTTTGATTCCTATATCCTCAATCCATACGGACATGTGGCAATCATCTCTGACGTGAGAGATAATGGCATAGAGATCGTCCAGCAGAATCCCGGCCCTTTCGGTAAGAGCAGGGTTTATCTTGATATGGAACGGAAAGGAGCGAATTGGCTGGTGAAGAATAGTAGAGTTCTGGGATGGTTGAGAAAATAAGACTCTTACGGGCGGCAGATAATAAGTAATGCCTCTTTTGCACGAGCCAACGGGCTGTGCAAAAGAGGCATTATCATGCAGGGCGAATACCCCCTTACAGTCCTCTTGCCTTCAGCAATCCCTTGGCATCGGGAGCCTTCAGACCCGTGAAGTCGGAGAAGATGGACATGAGGTCACGGGTGTTGCCACGGCTCAGCACCTTAGCACGGAAGTCATCGCCTACTGTGCGGGTCAGCGCACCACGGGCGGCGAAACAGTCGGCCACGTTCACGGCAAGCACTTCACTCCACAGGTAGCTGTAGTAGCCAGCCGCATAGCCGCCGCCCCACACATGGTTGAAGTAGGAGGTGGAGTAGCGTGGCGGAATCTGCGAGTTGAGCAGGCCGATCTTCTTCAGGGCTTCGGTCTCGAAGCTGGCAGCCTTGTCGGCCGTGGGAATCTGTGATGATGGCAGACTGTGCCATGCCAGGTCAAGGCAGGTGGCGGCAAGGTTCTCGCCCAAGGCATAGGCCGACTGGAAATTGAGCGAGCCGAGCATTTTCTCCCGCAGCGCATCGGGCATGGCCTCGCCCGTCTGGTAATGGCGGGCATAGTGGTTGAACACCTCCGGGATGCTGGCGAACGACTCGTTGAACTGTGAGGGCATCTCCACGAAGTCACGGGCCACGGAGGTGCCGCTGAGCATGTTGTACTTGCAGTCGGAGAGCATGCCGTGCAGCCCGTGCCCGAACTCATGGAACATGGTCGTTGTCTCGTCCCATGTCAGGAGCGTGGGCTGTCCCTCGGGTGCCTTGGCATAGTTGCACACGTTGTAGATGACGGGTAGCTGACCACGGTCATGGCTCTGCTTGAAGAAATCGCTCATCCATGCTCCGCCCCGTTTTGTGGGACGGCGGAAGTAGTCACCGTAGAAGAGGGCTATCTGTCGGCCGCTGGCATCCAGCACGTCAAACACCTTCATGTCCTTGTGATATGTTGGCAGGTCCTTGCGCTCACGGAAGCTGAGGCCGTATGTGCGGTGGGCTGCATAGAACACACCGTTGACCAGCACGGAGTCGAGGTTGAAGTAAGGCTTCACCTCGTCATCGCCAAAGCTGTACAGTTCCTTCTTCATCTTGGCCGAATAGTAGAAGCGGTCATAGGGCTGGAGCTTGAAACCGGCTCCCTCCGTCTTGCGGGCATAATCCTCAATAGCCTTGGTCTCGGCCTCCGCCTTGGGCTGGTAAGAGGCGATGAGCTGGCGGAGGAAGGCATAGGCATTGTCGGGTGTCTTCGCCATCGTCTGGTCGAGCGAGTAGGAGGCATAGTCCTTGAATCCCATCAGCTCCGCTTTCTCGGCACGCAGACGGGCAATCTTCACCACAATGGGGAAGGTGTTGTATGCGCCCGTACCGTCAGTGCGGTGGATGGAGGCATTGTAGACCCGCTCGCGCAGGCTGCGGTTGTCAAGACTGGCAAGGATGGGCTGCTGGGTGGTGTTGGTGATGACGATGCAGTAGGGAGCCTTGCCGCCACGGCTCTCGGCATCCTTGCGGCACTGTGCAAGGTCAGCATCGCTCAGTCCAGCCAGCTCGGTGGCATCGCTCACCCACACCGTGGCCTCGCCGGCGGCCTTGGGCAGCATGTTGCCGAAGTCCTGCTGAAGGCGTGCCAGCTCATTGTTTATCTCCTTCATGCGTTTCATCTTGTCAGCAGAGAGCAATGCACCTGCATGCGTGAAGCTCTTGTACACCTCCTCAAGCAGCTTGGCATCCTCGCCCTTGAGCCTAGTGCGCTCGTGGTCGTAGACGTACTTGATGCGCTGGAAAAAGCGTTGGTTGAACTTCAGCTCGTTCTCAAAGTCGGTCAGCAGGGGAATAATCTCCGTTTCCGCCTTCTCAATGTCAGGTGTCTTGTGGGCCTCGGTAACGCAGAAGAAGGTGTTGGACACCCTCTCCAATAGCTTTCCGCTGCGCTCGTATGCGAGGATGGTGTTGGTGAAGGTAGGCTTTTGTTTGTTGTCTGTAATCTTCCTTATCTCCTGCCGTTGCAGCTCTATGCCTGTACGGATGGCAGGCAGATAGTTCTCACCTTTGATGCGGCTGAAGTCCGGGGCATTGAAGGGTAGGGCGCTGGGTTGGATGAGTGGGTTCTTTTCTGTCATGTTTTTCTTCTTTTGTGGTGTTCCCGTGCCGGCATATGCGGTCAGCGTTGCGCAGGCGACTCCTGCGGCGAGGAACATTTGTCTGAGTTGGATTTGCATAAAAATAATGTTCTTGTTGTTCGTTTCTTTTTAATACGGTGACAAAGATAAGCATAATATTTTGAATATGGTGCAAGCGGCGGACAGGAAAAGAATGTGGAAACAGCTCATAAGGCAGTGCGTGTTCTGGCTGTTTTGTGGAAATGATGCTGATGGGGCGGCTTTATATCTCTATGAAAGGGGAGTGTTGACCATGAGAAGAGCCTCCTTGCAGGAATTCCATACACGTAAGGAAATATTTCTCTACGTGTATGGAAATTCTTCCTTACGTGTATGGAAATCAGTCTTTACATGTAAAGAACCTTCTGATTTTCGAGACGGATGGTGTGTGTCCGTGGCTTAATGCTTTTGTATGACTGCTTCTGTTCTTAATTTCAGATGGTCTTAATCCGAGTGAAACTTAATTATACTGCAGGTTGACACCCTGCTTTAATAAGTTGACAGGCAATAACGTGCGTCTTGTCATCCTTTTGCATCTTAATATCTTTACCACTGTATGCGCAGTTCTCGGAAATAAGTAGTAACTTTGCACGGAATTTTACGGGATAAGAATAAAAAGCAAAGATGATATCAATAGAAGGATTGACGGTGGAGTTTGGCGTGAAGCCCTTGTTCAAGGACGTTTCGTTTGTTGTCAACGACAGGGACAGGATAGCCTTGGTGGGCAAGAACGGAGCGGGTAAATCGACGATGCTCAAGATTCTTTGTGGCCAGCAGCAACCCACGGAAGGGGTGGTGGCTGTGCCGAATGATACCACCATTGGCTATCTGCCACAGGTGATGAAGCTGTCGGATGATACCACAGTCAAGGAAGAGACACGCAAGGCTTTTGCTGACACCACGAAGCTGGAGGAAAGGCTCCGTCAGATGGAGCAGGAGATGGCTGAACGGACTGATTATGAGAGTGACGGCTATATTCAGCTCGTGGAACGGTTCACACAGGAACATGAACGCTACATGATGTTGGGCGGTGAGAATTATGAGGCTGAGATTGAGCGCACACTCACGGGGCTCGGTTTTGAGCGTACCGACTTTGAGCGTCCTACCCGGGAGTTCTCTGGTGGTTGGCGCATGCGTATTGAGCTGGCCAAGATTCTCCTTCGCCGTCCTGACGTGCTGTTGCTTGATGAGCCAACGAACCACCTCGACATCGAGTCAATCCAGTGGCTGGAGCAGTTCCTTGCCCAGAGTGCCAAGGCGGTGGTACTGGTGAGCCACGACCGTGCCTTCATCAATAATGTGACCAACCGCACCTTGGAGATAACCTGCGGACATGTGGAGGATTACAAGGTGAGGTATGATGAGTATCTTGTGCTTCGGAAGGAGCGCCGCGAGCAGCAGCTCCGTGCCTATGAGAACCAGCAGAAGGAAATTGCCGATACCAAGGCTTTCATTGAGCGTTTCCGTTATCAGGCCACGAAGGCGGTGCAGGTGCAGCAGCGCATCCGCCAGCTGGAGAAGATAGTGCCCATTGAGGTGGACGAGGTGGACAACTCCGCCATGCACCTGAAGTTTCCGCCGTGCCTGCGCTCAGGCGATTATCCGGTGATAGCCAAGGATGTGGCCAAGAGCTATGGCGACAAGCAGGTGTTCAGTAACGTGAACCTGACGATAAAGCGTGGCGAGAAAGTGGCCTTCGTGGGTAAGAACGGTGAGGGCAAATCGACGCTGGTGAAGTGTATTATGGGTGAGATACCATACGACGGCCAACTGAAGATAGGGCACAACGTACAGATAGGCTATTTTGCCCAGAACCAGGCCCAGCTGCTGGATGAGGATCTTACCATCTACGATACTATCGACCGTGTGGCCACAGGAGATATGCGCCTTAAAATCAACAGCCTCCTGGGAGCTTTCATGTTTGGGGGAGAGACTTCGGAGAAGTATGTCAAGGTGCTGTCCGGCGGCGAGCGAAGCCGGTTGGCAATGATCAAACTCCTGCTCGAACCTGTCAACCTGCTCATCCTCGATGAACCTACCAACCATCTCGATATTCCTTCCAAGGAAGTATTGAAGGAAGCCATCAAGGCATTCGATGGTACGGCCATCATCGTGAGCCACGACCGCGAGTTCCTCGATGGGCTTGTCGACAAGGTGTATGAGTTTGGCGGCGGCAGGGTGGTAGAACATCTTGGTGGAATTTACGATTATCTTCGTGCGCATCACATGGAGGAAGATACTTTGTCGCTTGCCGTCACGGATAAAAACCTGAAGCAGGAGAACGCAGCCGGGGCGGTTGCTGACAAGCCAGCGACTGCCAGCAGTGGCGTCTTGTCCTATGCAGCCCATAAGGAGCAGCAGAAGAAGCTGCGCAAGGCGCAGCGTGCCGTGGAGGAGTCAGAGGCGAAGATTGTCAAGCTGGAAGCCCGCAAGGCGGAGCTTGACGCTCTGCTGATGAAACCAGAGAATGGTGCCAATATGGAGTTGGTGACAGAATACACAAACCTCCAGCGTGACCTTGATGAGGAGAACGAACGCTGGATGACCTTATCGGAACAATTAGAGAATATTCAATAATAACAACTGAAAATGAACATCAAATCAATTTTACCAATGATGATGATTGCGTCTGCCCCATTGGCTGGCATGGCCCAGAACCAGGCTGGTGTCAAGGCAGAGAATCTCAACAAGGCGGTCCGCCCGGCCGATGACTTCTATCAGTTCGCCACGGGTGGCTGGCAGAAGCTCAACCCGCTTCCTGCCGCCTTCTCCCGCTTCGGGTCATTCGACCAGCTGCAGGAGGACAACAACAAGCGCATCAACTCAATCCTGACTGGTCTTCTCAAGAAGCAGGGCAAGGTGGGAAGCGTTGAGCGGAAACTGGGCGACTTCTACAAGCTCGCTATGGATTCCGTACGCCGCAACAGGGAAGGTGTGGCTCCTGTCAAGCCTTTGCTTGACGAGATGGAGAATGCCAAGACACTGGCTGACCTGCGTGCCGTGCAACTGAAGTATGCAACGTTCGGTTATGGAGTGCCCATGCCTTATGGTTTTGATGCGGATGAGAAGAATGCCAAGATGAACATTCTGAATATCTATCAGGGCGGTCTGACATTGGGACAGAAGGAGTATTATCTTGACAACGACAAGGCTACTACCGACATCCGCAATGCCTACAGCCAGTTCATCGCCAATATGTTCCGTCTGTTCGGCTTCTCCGATGCTGAGGCTTCAGCCAAGCGTGATGCCATCATGCGCTATGAGACAATGTTGGCCCTTATCTCCAAGAGCCGTACAGAGCTTCGTGACGTAGAGGCAAACTACAACAAGATGACGCTCGCCGAGTTCAAGGAGAAGTTCCCTAACATTCCGCTGGAGCTGATGGCCAATGCGGAGGGTGTGAAGAGCGAGTATATCCAGACGATGGTTGTCGGGCAGCCCTCTTTCGTGGCAGGTTATGACAAACTGACGGCTACTGAGAGCGCCGATGAGCTGCGGGCCCGCATGGAGTGGGATGCCATCCTCTCTGCGGCCAACTTCCTGAGCGATGAGGTGCGTGCGGAGTACTTCAACTTCTTCAGCAAGACCATGCGTGGGACGAAGGAGGACTATCCCCGTTGGAAGCGTGCCACCCAGCAGGTGGAGAGCCAGATGGGAGAGGCCTTGGGCCGCATCTATTGCGAGCGTTACTTCCCGGCAACAAGCAAGAAGCGCATGGAGGATCTCATCAGGAATCTCCAGGTGAGTCTTGCCGAGCGCATCAAGGCACAGGACTGGATGAGCGAGTCAACCAAGCAGGCTGCCCTCGACAAGCTCGCAACGTTCTATGTCAAGGTGGGCTATCCCAACAAGTGGAAGGACTTGGGTGGTCTTGACATTGACCCGGCAAAGTCTTATTACGAGAATGTACAGGCCTGCCGTAAGTTCTGGGCTGCCTATTCCATCAAGGAGAAAGCCGGCAAGCCTGTTGACAAGGACCAGTGGCTGATGACACCACAGACGGTGAACGCCTACTACAACCCAACGACCAACGAGATATGCTTCCCAGCTGGTATCCTCCAGTATCCGTTCTTCGACCCGAAGGCTGACGATGCCTTCAACTATGGTGCCATTGGTGTTGTCATAGGTCACGAGATGACCCACGGATTTGACGATCAGGGCCGCCATTATGATAAGGATGGCAACATGACCGACTGGTGGACGGCTGACGATGCAAAGAACTTCGATGCCCGCACGGGTAAGTATGCCGACTTCTTCAGTGCCATCAAGGTGCTGCCTGACCTGAACGGCAACGGACGACTGACCTTGGGTGAGAACCTTGCCGACCACGGAGGCCTTCAGGTGGCTTTCAATGCCTTCCAGAACGTGATGAAGGGACAGAAGTCAAAGAACCTTCTCGGATTTACTCCCGAGCAGCGTTTCTTCCTTGCATACGCTGGTGTATGGGCAAGCAACATTACCGAGGCAGAGATACGCAGCCGTGTGAAGAGTGACCCACACTCACTTGGTGAGTGGCGCGTCAACGGTGCCCTGCCACACATTGATGCCTGGTACAAGGCCTTTGATGTGAAGGAGGGCGACAAGCTCTTCATCCCGAAGGCTGAGCGGCTGCAGCTGTGGTAAGGAAACAGCTGATACCATCCCCCCCTCAGATAGGACGGGATTGCCAGTATAAGCAAGGATGCATCCAACGGTGGGTGCATCCTTGTTTCGATTCAGCTTATGACATAGAGCCTTGGCAGGGGAGATGGCCGTCATACTGTGTCTCTCTTATATATTATGTGGATGAACAGTCTTTTACAGGCTTCATAAGAGGCTGATTTGCAATTTATTCGTTATTTTCTTGCAATATTCATAATGTTTATATACCTTTGCACCGCATTATCACTATAAAGACTGTGTGCAGACTGGAAAATAACGACAGATTATCACACTCTTACATCTATTGTAAAGGCGGATTTGAGTTGCAGGGAAATATCGGTTTCTTTGCAATATTTAACGCTTTGCACTTGCTTGAGTCAGATATTTTGTTAACACACACACACACACACACACACACACACACACACACACACACTACTGGCGTAACTATTTACTAAAATTTCCCTTCATACGCGCGCGTGAAAATGCGTGCAATACCCGTAGGCAAAAGGCTTTCATAAGTTCCCTTTGCCTGTTTTGTCGTGTCCGTAAGCCAAGTCACAAGAATCGGTTTAAGGATGCTTTAACCACTTTTTATTTCCCAAGAGAGAGTTATAAATCAAGAATCAATAACGAGCTATAGACAAATGGAAAGAAAGAAATTTTATATCGCTCCCGAGGTGGAGGTTATATGTCTGCATGGCGAACAACTGTTACAGGGGTTGAGCACGCAGCATGAGCCACAGGTTCAGGATGAGTATGAAGACGAAGTGTACGAAGAAGAAGCGCCTTTTGGCTTTTAAGTAATAACTGATTGCAGAGAACTATGAATAAAAAGAAATTTATCAAGACAGCAAAGGCCGTGCTTGCAGGCATGGTGATGATGTTCGGCATGGCTTCATGCGGAAACGACGATAACGTGACCACACCTAAAAGCGCCAATGAGTTTGAGGACTTGGACATGACACTCACCTACTCCGTGGGCGAGGCGCAGAACGATTCTGTATTCACACGTGGCATGGCAGCACGACCACTGACTGAGAAGCATACCTTCATGGGCATGGAGGTGGAAACCTCTGTTACGGAGGACAAGGCTGTGCCACAGACAGCGCGCACACGCGCCACAGTATATAACACTGTGAGCCTGGAGGGCAAGACGGTGTATGCCATTGTCTTTGACCCTGCGACCAACAAGGTGGTAGCCCCTCGTCAGGAACTGACCGTCAGCGGTGGCAAGATTACCGTGAGAGGCAAGCGTGGATGCAGGATTCTCTTCTATATCGGCTCTACACCATACGTGACGGCAGGAAACGACCTCTCCACATTCACGGTAGGGCAGAATAACACCACTGACCCCATGCAATGCGTGTCAGATGTGATTACAAGTCTTGACCAAGACCTCGGAACGCTGTCGTTCAGGCATGTGTTCTCTAAGATACGTGTGGTATTGAAAACCTCCGACGGAACCGTCGTCAATGCCTTTCGCCTGGCAATGAAGGAAAAGCTAAACAGCCAAGGAGCATCCGTGAATATCCTTGACCGCTCTTATACGGTATGGGGGTCAAGCAGCACCATGACGTTTGCCGTGTCGGGCAATACTACACCGGAAGCCACAGCCGACTATCAGAACATGATTGTCAGCACGTCGAACACGCCCACAGACTTGACCCTGCTCTTTGACAAGGAAGGCAAGGGAGCCACCATCGGCGGTTCGAGGAACTGGCTGACGGATGTGAACAACGCGCTGAAACTGAAATCACGTGTGTTCCAGCCTGGGCATCGTTACAGCATCAACATTACCGTGAAGCCCTCCAATACGGATGCCTACCTGAACAGTGGATACCGTGCCGACAGGAACTACTATCAGTGGGATGCTTACGAGGTTTATGGTGTGGGTGACCAGCGCAAGTGGAGTGCCGGAAACTCAGGAGGAAGATTCGGGTCGTACTTCAACACCAGCGATGCCTCGCAGAGCTGCAGGAACTGTCCCTCTACTGACGAGATGCAAATGTATATCGGTGCAGGCGTTCTCATTGATGATGGTCATACGGGCACCTATCAGCAGTCGTACACCATTACAGACCCTGTAACCGGGGATAAGACTACCTATCATGAGGGTGTATGGCTCAAGAAGCGGCAGTACATCGTTGGTTTCGACAGCGGAACGGCACCTAAGGTTAGTAATACATCCGGAACGAAAGGCCGTCCGACGAAAGATAACATCAATGAGTATTTCTTCATGCCGTTTACAGGTTTCTATGACCTGACAAACTTTGAGAACTCTTCTGCATATTACTACCACAGGTTGCTGTTCTATGCAGGGGAATCCGGATACTTCATGTCCCGCACCGCTTATTCCCGCACTCATTTCACGACATTAAAAGTATCGAATATGGGGGCAGGCATAGTCCGGCTGAACTGGACCAGCAACAACCTTGCTGCCGCAACTGTCTGGACAGCGGATTAAGCGAGGATTTACAAGACCTTTTTAGGAATAAACCAGAGTTATAGATAAGAATTAAACTAATTAATTTTTTTATTATGAGACAAACAAAACTTTTATTATTGCTGTTGTTGCTGATGGCAATGCCAGTAACGATGCAAGCCTACACCAATAATGAGATTGTCAAGAAAGACGGTCTTATTTATCAGGTGATAGACTTAGCTAACTTTAAGCTCTCCTTTGTCGGAACAGAATCCTCTGTGTCGGGAGCGATTAGTGTGCCAACAACTTTCGACGATGGCAAAGGCACCACTTTCACCGTGACTAAGGTGGGAGGAAATGAGAATTACAATTGTGCCAACGTTACTAAGATCACATTACCCGAGGGTATTACGGAAATATCCTATGGCAGCTTTGGAAGCGCGTCGCTTGCGGAGATGAACATCCCTGCATCGGTGACATCCATCAGCCACACAGCCTTTTACAGGACAAAGGGGCTGCCTAAGTTCACCGTGGCTTCTGGCAGCACAACATTCTCTTCTGACGCAGACGGCTGTCTCTACTCCAAGAACGGAGAAGACCTCTATGCAGTTCCCTCCAATGTAGCCACCACAGGAGGTACTTACACCGTAAGCAGTAATGTCAAGAATATCTTTAAGTGCGCTTTCACCAATGCAAAAGGAGTCACGAAGATCGTTCTTCCTGCCAATCTCCAAACCGTAGAGACTGGATTCCCATCAATTATTCCCCAAACAACCAACTTGGAGGCATTCGAGCTTGCTTCTGGCGGTTCCACTCCGTTCAAGGTTATTGATGGAGTGCTGTTTAACGGCAATACATTGACCAACTATCCGCCTGCCAAGCCGACGACCGATTATAAGGTTCCTGATGGCATCACCAGCATTGAGGAGCGAGCCATTGAGGGAGTTCTTAAAATGAAGACCATTGACTTGAACAATGTGGTTACACTTTCCACCAATGCGCTGTACACCTGCCACCAACTGAAAACCGTCACATTGCCCGCACACCTGCAAGTAGAGGGAGCGGCTGGTGCCATTGCCAACTGCTATAGCCTGTCCGAGTACAAGACTCCTGCTGGTTGTGAGAACTTTGAGGCCATTGACGGTGTGGTATATTCCAAGGGAGACCATTCCACGCTTTATTTCTTCCCTCCTGCAAAAGATGTAACGGATGGGAAATATACCGTTGGCGATTGGGTCAAGACCGTTGAGAAAAATGCGTTCCTGGGTGTAAAGACCATAAAGGAACTGACCATCCCTACCAATGTAGAGGCTATCAAGGAGAATGCTTTTAACAATATGGATAAATTGTCAAAAGTCACTTACGTCGAGCCTTCCCATGTACAGACTATTGAAAAGAATGCTTTCGGTCAGTGTCCAGCTCTGACAGAAGCGACTTTGCCTTCATCATTGACAGAGTTGACTGCCATCTTCGCCCTGTCCAAAAACCTGGAAACCATCAATGTACCTGACGGTTCCAAACTGACAACGATTAGCGCCAATGCGCTCCAAACTAATACAAAACTCAAGAATTTCAACTTCCTCGGCGATTGCAACCTGACGACAATTAAATCGGGCGCATTCCAAAACCTTTCCCAGTTGCAGAAATTCCATTTCCCAAAGGGAGTTACAAGCATCGAAAACAATGCGTTCAACGGATGTACGGCCATGACAACGGCTAAGTTTGCCGATGATGCGGTGATTTCGACAATAGGCGCAGGTGCCTTTGCCGACTGCGGTCTAACCTCTATCGACATTCCCAAGAGCGTAACGAAACTTGAGCGCGAAGCATTCCGCAAGTGTGCCGCATTGACCGAAGTTAACGTATCAGAGAATCTGACCGACATCAGCTCGGAGGCTTTCAAGTATTGCGAGAACCTCGTTGACATCAACGTGGATAAGAAGAATACCCAATATTCCAGCGTAGATGGCTACTTACTCTCAAAGGACAAGAAAACACTGGTGCTCTTCCCTCACGGAAAGGCACACGACAAGTTCACATTACTTCCTCCTTCCATCACCAAGATTGGGGACTTTGCTTTCTATGAGTGTGAGAACCTGGCCAGCGTAATGATTCCCAACAAGGTAACCTCTATCGGTGATCGTGCTTTCAGTCTTTGTAAGAACCTGAAGGACATCGCATTCCTCTGCGACGCACCTATTGATCCTAATAACATTAACCAGCACCCGAATCACAAGAGCTTCGACGATGGCACTGCCGGAACGACAAATATGCCTGCCAACATCAATATATATGTTCGCAAGGACATCAAGGCGCAGTATGATGCCATTCCTTTCTATAAGAATAATTTCAAGAGCATCAATCCTTCGTTTGAAGAAAACGGCAACGAATACCTGCAAGTAGCTGCAAGTGTGGCTGACCTCCTCTCTGTCAAAAGCGAGAATCATACCTTTGTAGTGCCCGAGAAAACACAGACAGGGCTTGATGTTGCGCTTATTGGCGATTACGCATTCCAGACAGCAAGCGACAAGATTAAGGAAGTTGTCATTAAAAACCATATCGAATATGTAGGTGCAAAGGCATTTATGACGAATATCGCCAACAACAGCAGTACCATCGAGAATGTATTCTTCATTAGTAATGCCCCAAGCAAGAAGATGCTCAGCACTACTCGCTTTGAGCTTGACGAGACGGGCACTAACTACAAGGAATTCGCAAGCACGACCAAGATCTATGTGAAGAAGTCAGTAGCCGAAACCTACAAGAGCGAATGGAAAAAGCAGATGTGGAACGCAGCAACAAGCACGATGCAGGATAGTCCTGCCGACTATCAGTTCTACAATCAGATAGACTACAAAATCAAAGGTACACCTGCACTGACCAACAAGCTCTATTCTACCTTCTCCCGTGAGTTCGACGTGGATTTCGGAGATGTTGACGAGAGTAATAACCGCCTTTTCTGGGACGCTGCCGAGAACTGCCCGAAGGTTATCGCCTTCACATCTGGTGAGAAGATTGGTAACAGCATTATCCGTATGCAGAGTATAAATCTCGGCGACGGCATCGCCAAGGACGGTCTCTACGTGCCTGCCAACACGGGCGTGGTGCTGAAAGCCATCGACGGCTCGCTGCCAAGCGATTTCTACTATCGCATTGGCGAGGGTGATGTATGGAATTACAGCGGGGCAAACATTCTGAAACCCGTAACCGTGGATGCAAAGGATATTGTAGCAGCAGAGGGCGGTAACACCAACTTCTACATTTCGGGAGGCAAGGCATTCCGTGTATCACAGGCTCAGCAGTTCAAGAACGGGAGCAAACTTACCATCGGCGTACACAAGGCATATATCAACATCAACGTGCCTGCCGGAGCAAAACTCTCCCTCCTGTTCGACGACGGCGAGACTACGGGTATAGAGAGCATCAATGCGACAGATGCCACAACTTCTGAGGGCGATGATGCCTACTACAACCTCAACGGTCAGAGAGTGACGAAGCCTGTAAAGGGCGTATATATTCACAACGGTAAAAAAGTAATAGTAAAATGAAAACTGCATACAAGAAACCATACGAAACTCCTGTAACGGAGATTATATCAGCAGAGATTTCTCCTGTGATGTATGAGACCTCCATTCCACAAGCAGGAGAAGGTGAAGAAGGCGGCGAGGCTGATGCCAAGGAAGGCTTCCTCGACTCCGAGGAACTGCCACATTACAGTCCTTGGGATGACTGACGATGCTCTGCCGTGCCTTGCCAAGCATTTGGCGGGCACGGCATCCTCTTTCCCAACGACAAGACTTATATGAACCCGGGCGGAGGCTATCCTTCCCCGACAAACCATAACAAGGAAGATGCAAGACGCAAGGGAACATTTCCATCACGAGATGAGACGCAAGAGGTCGATGGGGCGGATAAGGAAAACCTCCGTTTGGGTGCTTTGCCTGCTCTGTCTCGCCGTTTGGGCATACTACCTTTATTTATATACACAGGACTAAGATTTCCTATCATTAACCAGCCGATGCGTGGTTGTGGATTGAGATGACGACAAGTCCTACTTCAGTGGGGCACTACTTATACTTCAGTGCCCCACTGTTTATACTTTAGTCGTTGTTGACATTTCGGCCGCTTTCGGCATAAAACAATCAAACCTATGGCATTCTACAAGAAAGTACAGATGAAAGTGAACGGCAAGTGGTATCCCAAGTCCGTTCTCGTAGGCTCCGCCATCACGACGGAGCAAGTAGCGAAGCGTGTGGCAGCCGAGTCAACGGTCAGCCCTGCCGATGTGCGTGCCGTGCTGACGGCTCTCGGCGGAGTAATGGGCGACTACATGGCGCAGGGACGTTCGGTGAAATTGGACGGTATTGGCTCGTTCTACTTCACGGCGGCGACGAACAAGAACGGCGTGGTTACGGAGAAGGAAGTGACCGCCGCACTCATCAACGGTGTGCGTGTGCGCTTCATTCCCGAGACGCGGTTCCGTGGCAGCGGCAAGGGACGGGTATCAACCCGTGGCTTGTCGGACGTGGATATCGAGTGGGAAGAGTGGAAAGCCACTGAGTCCCCGTCAGGCACGGAGCCATCGCCTGGTGGAGAAGCCGTCAATCCATAGACGACATCATCAATCCATAAAAAGAGAATATTCTATATTTCTCTTCATTAAGAACGTCCGGAAGGTGTTCCGGCACTCAAGTTCTATATTTTTTTAATACTCTCTAATTTAGTTGCAGGTCTGGGCCGTGAGGTTCGGGCCTGCTTTATTTTTGCTGTCAAGATTTGTCATGATATGATTCTATGGTCAAATCCATATCCCTAACACTTTTTATATTTACAGGACTTGCGCAATCTGTTGATAATTGCTATCTTTGCGTTTGAAATTCAACAAACAGCCTTGAGAGGACATGGAAGCCGCCAAGGCCAGACCCCAAGAGAATATGCCTTTAAGATTACCAGACCGGCTGCCCGCCATAGAAATACTGAAGCGTGAGAACATCTTTGTCATGGACGACTCACGCGCCCATACGCAGGACATACGCCCGCTGCGTATCGTCATCCTCAACCTTATGCCGCTGAAGGTGACTACGGAGACTGACCTCGTACGCCTGCTCTCCAACACGCCTCTGCAGCTGGAGATCAGTTTCATGAAGCTTCGAAGCCATACGCCTAAGAACACACCGGTGGAACACATGATGATGTTCTACCGCGACTTTGATGTGCTGCGGCAGGAGAAGTTCGATGGTATGATCATCACCGGTGCGCCGGTTGAGACCATGCCCTTTGAGCAGGTGGAGTACTGGGAGGAGATGAAGGACATATTCAACTGGGCACGGACGCATGTCACCTCAACGCTCTATATATGCTGGGCGGCACAGGCTGGGCTTTACCACTTCTACGGTATTCCCAAATACCCGTTGGAACGTAAGATGTTCGGTATCTTCCCAACCATCCCGCTATCGCCAGAGCTGCCCATCTTCCGTGGCTTTGATGATGTGTTCCGCATGCCTCAGAGCCGTCACACGGAGGTTCTCCGCAAGGACATTGACCCGGTGAGGGAACTCCAGATTATAGCCGACTCGGTGGAGAGCGGTGTGTCGATGGTCATGTCACGGGGTGGGCATGAGTTCTTCATCACAGGGCACTTGGAGTATGCGCCTGACACGCTTGACAAGGAGTATCGGCGTGACCTTGGCAAGCGGAATGACGTGGAACTCCCCAAGTATTATTACCGGGACGATGACCCAGAGCTGGGACCGCTCGTGACGTGGCGGGCTCATGCCAATCTCCTCTTCTCCAATTGGATCAATTATTACGTCTATCAGGAGACACCGTATGACTGGGTGATGGGGTGATGGGTGATGGGTGTTGAATGTTGGGTGTTGATGAATGGCTCTTGTTGCCGCATGCAACTGTAGCTTTATTGAAGGATATTGAATATCTAAGTTCAACAGTCACCCAAATAAACATATGGGTGCTGGGTGTTGAATGTTGGGTGTTGATGAATGGCTCTTGTTGCCGCATGCAACTGTAGCTTTATTGAAGGATATTGAATATCTAAGTTCAACAGTCACCCA
>JAILEG010000053.1 GCA_024688365.1 Prevotella sp.
ATTTCATCATTATTTTTAATTTAGTTTTCATATATTATTAAATTAATTTCTATTAATTATTAAATTAATTATATTCTATTTTTAATTTATTTATTATATCAAAAGAGCAACTTTTAAAGTCCCAAAGATGCCCTTTTGACACATCAAAGGGCACCTCTTACACGTATGGAAGGCATCTTCTCACATCCCAAAGCAACAGACCCACACCTTTTCCACAACAAATCTACAATGAGAGTTTTTGCAAGGAAAAGGAGTATTCAGCTGAAAAAAAGAAGAAATATTTGGATAATCAGAACAATATCCATACCTTTGCAACCAAATTTAATAGGTATAGTCATTTTTACAATTCACTTAATGAAACAAAAGAAACTCATCATTGCAGCAGCCTTGCTGGCAATGACAGCCACCTCACATGCCGGAGGACTGCTCACGAACACTAATCAGAACATCGCCTTCAACCGTAACTTCGCCCGGGTTGGTGCAATTGGCATTGACGGTGTTTACTTCAACCCAGCCGGTGTAGCCTTTCTCGACAATGGATTCCACCTGTCACTGAACGTACAGAACGTCTACCAGACACGTGAGATAACCTCTACCATAGCTGTTCCAGCCCTGCAGGGCACACCTTTCTACCAGCCATTCAAGCTGAATGGTGGTGCAGAGGATGGCAGCAAATACTATAAAGGCAAGGCATCAGTGCCTATCCTTCCTTCTTTCCAGGCAGCCCTGAACTATGACAAGTGGGGATTCCAGGTTGGCTTCGGACTTGTCGGCGGCGGCGGCAAGGCCACCTTCAATGACGGCCTGCCAACTTTTGAGCGCACTATAGCCATACTCCCGGCAGCATTACACAACCAGGGCCTGACCTCTCCCACACCCTCCTACAGCCTTCAGAGCTACATGAACGGACAGCAATATGACTTCGGACTTCAGATCGGTGCTTCCTATAAAATCAATGAGCACCTGGCAGTCTTCGGAGGTGCCCGCTTCAACTATATCTACAACAAGTATGAAGGCAACATCGTCAACATCTCGGCCAATATCGGCGGAACCAATCAAAACCTGTACAATTACTTCGAGGCACAGGCAAAGGTGCTGAGCGACAAGGCCGCAGCCTACCAGGCACAGGCTGACGCTGTACAGGACCCTGCTATCAAGGCGCAGCTTCTCGGTGCAGCACAGCAGTATAATGCCGGAGCTGACAAGATGACCAAGAGCAAGGAGAAGGTGAAAGACCTCTATGTTGACTGTACCCAGCGTGGATGGGGCATCACACCTATCATCGGCATAGACTACCGAACGGGCAAATGGAACTTCGCGGCACGGTATGAGTTCACCACCAAGTTCAACATTGAGAACGACACCAAGCGTGATGATACCGGACAGTTCAAGGATGGTGTCAACACACCGAACGACCTGCCGGGCATCCTGGCCATTGGAACTCAATATGAGATTCTGAAGAATCTGCGCGTCATGGCAAGCTACAACTATTACTTTGACAAGGATGCACGCATGGACAAGGACAAGCAGCGCCACCTCTCCGGCAACACACAGGAGTATCTTGCCGGAGTGGAATGGGACATCACACCCGCCATCACTGTCAGCGCAGGCGGACAGCGGACGAAGTACGGACTGGGCGACGGGCAGTATCTCTCCGACCTCAGCTTCGTCACAAGCAGCTACAGCCTCGGCTTCGGTGCGAAATTCAAGGTGGCGAAGAATGCCCATCTCAACGTTGCCTACTTCTTCACCGACTACTCCAAGTTCAACAAGGAGTATGATGGAGTCATTGAGGCGGGCGAGCAGAAGATTCCCGTACACAATACTGACCAGTTCACCCGTACCAACAAAGTGTTGGGCGTAGGTCTGGACATCGACTTCTAAACATAATCCTGCGACAGCCGGTCCCTCGCTTTTAGCAAGCGGCTGTCGCAGGATAACTGTAAATACACTTAAAGGGACTCTTTTCCCCAAGAATTTTACACTAACCTGTACATCTACCTAATATCAAATTCTCCTATTGGGGGTTCCCGCAGCGTAAACCCGTAGATATCAGAATAATCACGTAGATTGACTATCTTGCCATTGCACATGACAGAATCTATGTAGATACTGCTCATGCCAAATTCTCCTCCACCACTATATGTAAATCTGAAACGGAAAACAAGAACCATCTATAAAACAGAAAGAACAAATAAATTGTACATACCGGCGATAATAGTTTTCTCATAATTCCTGTATTATTTGGTTAGAATATTATTATGAATACAAATGTGTTAAAAGACTATCACATGGAAGCCGACCTATACTAATAATTAACACTAATTGCACATTAACATAAAGTTGCCCCTGACAAGAATTCCTCTGTAATGAAACTCTCAAAATTTACCCGCTTTTCAGCATCAAACACTTGCACCAGTCCTAAAAGATTAGTATATTTGCAGCAGAAAGGAATAAGATTATGGGAACAATGACGAAAATACAGGAGCTTAGAGCCAGGAGAAGGATTTATCAAGCCCAGAAAAACAAGGAATATAAGCAAAATTTGGCATCCTACCTGTCCGAGGAAGAGAAGCGGTCCCTCTTCAGTGGAGAAGGATTTGTACGCGTCCCAGCAGAAGAGGCTAAGCGAGAGAGGATTGACGCTTATCCTTATCTTATTCTATAGACAAATGGATATAGACCATTACCCATACAGATTTGTGAAAAAGGTGGAAGAACCTTGGGATGGTCCCCAGGGATTCTTGCTTTTCAAGTATCTCTACTCATTTAAGTCTCCCAAAAGCCATCAGACTTATTGGGTATGGATTGAAGTGTACCAACACAATTTCTATGCTATTAAATTCCACCTAAAAGCCCATAGGGACAGTGATAAGAAATATAATATCATGACGGGACTGAATGAGCCAAGGGAATGTATACGCACCTGTATAGCTATCATGAACGAAATAGCACAGAAGGACTCTTTGGCATCTTTCGGATTTATCGGGGCGAATAAAATTGACGAGGAAGAGGAAAACACTGCTCGCTTCCGTGTTTACAGAAGATATATGTTGACCCTGTTTGGCTCAAAAGAATATGAACACATGCTCAACGTCAATAAAAGTGCATATCTTCTGGTCAACAAAAAACAAATTACAGCCCACCCAACTATCATAGAGGATATTGTAAAGGGCTTCAAGCAGCTCTATCCTTACTTCGACTGAACCACAGCAAACAACAATCCCCCACGGTGGAACTTGGACAAACCATCCCTTATAACGGGTCAACATCATAGTAAACCTGCAAGGCTCCATATCGCCTGTCCGTCATCATGGCATCCAGCACCTTACGGAGGTACTGGCGGACAAGGGGATAATCAATCCCGTTTTCCAGCTTGAGAACGATCTTGCGGATGCTCAAAGTCTTCACACGTGCCACGGCTGGTTTGTCGGGACCCAATACCCGTGTGCCGAAAATCTCACGCAGCCGGCTGCCCAGCTCCAGTCCGGCTGAGTTGACAGTATTCTCATCCCGATGCTTCAGATAGACATAGACAAGATGATAGAACGGTGGATAATGGAAATCACGGCGTTCCTCCAGCAATGAGGTGAAGAAATCCCGATAATCGTTCCGCACCACTTGCTGGATGACAGGCAGCCCGGAACTCTTTGTCTGCAAGATGACCAGTCCCTGACGGCCCTTCCTGCCGGCCCTTCCTGCCACTTGGCTCATCATCATGAACGATTGCTCATAGGCACGGAAGTCAGGATAGTTCAGCATGGAGTCGGCATTGAGGATACCCACCACCGATACTTTGTCGAAATCAAGCCCTTTTGAGATCATCTGAGTTCCTATCAGTAGATTGCTCTTGCCTGTTGAGAAGTCATTAATCAGCCGCTCATAGGCATTGCGCGTGCGGGTTGTATCGAGATCCATGCGGGCAATACGCGCCTCGGGGAATACCGAACGGATCTCATCCTCAATCTTCTCCGTCCCATAGCCACGGCCACGGATGTCCTCACTCTCACAGCAAGGGCACTTGTCTGGCACACGCATCGTGTAACCGCAGTAATGGCAAGTCAGAACGTTCATATTCTTGTGGTAGGTAAGCGACACATCACAGTCAGGACACTTAGGAACCCATCCACACTGCCGGCACTCAACCATCGGTGCAAAGCCACGCCGGTTCTGAAACAGGATAGCCTGCTCGCCACGCTGTAATGCCTCACGGACAGCAGAAAGCAGCCGGGGGGAGAAAGGCCCCGTCATCATTTTGCGGCGGTAAAGATCCTTGATGTCAACAACCTCTATGGCCGGAAGCTGTATGTCCTTATACCGGCGTGTCAGCTCAACCAGCCCATACTTTCCCTGCTGCGCATTGTAATAGCTCTCCATAGACGGTGTAGCCGTACCCAGAAGGGTCTTTGCCCCAGCATACATCTGTGCCAGGACAATGGCAGCCGAGCGGGCATGATAGCGTGGAGCCGGGTCCTGCTGCTTGAAGGAAGACTCATGCTCCTCATCAATGATGACCAGCCCAAGCCGCTGGAACGGCAGGAAAACCGCACTGCGGGCACCAAGAATGACATCATAAGGCTGTGCAGAGAGCTGCTTCTTCCATATCTCCACCCTCTCAGCATCGCTGTACTTGCTGTGATAGATGCCCAGCCGACTGCCGAAAACAGCCTGTAAGCGGTCCGTTATCTGAACAGTGAGAGCTATCTCAGGCAGGAGATAAAGCACCTGCTTATGCTCCTCGATGGATTTCTGGATAAGATGGATGTAGATTTCGGTCTTCCCAGATGAGGTGACACCGTGCAACAAGGTCACCGGATGGCCCATCATCTGCACGAGGATATGATTATAGGCATCAGCCTGTGCCTCGTTGAGGGGCTTCATACTGTCGGGATGTGCCTCTGCACTGTGGTTGAGCCGTCCCACCTCTTTCTCATATGTCACAAGAACTTTCCGTTCCAAGAGTCCACGAATGACCCCGATGGTGGCATGCGTGACGTTCATCAGCTCCTCGCGGGTCACCTCGCGGAGCGATGTGTCAGCCGTCAGCTTCTCCACGTCGTCCACACCAGCCAGCCACAGGTAAGCCATCAGCACCTCCAGCTGCTTTGTTGCCCGTCTCATGGCATCCATCATCAGCGTGAGCGAACGCTCATTACGGTATTTGTCTGCCAGCCGGACATAGAGTTCCGTACGGGGACGGTAACCATCCTCCGCCTTTAAGCCCGATGGGAGTGCAGCCTTGTAGACCTCACCAATAGGCGACATGTAATAATCGGCTATCCACCTCCACAGCCTCAGCTGCTGCGGAAGAAGCACAGGTTCGGCATCCAGCACCTCTATAATATTCTTATAGACGATCCGCTTGGCCCCAGCTGCCGCTGCAGCCGTGGTATCCGGTATCGTGACAGGATATTCTGCAACGATCCCCACATATCTTTTACTCTTGCCCAACGGTACGGAGACACGCACACCTATCTGCACCTGAGGCTCCATCCCCTCAGGCACACCATAGGTGAACAGTCCCTCCAAAGGCAGGGGCAATATGATGTTCGCATAAGTCATCTCTCATGCAAAGATACGACAAAGCATGAAAAGCACAAAGAAAAGTCACGAAAACACGAAGACAAATAAGCGAAGTGCCCGCTACTGTATCATATATCTCGCAGGTTGCACCATATATATATGCAACATAAGACCACAAGATGGGGAATAACAGCTGCAAGAGACAAGGAGACGATTCTTTTACTTCGTCTTCAGAATTTTGTCAACATGATTCAGGAGAATGTGGAATGCAGGACGGACCATGTCACCATGATTGTATCCATCCAGCTCATAGAGATAGGTCTGCTCATGCCCACAGAGCTTCAGCATACGCCAGAAATAGGCATTCTCCTCATAGCGGCCGAAGAGTTCCTCGTTGCGGTCACCTGTGACCAGGACCATTGGTGGAACAAGATTGCGCACCCAGTAAAGAGGTGCATACTCGTCAACAAGCGGTTGGAGATTGCCTCGGCCATTCATGTCACGATAAGCGAAGTGAGAGATGGTCTGCCCGCTGAAAGGGATCAATCCGCAGATGCTGTCAGCATCAACGCTGTACTTGCCCAGCCATTTCCTGTCAAGGCCCAACATCATGGTAAGATAGCCGCCTGCAGAATGCCCGGAGACAAATATCTTGCGGACATCACCGTGATAGTCGGCGGCATGACGGAACGTCCATGCCACAGCCTCGGCAGCATCGTCCAAACAGGCATCTATCTTCACTTTCGGAAGCAGGCGGTAGTTGACACCCACGATGACCATGCCCTTCTCTTTCAGTTCGGCGGGAAGCTCCTTCTGTCCGCCTGTCAGTCCGCCACCATGAAACCACACGACAACAGGACAATCATGCAACGTCTCAGGATAATAGACATCCACCTTCAGCCGTTCACGGGCATAGGCATCGGTTTTTGCCGTGTAGCTGACATCTTTTTCCGTCTGGTATATCACTCCTGCCACAGGACGCTGGGCAAGCACTGGCAAGGCGGCAATCATCATGAGGATTGCCAGGACTGTTTTCTTCATAGATTCCATTTGTCTGATGCAATAGTTTTGGTTTGCAGACAAAGTTACAAAGAAAACGGCAAATGGACAATGAAGTGTGAGGAATAAAACAGAAACGGAATGTAATCACCAAGAGAGATACAGGTATGATGGTAAAGACAATCCCCGTTCCAACCTGATGGAACGGGGATTAGAGGATATAAAGACTATTGACTTCTTAGAAGAAGTAAGCCACTCCTATCTGCCAAGAGTTGTTACGGCTGTTTCCCTTCTTCAAACCAGTAGCCTCTCCGATTTTGTCTGTGGCTGTCTTCCAGCTGACATCAGCAGTCTTGCCACATGCGATATTGTAGTTGGCACTGACCTGCAAATGTTTCAGAGCCGTCACACCGAAGCCAAGGTTCACACTGAAATTGCTCTTCTTCAGCGCATAGCTACTGCCCTTTGCCCACTTGAAGTCCTTATCACCAAGGTTGAACCCCCACTGCGGACCAGCAAAGAAGAAAATGTTGGCTGAACTGCCTAATCCGATGGAGTAACGGAGATTGACTGGAATGGCAATCTGCTGCTGCTTGACAGTCTGCTCCTCAACACCATCACTCACCTTTGCCGAGCGATAATCATATAAGGCCGAGGCATCAACACCCAAACCAACAATGGGCAGGGAGAGTTTCAAGGTGGGGCCAGCAAACCAGCCAGCCTGGTTGGACTTGTCAAACACCTCACCATTAAAGTGCATATCGGTCACATTGAGACCAGCCTTAAGACCAAACTTCAGGCTTCCCTGCGCATTTGCCGGAGTGGAGAAAAGGACTGCCAAGGCTACTAAAGCCATTGAAATAACTTTTTTCATAACGCTAATTATTAAGGGTATTCATCGCTTAGTGCAAAGGCAAAGCTGGCTGATACCCAAGTGAAACATTCTAAGCTGATTTAATGACGCTCACGACGGACGGTCACACGCGCCGATCCTGTTGATGTTCCCCTGCGACCTGAGGAGCGGCGGGAACGGCTGACGGAGGTTGTCGTGCCTGACAAACGGCGGCTACGGCGCAGCTTCTTGGGAGCCTTCTCTGCCTCCTTGGCAGCCGCGATGCTGTCAAGACTGTCCCTACGTGCCGGATCACCAAAGATGTTCTTCTCAAAAGCAACCAGCTCGCCCTCTATCTTCCGCTGCTCAGCCGTCATGGCGGAGTCGGTAGGGCAATATTGGGAAAGGGTCTTGCCCAGCATATTGGTCGTCTTGTAGATTTTTCCCTGATAGAGATTCATGGTGAAGTAGTCATCAACGCTCATCGTTGCGGCATTATTCAGATTGCTCGTCATAATCGTCTGCTTGGAGAGGAAGGGGGCCAAGTCATCGTAGCGGACCCAGAAGAGCGGGTACTTCACCTCTCCATCACCAAAGTCGTCCTCACGGTACATGATCGGGCAGAGGGCAACAACCTTACGGTGGAAGGTGGCAGTTCCCTGGTCATAATAAGCACTTTCCTTGAGATAGTAGCCCTTCACCTCAGCCGATGGTATGTCACTATTGTCAAGACGGATGCCGCGATCTGTACGCTCATAGTAAATGTGGTAGTTGTCAAGGAACTGCAGAGGCTTGACACGGGCAGAATCGGTGAAAACCTCGTTTCCATCCATGCGATAGGTGTAGGCAGCTATGCCACCACGGGCAGGACCGTTCATCATCAGCTTGAAGATGTAAGTAAAAAGATTCATCTGCGAGCCGACAGCCTCTACCGGATAGTAGAGTCCGGCATTGGCATCCTCATCGAGTTTCAACTCACGATAGATATCACGGCGCCACACCACGTCTTCCTGCAAAGGAGCAGCCGTGGGAAAAGAAATCTGTGCCCGAGTAGTAATCGTGTTGGCAGGCGACTGGCGCCTTTGCTGGTTTCTGCGCTGGGCTGGCTGGGCTGATATTGTCAGAGCCAGGAAAGCCGAGCAGGCTATGAGAAGTATTCTTTTCATTGTTTTCTTGATGTTTTCTTTTTATAAAGGACTGGGGGCGGATAAGAGACCATTGAGTGAGATTAACCAGCAGAATGCACTGACTCACAAATAACCTGCCACCCCGGCAGCTATCTCACAATCACCTCCATGTTACGTCCATTGAGCGTACGGGTTGTACCATCGGGTCCATGTACGACCACATTAGTAATGTAGAACCGCTTGTTCCGGCTCAGCTGGCGGAACTGCTCCCTTTGCTGGGACGAGAACGATGCACCGTTGCTTGCCAGCGGCACGGCGTTGCCCATATTGTCGAAGAATACAACACGGAAGCTGGTGACAGTGAATGGTATGTCGAGCAAGCCATCATCAATGGCGGCATGAATACCTGGAGCTGACATCAAGGCAGCCTTAGACAAAGGGCCACTCTTGAAACGGTCTGCCCCCATAGCAATATAAGGTGACGGATCAGGCAGCTTGCGCACACGGAACTTATACTCACCTATCTTACGGCCCTTGGCTGAGACGGAGATGGTGACTGGCTGCCCGACCGTGGAAGGACGGGCCACAAAGTGTCCGCCACCACGGGCTACAAGCGGGCCTCCCGTCATTGTGGCCTGAACATCACTTTGCGAGGTATTCGGAATACTGATGGTGACAGGGTTGTCGAAGCCTGCATAGAGTACGTTCATCAAGTCGGCGGCGATCGTCGCCATTCCATCGAACGGCGGAATCTTCTGCATGCCATCCGGACTGATGTACTGCTTGGGTTGCGGACCGCCCGTCACCCAATAGTCCTGGGAGAAGTTACGCCGCAGGACATTTCCTGCCAGATCCTTGATAAGTATGTAGCCATTCAGTGTGTGCTTACCAGGGGCACCAGCCTTCACTGTTATCTTATTACCCTGTATAAGCTGCCCATTGACAAACACCTGTGGCTGCTGCGTTGAGTCGACAGCCGCCATGAACATCTGCGCGATCAGCGACTCGCCCGGATAGAGACGTGTCTGGCTGGGGACAACGAATGCCTCCAGCTTGTTTACACGCAGGTCTTTCAGGCCGACATTGGCAACCAGAGTATGCAGCACCTCACCCTCGGCGTAACGCACGTCACTCTGCAATTTAGAGAGAAGCGTCACGGCAGCGGAGGTGGGCATATTCTCAAACATGTATTCCTCCCAGTTCTTTCCCATAGAATGATGAGGCACCTCGGTGGAAAGATTGCTGGCTATCAGTTTCTTCTGACGGGGATCAGTAACGAAATTCAGGATGCGGTCACGATAACTGTTGATTGCCTCAAAGAGTTTCCTGCCCTGCCCTGTACCTGGACTCAACATGACATAGCTGGCAGCCTCAAGATTATCCTTATTCTCTATATTCAGCGGATCACCATCTTCGCCATCAGCCTCACGGACTATCGCCACCTTGAGCGACTGAGCATAGTTGAAGAGAGAGTCACTCATCTCACGCACCGTGGATGCCATCATGAACCACTCCTTCACCTTCTGGGGATTCTTGCGCATCATCAGATCAAGCTCGCCAAAGATGGCCTCATTCTCTTTAGACGAGTTTCCCGTTGTGCGGTTCAGGCTCTCCTCAACGATGGAGAAGCCATTGAGTACCTCGGTGGAGATATTCAATGCCAGCATAGCCATGAGGACAACGTACATCAGGTTGATCATCTTCTGGCGCGGGGAAATCTTTCTCTTTTTAATAGCCATTCGTTCTGTAGTTTACGGCTGGAGGACACTGCCAGGCAGCCCTCTCCAAGTCATGGAATATCATTACAAGCTCTCCGATGCTGACTGTTGAGAGGCAGCACCCGGAGCAGCCACACGCATGTTGACGGTCATAGCCTCAATCATACGGGCATAAATCTTATTGAGCTGTTCTATCTGCTGTGCCATCTTGCGGGTCTGGTCATTGATCTGATCAATCGTGCCAATCTGCTGGCTGGCACCCTTAAGCTGCATCTCATAGACTTTGGCTATTCCGGTGAGCGTGCGGTTCAGATTCTCCATCTCCTCGCTGTCACGGGTCAACCGCTGGCTTTGGTCGCTCACCTTACCCAACATGTCGGTCAGGTTCTTCAGCGCATCCACATAATTGGTCTGCGCCTCCACCATCTCCGGTGTCTGCTGCTGCGCATCAGCTATAACTTTGCCCTGCTGGCTGACGACAGCTGCCGCAATGTCATTCGCTGTAGGGATGGATGCCTGCACTGCCCCGTCTACACCTGCCAATGAAGACGGGACGGACGCTGCATCCTTGCGGACAGACTGCAGAGCTGGGCTATCCACTCCCTCCAGATATTCCTCCGTGACGTGTGTGGGCAGTTCCTTACCATCATCCGTCTTGTCGAATGGGCGGTCGAAAGCTGAAAGGAAGAACACGATAACCTCTGTACCCATGCCAAAATAAAGCATGATATTGGCTCCGGGCAAGTGGGTCAACTTGAACAAGGCCCCAAGAATCACCACAGAAGCTCCCCAACTGTAACCATAGTTGAGGAAAGTCTGACCAGGAACACTGTCCATCCACTTCTGCAGACGGTAGACGATATTGTATTTACTGTACTGTGTCATTATCTTCTTTTTTTCTTACTGCTTTTCTTGTTTTGCTTAGCTGCCTCACTGGAGGAACTTGCCAAACTGCGGACGCATCGGAAGCCGATGTAGCTGCGTGGCTGGTTCTGATATTCCCAGGTGCGCCATGCACTGCGGATATAGCTTTCCGGATCCTTCCAGCTACCGCCACGGACACTCTTCTTCTTCAGCCGATAAGGATCTTCCTGAGCTGCTTTGTAATCCAACTGTGGATTGAGGTCGTTCATAGCATCCACACCCGCTTCCGTATAGATGGTGCTGGTCCATTCAGCCACATTGCCAGCCATGTCATAGAGCCCGTTCGTATTGGAACTGTAGATGCCCACCTTGCTGGTGATCAGGTTGCCGTCCTTCGTGTAGTTTCCACGGTCAGGCTTGAAGTTTGCATAGAAGCAGCCATTACCGTTCTTGACGTTTTCGTTTTCCCACGGGAACTCATCCTGGCTCTTGCCGCGGGCAGCATACTCCCATTCAGCCTCTGTCGGCAGGCGGTAACGTTGCACGTAACGCGCCTCTCGTCCCAGTCCTTTGAGCAAATACTCCGTACGCCATGCACAGAAAGCATTTGCCTGCTCCCATGTCACACCTACAACAGGATAGTCATTGTAAGTTGGATTGCTGAAATAGTTGCGCAGATAAGTCTCGTTATCAGAATTGCGGAAGTCATTCACCCAACAGGTCGTATCAGGATAGATATTGACGATGTAAGTGTTCAGGAAATCCCACGGACCTGTCAGCGGGCGGTTGATGGTCTCATTATGGATATTGCCATTGTCATCAACGTATGCAGTATCCTTGGATATCATCACAATCTCATCAGGGTCTACCGTTATATCCGTATTCAAGTTACGGTCTTGGGGATTAACTCGGTTACGGCGCAGCGCAGCTGTCGTATAGTCGTAAATCTCATAACGGTAGTTCATCTGCCTGGCATCCAGAAGTTTCTCTCCTGTGACAGGATTCGTCACATACAGGCTCTCGAAGGCACGTTGCTCATCCTCCGTGGGCTTACGGGGCAAACGCTTGCTCCAGTCCAAGTGAGGGGGGACAGGGTCACCATTCTTATCCTCGGTAATCATGTAGGTCTCATCGCCGCCAAATGCAGGATCAGCCAAACGGGTACGGATGATAGAGTCACGTACCCACTCGACGAATTGCTTGTACTCAGAATTGGTCACCTCAGTCTCATCCATCCAGAAGCCATCAACGGAAATATCCTTCACGGGAGTCTTCTTCCCCCAAAGAGTGTCCTGCTTATCAAGTCCCATTCGCAGCCAGCCGCGTTTTACAAGTGTCATGCCAAAAGGTGTAGGCTCACGGAAGCTCCGGCCTCCGCCAACCCCCGTCACCTCACCTCCACGCCCAGCCGTAGAGGCTGACTTACCGGCAAAACATCCAGTAAGGGAACTTAAAAGGATTGCACCAAGACAAATGGTAATTATACTTTTTCTCATTTTCATATATCTTTCTATAGGAATCTAACGCTCTTATGCCTGTTCCGCCCTTTCTTCTGTAAGTTGATGTCGGCCTGATAACTGACTATCAGCTCATGGCTCCCATTGCCAGGGGCCGCTGTTCCTGTGTACATCTCATAACTATAACCGACATTGAAACCGTGAAATGTTCCACCGACATAGGCTGTGACGGAATTGGCCGGACTATAGGAGACACCCCCATAAAGTACTTTCTTCTCATTCGTATAGACCAGACGGGCTGTGATATCCGCCCGGTAGCCGGTTCCGTCATATCGCGCCAACACTGAAGTCGGTATGCTTAAAAACGGATTTCTCAATTTTATATTGTATCCACCTGTCAAATAATAGGTGCGGTCTATCTGCAGCTCGTTGCTTTCTCCCAAATCTATCAAGGGGGAATTAAAATGCTGGACAGACGCGCCGACATACCAGCTCTTACATACATAATAGAGACCGAACCCCATATCTATACTGTTCCCCGTCACTTCCGACTTGCTCAAAGCGGGGTCATTCCCTTCCTCTAAATCAAGTTTGCTTCCATCAAACTTTTCCATCAGCATACCTAACTGGATGCCTGCTGACACCATTCCACCCCACAGGCTATGACGGAAAGCATATTGCCCCGCAATGCGCTGATGGGTAAATAATCCTATCCGGTCATTCAATACTGATAGGCCAACGCCATGATATTGCCTCACAAAATAAAGTGGCATGTCAGCCCCGACATAGAATGTATTGGGATTATGCTCATATCCGGCAAAATCCAACGCATAGACACCAACGACATTCAGCTTATTATCCTTTCCTACTGAAGCTGGATTGTACGATGGCTCCATAGTCCAATAATGACTATAGGATACATCATACTGCGCCATGCCTGATAAACCAAACAAACACAGAAAAGTGAATATGAGAGATAAGCGTCTAAACACGTCCTTATAACGGATAGACAGGAAATTTATTGTAACAAAAACAAAAAAGGCTACCCACACCCCGTGTAGGCAGCCTTGATTATAAATTAGAACTAATACTCATCCTCATTCCACAGGAAGTCATCCTTTGACGGATAATCAGGCCAAATATCCTCAATACTGTCATAGATTTCTCCCTCGTCCTCTATTTCCTGCAAGTTCTCAAGAACCTCAAGGGGTGCGCCCGAACGAGTAGCATAGTCTATCAACTCGTCTTTTGTCGCAGGCCAAGGCGCATCCTCTAACTTAGAAGCTAATTCCAGTGTCCAATACATATTCCTATTTTTTTACATGTTTCTAATTTCGTGCAAAAGTAATATTTTATTTTCTATCTGCAAGTTTTTTTCCATATTTTTTCACACACACCTGCCTGAAAGTTCACATAACGGGAAAGGATGAAGAAATAATCAGAAAGTCTGTTCATATAGCTGAGAATGTCCTGCGATACGTCATGTTGTCCGCAAAGAGCTACGATGCATCTCTCTGCACGTCGGCAAACCGTCCGACAAACATGACATTGCGCAGAGAAAACTGTTCCACCAGGCAAAATGAAACTATGCTGTACAGGCATCTGTGCCGTCATGAAGTCAATTTTATCCTCAAGGACACCCTGCTCCTGCACAAGTGATGAGAGATGTAGGGAAACATCTTCTTCTGAGGCAAGCGAACTCCCAACCGTAAATAGAATCTGCTGGACTTGCTCTAGAAAGGGTATTACAGCATGAACGTCTTCATACTTGTTCTCAGCAGAAAGCAAAGAAACTAACAAACCTATATGCGCACTAAGTTCGTCTACCGTTCCATAGGCCTCCACGCGTAAATCACTCTTTAGCACACGATGTCCACCACATAAAGAGGTCTTACCCTTATCACCATTTTTAGTATATATTTTCATTGTCAAAAGTTTACAATATAGTTTTGCTTTATAATGTCTTTATTCAAAAAAAGTATTCCACAATAATACAAGTCAAAACTCACCCCCACTCTGTCATCTGCTATAAGACTATCCCAATAAGACTCAGAGTCCTTGTTCTTTTTTATTCGCTCAAGAATAATAAGTGAAGAAGAAGGTAAAAGATTCAAGGCTGTGTCCAGGAATTCACTGTAGTTTTTCTCCAATGACACACGCAGTACGGTATGCTCTCCTACTTGCGATAACACACTGTACCAGTCATTCGGCGAATGTTGGTCAGTCACATGAAAATAGCTGGCCTTCTTACACCCTGCAATAAAATAGAACTTATAGCACGAGGAAGAAGGAAGAAAATCAATTATAGACTCTGGCTGCTGATAATTCGCCAAACGGAAATAAAGCCTACATAACTTACGTGTACGCTTATCCAGCCCATAGATCTGCACCTTCAGCTGCTTGTATCTATAATATGGATAATGCTCATTCACCACATAGCGAATAAACTTATAGGCCCAAGGTGACTGCACACCAAAACCTCTGGAATAACGCATACGCCTCAGCCAGACTATAGAACGCTTAATAGGATATAACATAGTACTTTCAAATAAGATAAGCAAAGATAATATATTTTCTTCAAACAGAAAAGAATAGAACATAAAGATTTCCGCCCATCATCGCCTCCTGCTGCCTTCCCCATCTTCGCCCATCTACGCCTGTCATTTTCTTCCCCATCACCGCCCATCATCGCCTATTGGTTACTCTCTCCTATCACCGCTTATTATCGCTCATCACCGCCCATCCCCACAACAAAAAGAGAGAGCCTCACGGATCTCTCCATGAGGCTCTCTCTGTGAAAGGAGGCGGCCACCTACTCTCCCGCATTGCATTGCAGTACCATCGGCGCAGGCGGGCTTAACTTCTCTGTTCGGAAT
>JAILEG010000015.1 GCA_024688365.1 Prevotella sp.
CGCCTCACGTTGTGCTGCACGATGCTGATCAGCTTGCGGTCGGCCGGACGAAGATTCCCGTTCTCAGCAAGCTGGCGCACAGGTCCTGCAATCATCGTGAGTGGCGTGCGGAACTCATGCGACACGTTGGTGAAGAAATTCATGCGCGTCTCTGCCTCCTGCTGCTTGCGCTCCCGCTCTGCCTGGGCTCGTTCGGCAGCCTCCCGCTCTGCCTGGGCACGCTGCCGGATGCGGCGGATGTAGCGGATGATGACCGCCGCCAGGACTATATAGACGAGCCAGGCCCACCAGGAGTTCCAGGGCGCAGGGCTGACGATGACCTCAATCTCATTCTCGGCAATCGCCTTCTCCGAACTTCCGTCCGTTATCTTCACACGGAAGGTGTAATGCCCCGCAGGCAGGTTCGAGTAGTAGGCCTCGTGGTTCGTGCCTCCGTCCACCCAGTAGCTGTCGAATCCCTCCAGCCGGTAGAAGTAATGCACCCGCTCGTACTCGCTGTAGTCAATGGCTGCATAGGAGATGCTGAAGCTGTTGTCCTTATGGCTGAGCCGTATCACAGGCCTCAGGCTGAGCGAGCTGTCGATGACTCCGTCCTCCTCGGGCTTCACGATGTCGTTATGCACACGCAGGTACTCGAACACCACCGGCACCTTCTTCCGTGTCGTGATGTCGATAGGGTTGAAGATGGTCATACCCTGTGTGCCACCGAATACGAGCGTCCCGTTGGCGAGCTTGCAGGAGGCTCGGTCATAGAACTGGTTGCCAGCGATGCCATCCTCCTCAAAGAACTGGCTCACCTTGCCTGTGGTGCGGTCATAGCGGTTCAGACCGTACATGGTGCTGACCCAGATGTTGCCCTGGTCATCCTCCTCGATGGCCGAGACATCCGAGCAGGAGATGCCCTCAATGGGGCGCAGGCGGCGCGTCTGGGGCGAATAGACCAGCAGGCCGTTGCTCACCGTGCCTATCCACACATCGCCGCGGGAGTCCTGGTAGAAGTCGGTCGGGATAAGCCGCCCACGCTTCAGGCTGCGGCGGAGGTCGGCCGCATCAATCTCAAGCCTGCCCGTGCGCCGCCTCGTCACGTCAAGTGTCCGGATGTCCTTGCGGAAACCGCAGACCAGCGTGCGCCCGTCAGCCAGCGGGAGCAGACTGGGGATGAATCCGCCTGGCTCCTCGTACACCCTCATGGGGAAGCTGCCCGCCACCTCTCCGTGCGGGAATACGAGCAGACTGTCGGCTGCCTGTGAGACGATGATGTTGTGGGCACGGTCCTCCACGATATTCATAGCCAGGGCCGAAGAGCGTGAGAAGGCTGGCCGGAAGCTCCCGCCGGCATACTGTCCCTTGATGATGCCTCCCGGATGGCCTATCCACAGGCTGCCCTCCGAGGCACGGCATAGGCTGAACACATAGCCGCCAGGGAGTCCCGGCACCTGCACGGGGCTGACGCTGTGCGTCATGAGGTCACAGGCCAGCAGCCCGTTCTTCAGTGTTCCTGCCCAGAGCATGCGGTCGCCATCGGTGGCAAGGGCGGTGATGGGCTGGCTGCCGAACTGCTCGGAGAGGCGGCGGTCACTGTTGAAACGCTCGCTGGCATGGTATCTTATCTCCAGTCCCTCGTTGCCCGAGCCTGCCCACAGGTTCTGGTTCGAGTCAGTGAAGAGCAGTGACGGACTGCGCTCAAGGGGCTTGAAGGGGAATCCGTTGTCGGTCTCATGTGTGATGCGTCCCGTCAGGCTGTTGTAGAGCAGGAGATGCCCCTGCCTGGTGAGCATCATCAGCCCGTTGTCGCCATATCCCGTGATGCTCTGCACGGGGTCGGAAGCCAGTGTGGGGTCGGCAGACAGCGGCGCGGGGAGCTGTGAGATGTGCGAGCTGGTGTCGAGCATCGTCAGCCGCCCGTTCTCAATCAGCCAGAGCTGTCCGCCACGCTGCATATATAATAAGGTGGGGCTGCTGGCCTTCCGCTCGTAGCTGAGCGACCAGTCATGCGCCGAGTAGCAGCGCAGCGAGCCGGATGTGGCAAGCCAGATACGGTCCCTCTCGTCCATGAGTGCCGGACGGCCTATCAGCCCCAGCTCCAGACCGCCCACCTTCGTGGTGAACACCTGCCGCTCCTCGTCATATTCCTGTATGCTGTTGAAGGTGCAGAGGAAGATGTGCCCCTCGCTGTCCTCCATGAATCCCCGGCATCCGCTGGGGTCGCCCTGTATGGGTATGCGCTGGAAGTTGTCCTTGTCAGTGTAGAGGGCAGGGCCGCTGATCGTGCCCACCCACAGGCGGTTGCGGGAGTCGGAGAAGAGGCTGTTGATCTGGTTGTCGGGCAGCCCGAGCGAGTCGTCATTGCAGAAGTACTGGTAGAAACGGTGTCCGTCATACTTGTTCAGCCCGCGGAACGTGCCAATCCAGATATGTCCCTCACGGTCCTCGGCAAAAGCCATGATGTTATGGTTCGATATGGTGCTGGCGACAATGGGGTTCCGCTTCTCCACGGGATGTGTGCGGCTGTCGTCATGGCTGCACGAGCTGACGGCAAGAAGTGCCATCAGGCAGTATAGTATCTGGCTTTTTATGGTCATAGGTTTCATCACGTAGGTTTTTATCTGTCTGCAAAGATACGCAAAAATCTGTAATGAAAGGCAAAATCACCCGACAAGTTGAGTGCGCCTCCGCAGCAGCCTGCCCGGTACTTCACGTGAAGTAGTCGGATACTTCAGCTGCAATACCTCAGTACTTCACAGGAAGTATTCTGCAAGGGCATCCCGCCTGTCATCCCAAAGCCCCACATCCTGCATGCCGAGGAGGGGAGAAGCGGGAGGATGAGGGGCTGCAGAAACTATTAAACTAAAAAAGATTAACCAGTTTCCTGTTCTGCCTGAAATTATGTACCTTTGCAGATGTACTATACCCGAAAAGGACTGAAAAATCCTCTTTGAGGGGTATATGGCCAAAAGACTGACAAGAATGAAATTTGCGATTATAGCCGCCGGTGACGGCTCACGGCTGGCCCAGGAGGGTGTGAAGGAACCGAAACCAATGGTCAGAGTGGGCGGCGAGATGCTTGTCGACCGACTGATAAGGATCTTCATGGAGAATGGTGCCACCGAGATTGTCGTCATCTGCAACGAGCGGATGACGGAGGTGAGCCGCCACCTGGTGAACATTCAGAATGAGGGACTGCGAGGACGGCCTGTACCCCTGCGCTTCATCATCAAGTCGACTCCCAGCTCCATGCACAGCTTTCATGAGCTGAGCCGCTACCTCAATGATGGACCTTTCGTGCTGACCACCGTCGACACCATCTTCAACGAGGACGAGTTCCGTGATTATGTAGAGGCCTTCCGCCGAAAAGCTGCTGACGGATGCGACGCACTGATGGGGGTGACCGACTACATTGACGATGAGAAACCACTTTATGTAGGTGTAAGCAACCACCTGACGGTCAACGGATATTACGACTTCCCACAACCCGGATCCCGCTACATATCCGCCGGCATATACGGTCTGACACCTGCTGCGCTGCCTGTCCTCGACCGCTGTGTGGAACAGGGCGAGAGCCGCATGCGCAACTTCCAGCGTGCCCTGGTGGCAGCAGGACTGCGCATAGAGGCCTATCCCCTCACGAGGGTCTTCGACATTGACCATGCGCAGGATATTGAGAAGGCGAACCAGACAGAGCCCACCCCCGTCCCCTCCCCTGGGGAGGAGAGCCTTCAGCCACAGGCAGGGACGGGTTGCCTCCTCATCCAGCGTGCGGAACGCTACTCACCCAACTCGGTTGAGAAAGACGCCGCCATCCTGCAGGAGGTCAGCAGACTGACAGGAGGGACAATAATCGGTGAGGATAATCTCCCCCACCCATCATCGCCCATCACCGCCCATCATCGCCCAACACCCATCACCCATCACCCATCATCGCCCCTCATCCTCTCCATGGCCCGCAGCCCGGAGGCACTGGCATGGCTGGAGGCGCAGGAGCAGCAGGGCGTACGGGTCATCAATCCGCCAGCTGGTGTACGTGCCTGCCGGCGCAGCAATATAAGCGAGGTGATGCAGGAGCATCATCTCCCCCAGCCGCCAGCCAAGGGCCAGGACGGCTACTGGGTGAAGCGGGGCGACAGTGCGGCACAGAGCCATGAGGACGTGCGCTACTGCCATGACGAGACCGAGCTGGAGCAGGCTAAGACCGACTTTCTCCGCCGCGGCATCACCGACTTCATCGTACAGGCGCACGTCAGGGGCGACCTCGTGAAGTTCTATGGAGTGGCAGGCACGGACTTCTTCCGCTGCTTCTATCCCGGCGATGACGGCGATACGAAGTTCGGCGACGAGGCCCTCAATGGCCGTCCCCATCACTATTCCTTCCCACACGACCGCCTCAGGACTGATGCCGACACCCTTGCCCGCCTGTTGCGCACACCTGTCTACGGGGGTGATGCCGTCATCAGGGCTGACGGCACATATGCCATCATCGACTTCAACGACTGGCCCAGCTTCTCACGATGCAGGGAGGAGGCGGCAAAAGCGATAACCAGCCTCTACGGCCCATCCCCAACCCCTCCCTTGGGAGGGGAGTGAACAGCAATGAGGGCTGAGATTCAGCATCGCCCATCATCGCCCATCACCGCCTATCATCACCCAACACCCAACACCCAACACCCATCCCCCATCATGACCAAAGAAACCAACATATCCTCACCCACCCTCTCTGAAAGCGCAAGGCCCTCCTTCCGCACCCTCCTCCGTGCCTCCTTCAAGTCGGACGACACCGAGGAATGGCTCGACATACACTTCACACGCCCCATCGGGCTTGCCTTCGCCCTCCTGTGGCACCGTCTCGGTGTGACCCCGAACACCATCACCATCCTCTCCATCTTCTTAGGAGTGGCAGCCGGTGTGATGTTCTTCTTCACTGACACGCTGCACAATGTCTTAGGCATCATCCTGCTGATGCTGGCCAACTTCTGTGACTCCACTGACGGACAGCTCGCCCGCCTCACCAATCAGCGGTCAATGAAAGGCCGATGCCTCGATGGATTCGCCGGCGACCTGTGGTTCTTCGCCATCTATCTCGCCATTGTCCTGCGACTGTGGTCTCAGCCCATGCCTGGCACCACGGAGGTGTGGGGATTTTGGGCACTGGGGCTCGCTGCCATAGCAGGCATCATCAGCCATTCGCCGCAAAGCTCGCTGAGCGACTATTACCGGCAGATTCACCTCTACTTCCTCAAAGGCAAGGAAGGCTCTGAGCTTGACTCCTACGCCAAGGAGCATGCCATTGCCGAGAGTCTGAAAGGAAGGAAGGGGGTCTTCTGGGACCGGGCCTTCCACTCCAACTATCAGAACTACTGCCGAAGCCAGGAGCGGCGCACACCGGCCTTCCAGCAGTTCCATGCCCACTTGCTGGAACAATACGGCAGCATTGACCAGGTGCCGCAGGACATCAAGCAACGCTTCCTTGCCGGGAGCCGACCGCTGATGCCTCTGACCAATCTCCTGACATTCAACAGTCGTGCCATCCTCATTTACGTCACCTGCCTGCTGAACTGCCCGTGGGTTTATCTCCTCCTGGAGATAACACTGTATAACCTGATGTACATCTACATGCACAAGCGGCATGAGGACCTGTGCAGGAGCAGCCTCTCCCACAGTCCCTCCCCGAAAAGGGAGGGGAGTGAACAGCGATGAGGGCTGATTCTTAGCAGGTTGCCCATCATCGCCCATCACCACCCGTCATCGCCCATCACCGCCCATCACCGCCTATCACCGCCTATCACCGCCCATCATCGCCCATCATCGCCCATCACCGCCCATCACCGCCCATCACCACCCATCACCACCCATCACCGCCCATCACCGCCCATCACCGCCCATCATCGCCTATCATCGCCTATCATCGCCTATCATCGCCTATCATCGCCTATCATCGCCTATCAACGCTTATCATCGCCTATTATCACCCTCAAAGGAAATCATCATGAGCAAAGAATCCAGCAATAAATCAGCAACACTACATTCTACTCCCCTCCCTCTTCGGGGAGCGGTCGGGGGAGAGGCCCCCTGTGGAGAATCCGCTCCTCTCCTCTTCGACTTCGGCGGAACCATCGACACCGCAGGCTGCCACTGGGGCAAGATGCTCTGGCATGCCTACGAGCAGCAGCACATCCCCATCAGCGAGGAGATCTTCCGCCAGGCCTATGTCTATGCCGAGCGCACCCTTGGCAAGAATCCTATCATCCAGACCGGATACACCTTCCGCCACACCCTGGAGATAAAGCTGCGCATTGAGTTCGAGTATCTCGCCGCACACGGGCTTGTCTCCCCCACTGGCTTCTCCCTTGCCAGCATGCAGGCAGCCGTACTCGATGACGTATATAATAAGGTGAAAGCCATCACCACACACAGCCGAGACGTGCTGCAACGGCTGAGGCAACAGCACCGGCTGGGCCTGGTGAGCAACTTCTATGGCAACATCGCCGTGGTGCTTGACGAGTTCGGACTGGCCGACCTCTTTGAGACAGTCACCGAGAGTGCCGTGGTGGGCATACGCAAACCTGACCCACGTATCTTCCAGTTGGCCGCCGAGTCGATGGGGGTAAAGCCCGGGCAGACAACCGTCGTGGGCGACAGCTACACCAAGGATATCCTTCCAGCCCACAGCATCGGCTGCCGCACTGTCTGGATAAAGGGTGAGGGATGGACGGATGATGAGCCCGAGACCTGCGTCGCCGACCGCATCATCACTGACCTCGCTCAGCTGACTGAAGCCTGACGGGCACCAAACGCATGAGCCAAACTGGCAAAGACTGAATAATAAACGACCTGAGGCAATATAAGAAAACAATCATCGTTAATAATATATTGCACAGAAGTGAAATGAAACAGACGAATGTTAAGCCCGCAGAGGGCAAGTTAGGTATCATGGTCGTTGGCTGCGGTGCAGTCGCCACAACCTTCATGACCGGAGTGTTAATGACACGCAAGGGTCTCACGAAGCCTGTCGGCTCCATGACCCAATACGATAAAATCCGTGTGGGAAGCGGGACAGAGAAGAAATATCTTCACTATAAGGACATCGTGCCGCTGGCTGATCTGAACGACATCGTCTTCGGAACATGGGATGTCTACCCGCAGAACGCTTATCAGGCTGCCGTCTATGCCGAGGTTCTCAAGGCCAAGGACATTGAGCCAGTACGTGATGAGCTGGAAGCCATCAAGCCCCTCAAGGCCGCATTCGACAAGAACTACGCCAAACGGCTCGACGGCGACAACGTCAAGGACTGCAAGACACGCTGGGACATGGTCACAGCCCTGCAGCAGGACATACGCGACTTCAAGCAGCAGAACGGCTGCGAGCGTGTGGTGGTCATCTGGGCGGCATCGACTGAGATCTACGTTCCCTACGATGAGCAGCACCACAAGACCCTTGCACAGCTGGAGGCCGACATGAAGGCTGATGACCGTGAGCATGTGGCTCCGTCCATGTGCTATGCCTATGCCGCTCTGACGGAGGGATGCCCCTTCATCATGGGTGCGCCCAACACCACCGTCGACATCCCTGCCATGTGGGAACTGGCTGAGAAGACACGCATGCCTATCTCCGGCAAGGACTTCAAGACGGGACAGACGCTGGTCAAGTCGGGATTCGCACCTATCATCAAGACCCGTAACCTGGGGCTCGCAGGCTGGTTCTCAACCAACATCCTCGGCAACCGTGACGGACTGGTCCTTGATGAGCCAGCCAACTTCCACACAAAGGAGGTCAGCAAGCTCTCCACGCTGGAGACCATCTGCAAGGCCGATGACCAGCCCGACCTCTACGGCGACATCTACCACAAGGTGCGCATCAACTATTATCCACCCCGCAACGACAACAAGGAGGGCTGGGACAACATCGACATCTTCGGATGGATGGGCTACCCGATGCAGATAAAGATCAACTTCCTCTGCCGTGACTCCATCCTCGCCGCCCCACTGCTCCTTGACCTAACGCTGCTCAGCGACCTTGCCGCACGTGCCGGCCGCTATGGCATACAGCGATTCCTGAGCTTCTTCCTCAAGAGCCCGATGCACGACTACACACGTGGCGAGGAGGCTGTCAACAACCTCTTTGAGCAATACACCATGCTCAAGAATGCCATCCGCGAGATGGGCGGCTATGAGGCTGATGAGGAGATGGACTGAGAAGTCCTGTCCCACAGCTCCTCCCGAAGGAGGGGACTGGCTAATGCCCGCAAGGCATGGGAGATGACTGGCGGCTGACAGCCTCACTGTACGCACACAGCCTGTCTGCTGACAGCCACCCCCACCGGAGGACGGCTGGCTCTCCCTCTGCTCTAAAACTAAAAATTATATGATAATATTATCCAATCTCAAGAAACACCGTGTTTCACACTCGTCCCTATTCCATAAGGGGACGGGTGTGAGCTTTCTTATGCTCCAACGGCTTCTAAACGTCCTTTGGCAAGGATGGACGCATGCTGGCTTCCTCCTCTCACCAAGGAGAAGCTGGGGATGGGCCTTGCTTTTTGTCACCCTTACCACCCAGGCCCAGTCAGTCGACTCACTTGCCCTTGCCACCGACTCGCTCATCCAGGCCATCGACTCCGTGACGAAGGAGGCGGCTAAGGCTGCGGCGGCAGAGGCTTCAAAACCTGTGGTCACACCAATGGCTGACGCCAACATGCTGCACTGCTATGTCGTTGACTCACAGACGGGCGACAGCATCCCCTATGCCAATGCCATCTACAGGTCATTGAAGATCGGGGCCTCCAGCGATGCCCTGGGCCATTTCACCATTGAGCGGAAGCTGGGCGAGCAGCTCACCGTGACGGCCGTCGGCTACAAGGCACGCCGCATCAGGATAACAGCCAACACACCGCAGACGCTGCACGTGGTTCTCATATCCGACTCGAAGCAGTTGGAGGGTGTCGTGGTGCGGGCCAAGCGGCGGCACAAGTACTCCCGCAAGGACAACCCGGCGGTGGAACTCATGAAGCGGGTCATCGCCGCCAAGAAGCAGACCCACCTGGAGAACCACGACTATTATCAGTATGACAAGTACCAGAAGGTGACAATGGCGGTCAACAACCTCACGCCTGACGAGCTGGAGGGGTCCATGTTCAAGAAGGCACCGTGGCTGCTCGACCAGGTGGAGACCTGCCCTTACAACAACAAGCTCATCCTCCCCATATCGGTGGATGAGACTCTCACGCAGCACATCTACCGCAAGAATCCGCATGACGAGAAGGACATCGTCCTCGGACAGTCGACCAAGGGTATATCGAAACTCATCCAGACAGGTGAGGCGATGAACACCATCGTCAAGGATCTCTTCAAGGACATCGACCTCTATGATGACCAGATTGACCTCCTTCAGAAGCGGTTCCCATCACCGATAGGCTCAACGGCCATCGCCTTCTACCATTTCTACATTGACGACACGGTCTACGTGAACCAGGACCAGTGCATCCGCCTGCAGTTCATGCCTGCCAACCAGCAGGACTTCGGCTTCCGCGGTGAGCTGTATGTACTCAATGACAGCACCCTGCACGTGAAGAAGTGCGACATGCAGCTGCCTGCCAGCACGGGCGTGAACTTCGTCGATGCCATGAAGTTCGAGCAGGAGTACACCAAGCTCCACAACGGAGAGTGGGCTCTGACCACCGACAATATGATCGCCGAGCTGAAGCTGACTGACCTCTTCCAGCGTGCCATCGTCATCCGGACCACAGGCATGACCAACTATGCCTTCGCACCCATCGCCGACAAGCTGTTCAAGGGAAAGGCGAAGATAACCTACGACGCTGCCGCCAAGATGCGTGACAATGACTTCTGGGCCCAACACCGCACCACACAGCTCACCAAGAGCGAGGCGGGCATGGACTCCTTCATCAAGCGCATGGCAAAGACCAAGCACTTCAAGTGGGTCATGTTCGCATCCAAGGCACTCATAGAGAACTTCATCGAGACTGGATCGGAGAAAACACCAAGTAAGGTCGACATCGGCCCGGTCAACACGCTCATATCCAAGAACTTCGTCGATGGCATCCGTCTCCGTGCCTCCGCACGCACCACGGCGAAATTCAATCCGCACTGGTTCTTCGAGGGCTATTATGCCTACGGCACCCGCTCGCACCGCAGCTACTACGATGCCAAGGTGACCTACTCGTTCAACAAGCCCGAGTACCAGCCCATCGAGTTCCCCATCCGCACCCTCACGCTGGAGTCATACAAGGATGTCGAGGCACCATCCGACAAATACCTCATCCACAACAAGGACAACATCTTCATGGCTTTCCGACCAGTGAAGGTGGAGAAGATGGCTTTCGTCAACCGGCAGAAGCTCAGCTTCATGTGGGAGACTGACTACGGACTGGCCACCAGCCTGGAGCTGCGGACGGAGAGCAACAAGCCGACTGGCAAGCTCGTCTATGAGAAGATGGACGGCTCACTGGTCGAAAAGGTACGCATGACGGAATTCATCCTCGGACTGGACTTCCGCCCCGGACAGACTTACGTCAACTCAAAGCAGCAGCGCGTGGAGGTGAACCTCGACGCACCCCAGTTCAAGCTCACCCATACAATGGGCATCCAGAGCTTCCTGGGCAGCAACTTCAACTCCAATCTCACCGAGCTGACCATCTACAAGCGGTTCTGGCTCGGCAGCTGGGGACACTTCGACACCCGCATCCAGGGCGGCGCGCAATGGAACAAGGTGCCCTTCCCGTTCCTCATCGACCCACCTGTCAACACGTCTTACTTCGAGCATCAAGGCACCTTCAACCTCATGGAGATCATGGAGTTCCTCAACGACCGCTATGCGCAGTTCAACCTTGCGTGGGACCTGGAGGGCAAGATCTTCAACCGCCTCCCGCTCATCAAGAAGCTCAAGTGGCGTGAGTACATCGCCTTCAAGGGCATGTGGGGACACCTGACCGACAAGAACAACCCATACCTGCCACAGAACGTCAATGACCCTGACCTCTATAAGTTCCCCGAGGGCACGAACATCATGACCCATGACCCCTACCTGGAGCTGGTGGTAGGCGTGCATAACATCTTCAAGTGCCTGGAGGTCGACTACGTGCGCCGCCTTACCTACACCCACCTCCCCGGCATCTCCAAGAGCGGCATCCGCTTCGGATTCAACCTTGTGTTCTAAACAGTACGACATGATCAGGGATATTCTTTTAGTAGGCATCGGCAGCTTCGTGGGCGGCAGCCTGCGCATGGTCATATCAAAGTATGTCCAGCTGGCCGTCGCCGGATCTTTCCCCCTGGGGACAATGGTGGTCAACGTGGTGGGTTGCTTCCTCATCGGCCTCCTCTCAGCCCTGCCCGCAGGCAACGGAGGCATCAGTCCCGCCGTGCGCCTGCTGCTCACGACGGGCTTCTGCGGTGGCTTCACCACCTTCTCCACCTTCATGAATGAGAATGTCACGCTTGCCAAGGGCGATGGCTTCACCCTCTCCCTCCTCTATACGCTCGCCTCACTGGCCTTAGGCTTCATTGCCGTGCTGGCGGGCAGGCAGATGGCCATGAGGTAAGGGCGCAAGCCTGCCCCTCACGCTCCCGTCTGAAGCCCGGAGGCACATCCATCTTCACGAAATGGCATACCCCCTTTGCCCTATGACTGGTAACATCAGCCATGAGCAAAGGGGGTATGCCATTTCGTCATTATTCAGCCAGCTGGCCGCACTGCATGAGGCCGGACTGCCGCCACGCAGCAGCATCCACCATGAATATCACTGCCTCATCCGGTACTCTACAGCCGTCATGCCCACATTGCGCTTGAAGAACTTGCAGAAGGAACTGAGCGAAGAGAAGCGGAACTCACTCGCCAGCTGCTTGAGCGACTTGTCAGTATGCCGCAGCTCCACCTGTATCTCAATGGTCAGCGTCTTGTCAATCCATGCCTTGGCGCTCTCACCCGTCTTCTCCTTCACCGCCACACTGAGCCGGTGGGGCGAGAGGCACAGCTCCGAGGCATAGAATCCCAAGTCATGCTGCCGGCGGGCATGCTCGCTGACAAGCTGCATGAAAGCCTCGGCAATGCGCTTGCTGCGGGGCCAATAGTCTCTTATGACCACCTGGTCTCGATCAAAGAGCGACTGCGCGAAGTCTATCGCCGACTTGAAGAGTGAGGCTATCGCATCATGGCTTTTACCGTCTGACAGGTGTATCAGTTCAACCAGCATCTGCAAATACCTGTCGCACGTCTGCTTCTCCTCATCCGTCAGCCGCATGTGGAAACACTGGCTGGACTTGACGAACATGCTGGGCAGCTTGCCGTTATAGAGCAGTTTCACATATTCCTCTCGCAGGATGAAGCCCTCCACCTCCGTGCCGGGGGCAAAGACATCCGAGTCGAGTACCGCACCCCAGTTGGCAAAGAGCATGTCGCCCGGCGCACAGTGATAGCGGTGCAGGTTGATTACAGGATCACTCCACCCCTGCTTGATGATTCCAAAGCGCACGCAATCCATGCGCATGGGCAGTCTCAGTTCCTCGATCGGTTTGAAAAAGGATTTGCAGCCCGTTGAGATAAAATAGTCAGCTGTGGCAATGCTGTCCTCTCCAGGAACAGCTTGCCCACCCGTGATACTATCTATTATCTCACTGAACGAGGCAACCGATGTTGGCAGTTTGTAAGTTTCAGTCATTTGGTTATATATTTAATTTTATGGATGCTAAATTAATAAATAATTTACAAACAGTATTTACCCCCCCCCGATTTAACATTTGATAACACTTTACCAAACATGAATCGACAATGTTTCGGACGGTTTGGGAAATCATTTACCTTTTCAGCAATCAATCAGACCGTTTGCACAACTCTGCGAAGGATATTGGCAACCGAAAGCTCATCAGCTTCAGCTACCTTTGCAGCGGAAAGATGAGGGGGCAACTCTCGTCAGGGCAGGACGGACGCTAAATCCCATTGCCCATGCAAGACCGTTCTGACGGCAAGACAACAGCGGCATCATGCCATCTCGAAGCCTGACCATCACATCAGCTTCTTGCCTGAAAGCGGAGAATGTAGACCACAAAAAAATATAAATAATTTAGTAATACTCTCCGAAGTGTCCAAGTCGTGAGACCAGGACACTTCATTTCAACAGCATTCAAAGATAACAATAATCATAATTAGAGAATCAAAAGAAATGAAGAGAATCATTCTATTTACTTTCCTCGGCTTACTCATCGCGCAGGCGACATGGGCGAAGCTGAGAGTAACAAAGGAACCCGACGGCACAGTTGTGCTGACGCTGGAGGCGACAGGCGATATTGCTGCCGAAATCAGTGGCAAATACGATCCGATCAAACCCGGTTCTGAGCTTCTTACTAAGAATGCCAATACAGCCTCAAAAATAAAAGTCGTAACAATAAACGGTGCAAAACTCAACACCGCCGACTTTGAAGGATTGTGCGGTCTTGACAATTCCGCAAACTACCATCGTTTCTCAGCAAAAGAGCTTGACCTCACAGATGCTGATGCCTATAGCCAAGAGGATTTGAAACATCTTGGCTACATGCCCTCACTGAAAAAAGTGACCTATCCTAAGTCCACGACTCGCATCCCGCAGACTTTCCTCAACAGCTCAAACAGCCAGGTAGAGGAGGTGATCATCCCGGACAACCCAAACATCGATCTTAAAATAGACAACCAGGCCTTCCAAAACCAATCATTGAGGGAAATCAGCATTGGTGCCCGCAAGAAAATCCAGATTGATAGGCTCTGTTTCCAGGGTAATCCAAATCTCACAACAGTCGATTTCCACTATGGCTCCACGAACATCGTCATTGGCGACAAGGCCTTTGATCGCTGCACGGGGCTTAAGAACATCGTCCTACCTGAGGGTGTGACCGAGATTGGCGATGGTGCATTCCTCAACTCTGGAATCACCTCCATCCGCCTGCCACAGTCACTGCAACGGATCAAGACCAAGGCATTTGCCGGATGCACTGAACTGAAGTCGATCACCATCCCTGAGGGAGTGGAGGAGATTGAGACCGCTGCCTTTGAGAACAACTACAACCTCAGTGATGTCTATGTGCTGGGGACCCACACCAAGTGTGCCGAAGGTGCCTTTACTGACAACAACACCTACCAGTACACCATACAAGGAGGTAGGCCCAATGGTACAACCGTGTCAACCGACACCTATTTCAAGCCAGAGGATAGGAACATGAAGGTAGTCACAAAGCTCCACTTCAAGGAAGCTGCCTATGACAACTACACCAATGAGTTCCTGAAAGTGATAGGAACACAGGGCTATGGCTCCTCCCCATACAAGGATCACTCGGAGCTGAACAACTGGGTATTTGACGACAAGGGGAACAAGTTCCCACAAGCACACTCATCCTATTTCGAGGGAACAAAGGGCGACTATGCCGGATGGAAGAACTTCCTGGCCACTGACAAGACCCTTGACAAGCACATCTATGAGGACAAAGTCCACGTACGTGACAAGTGGTACACCCTCTGCCTGCCCTTCGACATGACGGAGACAGAACTCAAGAGCGCATACGGCGCAACCGTTGAGGTGGTTGAGTTCTCGGAAGTAACAGGGGAAACCAAAATGACTTCGAAAGGCAAGGACAAGTACATCACCTTCAAGTTCAAGGACCGTGTCACCCAGACCAAGGCACACCATCCCTACATGATTCACCCAGCCATCCATGCCGGGAAAACACAGGGGGTGAAGACTGTCATCGTCGGCATCGACCTGCAGCCCGAGGATGACGCAAGACTGCAGAGCGTGGTCAAGACCTGGGACGGTGTCACCTATATCTTCAGAGGCAACTATACTGACGGGAAGAAGCTCCAGCCTTACAGCTACTATTACTATTCAGGCGATGACGAGACGAAATGGCCCAACGCTTTCTACAAGTGGGGCGCAAGCGAAGGCGGAACGTGGACGAAGTACACCGCCTGCATCCTCGCCTCAAAGGACGACCATGCACGTGCCAAGGCCTTCACTGCATACGGCCTGACCGAACTTGACGACGTGACCAATGGCATCAACGACCTCAATGCCATCCAGCCCGCAGAGGACAAGATGGCTGCTGACGGCAAGGTGTACAACCTCAACGGACAGGTGGTGCGCGCCAGCACTGACAGCCTCAGCACGCTGCCAAAGGGCATCTACATTGTCAATGGCAAGAAATATTCAGTAAGATAACCACGAACAAAAAGAAACTGACGATGAAAAAACCATATATAACTCCGATGACTGACCTGTTGCAGGTCAAGGCCGAGGCGTATATCTGCGCCGGAAGCCAGACGAAGGCTGGATATGATATTGGATCCGAAGGCTCAAAATGGGGAAAGACAGGTCCGGTAAACCCTGTAAACCCAGAACCTATAGGTGGTCCGGGCGTTTCCGGAGCCAAGCAGCAGCAATCCGGCTCCTCCGCCTGGGACAGGTGGGAGGACTGAGAAGCCTTACAAAAACGGCCTAACCACTATCAGGACTTTACTGTCAAGGTCGACAAAGGTGCGCCATGTTTCCGTGATACGGAAACTGGCGCACCTTCTTTCGTTCCCCTCCCCCGCATCTGGTGGCATCGGCAAGCCGCAGGCAGGGGCGGCCTCTCCCCGCTGGAGGTCATCTCACAGGCTCACTGCCCATCGTGAAGTCGATCACCGCACCCGCCCTCAGCAGCTCATGCTCAAGGCTGTTACGGCTGTAGGGCTGTCCGTTGACGCTCATGTGGCGGATGTAGCGGTGGGCGGCATCGCTCCTGTCAGCACGGATGACGATGTCCCTGCCGTTCTCCTGGTGGATGGTCACGGAGCGGAAGTAAGGTGTGCCGAGCATGTACTGCGTGCTGGCGGGGCAGACAGGATAGAAGCCGAGGGCAGAGAAGACGTACCAGGCAGAGGTCTGCCCGTTGTCCTCGTCACCACAGTAGCCATCGGGCTGCGCCGTATAGAGGCGGTCCATCACCTCCCGCACCCAGTACTGCGTCTTCCAGGGTTGCCCGCTGTAGCCATAGAGGTAAATCATGTGCTGGATGGGCTGGTTGCCGTGGGCATAATTGCCCATATTCATGATCTGCATCTCACGTATCTCATGAATCGTGAATCCATAGTAGCTGTCGTCAAAGACGGGCGGAAGGCTGAATACGCTGTCGAGCATGGCATTGAACCTGCCGTAGCCTCCCATCAGCCGTGCCAGCCCCGCGGGGTCATGGAATACGCTCCACGTGTAGTGCCAGCTGTTGCCCTCCGTGAAGGCATCGCCCCACTTGAGGGGATTGAACGGTGCCTGGAACGTGCCGTCGGCATTGCGTCCCCGCATGAGTCCCGTCTGCCTGTCGAACACGTTGCGGTAGTTCATCGCCCGCTCCCTGAAGGGGCGCAGCTCCCGCTCGCTCTTGCCGAGCCTCAGCCCCAGCTGCCAGATGCACCAGTCATCGTAGGCATACTCCAGGGTGCGTGCCACGCTCTCATTGATGCCCACGTCACAGGGCACGTATCCCAGCCGGTTGTAATAGTCGAATCCCCTGCGCCCTGTGGAGCTGACCGTCGGGTGGACGGCATTGGCCCCATGCACCACGGCCTTCCACAGCGTCTCAATGTCATATCCCCGCAGCCCCTTGATGTAGGCATCAGCCACGACCGATGCCGAGTTGTTGCCCACCATGCAGTCACGGTGGCCCGGGCTGGCCCACTCAGGCAGGAATCCGCTCTCCCGGTAGGCATTGGCCAGTCCTGCCTGCATCCGTGTGTTCATGGACGGATAGACGAGGTTGAGCAGCGGGAAGAGCGCGCGGAAGGTGTCCCAGAAACCCGTGTCAGTGAAGAGGTAGCCCGGCAGCACCTTTCCGTTGTAAGGACTGTAATGGATGGGGCTGCCCTGCGCGTCCAGCTCATAGAACGAGCGGGGAAACAGCACCGAGCGGTACAGGCAGCTGTAGAAGGTGCGCAGGTGGTCAGCATTGTCATCCTCCACCTCAATCCGCCCGAGCGTCTCGTTCCACGTCCTCCGCCCCTCGGCCATCACCTCGTCAAAGGTCAGCCCCTCCACTTCCCTGAGGTTGCGCAGGGCCTGTTCCCCGCTGATGAATGAGGAGGCCACCTGCACGTTCACCTGCTCGCCCCTGCGGGTATGGAATCCCACGACAGCCATGCCGTGTCCACACGTAACGGTGAGAGCCTGCTCCTGCAGCCTGCCGTCGGCAATCGTGGCAGTGTAGGCAAAGTCATGGTCAAAGCGGAGGATAAAGTAATTCTTGAACCCCTCAGGCACGCCCCCGCTGTTCTTCGTCGTGTAGCCCATGACAGTGCGGCGGTCAGGGAGGATGGTCACCGAAGAGCCTTGGTCGAAGGCATCAATGACGAAGTAGGCCTCATCCGTCTGCGGATAAGTCACACGGATGGCGGCTGCCCGGCTGGTCGGGGCAATCTCGGCCGTGGCATCGTGGTCGGCCAGGTAGACCTTATAATAATAAGGTGTGGCAGTCTCAGCCTTGTGTGAGAACCAGCTGGCCCGTCCCTCCTCATCAAAAGCCTTCCTGCCCGTGACGGGCATCAGGGCAAACTGTCCGTAGTCGTTGATCCACGGGCTGGGCTGGTGGGTCTGCTTCAGCCCCCTGATCTTGTCGGCACTGTAGGTATAGGTCCACCCGTCGCCCATCTTTCCCGTCTGTGGAGTCCAGAAGTTCATGCCCCAGGGCAGGGCGATGGCAGGATAGGTGTTGCCCGTTGACAGGTCGCCTTTCGAGGCCGATCCCACCAGGGTGCTGACGTAGCTTACAGGGTCATCCACGCTCACGGCGCGGCTGCTGGCGGTGAGGGTCAGCAGCAGGAGGGCGATGAGGGACAGTCGCTTGATAATAGGACAGTAGGGTTGCATGGTTGTGGGGATAGGAAGGTTGGGAAACAGGAGGGGGTTGGGAGTTGTGTGATGGCAATAGTGCCGGGGCCCGGCAGTGCCGATAGCTGATAATGAATGGCCGGGGGCTGAGGGAAGACCACTCCTTGTCTGTCCCCCGCTGCCCCCGGCCATTCGCTTCAGCCCAGCGTCCCGTATTCCTGCGAGTAGCGGAGCATCTGGTCAGCGTAGCCCTCGGAGTAGTCAACCAGGATGTCAGTGACCTTGCCCTCCGCATCACGGACCGGCCTCAGCACGGGGTTGATGAATCCCTTGTACGGGGCAATGTCCAGCCGCTCATAGCGGCGGAGAACCTCGGCATGGAGCGTGGCATCAAGCCTGACGGCATACGTCTCCACCAGCTTCCGGGCCGCCTCGAAGTCGCCCTCGCTCTTGATGCGCTGTATCTCGGCAAGCTCCTGGGCGAAGATGCGGCGCAGGGCGGCATAGTCGTTGATGCGGACGAACGTCCTGCGCTCACCCGTCCGGCTGTCCGGCTGGCTGACCAGCTCCACCACCTTGTCCTCCTTTCCCAGCTCCACCGCCCATCGGGCGATGAGCGCACGGTTCTGCATGTGCGACTCCTCAATCTGCTTTCCGGGCCTGATGCGCACCTGTTGCGTCAGCAGTCCGTTCATCATGTAGCCGTAATACTGTGCCTTGTAAGCCTCGGGACTGTCGAGCAGCCCCAGCTCCAGTAGCTTCCCGTCGGCGATGTAATAGAGGCCGAAGAGGTCAGCACGGGCTTCCTCGATGGTGTTTCCGTAGTTCTTCAGCGCGTCAGGGTCAGTGCCGGGCAGCAGCCGTCCGCTGCCGTGCCCCAGGCACTCATGCAGGTCAGTGTGCAGGTCATCGGTCCTGTCGGCATACTGTTCCATCATCCGCCTTGTCTCCTCATCAATGACGAACTCCTCACGGAATCCGTTGCCCCTCGCCGCCATGTCGTATGCGTGGGTGAGGTTGGAGATGGTGACGCTCTTCGAGCCGTGGCTGGCACGGATCCAGTCGGCATTGGGCAGGTTGATGCCGATGGCCGATGCCGGATACTCGTCACCTCCGAGCATTGCCGCGCAGATGACATTGGCCGTCACTCCCCTCACCTCCGGCTTGCGGAAGGCGGGGCTGACAGGCGAGTGGTCCTCGAACCACTGCGCGTTGGCCGATATGGCCTGCGTGCGGCGGGTGGCCTCAAGGTCCTTGTACTCCACGATGCCTTCCCATGAGCCTTTCAGTCCCATCGGGTCACCATAGACCTCAATGAAGCCGTTGATGAAGTCGATGCGCCCTTCCTGCTCACGCAGCCACTCTATGGAGTAAGTGTCGAAGTCACGGAGGTCGCCCGACACATAATAACGTATGAGCAGCTCTATGACATGCCGCTGCCGCGGGTTCTCGGCGAAGTCCATCGCCCGTTCCAGCCAGCCAGTGATCTTCCTGATGGCTGCGCCGTATCGGCCGTCAGCCTTCCACACCTCCTCACGTATCCTGCCGTCAGTCTTGACGAGGGTGGAGTTGAGTCCGTATGACGGCTGCTCCTCAGCAGGGCCTTCCGCCTTCATGCGCGCGTAGAAGTCCTCCACCTCCTGCTGGCTCACTCCCTCGTAGTAGTTGCAGGCCGAGCTGCGGACGAGGTCCTCGCCGTCGGCCTTGTTCACCCGCTTGGGCAGCACCGTGGGGTCGAAGATGACGGGGCACAGCTCATCGAGCATCGCCTCTGCCGTCTCACCCTCACGCAGGGGAAGCGTGGCAGCATCGGCAGCCAGCACCGCCTCACGGAAGAAAGCCTCCGGGAAGGCGGGCACGAACTTGTCGCTGGCATAGTGGTGGTAGATGCCGCTGGCAAACCACACCTGCTTCAGATATTCCTCCAAGGCACGGAACTCACTGCCTGAGCGGTCGCCCCGGAAGTCCCTGTAGACAGCCTCCAGGGTGTGGCGGATGCGCAGGTTGTGCTTCCCGAACTGGTCGAAGGTGATGTCACGCCCGTAGAGCGTGGCCTGCGAGAGGCAGTAGACGAGCTGTTTCTGCCGCAGCGTCAGGCTCCCGAATCCCGGCAGCTCATAGCGCAGCATCTGTATGTCGGCGAAGCGTTCGTCCGTGAAGGCGAACGCCTGTCCTTCCGTTCCGTTTCCTTTCATCACCTGTCAGTCTCCTTCCTTGTCTTGGCCGCCTTGCGGGGATGAGCCTCCTCAGCCGGGTGGTGTGCCAGGTGGCTCAGCTTGTAGTCACGCGGCGTGACACCGTTTATCTTATAGAACGAGGCATAGAACGACTGCCGGTTGGCAAAGCCCACCATGTCACTGATGTCCTCCATGTTGAGGTCCTGGTAACGCTTGTCGACGAGCAGGGCCATCGCCTCCTCGATGCGGAACTTGTTGACAAACGAGGTATAGTTCATGTGGAAGCGCACGTTGACAACGGCTGAGATATATCGGGTGTTGGTGCCCAGGTCCTCAGCCAGCTTCTTGGCGGAATAGTGCTTGTCCTTGTAGCGTTGCTGGATGAGGATGATGTTGAGAATCTTCTCCTTCAGCTCGTCCATCAGCTGCGGACTTACCAGACTGCGGTAGGCGGCTACCTTTTCCTTCTTCTCTGTTAAATTATATTTAGCCATAACCTGTAGGATTTTTTTAGTTACCACTTAATAAATATGGTGCAAATATAATCTTTTTTATCTGCATTGTCAAGTATTGCGCTGAGTTTTTTCAAGTCTTTGGTCATTATTTTTCATCATGCCGCATGTCTCCGCCCACCCGTCCTGGCCGTTGTCCGCCGGCTGTCTCCCGTCCCTGCTGCCTGACTTCCTCCCCTGCCGTCAACATGTTGCAGGCAAGTGAAAAACTGTTATGCCCCCACGTGTTCAGCCGCCCTTTAAGCCAAGAGGTGTTGACACATGTCAATAAAAGCAAAAAAAACAGCGATTTCTGCTGAAAAGTTTTGCTGTGTGCGCAAACAATCGTACCTTTGCACCGTCGAAAGACAAATAATAGATTGTTTAGGTTAGTAGTAATAGATTTAGGTTTTTAGTTTTTTAGTTTTAGGTAAAAACAAGAGAGTTTTTCAGGTTACGAGATAGGTTTAGTTAAGGTAACGGAAAGATTGATTAAAGGATAACAACGATGCAAGATGATTGGGGACCGCCGTGAGGCGCGAACCAAAAATCAAGCATGACAAACGGAATTTCACCGAATGAAACAGACGGAGGGCGCAGCATTGACTTGTTGCGCCCTCCGCCTGTTTTCAGCCCATTGCCACCGCCGTCAACGTGGGCGCAGACTGCGCCCGGCACGCTCACCGCAGGGCGGAGAACGCATCACGGAAAGGCAGGAAGCGGCAGCTGCGCCCTGGGGGGCGGCGGTCCTGCCCGCCATGCCAGCCGATGGGCACCTGCGCCGCGCACTGCCGCAGAATACTTCACGTGAAGTAATGGAGTACTTCACGTGCAATACTCCGGTACTTCACGTGAAATACCGCACGGCTCATGCTGTCCTCACAGGCGGATGTCGGCAAGTGACGTGCCCGACATGAAGCGGTCAAGGTCGACATATCCGCTGATGCCCCTCACCCTGCCCCGCTCGCTGAACTGCCAGATGTTGTGCCGCCCCGCACCCTTGATGGCCGGGCGGACGCTGCTGTACTTGCCCAGGAAGAGGAAATGACGGTTGAAGCGGGGCGCAAGGTGGGAGTTGTAGAAGTTCACCTGCGAGTAGATGAGCGGTGCCTTGCCGTAATACCGCCTCACCAGCCAGGCGAACACGGCCACGCTGTCCTGCACCTGCCTGCGGCTCCAGCCCCGCACGCCCTCCCGCTCCACGTCAATCATCGGGATGAGGTCCTGCTGGCTCTTCCTCACCACTGAGCGGAAGTGGCGGAACTGCGCCCTGACAGGCGTTGCCGAGGAGAGGTAATGGTAAGAGCCGCAGCGCAGCCCCTGCCGCCGCGCGCCGCGGATGTTGCGGCGGTAGAAGCCATCGGTGATGGTCGTGCCCTGCGTTGCCTTGATATAGACAAAGCGGATGTTCCTGTCACGGGCCACCTCACGCCAGTCAATGCGTCCCTGATGGTGTGACACGTCAATGCCGTCATAGCGGCGTGCGGACGGCTTTGAGGAAGAAACGCCGGAGACTATGTGGGCAGCTGAGGCGATGCTGACTGCCAACAGGAGGAGCGCGCCGATACGGCGCAGGGAACGTGTGGACTTCATTGATCAGAGGATGAAGATAACTTACTTGAAAACTTTTACTGGTCTCCCGTTGCCGGAAGCAAGTGCAAAATTAGTACATTTTTCGCTGACAAAGGCACAATAATCCGATAATAATCACTATCTTTGCAGCGTAATTACATTTTGAGACACCGTCAATGAGTAGTCAGGAAATCACTCAGCAGCTCACCCACACCGTGGACGAGCTTTCAGAACCCAAGGCTCTTCAGGGCCTCTTCCACGAGCATCGCGATGGCGACCCGCTCCCCTCATCGAAGGAACTGGAGGAGATCATTGAGCTGTCACGATCCATTCTCTTTCCGGGATTCTACGGAAAGTCATCCGTCAACATACACACGATAAAATATCAGATAGGCGTCAACGTCGAACGGCTCCACAAGCTGCTCAGCCGCCAGGTCATGGCCGGGCTCTGCTTCAACGAGGACTGCCACTGCGCCAATGCCTACGACATGCGCCGCTGCATGCAGGAGGAGGCCGACATGATTGCCGGGCGCGTCATCGCAAAGTTCCCCATGCTGCGGCAGATTCTCTCAACCGACATTCAGGCAGCCTTCGACGGCGACCCTGCGGCGGCCAACCAGAGGGAGGTCATCTCCTGCTATCCGGTCATCAAGACGCTCACCAACTACCGACTGGCCCATGAGCTGGTGCTGGAGGACGTGCCGCTCATCCCACGCATGATCACCGAGCTGGCCCATTCGGAGACGGGCATCGACATCCACCCGGCTGCCACCATCGGCACGCACTTCACCATCGACCACGGTACGGGTGTCGTCATCGGTGCCACGTGCATCATCGGCAACCACGTGAAGCTCTACCAGGGTGTGACGCTCGGTGCCAAGAGCTTCCCGCTCGACAAGGACGGCAATCCCATCAAGGGCATCCCCCGCCACCCCATTCTCAAGGATGGTGTCGTGGTATATGCCAACGCCACCATCCTGGGGCGCATCACCATAGGCAAGGGCTGCGTCATCGGTGCCAACGTGTGGGTCACCCGTGACATGAAGCCCCACTCCAAGAAGTACAAACAGAACAAGACCGATATCCTCGATATTGACTTTGACTACGGAGGGGGCATTTAGCGAAGGAAGGAAAGCCCACCCCCACCCCCTCCCAAGGGAGGGGAGCTGAGGATAAGGATGGGCACGGCAATAAATGCTTATGATTATTATCGCCTATGATTGCCCATCACCGCCCATGATTGCCTATCATCGCCCATGATTGCCTATCATCGCCTATGATTGCCTATCATCGCCCATCACCGCCTATCATCGCCTATCATCGCCCATATTAATTAAAGAAAGAAAATCGCCCCCTCACCCAAAGGAGCGGGCCTCATAAATTAGACAATGCAAGAATTTGAACTCATCGCCAAGACCTTCATGGGCTTGGAGCAGGTCCTGGCAAAAGAGCTGACTCAGCTGGGAGCCAACAACGTACAGATTGGACGCCGCATGGTGTCATTCACCGGAGACAAGGAAATGATGTACCGTGCCAACTTCCAGCTGCACACCGCCATCCGCATCCTCAAGCCCATCGCACACTTCAAGGCACGCAGTGCCGAGGACATGTACGAGGAGGTGAGGAAGATTGACTGGAGCAAGTATATCCTCAAGGGAAAGACCTTCTCGGTCGACTCTGTCGTCTATTCCGAGGAGTTCACCAACTCACGCTTCGTCACCTATAAGGTGAAGGATGCCATCGTCGACCAGTTCCGTGAGCTGACCGGCGACCGCCCCAACATCTCAGTCAGCAACCCGGACATCCGCCTCAACATCCACGTGGCTGGGGATGATGCCACCCTGTCGCTCGACTCCAGCGGCGAGTCGCTCCACCGCCGTGGCTACCGCCAGGAGAGCGTGGAGGCCCCGCTCAATGAGGTGCTGGCGGCCGGAATGATTCTCATGACGGGATGGAAGGGCGAGACCGACTTCATCGACCCGATGTGCGGCTCTGGCACGCTGCCCGTAGAGGCGGCCCTCATCGCACGCAACATCTCGCCGGGCGTCTTCCGCAAGGAGTTCGCCTTTGAGAAGTGGCCCGACTTCGACCAGGAGCTGTTCGACATGATCTACAACGATGACTCGCAGGAACGTGAGTTCAACCACCATATCTATGGCTACGACACCGACATGAAGGCCGTCAACACCGCCCGCATGAACGTGGCGGCGGCAGGCTTCTCACGTTACGTCACCATTGAGCAGCAGGACTTCAAGGACTTCACACAGCCCAAGGAGAAGAGCATCATCATCATGAACCCGCCCTATGGCGAGCGCATCTCCACACCCAACCTCCTCGGCACCTACAAGATGATCGGCGAGCGGCTCAAGCACGAGTTCATTGGCAACGAGGCTTGGATTCTCTCTTACCGTGAGGAGTGCTTCCGCCAGATAGGCCTGAAGCCGAGCATCAAGATCCCGGTCTACAACGGATCGCTGGAATGTGAGTTCCGCCGCTATCAGATGTTCGACGGCAAGATGAACGACTTCCGCCATGAGGGCGGCATCGTCAAGACCGAGGAGGAGAAAAGGGAGATGGCTGAGAAGCACCGCTTCAAGAAGGAGCGTGAGTTCAAGAAGCGCATTGACGAGAGGGAGGAGAACGCCGAGGCCGACATCCGCTCATTCACCTTCCACAGCCTTGACCGGGGAAGACTGACCGGGGGCAGGTTCCGTGACGACAACGAACGGGGACGGTTTGCAGGAGGAAAGTTCCGTGACGACAGTGACAGGGGAAGCCGCCGCCCCCGCTTCGACCGTGACAACGACCACCGCAACCGTGAGGGACGTGAGGGCCGCTGGAACAAGGACAGCCGCAAACGGGCCTTCGGACGGGACGATGACCGCAAGTTCGGCGGCAAACGGTTTGAGAAAGGTAACAAACGCGGCGGATTCCGCGGTAAAGGCATACATCAGAATGAAGATTAAGTCGTTTATCAGTCTCGTGGGGCTTATTGCCCTCACGGGACTTTTCAGTCCAACAGACAGTATGGCACAGAAGCAGTTTACGCTGGAAGACCTCAACTTCGGCGGCACCAATTACTACAAGATGCGGCCGGAGGCACGCTATCTGACGTGGTGGGGCGACCGCCTTGTGCGCCAGGACATGAGCAGCTGCTCGCAGATTGACCCTGCCAGCGGGAAGGAGACGACGCTCTTCACCCTCAGTGACATCAACCGCTGGGCAGGCCTGATGGCCTCGGCCGACCAGATACGCCATCTCTACGAGGCTTCCTTCCCCTACGCTGACCGCCCCGTGGTGCTGCTTCAGAACGGGCGGGAGGACATCCTCGTCGACTTCAAGGCACACAAGCTCCTGCGCAGGCAGGAGCGCAGGCAGGACACGCAGGCACGGCAGTGGAACAGCCTGTCGGGCGCAACAGCCTACGTACTTGACAACCAGCTCTACGTCACCAATGCCAAGGGCGAGAGCCGGCAGCTCACCACCGATGGATCGGCCGACATCGTATACGGGCAGAGCGTACACCGTGACGAGTTCGGCATAGAGGGCGGACTCTACTGGAGCCCGAAGGGCAACCGACTTGCCTTCTACCGCATGGACCAGGGCATGGTGAGCGACTATCCGCTCGTTGACATCCCTGAGCTTGACTGGCAGCCCGCTGCCGGAGAGTCACGCACAGCCAAGGCCGCACCCATCAAGTACCCGATGGCTGGCGAGACCTCACACAAGGTGACCGTGGGCATCTATGACCTGGCCACGGGCAAGACCGTCTATCTCCAGGCAGGCGACCCCACTGACCGCTATTTCACCAACATTGCCTGGAGTCCGGATGAGACCACCGTCTACCTGTTTGAGCTGAACCGTGACCAGAACGACTGCCGCCTCGTATCATACAATGCCCTCACCGGGCAGAGGCTGCGGGAAATCTACCGGGAGACTGACGAGCGATACACCGAGCCTCTCCACCCCATCCAGTTCCTGCCGTGGGACAGCGACAAGTTCATCCTCCAGAGTCAGAAGGATGGCTACAACCACCTCTACCTCTTCAATAAGGACGGACGGCAGATCAGCCAGCTGACAAGCGGCAGATGGGTGGTCATGGAGGTGCTGGGATTCGACAGGAAACTGAAGAGCATCGTCTACGCATCAAACGAGTGCAACCCCATCCAGCGCAACACATGGATGGTGAGCGTGCCAACGGGCAGGCGCACCCTGCTCGACAACGGACGGGGCTACCACCGGGCACAGCTCAGCCAGCACGGCAATGCCCTGCTCGACAGCTACAGCGAGCCTGCCCTGCCCCGGGCATACGACATCATCACACTGGCCGCCAAGCCACAGCGGCACAACTACTTCACGGCACCTGACCCCTGGAAGGGCTACGAAGTGCCCCAATACACCTGCGGGACGCTGAAGGCCGCCGATGGTGTCACTGACCTCTACTGGCGCATGGTGAAGCCGGTCGGCTTTGACCCGACAAAGAAATATCCTACGGTGGTCTACGTCTACGGCGGCCCGCATGCCCACAACGTGGAGGCCTCATGGAACTGGGGCTCACGAGGCTGGGAGACTTACATGGCGCAGAAGGGCTACCTGCTCTTCATCCTCGACAACCGCGGCAGCGAAAACCGGGGAAAGGACTTCGAGCAAGCCACCTTCCGCCACCTGGGACAGGTGGAGATGAAGGACCAGATGGAGGGCGTGAGGTATCTGAAGTCGCTCCCCTACGTTGACCAAGACCGCATCGGCGTGCATGGCTGGTCGTTCGGAGGCTTCATGACCATCTCGCTCATCACCAACTACCCTGACATCTTCAAGGTGGCCGTGGCAGGCGGCCCGGTCATCGACTGGAAATGGTATGAGGTGATGTATGGCGAACGCTATATGGACACACCACAGAGCAATCCTGACGGCTATGCCCAGACCTCCCTGCTCAACAAGGCGAAGGACCTCAAGGGCAAGCTCCAGATCATCATCGGACTGAATGACCCTGTCGTCGTGCCCCAGCATGCCTTCTCCTTCCTGAAGGCCTGCATCGCCGCCGGCACACAGCCTGACTTCTACGTCTATCCCGGTGAGCCGCACAACATGCGCGGGCATCAGAGCGTACACCTGCATGAGCGCATCACGCAGTACTTTGACGACTATTTAGCCGCTCCAAAAAAGAGCGGCGAATAGCCTTTTACCACCACATATCATCAACACCCAACATTCATCACCCAACATTCATCACCCATCATCCAACACCCAATGAAAATTCTTCTTTTAGGCAGTGGCGGCCGTGAACACGCCTTAGCATGGAAAATCGCACAGAGCGCGAAATGTAGCAAACTCTTCATCGCCCCGGGAAATGCCGGGACGGGAGCCGTTGGCGAGAACGTGGCCATCGGAGTGAATGACTTCGACAAGCTGAAGGACTTTGCAGTCAGACAGAAGGTCGACATGGTGGTCGTAGGCCCGGAGGACCCGCTGGTCAACGGCATCTATGACGCTTTCAAGGAGGATGCCCGCACGGCAGCCATTCCCGTCATAGGCCCGTCAAAGGCAGGAGCAGTACTCGAAGGCTCAAAGGACTTCGCCAAGGCTTTCATGAAGCGGCACAACATCCCCACAGCCGCCTACGAGACCTTTGACGGCACCACCATCGAGGAGGGCATGCGCTTCCTGGAGACACTCAAGGCCCCTTATGTGCTGAAAGCCGACGGACTGGCTGCCGGAAAGGGCGTGCTCATCGTCCCGACGCTGGACGAGGCAAAACGGGAGCTGCGCGAGATGCTGGGCGGAATGTTCGGCAATGCCTCAGCCAAGGTGGTCATTGAGGAGTTCCTCTCGGGCATCGAGTGTTCCGTCTTCGTCCTCACCGATGGCACACACTACCAGATTCTGCCTGAGGCCAAGGACTACAAGCGCATCGGCGAGCATGACACCGGGCTGAACACAGGCGGCATGGGCAGCGTGACTCCTGTCCCCTTCGCCACGAAGGAGTGGATGCAGAAGGTGGAGGACCGCATCATCCGGCCTACGGTTGACGGGCTGAAGGCTGAGCAGATTGACTACAAGGGCTTCATCTTCTTCGGATTGATCAACGTTGATGGCGAGCCAATGGTCATTGAGTACAACTGCCGTATGGGCGATCCGGAGACCGAGAGCGTCATGCTCCGCCTGAAGAGCGACCTCGTTGACCTCTTCGAGGGTGTCGCCGAGGGCAATCTCGATGAGCGCGAGGTGGAGTTCGACTCCCGTTCGGCCGTCTGCGTGATGCTTGTGTCGGGCGGCTATCCCGAGGACTATGTCAAGGGCTATCCCATCACAGGGCTTGACACGGTCAGCGGATCGGTGGTGTTCCACAGCGGCACAGCCCTCAAGGACGGTCAGGTGGTCACAGCCGGAGGCCGTGTCATCGCCGTCTCCTCTTACGGCAGCACCAAGGAGGAGGCGCTCAGCAAGAGCTTTGCCGAGGCGCAGAAGATTGAGTTCAAGGACAAATACTTCCGCAGGGACATCGGACAGGATCTTTAAGGGCCACACCCAGAAGGGCCACACCCAGAACAGCCCACCCCCAACCCCTCCCAAGGGAGGGGAAAGAGGATTGGCAATAGAGAATAAGGCTGGACTACTATAACTGGCACGAATTATCTATCAGAGCTTATCATCGCCCATCGCCGTCTATTCCGCCTACCATCCCCTATCCCCCGGCCATTAATGCCCCACACTCCCCTCCCTTGGGAGGGGTCGGGGGTGGGCTTGATTTTTCTTACACTATGCAACAGAAACGCATCCAAAACAGAATATCCGAAAGCCGCTGGACACTGTCCGCAGTAGTCCCCGCGGCACTCCTCGTGTGGGTGGCTGCCGCACTCCACACCACGGCCGTCATAGCACCAGGCATCTGCCTGCTGCTCTCCACCTACCTGATGATGGAGCTGAACAATGCCAATGCCCTCATCCGCATCTACAGCCGCATGGTATCCTGCTCCTTCCTCGTCCTGACAACAATGGCCGTATTCCAGTTCCCGTCCATCCGCGCAGCCATCGTCACGCTGAGCATCGTGGGATTCTATACCCCTGCCTTCCGCTGCTACCAAGACCCTCACTCGCCAGGCTGGATGTTCTATGCCTACTTCTGCATCGGCATGGCGAGCATTGTATGGGTGCAGGCCCTCTTCTTCCTGCCCATCCTATGGATTGTCACCCGCACCAACCTGCTCGCCATGAGCCCCCGCAACTTCGTGGCCTCCCTGCTGGGCATCGCGCTGCCCTATTGGTTCTTCACGGCTTACCTTGCCGCAACGGGCAACATATCCCTCCTGGCTGACCACTTCCGGGAGCTTGCAGCGTTCAGTAAGCCACTGGACCTCAGCTCGCTGACTGTCAGTCAGATAACAGTTCTTGCTTACGTGCTGCTTTGTGCCGTCATCGGTACGGTCCACTTCCTGAACCAAAAGCGGAACGACAGCATCCGCACCCGCCTGCTCTATCAGATATTCATCACCGTTGACATTGCCGCTACCCTGTTCCTCTTCCTCCAGCCACAGCACTATGAGGCATTGCTGGGCATCCTCATCGTGACCACCTCGCCACTCATCGGCCACTTCTTTGCCCTCACCCGCACACGGATAACCAACTGGATATTCTGCATCCTCTCCACGGCAGCACTCATCATCACCCTCATCAACCTATGGATGTTCTTACACACCTCCTTTTAGACTATGGCTACTGGGGCATGCTCCTGGCCGCTTTCCTGGCCGGCAGCTTCTTCCCCTTCAGCAGTGAGGCCGTCATGCTGGGGCTGCTGGCTGCTGGTCTGCATCCCGTCCCACTCCTCATTTATGGCAGTGTGGGCAACGTCATGGGCTCCATGTTCAACTACGGCTTGGGGCGGTTGGGCAAGCTGGAGTGGCTGGAGCGTTATTTCCACGTCAAGCCTGAGTCCATAGCCCGTGCCCAGCGGTTCATGGCCGGACGGGGAGCCTGGACAGGCATCTTCGCCTTCCTGCCCATCATCGGCAGTGCCATCACGATTGTACTTGGTCTGACCCGTGCCAACGTCGTCCTTTCCATCCTGAGTGTCACCATCGGAAAGGTTCTCCGCTATCTTGTCCTCCTATGGGGAGCAGGACTGGTGATATAGCTCTTGTTTTCTCTTATACCCTCTCTCCTCCTAAAAAGCCACAGACAATGAGACTGAAAGCTCTCCCGGCAACCATCTTCCTTTCCCTGCTGACAGCCTGCACACACCCAGGTTGGTTTGACACCGCATGCCTGCTTCCCCAAACCGTGGCCGGCCAACGTCATTAAACAGCATATAAAAAGACCAGATAGAATGAGAGTGAAAATGATGCTGCCAGCATAGCAGGAGGCAGAAAGGCCTTATTGGCAACCGATAAAGTATTCGCTGTTTCCGCCCTTCTGGGATTTTATGATTCAGTATGGCAACCTCAACCGCATGTTACCCATGCTGGAAAGCCTGTTATCCCACACTGGCAGCCATAGAATCAAGAAGCAAGCCCGGCGCCGGCTTACAAGCTAATCAGCTGACTCAAGGGCAAAAAAAAAGCTCAGAAGTCTTTGTATGAAAGAACTTCTGAGCTGTATAGTTGCGGGTGCAGGACTCGAACGTGCGACCTCCAGGTTATGAGCCTGGCGAGCTACCAACTGCTCCAACCCGCGATGTTAATACCAGCAATCGTCTATTAGGCAAGCCTCATATCTGAATTGCGAGTGCAAAGGTAGTGCTTTTTTTCTGAACTGCCAAAGGTTTGAGCGGGAAATGTTGTTTTTATGCAACATTTAACATTTCATGTCAGGAAAAGCAGGGCTACCAAAGCCGCGAAGTCAAGGCAGAAGTGAGAGAAGGTCAGGAAAACGGGTGATGACGTGGTCGGCTCCTGCCGACTCCAGCTCCTCCCGGGTGCCGTTACCATAGGTCACGGCACAGGTGCGTGCCCCGGCATTCCTGCCCATGAGGATGTCGAACTCGGTATCGCCCACGACAAGGACATCCTGAGGCTGAAGGGCGAAGTGTGAGAGAGTCTTGGTGACAGGCTCGGCATCGGGCTTGTGGCGGGTCACGTCATCGGCACCGATAAGATAGGTGATATAGGGATCAAGGCCGAACTCGCTGACGAAGCTCTCCAGGGAATGATGGCTGCGGCTGCTGGCTATGGAGAGCTGGATGCCACGGGCTGAGAGGTGCCGGATGGTCTCCTCTACCCCTTGAAATGGCTGCACGGCACCGGGAATGTTCTTCTCATTGAAAATCTCCCGATAAGTGGAGGCACACCGCTCGGCCTGCTCATCGGTCATGGGGATGATGGTGGAGAAGCACTTTGCCAGTGGCAACCCTATGGTGCTGGCGCACTCCTCACGGGTCCGTGCGGGCAGGCCAAGCCGGCTGATGGTGGCGAGCATGGTGTCAGTGATGAGCTGGCGGGAATCGCCAAGCGTGCCGTCGAAGTCGAAGATGATGAGCTTCGGGGCAGACTGACCGGGGATGGAGTCTTTCTTCCTACTGAAATAGTTCTTCACCCGCTTGTATCCTTCTACGCCGAGGATGGTCAGACCACCATACTGGAAAGTCTTTGCCAGTCCGAAAAGCACCGCCCACAGCACTCCCTTGGCGGCAGCCGAGATGGGCAGCAGCATCTGGGCAAAGGAGAGGATATAGAACGGGGTGCAGAGGAGCAGGACGATGACCCCTGTGCGGAAAGAGAGCTGTCTGAGTCTTGACTTGAGCGACATAAGCTTATTCTTGTTTTTTGAGTGGCAAAGGTAAGCATAATTTGTTGATAAACCCACCGCCTGGCATGGCTTCTTTGCCTGAATGGGATAAAAAAACGACAAAAGGTCATGGGATATTTGGTCATTCGGCTGAAAATGGATAACTTGCAGCCCTTGAAAGAAACGAAAGAAAAAGAAACAGGACTATGACAGGACATAAAGGGAGGATGACGGGCAGGAAGGCCATCATCATGGGAGCCACATCAGGCATGGGGCGTGAGATTGCCCTCCAGCTGCAGGGCCGGGGATGGGAGATTGGTGTGACGGGACGGCGGACAGATGAACTGGAGCGGCTGCGGCAGACTGACCCCAGCCATATACACACGAAGATGATCGACGTGACGCTGCCCGATGCCCCTACCCGACTGATGGAGCTGATTGACGAGATGGGCGGCATTGACCTCTACCTGCACAGCTCTGGATTCGGCAGGCAGAACACGCAGCTCGACGCAGAGGTGGAACGCCAGACCGTGCTGACCAACGCACTGGGCTTCACGCAGATGATTGACACGGTGTTCGGCTATTTCCGTTCCTCGGGACGCAGGGGCAGGATAGCCGTCATCTCCAGCGTGGCAGGGACAAGGGGATTGGGGCCGGCACCGTCCTACTCGGCTACCAAACGGTTCCAGTGGACTTACCTTGAGGCCCTTGCCCAGCTGGCAGCCCTACAGCATGTCCCGGTCAGCTTCACCGACATCCGGCCAGGCTTCGTCAACACTGACTTCCTTGGCGGCACCAGCTATCCGCTGCTGATGGAGAAGGACTTTGTGGTCAGCCGCATCCTCCGTGCGATAGAGAAAGGCAGCCGTGTAGCGGTCATCGACTGGCGGTACCGCCTGCTCTGCGCCGTATGGCAGCGGCTGCCCCGGTGGCTTTGGGAGCGGTATGCCCTGCGTGGGGTCCGCCTTCCATGAACCCGGCGGGCCTATACATATATATAAGGTGCAGGCCACACGCACTGCAGGAAAAAGCGGAAGCCGATACGCTCACGCGCCTCGGCTTCCTTTCTTTTACGACTAAACTAATCTACAAACCTGAGTTTACTTTTTAAATCATTGCAATATGACCGAAAACTACCGCCGTAATCCTTCAATCACATTATATAACCTGTTTTCTTGTTTCAAATGCAAAGATATATCTTTTGATCCTTATCTCCAAATAAGTTGGGCAAAAAGTTTTTCCCTACACATAAAAAAACTTTCCGACCTACGGACATGGGACAGCCTTGCCATATTCAAATCGGCCAACACACCTATAATCCAAAAAGAAGAGAGCTTCAACTGTCACACCCGATGGCAGCAGAAGCTCTCTTCATATTTCATAAAAGGTGAAACTGGACAGGTGACTTACCTCACCTCACAGGTCAGGGGCTTGCCCTCGGCAAACTCTCTCACGCTGTCGAGGGTTGAGACGGCAATGTTGTGCAGTGCCTCCTTGGTGAAGAAAGCCTGGTGAGAGGTCAGCACCACATTCGGCATCATCAACAGCCGGGCAAGCACATCATCGTCAATCATCTTGTCACTGCGGTCCTCATAAAAATAGTTCTTCTCCTCCTCATACACGTCAAGCCCGGCCGAGCCCACCTGCTTCGTGCGCAGTCCCTCAATGAGATCCTCCGTGTGGATGAGCTTTCCCCGGCCAGTGTTGATAATCATCACACCCTTTTTCATCTTGGCTATGCTGTCCTTATTGATGAGGAACTTCGTCCCATCGGTCAGCGGGCAGTGCAGGGAGATGACGTCACTGCCGGCATAAAGCTCGTCAAGCTGTACCATTCTCACGCCATACTGCCTGGCAAAATCCTCGTCTGGGTAGAGGTCATAAGCCATAATGCTCATGCCGAAACCATGAAGAATCCTGATCAGCTCCTTGGCAATGCGCCCCATGCCAATGATGCCGGCGGTCTTCCCATACATGTCGAAGCCCAGGAGCCCTTTCAGCTTGAAGTTTCCGTCACGCGTGCGGTTCACGGCACGGTAAATCTTACGGTTCAGACTGAGCATCAACGCCACGGCATACTCTGCCACGGCATGCGGAGAGTAAGCCGGGACACGGGTCACCCGGATGCGTCCCTCCGCTGCCTTGAGGTCGACATTGTTGAAACCGGCACAGCGAAGCGCAATAAGCTTCACCCCATTCCTCACCAGCTCGTCAATCACCTGTGCGTCACACTCGGCATTGACGAAGATACATACCACGTCAGCCCCCTTCGCCAACGGCACGGTTGCCATGCTCAGCCGCTCCTTGTAGTAGCGAATATCGAAATTATAATCCTTGTTGATTGCGTCAAACGACTCCCTGTCATACGATTTCGTATCAAAAAAAGCTATCCTTACTGCCATAAATCCTGTTATTGATTAAACATTCAGTTTGTACATTCCTGGACAAAGATAAGTATAATATATAATACCTACAAGTTTCTGACAGGAAAAAACTCAGCACATTTCCCACTCCCGTTCCTCAAAAGAAGCAAAACAGGTATGCACAAAGGGGCCCAAACCAAGAGAGAGCGTATCAAGAAGCCGTATGGTTGAGCTGTTTGGCAATAAGGGTGTTTTAGAACAAAATGTCAATATTCCCGCTATAATACTTTGAAACATTAATTAATATTCGTAAATTTGCACGGATATAACACGATTAGGAGACAAAGAATAATACTCTGGGAGTATAAAAAAGAAGTATTTGCAGACAGGCTGTCAATCTAATCAACAGACAGCATGCCACATGAAGCAAGTTACCGAGGATTACATTCTGCCCCGAACATCATAACATAATAAAAACGTTTTAATATGAAGCAGTCTTTACTAAAGAAAGCGCTCTGCGCTGCAGTATCAACCTTAGCTGCCACCACTCCACTCCAGGCACAGGAGATCTGGGGCAGCCTGTGGTCACAGGATCCCGATGAGCCCAGCGGCATCTATGCTTTCAGTGCCAATCCTGATGACGATTTGCTCACCCCTCTTCGCCTGGGTGATAACCTTGTTGCCAACGAGGGATGCACATGGTGGAACGGAAACTTTTATTACATCAACTATTCGGGCAACGAGGTGGCTGCAATCACGATGTACTATGCATGTAACACGGACAATTTTAAACCCATTTACAATGAGCAGATAAGTGACAACAGCTATCTGTCACTATCTTCTTATCCTGACCCCAAGACCGGTGTGAACTACGGGTGCTTTTCCACTGCCGACGGATTCGGTGTGGAATGGGCAAAAATGAACTACCGTACACTGGACGACCGGGAGACTATCTGCCCTTTGCAGAAGAATCTGCTCGCTGTCGTGATTGACAACAATGGGCAAGCCTATGCGGTTGACGAGGATGGAAATTTCCTGAAGATTGACAAGGAGACCGGCAAACAGGATATCATAGGACCGACCGGCATACACTCGCAGACTATGCAGGCAGCCGCCATCGACCCCGAGACCAACAAGATCTACTGGACGGTACAACCCGACAATGCCGCCTCGGGACTATATGAGATTGACTCCTCCACCGGCAAAGCCACACTCATCAAGACCTTCCTCAACAACGAGTGGTTTACGACCCTCCATGTAACCCCTACCCCAAAACCTACAGCTCCTCAGAAGGTTGCCGACCTCGCTGTGCGCCCCGACAACCTGGGAGGAGGGAAACTCAGCTTCACCATGCCTGCTAAAACCGTAGAGGGCAATGACCTCAATGGCTATCTCACCTATTATATCATCAACAATGGGACCACACTGAAGAAAGCACAGGCTAAAGCTGGCAGCAGGATAGAATGGAACTTCACCTGGGACAACTATGTATGGGGTGACCAGACCTTCATTGTACAGACAAAGAATGATGCTGGACTCAGCCGGCAGGCACGGCTGAACGTCTACGTGCCTACGAGCGAGGAGGATGCTGCCAATGGAATCGCCGACATTGAGACTGCCCATGAGGGGCAACAGCTGCTGGAAAAAACTGGCTGTTACGATCTCCAAGGCAGGAAAACATCACGTCCTCAGCATGGAATCTATATACAGAACGGCAGGAAAGTCATCGTCAAGTAAGCCAAATTCTTTTTGTCATCTATTTAAAAACAAGGAACTAATGAAGAAGAATATATTTATCATGGCCATGATGTCCGCACTGACGGCCCTGCCAGCCATCAGCCAAGCCGATGTCATCGACAATTATACCTACAACTTCGAGACCGCCTACGGTGAGACCGCTGCCTATGGCGGATATTATAACGACAGTCAGGCATCACCGGCTGGCTGGGCACATATTGCCGATGACGGGGGTACTGGGTCATTTCCCTCCTACTCCTTTGCACAGGGAAAGGGCACCAATGGCAGCAACTGCCTGCAAGTTGGCAGTCAGCAGGCTTTCGATGAAGAGTACGAGGAATATGTTGACACCCGTGACATGCTCGTCACTCCAGGTATCAGCGGTGAGATGACCATTATGGCGAAGAACGCTGGCTATACGGCAGGAAGTGTGAGATTCTATAAGGTGACCCTCAGTGGAGGCAAATACAGGGTTGGAGAAGAACTTATGCCCACAGAGTCTGTCACCCTGAACAGGACCGACTTCCAGCGTCTGCGCCTCACCTCACTCGCCGAAGGTACTTACGTAGGTATCCTTGCCAGCAATGTGCTGCTCGATGACTTCACGGCTACAACGGCTGAGGTGACTGTCCGTCCAGAGCTGAAGATTGTCTCCGCAACCAGCAAGATGCCAAAATACCAGGATACCGATGCCCAGGGAGATTTTACTGTCAAATACATGGTGAAACTGGAGAATACCGGACAGATTGACATCAAGGCTGGCGACAAGGGCTACGAATTGAGTCTTTTCTACATCGGCTCACTCGGCAATGATACCATTGCCACTTACCCCGTCAATATTGACCTTGCCAAAGGCGAAAGCAAAGAGGTGGAATTCACACATACCATCAACATCAAGGACTTCCCTGCAAAATATTCCTACCGCCTCAACATAGCCGAGGGCATCAGTGGGTCTAATGTCTATGGCTCGTATGTGCAGCTTGTCCCCTACTCCCCGGTGCTGAAGGTTGAGTCGGGTGAGACGTCACAGGCCTATGAGGATGGAGCCGGGATTGCCTTCGGAACATCCCAGCAACCTGTCACCCGCAGTCTGAACATAAAGAATGATGGCGCAAAAGCACTGAACCTGACCACCATCACCATGCCAGAGGGCTTCATTACCAATATCAAGGCACCGCTGACCATAGCTCCACACAGCTCTCTGAAGATGACGCTCACCATGCCCATTGAGAAATTCGGCCCCCAAGAGGGTGACATGCTGCTTGATGGCGACAGGACTTTCCGCCTCCACCTCACGGGTACAGCCATTAACCCTACAGCATGGTTCGTCGACTTTGAAAGCCGGGACTTCCCTGCCAACATGCTGGCAGGCAAGGGATGGGAAATAACCAACTATCCCGATGTGGCTGGCTACAAGGGAAACAAGTACAGCGCAACCTGCAAGGAAGCTACAGGCCGTCTTGTCTCGCCACTGCTCACCGTGGCGCAAGGAGAGAAGCTACAGCTCATGGCCGCACGCACTGATGGGCAGTCAGCAATGACCGTCTACTGTTCAGCTGACCGCGTCACATGGACTCCCGTGAGAACCATTACCGCCAGTGACCTCCCGGCTGAAGTGGCTTATCAGAACTATTCAAGCTCCTTCTATAAATTCAGCACTGTCGAGATAGAGGGAATTCCCGCAGGGGAACAGTACCTCGCCTTTGAGACCGGCAGTGTGAACATTGACAACATCACAGGCTTCCGCGTCACAGACGTAGCCCACGACCTCATCATCACCGCAGCAGCAGCTCCCGCCAGTATCACCAACAATCACGCTGCCAAAGCCAGGGTGTCAGTACGCAATCTGTCACTCAACAACGAGCCTGCCGGTGACTACACTTTAAGCCTTTACATGGATGGCGAGAAGGTGGCTTCCGCCATCACCTCCGAACTTGGCTCTGGCAAGCAGGCCGACTACGACCTGGACTTTATCCCCAACCACGTGGGAACATTCACGCTGAAGGCCACTGTCACTGATGCTGACGGCAAGACTTTCCAGTCTGACGACATGCCAATTGAGGTAAAGCAGGAAGTTGCCATGAAGGATGTCGTCATCGGTGAGAGCAACGGAGAAACTGCTGGTGCTGCACCTGTAAGCCAAGCCAACTACTCACAGGCAGAGATTCTGATCACCAAAGACATGATAGGCTCACAACTCAGTAGCGGCAGCAGAATCCTCGCCGTCAGCTTCACGGGGAGAGCCACCAAGGACGCAAGCGGCCATTTGCATGCCTGGATAGAGAACACTGAGGATGATGCCTGTGCCAGCAATGCTGATACACCATACGATACCGGCAGCATGACTGAGATTGCAAACGCCGGCTACGCTGTCCAAAAGACTGATAGCGGAACACTCATCACCATCCAGCTTGCCAGTCCGTTTGAATATACTGGCACCAACCTGCGACTGATGTTTGACAACAGTGCATGGAACGTCAGTTCATGGAGTCCTGCCTTCACTTTTGATGTTACTGACAACACAACCGCCATGACCCGCAACGGATGGTCATCAACTTACTACGGAGCTGATTTCAGCGAGACGGCCACACCTGTCGTGACATTCAGCATTGCTAAGGAGGCAAGCATACTGAGCGGAAGAGTCACCAGTAAGGCTACAGGTGCAGCCATAGCCAACGCTACAGTGACCCTCGCAGCCGGCGGAGTCAGCTATACTGCCACAACCGATGATGACGGACATTACAGCATGACTGTCTATCAAGACATAAAGGAATACATGCTCGTTACCACTGCCGACAAATATATTAGCGACACCACCAGCATCACCTTCAATGGCGAGAGCATGGAAAAGAATATAGAGATTGCCCCACTTGCCCCTGACAGCATCTCATCACTCTGCAACAAGGCTGTATCATCAGACAAGGTCTATGACCTACAGGGACGTGAAGTAAACACCACACCGCTGCCCCGCGGCATCTACATCCGCAATGGCAGAAAATTCATCATCAGATAGAGCATGCTGAAAAGGACCGCCCTGCATGCTTGTCACAAAAAAAAACGCATCACAATGATTGTGATGCGTTTTTTTTCATTTTTCCTCATTTACCAATAGGGGGAAATGGCTTTCCTTGCGTTATAGAGGCAAGATGACCTGAGAGAATCACGGCAACAGACGTGAGGAAACACCACTCCGCCCAAAGTCACCGCACAGGCCCTGGTGTGTCACGATCTGCTGCTGACAAGAGATTACTTAGCTCAGACCTGGGCTTGCTTAATCTCAAACCTGAGTACATCATACGGAATCTCAAACCTGAGTACATCATACAGAATCTCAAACCTGAGTACACTATACTTAAACCTGAGTTAGCCACGACAGGGAGGTGGTCACCAGTCAGTTCTCCTAACACTAAGACCATGTAACACCCACCTCCATGAAAGTGAGACCGCTTCCAATGTCCCTGCGAAGGGATGGGGAGCGGTGCTTTCTTTTTTAGCCTTTATTAACCGTCATCCGTCACAAATGTTACCTTCTGCCCATTGCGAAGTGCCTACTTTTGCACCCGGAAACTTATTTCAACAAGATATATACAAAGAACTATGACAGAGAACAAGATGTTCTGTTTCCAGTGCCAGGAAACAGCCAAGGGTACGGGATGTACCATCCAGGGTGTGTGTGGGAAAAAGGCTGATACCAGCCGTTGGCAGGATTTGCTGCTCAGTGTGACAAGAGGTGTCGCCACCATCGCCGATGTACTTCGCAACAACGGTGTGAAGACGGGACAGGAGGTAGGCGACTATATCGTCGATGCCCTCTTCGTGACCATCACCAATGCCAATTTTGACGACCAGGCTATCCTGGCCAAGGTGGACAACGGGGTCCGCATCAAGCGCAGCCTGCTCGACCTTGCAGCACAGGAGGGCATCACCCTGCCCGACTATCAGGAGGTGAAGTGGGGCGGAGAGAAAGCCGACTATGAGGCTGAGGGCAACCGCCAGGGTGTCCTGCGCAACAGGGATGAGGACCTCCGCTCACTGAAGGAGCTTACCGTACTGGGGCTGAAGGGCATGGCAGCCTACTATGAGCATGCCGCCCGGCTCAGCGAGCGCAACGAGGATGTCATCGCCTTCATGGAGAAGGCCCTCGCCACGGTCAGCAATCCTGCTGCCGACATGGACACGCTGCTCGCCACGGTCATGGAGACCGGAAAGTTCGGTGTTGACGCTATGGCACTGCTCGACAAGGCCAACACGCAGGCTTACGGCAACCCGGAGCTGACGAGGGTGAACATAGGCACGGGCAGCCGTCCGGGCATCCTCATCTCCGGGCATGACCTCAAGGACATTGAGCAGCTGCTGGAGCAGACCGAGGGCACGGGCATCGACATCTACACGCATGGAGAGATGCTCCCCGCACATTATTACCCACAGCTGAAGAAGTACAAGCACCTCATCGGCAACTACGGCAACGCATGGTGGAAGCAGAAAGAGGAGTTTGAGACCTTCAACGGCCCTATCGTCTTCACCACCAACTGCATCGTCCCGCCATCACCCAAGGCAAGCTACAAGGACCGTGTCTTCACCACCAACGCAACGGGATTCCCTGGCTGGAAGCACATTGTGGCCGATGAGGACGGGCACAAGGACTTCTCTGAGGTCATTGAGATAGCCAAGACCTGCAAGGCTCCCACACCCATTGAGCAGGGCGAGATCATTGGCGGATTCGCCCACGCACAGGTATTCGCCCTGGCCGACCAGGTGGTTGAGGCCGTCAAGAGCGGTGCCATCCGCAAGTTCATCGTCATGAGCGGCTGCGACGGACGCATGAAGAGCCGTGACTATTACACCGAATTCGCCACCAGGCTGCCCAAGGACACGGTTATCCTGACCAGTGGCTGCGCCAAGTTCAAGTACAACAAGCTCAATCTTGGCGACATCAACGGCATCCCACGGGTGCTGGACGCTGGACAGTGCAACGACTCTTACTCATGGGCTGTCGTAGCCATGAAGCTGAAGGAGATCTTCGGTGCCAACGACATCAACGACCTGCCCATCGAGTTCAACATCGCCTGGTACGAGCAGAAGGCTGTCATCGTGCTGCTGGCCCTGCTCTCCCTCGGCATCAGGAACATCCATATAGGTCCTACGCTGCCCGCCTTCGTCTCGCCCAACGTGCTGAAAGTTTTGGTTGACAACTTCGGGCTTGGCGGCATCTCCACCGTTGATGACGACCTGGAGCGCATGGCAGGCTGACCTGCCTGATGACAACAATACACTCACAAAGACGGGAGGGTGTGTCAGAGTCCGTGCCGCTATGCGGCGCAGGACATCTGACATGCCCTCTTTCCCGTTTGTCCCCCGAGAGCCCGACAACGGGACATGACAGTCCCGCCGGGCACAATGCTGCTGATGATTTATTGCCCGAAACAGCCTGTTTCCTGCAAAATGGGAGCTTTGTGAAGCGGAATGTGTGTATTTCATACATGATAATTTGCAGGGACGGGAAGTTTTCTATAACTTCGCAGCACAATTCACAATACCCTTCTATTACAACATCCATGCAAAAAGAGCGTATCGTCTTTGCCGACTACCTGCGTGTAGTGGCCTGTTTCCTGGTGATGCTGGTGCATGCCAGCGAGAACTTCTACGGTGCCAACAGCCCCGGACTGGCAAGCAACATGTCAATGCTTGCCAATGAGAGTAACCGCTTCTGGGTGGCCTTCTATGACGGCGGTGTGGCACGCACATGCGTTCCACTGTTCATGGTGGTGTCAGCCTTCCTCCTTGTCCCCATGAAACCAGGCATGACAATGCGGCAGTTCTATCGGCGACGGCTGCTGCGGGTGCTGCCACCGTTCGTCAGCTTCCTGCTCATCTACTCGCTCCTGCCCCTGCTCTGGGGCGGGATGACGTGGGAGCAGTCGCTTGCTGACCTCCGCATGCTGCCCTTCAACTTCCCCTCCCTGGCTGGGCACCTGTGGTTCATGTACCCACTCATCAGCCTCTACCTCATCATCCCCGTCGTATCCCCGTGGCTGGAGCATGCGTCAGCCAAGGACGAGCTGACCTTCCTCGGTCTCTTCGCCTTCTCAACACTGCTGCCGTGGCTCCATCTGTACGTGTCGCCGGAGCTGTGGGGCGAGTGCTTCTGGAACAACTTTTCCATGCTCTGGTACTGCTCAGGCTACCTGGGCTACCTCGTCCTGGCTCATTTCATCCGTGTTCACCTCACCTGGTCACGTGCCAGCAGGCTGCGCATCGGCACGGTCTGCTTCCTCGCCGGAGCGGCATTCACCGCCTGGGCCTTCTGGTGGAAAGGTATCCCAGGCCAGCTCATTGAGACCCCGCAGCTGGAGTGGTCATGGGGATTCTGCACACCCAATGTCCTCCTTGCCACCTTCGGTGCCTTCCTGCTCTTCACCTGCATCCCGCAGAAGCCTGCGCCGAAGATGGTCAGAGAGATCTCACGCCTCTCCTTTGGCATGTACCTCATGCACATGCTCTTCCTCGCACCCATCGCCGGCTACATTGTCAATGGCGACCAGGCAGCCCCACTCATCCCCGTCTGGCTGGCCATCCCCTGCATCGCCGCCCTCACCTATGCCTGCTGCGTGGTGACAAGCAAGCTCATCTCCTTCCTGCCAGGCAGCAAATGGGTCATCGGATGCTGAGAGAGGAATCCCACTGGCATCCACTGTGACAAGTCAATCAATCAATCCATCAATCCTTCAGAATATGCAACACCTAACAAAGCATCTGCTTCTCATCCTTTCACTCCTGCTGACGGCACTCCTCCCCCTCACGGTGTCGGCCCGCAACGTCCGCAACATTGATGCCGACTGGCTCTTCATGCTCGGCGATGATGCCCACATGTCAGCCCCCAGCTATGACGACAGCCACTGGCGACAGCTCAGCCTGCCGCACGACTGGGCCATTGAGGGCGATTTCTCAGCCTCTGCCCCCAGCGGGGCCGGAGGCGGCGCGCTGCCCGGAGGTGTGGGATGGTACAGGAAACACATCACCCTTCCCGCCGCAAAGAATGCCTCACACGTGTTCCTCCACTTTGACGGTGCCTACATGAATGCCACCGTATGGGTCAACGGGCACAAGGTGGGCACACGCCCTTACGGCTACATCTCCTTCGAGTATGACGTGACACCCTATGTAAACCAAGAGGGAGAGAACGTCATCGCCGTACGTGTCGACAATTCCGACCAGCCCAACTCCCGCTGGTACTCGGGCTGCGGCATCTACCGCCACGTCTACCTGGTGCAGACCGGCAGCCTCCGCATTGCCAACTGGGGCGTGAGCGTCATGCCCCGCAAGGGGCGCAACAGGACGTGGACAGTGCCTGTCAGCGTCACGCTCAACAGCCTCACACAGCAGGCTCAGCGCGCCGTCATCCGCAACATCCTGCTCGACGGCAAGGGACGCGAGGTGGCACGGCAGGAGAACGGGCGCACACAGCAGGTGCTGACCGTAAGGCATCCACAGCTCTGGAGCGTCAGCCAGCCCAGCACCTACACGCTGGTGACACAGCTCATCGCCGGCCGTCAGGTCATTGACGAGGTGCGCACACTGACGGCTTTCCGTGACTTCCGCTTCGATGCGCAGACAGGCTTCTGGCTCAACGGCACAAACCTGAAAATCAACGGGGTCTGCGACCATCATGACCTGGGCTGCCTCGGAGCCGCCGTCAATGAGGATGCCCTGCGCCGCAAGCTGCTGAAGCTGCGTGAGATGGGGGTCAACGCCGTGCGCTGCTCCCACAACCCGCCCGCCCCTGAGCTGCTCAACCTCTGTGACACGATGGGATTCATCGTCATGGGTGAGGCCTTCGACATGTGGCGGCGCAAGAAGACGCAGAACGACTATGCCCGCTTCTTCGATGAGTGGCATGAGCGTGACCTGACCGACATGGTGCTGCGTGACCGCAACCACCCCTGCATCATGATGTGGAGCATAGGCAACGAGGTGCTGGAACAGTGGTCGAGTGCTGACGCTGACACGCTCACCCTGGAGCAGGCCAACCTCATCCTCAATGCCGGCCATGACGCCTCAACGCTTGCCCACGGCAAGGAGCTGTCAGCCAACTCGCTGCTCACCATCCACCTGGCCGACATCATCCGCCGCATTGACCCCTCACGCCCCATCACGGCAGGCTGCAACGAGCCCTCGCCTGACAACCACCTCTTCAAGTCGGGGGCACTCGACCTCGTGGGCTTCAACTATCACCGCCAGTGGGTGAAGGACGTGCCGAAGAACTTCCCCGGCAAGCCTTTCCTCATGACCGAGAGCGTATCGGCATTGCAGACACGGGGCTTCTACCGCATGCCGTCTGACAGTATCTTCATCATGCCCGAACGGTGGGACCGACCCTACACTGACCCGACCATGATGTGTTCGGCTTACGACAACTCACATGCGCCCTGGAGTTCTACCCATGAGCAGACGTGGGACATCGTGAAGCACACACCTTACTGCTCGGGACAGTTCATCTGGACGGGATGGGACTACCTCGGCGAGCCTACACCCTACGGATTCCCTGCCCGCAGCAGCTACTTCGGCATCATCGACCTTGCCGGATTCCCAAAGGATGTCTACTATATGTACCAGAGCGAGTGGACTGACAGGCCCGTCCTCCACCTCTTCCCCCACTGGAACTGGCTGCCGGGACAGACCGTTGACCTCTGGTGCTACTACAACCAGGCCGATGAGGTGGAACTATTCATCAACGGCAGGAGCCAGGGCACGCGCCGCAAGGCCGACAGCCATCAGTATCACGTTGCCTGGCGCGTCAGCTTCGAGCCGGGAGAGCTAAGCGTCATCGCACGGAAGAACGGCAAGGAAGTGCGCCGGCAGACCATCCGCACCGCCGGACAGCCTGACCACATCCGCCTGACAACCGACTATGCGGGAGAGCAGACACTATTCGTCAATGCTGAGGTCGTCGACAAGGACGGCAACCTCTGCCCCAACGCTGCCGATGACATCGTCTTCTCAGCCACCAATGCCAGCATCATCGGTGTCGACAACGGCTCACAGTTCTCCACCGAGCGGTTCAAGGCCGACCACCGCAAGGCCTTCTTCGGCAAGTGCATGGTGGTGCTGCAAAGGCACGCAAAGGCAGCCTCATCAGCCCCTGTCACCCTCCGTGCCCGTGCTGTAGGACTGAAGGATGCCGTCATGACGATGCAGCCATAGGCAGCCACAGCCCTACCAACATTATGGTATTTTCCACTCGAAAATATAATTATCACAACCCATTCGCTTGCCGGATGGGTTTTATTTTCTATCTTTGCGCCCGAATCAATCATGACAGTTGTCCTGTCAATGGTAACCGCCGGGGATGTGACCCGATGGCCCACAAATATTCATTTCGCATAAAACAAGGCGTAACACTCTTTAACAACAAAACATTTATGGACAAGATCGCATCACTGGTAAAGTTCGTTCTCGAACTTTCCGCATCACTGAAGGGAACGGGGGTTCACCTCGTCCGTGTCGCCATCTTCATCATCTTCGTATGGATTGGCGGACTGAAATTCTGGAACTATGAGGCTGAGGGCATCGTCCCCTTCGTTGCCAACAGCCCGTTCATGAGCTTCTTCTATGAGAAAGAGGCACCTGAATACAAGGACTACAAGCTCAAGGAGGGCGAGTTCGACAAGGTGAAGCATGAGTGGCACGAGGCCAACAACACCTACACCTTCTCTCACGGACTGGGCATCGCCATCATGTCCTTCGGCTTCCTCACCCTGCTGGGCATCTGGTTCCCCAAGATAGGCTTCGTGGGCACAGGACTGGTCATCATCATGACCTTCGGCACGCTGTCCTTCCTCGTCACCACGCCGGAGGTATGGGTGCCCGACCTTGGCAGCGGCGAGCATGGGTTCCCTCTGCTGACAGGTGCCGGACGGCTCGTCATCAAGGATGTCTGCATCCTCGCCTCAGCCGTCATCGTCCTGGCCGACTGTGCCCAAAGAATCCTGAAGAAGTGGTGACGGGCAGCAGGAGCTGACGGCATCCCATCCCAAGGCCACATCAACACAGGGGCTTGACCCATCACGCCCTTCGCCCGGACGGCAGCAATTGCCGGGGTGAAGCAAGTGAGAGGTCAAGCCCTTTTTCTTTTTCCTGACTGCTAACACTGGGTGGCTCCCATAAATACAGCCTGTCACCGCAGGCAACATCCCTCCGCACTCCTCTGCGGCTCCTGCCTGCCCCCCGACCGTGTGGGCGCAGCCACCTCCCTTTCTCCTTTACTCTGCGTGACCATCCGCACCCAGCCTACCCGCAGCGGGCTGGCACGCAGACCATCAAGAACAAAAAGGAACCTTTTGAAACCTGTCCCATGTCTGCCCTTTCAGTCATTTGATTTCATCTCACTGGGCAGGATGCAGGACTCTATATTCCTCCTCAACGAATATGGCATTTTTTTTCCATAACCTATGCGTATAAGTATTGTTGGATACTCATCTGACAAACCCAATTTTCTTGCTGTTTCCACCGACAATTCACTGACTTCATTAGGTTGGTTCATGAAAGCCTGTGAAATGCCTATTCCCGTTGCTTTCAACAGAATACGCTCCAAGGTTCTACCCAGGCTTACCCACTGCTCAATCGTATTTTCAGAGGTGGTAAGTAGGATAAAATGGGAAGACGATGCTATCTTTTTGCTATCATTCTTGTTTTGAGACTTCTCATTGATGGTAGCCTTGATAATCGGCTTAGCAATAAAACGAGGAACATTAGGAGCCCCAAATACGGCATAGCTCAGGCCGTCTCTCGTAGCATCCTGATGTTTTTTGTTGTAACGCATCCATTGCTGCAATTCTTCCTTAAATTTCCTATCATTCATCTGCTTTCTGTTACCCTTATAAATCATTTCAGAGATGACTTCATACTCTGGTGTGCCTTTTTTAAAGTAATGTATGCCTATATGGCTTTCTACATTGATATCCTTCAATAAAGCTAAACTGTCGTCAGGCAGTATTTTCCCATCATATACAGATCTGTTCGTCTGCCTGACAGATATTTGAGAAAACAAGGGTGAAGGGATAACCAAGCTGTCTTTGGAGAGCATGATTTTTACAACTCCATCATCCGTGATATTCATGTTCCCCCTGTAACCTTTGTGACTTGCTGCGATACAGAGATACTCGGCAGCACATCCAAGACTGACAAACAATTCCCTACAGTCAGGATCCACCACTGGCAACGACTTGGTAAAATCAGGATAAATATCTATCTCTGACTGATTGATTTTAAACAACCAAGGCTGGGTATTATGTCCGGAAGGGGCTTTTACAGCCTGCTCTATCATGAACAGATAATCTGCATTTTGGGCTGATACACTACTCATTGTTCCTATGAATATAATAAATGTTATAAATATATTTCTCATTGTTGAACGTCTTTTGTCCACAAATCTATAATTAAGTCAATTCCCTTCATTATTTGCTCCCATCCCTCATGACTCTGCAAGTCAATACCATTATATGTCGGAGTCTGCTCCTCCATAAGAACAAGATAACTGACAGATGCTGAAATGATACTTGCCAAGGAAGCCACCTCCGATTGATTTGAATCTGTCAGTTGGCTGATTATTTTTATCAAATTGCAGCCATTCTGTTCCCTTCGTTCACGTAAGCGGTGAATATTATCATTTTCAGTGGAGAGTTCCCACCTGCACAATCGCTTCAATGTAATATCGCTCCTCAAGCGGATAATTTGTTCTCTGAACAAGCATTTAAGGCTTCCACTGATATCTGACTGGTTGATGATGGTTGTATCTGTATTTGCCCAATAATCTTTTTGGAAAAGATATTGTGCAACCAATTCGTCGATACCCCCAAAATATCTGTATATAAGCATTTTTGACACACCAGCCTTTTGGGCTATCACATTCACACCAAGTTTCTCAAAGCCATCGTTTTCAATAATACTCCCGACAGCTTCAAGTATTTTCTTTTCTGTAAATTTTCTATCTTTCATTGCCTCCTAATAACATGTAACCGATAAGTAACAGCAAAGATACGTTACTCAACGGTAACATGAAAGAAAGTCATGAAAGATTGTCCTTATTTAAAAGTGTTTAACACTCTTTACATGAGAGCAAGGCAAAACAAAAAAAGACAGGAGACAATTCCCCTATTCCCTCTTTGAATAGGTGTCACCAGATTACAATTCCATGTGCGGCACAATGTTTCCATCATGACTTCTGCTCTCTGCATACTTTCGCTATTCAGCATGACCCCGACCGTGTGGGCGCAGCCACCTCCCTTCCTCCTTTACTCTGCGTAACCATCCACACCCAGCCTACCCGCTGCGTGCCGGCACGGCATCATCTCACGCAGAGCCGCAGAGAACCAAGAAACACAGAGGACGCAGGGAATTAGGAGGGAGAAACAAGGGCTGACCTACTCCCCAGCCCGCTCACCGCTCTGTACCTCTCTCCCATCCACTCGCCTGACCTCCACATCCAGGCTCTCCTCTATCAGCCGGATGATGGCCGGGAGGCTGGCAGTGGAGAAGTCGGCGGTGAGCCGGCGGGACTCATCAGAGCAGGTGAGACGCACATGATAGTAATCGCCCAGGACATGAAGGACATGCCTCATGGACGCATTGACGAAACGGAACTGCCCCGTTGCCCAGGCCGCACCGTTCACATCGGGCTCAGCATCCGGCACAGGCCTGTCAGCATGGGCAGGAAGCGTTGCCGACTGCCCCTGCCGCAGGACGATGCCATGCCGGGTGGCAGTGGCTGCATAGAACACCGCACCACCCGTTATGCACACCTGTGAGCGGTCAGCCCTGCTCTCATCAAGCATGAACTTGGTGCCCAGCACCGTTATCATGCCACGGCTGCCAGTGACCGTGAACGGGCGAAGGGAGTCATGGCGCACCTCAAAGTAAGCCTTCCCACGCATTGCCAGCTGGCGGCAGTCACCGCTGTAGCTCACCTCAGAATGGGGTGAGAGCGTCACACGGCTGCCATCAGGCAGGCTCACCCTGCGGACAGAGCCTGCCGCTCTGATGACCGTCTCCCTCTCATCAGCCAGGAACCAGCCGCCCACACTCACCATGAGCAGCAGCGATGCCGCCACAGCCACCCACCGCCACCTCCGGCTCCGCCCATCAAGACCGCACCGTGCCCTCACCTTGCGCAAGGCAGCCTGCGTGTCAAGCCGTCCGGGCCGGTAATGCTTGTAGACAAAGTCACTCCGTCTCATTGCCCATAGGGATGAAGATGCCTGACCGGCTGAAGCCTGCGCAAATGCCCAGCCCATTCACCACATTGCTGTATGTGGGGCGCACCTGTGAGAGTCCGGCCTGTGCGAACGAGTTGTTCTTGAGGTCATTCAGTACCAGGAGGAAACGGTAATAGTCAGGGGTGAGATGATAGAGTTCCACCTCCAGCCCATTCTCATGTCCATAACGGCCCTTCAGTTCCTCGGCCACCTCCTTCTCCCAGTTCCTTACACCCCATGACGCATCCACATTCAGATGGAGCGTGTAGGTCAGGCCATTGATGGTGGCGTCATTGAAGATGTAGAAGTCGCCATAGAAGTCATTGCTGAAGCCGAAGTCGTCATCAATATCCGAGATAGGATTCAGCAGCTTCTCGCCCGTGGTCAGAATGGGCAGATACCTGCTGGTCACCCTCGGTATGACACGGATGCTGTCACAATGTATGCCTGCCCGCAGGCCGGTATCATATGCCTTCCAGGCACTATAGGACATGAACACCATTTTCTCCTGACTGCCAAAGACGGTGTACCAGGCATGCAGCTCATAGTCGCACAGCCGCTGCTTCACCCTTACGGCATAGTAGTCGCGTGTGGCGGCATTATCTGTGAATGTTGCCAGCAGCTGGGAGTAGTCTCTCATGCCCGACCCGAAGCCGTCAGAGAGCCTGACCGTCCGCACCTCCGTCTTCTCCCACCCAGCGGGCTGCGGTATCTCCGTGCCAGCATCGACAGGCTCCAGCCCCTCAGCCTCAACATGAATACTTACCCGGTCGCCAATGTGCTGCGCTCCCGTCACGTAATAAAGCCCGTTCTCCGCACGGGCCACAGGCAGCCGGCGGCCATTGACGGTGTAGGTGATGGCGGCATCGGCCACTGAGATAGCCCCGTCACGGCTGCCATACGCGTGCAGGGGGACGCTCCTCGTCACACTAATGAAGGTGGTGTCCGTCGTTGAGGGCATACAGTAGACAACAAGTTTGGCGCGGCCCGCAGGGAGGCTGTCGGCACTGAAGTCGTCCTTACAGCCCATGAGGAGCAGGACGGGAAGCAGGAAGCATATTGTTTTCTTCATCATTTTCATTTTCTTCAAGTCAGAACTTTATGGTATAACTGAATGACGGGATTACGGGGATAAAGGCATGGTTGCTGACCGAGATGCGGCGGTTGTCCCTCACCTTCACCCGCACCCAGAGCGAGTTCAGATGGCAATAGAGGTTGTAGAGGCTGACGTTCCAGATGCGCTCATGCCCGTGCTTGGTGGTGTGATGGAAGTCGAGGCCCACGTCCAGCCGGTGATAAGCCGGCAGGACAACGTTGTTGGGCTGCTCATAGGCAAGGTTCAGCTCGGCTGCGGAGGGGGCGGTGAAGCTCCCGCCGGCATCAGGTGTAGGGACAGCAGGCAGGCTGAAATACTGTGTGGGCACGGTCATGCGGTTGCCTGTGTGGAAGGTCCATGCCGCATAGGCAGCCACCTTGCGGCTGATGGCCCAGCGGGCGGAGAGGAAGAGCTTGTGGCGGTTGTCGAACTTGTCATAATACCAGCTGGGGAAGAAGTCGGCAAACTTCCGCTCATTCCACGACAGCGTGTACGAACCGTGGAGGGAAAGGCGCGCCGTATGGTAGTCGGCATCCAGCTCAAGCCCGTAGAAACGTCCCTCACCCTCCATGACCGTGAGGTCCCAGTTGGCTGCGGGCGGCTCCAGGCCCGTCCAGCTGGCATATTGGAGCAGATGGCTTGAGTGCTTGTAATAGCCCTCCAGGGAGAGGAGCCAGCGGCTGCCGGGCCTCATATAGACACCTGCCGCCAGCTGCCAGGAGCGCATGGGGCTGAGACGGGCCGTGGTGGGCACCCAGTAGTCGGTGGGGAGGTCGAGGAAGGAGTTGGATATCTTATGCACGAACTGGCTCATCAGCGTGTAGCTGGCCTTGAATGACAGCCGCGGGCTGGGCTGGAACTTCACGGCCATGCGGGGGCTGACGGTGCTGAAGCTCTTGCCGCTGATGCGGAACAGGTCCCAGCTCAGACCGCCGTTCAGACTCCAATGGTTGTCCACCGTCAGCTCGTCCTCAGCATAGAGGGTCAGCTGGTGTGCCACGTCACGGTTATGGCTGTGGCTCATGACGGTGTCAGTACGCTCGTCAGAGCTGCTCCCGTAGTAGTTGTTCTGCCGGTAGGTCTGCGGACGGAAATGGTGGTAAGTGTAGTCCTGGCCGAAGCGGATGTGGTGATGGGGAGCAGGGCGGAAGTCGAAGGCGGCCCGGTAGCCAATGTCATCAATTGATGACTTGTAGCCATGCTCCGTGTGGCTGACGTTGTCAATCCTGCCCGTGCGGTTGCCATACCGCCAGTCATCAACCGACCACAGGCTAGAGCGGTTATGGGTGTAGACGGCCGTGAAGTTGGCAAAGAGCCTGGGTGTGAGCTGGATGTTCCAGTCGAGGGCGGCATTGAAGTTGCCCCAGTGGAATTTCTCCCGCTGCACGTCATGGTCCTCGTAGGAGGATCCGCTGTAGTCCTCCTCCGACTTGCCGTTCAGCCTGTCCTCACCTGAGTAGAGACTGAGCGTCAGCCGGGAGCGGTCATTGAAGATGTTGGTCAGCTTGGCGTTCATGTCATGGAAGAAGTAGGCCAGGCTGATGCGGTCGCCATCGTGCCTGCCGTGGTTCACGATGGCGAAGGTGGGCCGTGAGAGCAGGTCGATCCAGCTGCGGCGGATACCGATGTTATAGGAGGTCTTGCCCCGGCGTATGGGGCCCTCAAGATGCACGCTGCCATCGAGCAGGCCGATGCGGTAACTGCCGTGGGCATGATAGAAGTCGCCGTCAGCCGTCCTCACGTCAATCACACTTGACAGCCTGCCGCCGTAGCGGGCGGGGAAGCCGCTCTTGTAGAAGTCGACGTTCTTCACCATGTCCGTGTTGAACGAGGAGAAAAGGCCCAGCGTGTGGTTGGTCTGATAGAGCGGTGTGCCGTCAATGAGAAAGAGGTTCTCATCATTGTTGCCGCCATGCACGTAAAGTCCGCTTGCCAGCTCCACACCCTCAGCCACACCGCTGGTGCGCTGGATGGTCTTCACCACATCGGGGCTGCTGAGCAGGGAGTATTCCGTATTGATGTCGTGCGCCGAGAGCGACAGCTTGCCTGTCTGCGTCTTCAGCAGTGGCGAGTTGAGGTCAGTCGTGACGACAACCTCCCCCAGGCTTGCATTCTCCTTCAGGCTGAAGTCCTGGTGCCGGTTGGCCGTGAGCTGCAACGGCTCGACAAGCGTGTCGAATCCGATGTAGCTGCACCTTATCTCATGCCTGCCCTCAGCCAGGGTAAGCGAGAAGAAGCCGTAGGCATTGGTCATGGTGCCCTGGCGGGTGGTGAGGTCATAGACGGTGGCATTGATGAGCGGGTCGCCATTGCTGTCCTTCACATATCCGCTGAGGGTGAAGTGCCGCTGCCGTGGACGGGGGGTGGCTGGCCGGACGGGGGTGCCATGCTGCTCCTGACGGGCCGCAGGAGCCATTCCGCCAGACTGGCTGGTGCTGCTCTTCAGGAGGACGTACCGTCCCTGCTGGCGGCAGCTGATGCCCGAATTGCGGAAAAGGGTGCGCAGGGCGGCTCCCAGCCGCATGCCGCCGACAGGCTTGCCCGTGTAGGGGCGGTCAACATTGATGGTGGCATCATAGACGAAGCTCACACCGTGGTCCTGCCGCAGCCGCTCCATCTGCTGGCGGAGGGTGGTGGTCTGTGCTGTCAGGCTTGTCAGGGCGGTCATGAGGACGGCCGCCAGCATGAGCATCCGCCGGCTCATGCCTTTTTCGTTTTCATTCATCAGGTTCATTGTTCTTGCTTGTTTCTGATGCTATGACGGGCACTTGTGTGTTTTCCCCCATCCGGTGTGCCGTTTTTTTTAAGGTCAAGGCGGCAATGTTCCCAGCCGTCACATGAAGAAGAGCGTGAAGAGCAGGTCGCCCCGCATGCCCCGCAGCCGGCTGAGGGCCTTGGCTATCTGATGCTCAACGGTCTTCTCCGACAGGCCCAGCTCCTCAGCAATCTCACGATAGCGCATGCCGTCACGCTTGCTCATCAGGAAAATCTCACGGCAACGGCTGGGCAGGCTGTCTATGGCCGTCCACAGCTCCGCCTCGTCCACCGACCGTTCCTGTGCCTCCTCATCGCTGATGGTCCCGACAAGGTCGGCTGGCTCAACATCGGTCAGGAAGGGATTGGCTTTCCGCAGGCGGTCAATGCAGGCATTGCGCACGGCCGCGTACAGGAAGGCCTTGGGATTGCGGGGCTGGTGTTCCCACATCCTGACAAAGCAGTCCTGCACAATGTCCTCCGCCTGGTCAATGCCGCCCTTGAGATAGTGCAGGGCGTAAAGGCAGAGCGGACGGTAATAAAACTTGAAGAGAGCATCTATGTCCATAGTCGTAACTGGCGGATGGGAAACACCGGTTTCCACCGTACCCAGCGGCACGGCCGCAGCCGTAACCTGCCGTCATCCCACGTTTGCGGCGCAAAAATACAACAAAATCATGACACCGCCTAACTTCTTCCCGCTAAAATGCAGCCGCCCTGCCCTGCCTGGCCTTTGCTTTCGGATCCCTGGGCATGGCAGGAAGCCTCGCCGAGGGGCATCCCGCGGTATATGACAGGAGCTGAAGCAGCGGAATACTTCACGTGCAGTACTCCGCTACTTCTGCTGCAATACTCCGGTACTTCACGTGGAGTATCACGTCAGTATGTGGGCAGTTGGTGTGCAGATATGCGCTGACGGCATCCTATCGGCTTGCCTTCCCCGCATCATGACTGCTCCCGTATCGGTTGTAAGTGATGTTCGCCGGGTTCCACTTGTCCTTGGGAGTCTCCTGCAAACGGGGATAGCCGATGATGATCATGTTGAGCGGCATGAGCGTTGGCGGCAGCCGCAGCACCCTGCTGATACCCTCATGGCGTTCCTTGGTGGGATAGGCTGCCGTCCACACCGCCCCCAGGCCCAGGGCATGAGCTACCAGGAGGATGTTCTCAGTGGCGGCAGAGCAGTCCTGTACCCAGAAGTCGGCACCTGTGCCAGGAAGCGACTTGCCCAGGTCGCCACAGACGATGATGGCAAGCGGCGCACCCTCAGCATAGGAGCCGTTGGGGCTGATGTGGGCCAGTTCGGCCAGCACGGCTTTGTCGTCGACAACAACAAAATGCCACGGCTGCCTGTTCACCGCCGTCGGGGCAGCCATGCCCGCGCGCAACAGCTTCTCCGTCAGAGCCTTGCCGACAGGCTTGTCCTGATAGGTGCGCACGCTCGTGCGGGTGAGGATGGTGTTCATGACGGCATCGGCAGTCTTCCTGTCATTCCGTTGCGCCTGTGCGTTCTGCGTTCCCGCCAGCAGTGAGGCCAGCAGGAGCAGGATGGGGATGATTTCTTTCTTCATAATCGTCTCTGTTGATGGTTGTCTGTCTTATGGCCATACCACCTGCCGGAGACTGTCGCCTGGCTCATCGTGCGTTCCCGTGAAGGGCACGGGCACGGGGGTAAAACCCACTGCAAAAATACTGAATTTCCGATTAACTCATCCCTCACACCTTGAAAAATTTTCTCACCCGGCATGAAAATCTCAGCCCGCCTCAGCCGTGAGGAACCGCCATCAGCCATGAAAAGCGTGACGGACAGTCTGCATGGACAGTCTGATTCTCTCATTGACCTGCATAAAAAATTACGGAATTCCTTGCAGATAACTTCATTATTTTATACCTTTGCTACGCAAAAAGTTTTTTAAGGTTAGTAGTATTTGCAGTAATAGATTCAGGTTTTTGTCATCAGCGAGGCCATTGACTGTCTCAGCGGAAACGGATGACCAGCTATTAAAGGCAGACTGACTAAGGTTCAGGAAAAACACCATGCGGCTGTCTGTCGACAGCCAAGAGGGGCACATCAGGCAGGGACACCTGCGGCTGTGCCCCTCTCCGTGCGCCCACCCCTTCCTTTTCCCTGGCCAGACTTCCTCTCTTCTTCCAGTCCGGTCCACAGCCATCAGAACCGGAATCTGATGATTTTGCAGCCGCATAAATGGCATGTTTTCAGAAAGAAATAAGTAACTTTGCAGACCGAACAGACAAAAAGGACAAAAAACAGAATGATATATCCCAAGAACTTTGAGCAGAAGATTGGCTTCACCGAGGTGCGCTCGCTGCTGCGCGCCCGCTGCCTGTCGCCGCTGGGCAAGGAGCTGGTGGACGAGATGGGCTTCTCAACCGATGCCGGACAGGTGAACACATGGATGGAGGAGATAAGGGAGTTCCGCCGCATACAGGAAGGGGCTGACGACTTCCCCCTCGACAATTTCTTCGATGTCAGGGAGAGCGTGGCACGCATCCGGCTGGAAGGTACGCACATGGAGGTGGACGAGCTTTTCGACCTCAAGCGGTCCTTGGAGACCATCATCGCCATCGTCAGCTTCCTAAGCCGAGGCGAGGAGACTGAGCAGGGCGACATCCGCCACTTCTTCCCCGCACTCTATGACCTCGCTGACGGCGTGGCCACCTTCCCCATCCTCGTCCAGCGCATCTCACAGATCATTGACAAGTTCGGCAAGATGCGTGACAATGCCTCGCCTGAGCTGCTGCAGATACGACGTGAGCTTGCACGGACGGAGGGCAGCATCTCACGCACGCTCTACAGCATCCTGCGCTCGGCACAGGGAGAGGGGCTCGTGGAGAAGGATGTCACCCCCACCCTGCGTGACGGCCGTCTGGTCATCCCGGTGGCTCCGGGACTGAAACGGAAAATATCGGGTATCGTCCATGACGAGAGCGCGACGGGACGCACGGTGTATATCGAGCCGACTGAGGTTGTGGAGGCCAACAACAAGATAAGGGAACTGGAGAACGAGGAACGACGGGAGATGATACGCATCCTCACGGACTTCGCCAAGAAGGTCAGGCCCAACGTGCGGGAGATTCTCGACTCCTATCATCTCATGGCGCAGATCGACTTCATCCGTGCCAAGGCTGAGCTTGCCCGACTCTTCAAGAGCTTTGAGCCAAAGGTGGCCGAGCAGCCTCATATCGACTGGATACGGGCCGTACACCCGCTGCTTCAGCTGTCACTTGAGCGCAAGAGAAACAAGACCGTAAGCGGTTATAATACTGCTGATAAAGAAGACAACACTCAAGTAAATAATGAACAGCTGACAGCACCTGACGAGGAGACGCTGCTTGACGAGGAGAACGAGCGGCGGAGCCTGCCGGAAAGTGTTGTCCCGCTCGACGTACAGCTCACGCATGACAAGCACCTGCTCATTATCTCCGGACCGAACGCAGGCGGAAAATCGGTCTGTCTGAAGACCGTCGGCCTGCTGCAGTACATGTTGCAGTGCGGGCTCTCCATCCCTGTCGGCGACCGCTCCGCAACGGGTATCTTCCATGACATCATGATTGACATTGGCGATGAGCAGAGCATTGAGAACGACCTCAGCACCTATTCCTCCCACCTGATGAACATGAAGGTGATGATGCGCCGGGCCAATGACCGCACACTGATTCTCATTGACGAGTTCGGAACGGGAACGGAGCCGCAGATCGGCGGTGCCATCGCCGAGTCGGTGCTGCGCCAGTTCTGGAAGAAACATGCCTGGGCGGTCATCACCACCCACTATCAGAATCTGAAACACTTCGCCGAGAACCATCCCGGCACTGCCAACGGAGCCATGCTCTACGACCGGCACGAGATGCGACCCCTCTTCCAGCTGGCCATCGGGCGGCCAGGCAGCTCTTTCGCCATTGAGATTGCACGCAAGACGGGGATTCCCGAGGAGGTGATACGGGATGCCTCGGACATCGTGGGCTCTGACTATATCCAAAGCGACAAGTATCTGCAGGACATTGTGCGTGACAAACGCTACTGGGAAGCCAAGCGGCAGACCATACACAGCCATGAGAAGGAGCTGGAGAAGCGCATTGCCCAATATGAGAAGGACATCGCCGCACTGGAGCAGAGCCGTAAGGACATTCTCAGCCGGGCCAAGGCGCAGGCGGAGGAAATCATCAAGGAGAGCAACCGCCGTATAGAGAACGCCATACGCGAGATAAGGGAGAAGCAGGCGGAGAAGGAGGAGACGAAGCGCATCCGGCAGGAGCTGGCCGCCTATGAGGCCGGACTGGCTGGGGATGACCGCAGCGGAACGTCAGGGAAACGGGGCCAGGCTGGGGCATCCAAGGCTGACAAGGGGAAGATAAAATCGGGCGGCCTGCTCACCGATGAGGATTTTCAGAAGAAGGTGGACAAGATAAAGAGCCGCAAGGACCGACACGAGCAGCACCAGAAGGAGAAAGCCGGCAAGCAGCAGGCTGCCGCAGAGGCTCTTAGGAACGCCGCACGCAAGCAGCAGGCTGACGGTGCCATCATTGCCGGAGATGCCGTGCGCATCAAGGGACTCACCAGTGTGGGCAAGGTGGAGACGGTCGACGGCAAGCAGGCAACGGTCATCTTTGGCGGCATGCGAACGAAGATGGCACTCAGCCGGCTGGAGCATGTGGACACTGCCACAATGCAGGCCGAGCAGAAGCAGTTCCAGGCTTACAACTACAGCCGCGAGACCCGAGAGACGATTGACAAGCACCGCAACCAGTTCCGCCAGGAACTTGACGTGAGAGGGATGCGCGCCGATGAGGCACTGAACCAGGTACAGTATTTCATTGATGATGCCATCCTCGTGGGGGCAGGACAGGTGCGCATCCTGCATGGCAAGGGCAACGGCATCCTGCGGCAGCTGATCCGCCAATATCTTGGGAGCGTACCCAACGTCAGCAGCTATCGTGATGAGCATGTACAGTTTGGTGGGGCAGGCATCACGGTGGTAGAGCTGTAACGCCCCTACGGCACCTTGGCTCACGGCATGCCCGTATCAGCGGAAAGAGAAAGAATGGTATCTGGCTGTATTCCAGCCTGATACCATTCTTCAATTCTTGCTGCACTTCCCATAACCTCCCTGCATCAACCATTCAGCCCGGCTCTACTGGCTTGCTCACATACAGGTTTGCATGTCGAGCCGCCACCTCATTTGCCCACATACTGGTTTGTATGTCAGCTCATCAGCTCATTTGCTCACATACAGGATTTGCCTGCCAGCTCATCAGCTCATTTGCTCACATACAGGTTTTCCTGCCAGCTCGTCAGCTCGCTTATCCATCCATCTTTTTAGTCGTCAGCCCTCCATCCTGCGTACTCACCATAAACAGAAAGCCCCGCCCATCCTCACGGATAGACGGGGCAAACCTAATCTAATACTTACAGTTGCCTGTGTCACTACAGGCTCTTTACCGTATATTCTTTTTACTGACGCTGGCCCAGCTTGCTGTCAATATGTGCCACAGCGTGGCTTGACAGATGCTCGAAGGAATCAAGAATGTCCTGGACGTTTCTCTCCTCCTCAACCTGCTCGTCAATATATTTCGCAATGAAGTTCTGAGATGCGCGGTCCTTCTCCTCATCAGCAACGTCAGCCAGCCTGTTGATATACTCTGTGACCTTCTGCTCATGAGCCAGTGTGTCAACGAACACAGCCTTGGGATCCTTCCAGTCAGTCGCCACAGCATCAATAGCGGTCAGCTTCACCTCGCCACCACGTGTGAGAACGAAGTTTGACATGTCCATAGCATGCTCACGCTCCTCTTCAGCCTGCTTGTACATCCATCCTGCAAAACCTTTCCAGCCTTCCTTGCGGAACCAGTATGCCATCTGCAGATAGAGGTTTGATGACCACAACTCAGCAACAATCTGCGTATTGAACGCATCCTGCATCTTCTTACTTATATTCATTGTCCTTTTCTTTTGTTTTTCTTGTCCGTATCACCTCGACACGAACTTCTGACTGCAAATATAATGTTTTATTGTCATAAATCCAAATGAATTGAGCTTTTTCACGGACAGTGCATCTATTTAACATTAATTCACCCCATCTCCAGCTGTTTTCAACCCGTTTACAAGCCTGTCTCTCAGCTTTTCTCCGTATCTTTGTCTGCAATGAAGCCCTGACGGGCAGCAGAAAGCCACGTGTGGACACAAAAGAGGCTCTATGCTCACGACACAAGGAAAGAAGGACAGCCTTCCCAAAAAAAGAAAGAATAATTACCCCAAGCAAAGCATAGACACCTCAAGTTAAGAACGATTATAATCAACAAAGAACGATGAACAGAACTCCTACTGACAACTACAGACACCGTATCCTCTTTATATGCCTGGGCAACATCTGCCGTTCGCCGGCGGCCCATGCCGTCATGCAGCATCTTGTGGACGAGCGGGGATGCGCGGCACGGTATGAGATTGACTCTGCCGGAATAGGCAACTGGCATGTGGGACAGCTGCCTGACCGCCGTATGCGTGAGCATGGTGCCCGACGGGGTTACCGCATCGACCATCATGCCCGCCAGTTTGATGCCCGCACCGACTTCGACCGCTTTGACCATATCGTGGTCATGGACGAGGACAACTACCGAAACATCATCTCCCAGGCGCCTGACGACACCGCACGCGGCAAGGTCATCCGCATGGCTGACCACTTCACCCGCCATCCTCATGCCACCTCTGTCCCCGACCCCTATTATGGCGGTCCTGCCGACTTCGAGCTGGCACTCGACCTCATTGAGGACGGCTGCGAGGGAATTCTCGCCAGCAAGGGGAACGACTGTGAAAGGATGGACCATCCATAATGGGAGGCCTTACGTCCCACTCTGCTACCTCCCTACATGGTAAAAATCCCCCAGTACCCGCATCACGCTGCGGAATGTAAAGAACTTTATGCGGCAAGAAAACTGGAAGGGAATAGGGAAAGAACCAAAAGGATAACTGGAAGGGACTGGAAGAGAAATGGGAAAATTAGGAAGGAATCGGAAGGAAATGGTAAGGTAATGAACGGAAAGGAAATAAGAAGGAATTGGGAAGAGAAACGGGATTCTGAGAAAATGATACCAGCCTGGCTGGTATTCTGAGCCTGACATCAACGGAAAAGAAAAGAGGACATACCCCACACGGGGCATGTCCTCAACTTTTTCTTATCCCCCATCACAGGGGCAATCCTCAAGCCTCATCCACCAACAGGCAGCCCATACTCTGTGGGCATTTCCTTCCCCATGAAGGGCTGGGGATGGGCTTTGGGAAATAGTCTCAGCTTACTTCAGCTTTGTGTAACCATACTTAGCGCAAGCGCCGAGCTCCTCCTCAATACGGATGAGCTGGTTGTACTTGGCCATACGGTCTGTACGAGACATAGAACCAGTCTTGATCTGACCGGAGTTGGTAGCAACGGCGATGTCAGCGATGGTTGTATCCTCAGTCTCGCCTGAACGGTGAGAGGTAACGGTGGTGTAACCATGACGGTGAGCCATCTCAATAGCCTCAAGCGTCTCGGTCAGTGAGCCAATCTGGTTAACCTTGATCAGGATAGAGTTGGCAGCCCCCATCTTGATACCCTTCTCCAGGAACTTAACGTTGGTTACGAACAGGTCATCACCAACGAGCTGGCAACGGTCACCGATCTTGGCTGTCAGCTTCACCCAGTTCTCCCAGTCGTTCTCATCGAGACCATCCTCGATAGAGTCGATAGGATACTTCGTGATAAGCTCCTCAAGGTAAGCAATCTGCTCATCAGCAGTCAGCTTCTTGCCGTTAGGATCCTTCGGCATACCGCTCTTCAGCTGACGGTAGTCATAGAACCACTTGCCATCCTCGCATACAGCGAACTCAGAAGCAGCGCAGTCCATAGCGATCTTAACGTCCCTGCCTGGCTCGTAGCCAGCATCCTTGATAGCCTGGATGATTGAGTCGAGTGCATCCTCGATACCATCGAACTTAGGAGCGAAACCACCCTCATCACCTACAGCGGTAGAGAGGCCGCGCTTCTTGAGCAGCTTAGCCAGTGCGTGGAACACCTCAGCACCCATGCGGATGCCTTCCTTCTCACAGCATGCGCCAACCGGACGGATCATGAACTCCTGGAAAGCGATAGGAGCGTCAGAGTGGGCACCACCGTTGATGATGTTCATCATCGGAACAGGCAGAGTGTAAGTGTTGGCACCACCGATGTAGCGGTACAGAGGAATATTCAGAGCCTTTGCAGCGGTCTGTGCTACAGCCAGGGAAACACCGAGGATGGCATTGGCACCGAGCTTGCTCTTGGTAGGAGTACCGTCGAGTTCGAGCATCTTGTAGTCGATAGCGCGCTGATTCAGGACGCAGTCACCCTTCAGAGCCGGAGCGATAACGTTGTTGACGTTCTCCACAGCCTTGAGGACACCCTTGCCGAGGAAGCGGTTCTTGTCACCATCACGGAGTTCCAGAGCCTCATTCTCACCGGTAGAAGCACCGGATGGAACGCTTGCACGGCCCATTACACCATTTTCGAGGGTTACCTCAACCTCAACTGTAGGATTGCCACGTGAGTCAAGAATCTCGCGAGCATGTACTTTTTCAATCTTCATAACTTTTATGTTTGTTAAAAATCAGTTATATTCTTAATGACTTTTCGTTTTGCAAAGTTAATAAAAACATCCGGAATTCGACTTGTGCCAGCGTCTTATCTTCCTGTTTTTGACAAAATTAACGTTTAACTGACAATGATGACCGTGACACCCCGTGCAGCCTGTGCGCCCATGACGAGCGCCTGCTCAATATCGGCGGTCTTGCTGGGGCCTGAGATGAACGTGCCGTAGCCGTAATCGTTCATGCGGATGCGCGTGTAGGCCTCGTGCATGTTGTTGACAATCTGGTCACGGCGGACGAGGATGACCAGCTCCTCAGAGATGAAGCAGACGGCTTTCTCCTTCATGGTCTGCGGAATCCAGACGCAACCGTTCTCGGCAACGGCCACCTCTCCCTGCACGATACCGACATCGGTGCCGTTCAGCTCCTGCGCCGTGGCAACGGTGTCAGGGTTCCTGTCGGCCTTGATGCCCTTGACGTTGGAGGCGAAAACCTCCGCATCGGGATAGGCCGTGCGGATAATCTGGTTGAGGTCGTCCTTCTGACTTGCCTCAATGACCTTGCCGCCTACAGTGCGGCTCATCTCGATGAACTGCTTCACGACATCGGGATAGGTGATGCCCTTGACGGGCTGCTCTGGCATATCAAACTGCTGGGATGTGGCCTGGCGCAGCTTGCGGAATAATTCTTCTTTCTTCATTGGATTGTTGTTTTTGGGGATAGGAGATGACAGGCGGGGATGGGCGGGGATGGGCGATCATAAGCGATGATATGCGATGATAAGCGATGATAAGCGATGATAAGCGATAATAAGCGATAACTCAACACTCAACACCCAACACTCAACACCCAACACCCATCACTTCTCTCTCTTCGTTTTGCGTTCCTCGCTCTTCAGCTCGTCCATAGCCTGCTTGAAGATGGCATGGAAAGGCTTCTTGGCAAAGCGGGGCATGGTGTGGCCGATGCTCCAGGGATTCAGCTTCATATCCGTCCAGCTGGAAGGAATGTTGTTGGCTACTGACGAGTTCCGCAGCAGGGCATCGTAGACGGTATAGTTCTCATAGACCGCCTTCATGCCCTCAGCCATGACACGTTTCTCCTTGTTCTCCGTGCCGAATGCCTCAAGGCTCTGCCGCCAACGGTAAATCTGGCTGCCCGGGTCAACATGGGCCGGACACACGTGGTCGCAGCTCAGACAGAGCGAGCAGGCCGACACGTTGCCGCTGTGCTTCCTGGGATTCTTCAGCATGCCGAGGTCAACCCCGATCGGTCCGGGGATGAAGTAGCTGTAGGAATAGCCCGTCGAGCGGCGGTAGACCGGGCAGGTGTTCATGCAGGCACCGCAGCGGATGCACTTCAGCGTCTGCCAGTGCTCAGGGTTGGCGATGATGTCGCTCCTGCCATTGTCGACGAGGATGACGTGCATCTCACCACCCGGCCGGGGCTTGCGGAAGTGGGAAGTGTAGGTAGTGGTGGGCTGTCCCGTACCGCAACGGCACAGCAGCCGCTGGAACACGGCAAGGGAATCATAGTCGGGGATGACCTTCTCCAGTCCCATCGCCACGATATGCAGCTTGGGCACTGAGGTTGACATATCGGCATTGCCCTCATTGGTGCAGACGACACAGTCGCCCGTCGCCGCCACACCGAAGTTGCAGCCCGTCATTCCGGCACCCGCGTCCATGAACTCCTCCCGCAGGTGGTGGCGGGCGCAGCGGGTCAGATAGGTTGGGTCATGGTTGCCGATCTCCTTGGAGATGCCCTTCTCCTCGAACATCTCCCCCACCTCGTCACGTGTCAGGTGAATGGCCGGCATGACGATGTGCGCCGGCTTGAGATGCATGAGCTGTATGATGCGCTCGCCGAGGTCAGTCTCCACCACGTCAATGCCACGCCTGATGAGGTACGGGTTCATCTCGCACTCCTCCGTCAGCATCGACTTCGACTTGACCAGCTTGGTCACCTTGTGCGTCTCCAGGATGCCATAGACCATCTCGTTGAACTCCTGCGCGTCCTTGGCGAAGTGGACGATGACCCCGTTCTTCTCCAGATTGGTGGCGAACTGGTCCAGATAGTCGGCCAGATGGGTCACCGTGTGCGCCTTTATCTGGCTGGCATGCTCACGCAGGTCCTCCCACTCGGGAAGCTGGGATGCCATGATGTCACGCTTCTGGCGCACGGACCAGAAGGTCTGGTCATGCCGGGAAATCTTCTCCGGGTTCTTCATGAACTCCGCTGCTTTCTTTGAATGATATGTTGACATAGTTCTTCTTGCTCTTTAAACCTTATTATATAATCCTAAATTCCCGCTGCCAGGATCTCGGCCACGTGCATGAAACGCACGGGATACTTCCGCTTGGCGGCGATGCCCTGCATGTGCATCAGGCACGAGCTGTCTGCCCCGGTGATGACCTCCGCGCCCGTCGCCATGTGGTACTTCACCTTGTCGTCACCCATCCTCGTGCTGACCTCAGGCTCCTCCACCGAGAACATGCCGCCGAATCCGCAGCACTCATCCCTGCGCTCAGGCTCCTTGACGGTGATACCCTCCTTCAGCTGCAGCAGGTCGACAATCTTGTTGAACGGTCTCACATGCTCCTCCGAGGGCGAGCTGAGCCTCAGCTCACGCACGCCGTGGCAGGAGTTATGCACTGACACCACATGGGGGAAGCTGCCGGGCAGCTCCTTCACCTTCACCACATCATGCAGGAACTCAACCAGCTCCATCGTCTTCTTCGGAGTCTGGCACTCGTGGTCGAGTATATCGGGGTAGTTCACCCGCACGAAGGCGGCACAGGAGACGCTCGGCGTGACCACATAGTCGAAGTCCCTGAACTTGTCCTCGAAGCGTTCGGCCAGGTTCCCTGACATGCGCTGGAAACCACCGTTCGCCATAGGCTGCCCACAGCAGGTCTGCCGCTCGGGATAGGTGACATCCAGCTTCAGCTTCCGCAGAAGCCTGTAAGTTGCCACACCGACCTGCGGAAACAGCGCATCGACATAGCAAGGTATAAAGAGTCCAATTTTCATAATGTTCTTTTTCTTGTTCGTTAGTATGCTACAAATTTAGAAAGAATAAATCAGAAAAAAAGATTTTTGACCAAAAAGTTTTGTGAAAAAACATTATGAAAGTACCGCATGGGGATATTTTTAGTAACTTTGCAGGGCGAAAGAAAATAACCGACAAACGATTTTCCAAGACAATATGATAGTTTGCATAGCAGAGAAGCCAAGCGTAGCCAGGGATATTGCCCGCATCCTCGGGGCAAACAGCGCACGTGACGGATACATGGAGGGCAACGGATACCAGGTGACATGGACCTTCGGACACCTCTGCGAGCTCAAGGAGCCGAACGACTACTCCGAGAACTGGAAGCACTGGAGCCTCGCCGCCCTGCCGATGATACCCCCCCGCTTCGGCATCAAGCTCATCGACGACGAGGGCATCAAGAAGCAGTTTGCCATCATCGAGCGCCTCTATCAGGCGGCTGACGAGATCATCAACTGCGGTGATGCCGGACAGGAGGGTGAGCTCATCCAGCGGTGGGTGATGCAGAAGGCGGGCGTGACGTGCCCCGTGAAGCGGCTATGGATCTCGTCAATGACTGACGAGGCCATCCGGGAGGGTTTCGCCAAGCTCAAGGAGCAGGAACACTACCAGCCCCTCTACCTCGCCGGACTCTCCCGTGCCATAGGCGACTGGCTCTTAGGCATGAACGCCACCCGGCTCTACACCCTCAAGTACGGCAACAACCGGTACGGGCGGGGGCAGGTGCTGTCCATCGGCCGCGTGCAGACTCCCACGCTCGCACTCATCGTGCAGCGGCAGAAGGAGATTGACAACTTCAAACCCGAGCCCTACTGGGTCCTGGCCACCATCTACCGTGACACGCAGTTCACCGCCACGAAGGGCAAGTTCACCTCCAAGGAGGAGGGCGAGCAGGCCTTCGCCACCATCAGCGGCAAGCCCTTCACCATCACCAGCGTCACCAAGAAGAAGGGCGCGGAGCAGCCCCGACAGCTCTATGACCTCACCTCACTGCAGGTGGACTGCAACCGCAAGTTCGGCTACTCGGCCGAGATGACGCTCAACACCATCCAAAGTCTCTACGAGAAGAAGTTCACAACCTATCCCCGTGTCGACACACAGTACCTCTCGGATGACATCTACCCGAAGTGCCCGCAGACCATGAACGGGCTCTTCCAGACCGCCTTTGCCGGCAACCGGCCCTATGCCGACCTGGTGAAGCCGCTGGGAGGCAAGCCGCTGCCGAAGCCGAAGCGGGTGTTTGACAGCTCGAAGGTGACTGACCACCATGCCATCATCCCTACGGGCATTCCGCCAAAGGGACTGACTGATGCCGAGCGCAACGTATTCGACCTCATTGCCCGCCGCTTCATCGCCGCCTTCTATCCTGACTGCAAGTTCTCAACCACCACCGTCGTGGGAAAGGTGGACGAGATTGAGTTCAAGGTCACGGGCAAGGAGATTCTGGATGAGGGATGGAGGGTGTGCTACAGCCCCACCCCCGACCCCTCCCCGAAGGGGGAGGGGAGCAACCAGCGGGATACCCCTGTCACGCAGAACGAGCAGGCAACAGAACCGTCTACCCCCCTCCCCCTTCGGGGAGGGGACGGGGGTGGGGCTGCCGGCTCTTCCTTGCTCCCCACCTTCACCAAGGGCGAGTCAGGCCCCCACATCCCCACCCTCACCGAGAAGCTGACCACACCGCCCAAGCATTACACCGAGGCCTCCCTCCTGCGGGCAATGGAGACGGCCGGCAAGCTCGTCGACGACGACACGCTCCGCGCCGCACTGAAGGAGAACGGCATCGGCCGCCCCTCATCCCGCGCGGGCATCATCGAGACACTCTTCAAGCGGCACTACATCCGCCGCAAGAAGAAGAACCTGGAGGCCACCGAGACAGGCATTGCCCTCATCGACACCATCCATGAGAAGCTCCTCACATCGGCTGAGCTGACGGGTATATGGGAGAAAAAGCTCCGTGACATTGAACACAGAAAATATGATGCCGGGCAGTTCATCAACGAACTGAAAGAGCAGATAACGAATATCGTCAACGATGTCCTTGCCGACAACTCCAACAGGAAAATAGGGCAGACCACGCCCAAATAAGACACCACGCAACCACCTTCCCACTGACGGCACAGGCCCGGAAGGCGGATGCCCGATATACAGGTTCCGGAATACTTCAGCTGAAGTATTCCGGAACTTTACGTGCAGTACGCAAGTACTGCGCATGAAGTACTGCGCAAAAGCACAGCTCCCCGCTTCACAGTTGACAACACTCTGCTGCACAATTGCCCATCCTCTGCGCCACAGCCCGTCACCTCACCGTCACCCTGCGCTCCCGGATGAGCTTCAGCTGGCGCAGCAGGTCATTGTAATGCAGCAGGTCAATCCCCTTGCTGACCGCCGCCTGCGCCGTGCAGAACTGCTCAATGCGGTCAAGCTGCTGCCCGATGTAGAGCATCACGTCCGACTGGCCGGCACGGTCGCTGGCTGAGGGCTTGTCCTTCTGCACGGGGTTCAGCAGCGTGTTGAGCTGGTCAACGTATGCCCGCTCCAGCAGGCGGCGGGTGCGCGCCTTCACGTCAGCGAGGCCTGCCAGCGGCTTCCACACGGCATGGAACACGTCATCCAGATAGTCGCCGAGCTGGTAAGCCCCGGCGGCACGCTGGTCCTTGTACACCTTATCCATGAGCGAGGCATTGAGCAGGAGCCTCAGCACACGGGTCTGCTGCGAGCTGATCTCCGCGACGGCATCCGTTCCTGCGACATCAGTCATCGTCTCGGGATAGAGCCACAGCGGCGCATCGAAGAGCTGGCGGGCAAGATAGTCAACGGCCGCCCTGCCCTTCTCAGCCGGTGCCACCTCATAAGGCTTCTGTCCGGGGAGGTTGTTCATGTATCGTCCGCCCACATTCTTCAGCACGTGGTTGGTGTAGCGGTTGAACTGCCCTATGACGCTTTTCCACATCTCCATGCGGTCCTCGTACTGGTCATTCGGCTGGCGGGTCCATTCCGGCAGGGCGGCAATGACCCGCTTGAGGTTCCTGATGCCGTAGTCTGAGGCCTTCACGTTGTCGTCGCCCAGGTCCTCAGTCTGCGCGCGGGGGTCCTCGCCGTTGCCCTCACCGCCGAACCACAGGCGTGGGTTCTTGGCAAGCACGGCGGTCGTCTCGTCCATGAGGCGGTCCTTCTCCTCCATCTCGTCCCTGAACTCAGGCCGGTACTGATAGCCCCAGCGGATGGCCCACTTGTCATAGTCGTTCACCCGGGGGAAGAGGCCCCGCTCGGAGATGCCGTCCTCGGGCTGGGCAACGTAATTGAAGCGCGCATAGTCCATGATGCTGGCCGTGTGGCCGTGCTGCTCCACCCACCGCCTGTCGCGCAGCTTCTCCACCGGGGTGGCATGGCTCGCCCCCATGTTGTGGCGCAGCCCGAGCGTGTGCCCCACCTCATGGCTGGAGACGAAGCGGATGAGCTGCCCCATGAGGGCATCGTCCATGTGCATGGTCTGGGCACGGCGGTCGAGCGGGCCGCACTGCGTCATGTACCACTTGGTGAGCAGGTTCATCACGTTGTGGTACCAGCAGATGTGGCTCTCGATGATCTCTCCGCTGCGGGGGTCGACGATGCGGGGTCCGTAGGCGTTCTCAATCTCGGCGGGCAGATAGCGGAGGACGTTGAACCGGGCATCGTCAACGCTCATCGACGGGTCATCGGGCCAGTCCCTCGCCTGTATGGCATGCTTGAATCCGGCAGCCTCAAAGGCCGTGTTCCAGTCCTCGATGCCCTGTTTCAGATAGGGGACCCACTTCGCCGGGGTAGCCGGGTCAATGTAGAAGACGATGGGGCGGACAGGCTCGGTGAGCTGCCCTCGGCGGTATCGGCGCACGTCCTTCGGCTCCAGGCGGAAACGGGAGACGAACTGCTCCCGGTCGGTCTTGGTCTGGCTGTCGCTGAAGATGGTGTAGCGGTTGGTGAAATAGCCCACACGGCGGTCCCACAGCCGCTTCCGCATGGGTGTCTCGGGCAGCAGGACGATGCTCGTGTTCAGCCCGATGGTCATCGCCCCGGTGTGCGAGGCGGGTGCCGTGGCCGGCGTGGCAGCATAGGTGCGGGTGGTGGCTATCTCGACGTTGATGGGGTACACCTTCATCGTGTCAATGAAGGTGCGGTCGGCCTGCAGGCCGCCCAGCTTCAGCTGCTTGGCAGCACTGGAGGAAAGCCCCATGCTGTTGTTGTCCTTCATGAAGAGCGGTGTCACGTCAACCATCCGCGTCAGCTTCTCCTTGTTGCGCCCGATGACCTTGAACGAGGCGATGATGGGGTCGGCGGTCGATGCCTTCAGCGTGCGTGAGATGCGGCTCCCCGGGTCGGCTTCCTGCGTCAGGACGTAGGCCCGGAGGAGCATCGTCCTGTCGTCACGCCGCTCAAAGTAGACGGTCTGCTCGCCCACCTCCTCGCCTGAGAACTTGCCGAAGCCCTGCGGGACGGCCGTGAAACGGGTCACAGCAAGGAGGTAGCGGCCGATGATGGAGTCGGGCACCTCGAAGTACCACTTGTCATCAATGTGGCGGACGATGAAGAGTCCTTCCTGCATGCTGCCCTTCCGCTTGATGAGCTGCTCGTAGGGAGGAGTCTTCTCCTTGTCCTTTCCGTCCTTTCCGCCGGGCTTCCCGTCATGATGGCGGGGAGTGGCTGCGGCCGCCGGCTCATCTGTCGAGTCGTTTGCGGCAATGGTCCTGTATCTGCCCGAGGCTGTCACCGTGCCCGCTCCGAGCAGGAATGTAAGCAGGCAGATTGCTGTTTTCTTGTTGATTGTCATGATTCTGTTTGTGTTATTGAGCCTGCAAAGGTAATGGAAAAAATGCAGACTGCCTGATAATCCGTCTTGTCAGCCGCATCCGCAGGTCAGTGACGGGGCGGGAAGGGTCAGAACGGCAGGCCGATGGCAAGGTGGAATGCCTGGGCATCCTTGAAGTGGCTGATGTTGTAGAAGCCGCCCTTGCCCGTATCATAGGGCACATGCAGCCCCACACCCCAGTCAACGCGCAGCATGAAATAGCCCAGGTCATAACGCAGGCCGATGCCTGTGCCGAGTGCCATCTCCTTAAAGAGGTTCCTCATCCGGAAGTAGCCGTCGGGCCGCCCCTCGTCATAGTGCATCGTCCACACGTTGCCGGCATCGAGGAATACGGCCCCATAGAGCGAGCCCATCAGGTGAGGGCGGTACTCAAGGTTGGCCTGGAACTTGATGTCGCCCGTCTGCTCAACGTATGACCGCTGGCGTTGCTCCGCCCGGTAACGTCCCGGGCCTATCTGCCGGGCATTGAAGGCACGGATGCTGTTGGCCCCACCCACGAAGAACTGCTCGGTGTAAGGAGCCACACGGCTGTTGCCGTAAGTCCAGATGACACCTGCGTTGACATGGGCCGCCAGGCTGCTCTTCTCCGCGATGGCCCAGGTCTTGGTGTAGTTGGCCTCCAGCTTGAGGAACTGGGCAAAGGGGTTCTTGAACATCTCCTTGTTCTTCTCGCTCCATTTCCTGCCAAAGACGGAATAGCCGGCCGAGAGGACGTTGGATGCCTCGCTCACCGTTGCCCACAGCTTCACGGGGCTGCGGTAGCGTGAGGGACTCATGAAGGTGTACTGGAAGATCATCTTCGGGATGAACTGGTCAGCCATTGACACCTCAAGGTAAGGCATGTCGGAGGCGAGGGTAAGGTAACGGTCGGTCACACGGTGCATGTACTCATACGTCAGCGAGAGTGGCGAGAAGGAATAGCTGTTGCGCTCGTTGGGCTGCCACTGGTAAGTCAGCTCCCCCGAGACGACGTGCCGCTTGAAGTATCGGGCCCGGTTGATCACGTCGACTGATGCCTTCAGGATGGTTGACGGTGTGGTGTAATACGTCCGGGGAGGGCGCGGCCTGTAGGCGATGCCCCTTGCCGCGGCCTCAGCCATCCGCTTCCGTATGCGCTCCCAACGCTTGCGGGGCGGTGTCTGGAAGGGATTGACGATGCGGGGGAACTGCAGGCTCGCCTCCAAACCGTACTCGTAATTGTTCACCCCGAGCTTGTCACTGGTCTCCCCATCGCTGTTTGACGACCACTCATAGGCTCCGTGCAGGCGCACGTTCAGCTGCTCTCCGCCACGGAAGGCATTGCGCTTGGTGAGACCGATGATGGCCTCGGGACCGTAACGGCCGCTGGTCTTGCCCTTGCCGTAAGCCTCGACGTAGAAGTCATAGGGCTTGTCGAACACGCAGTCGGCCACCATGTCAAGCACGCTGCACGTGTCAGTGGTGTCACGGGGGGTGAAGGTGAAGTTGGTTGAGGTGAAGAGCCCGCTGCCATTCAGCTGCCGCAGGCTCTTCTGATGCAGGTCATAGTTGTACAGTGTGCCCGGATGTATCTGCAGGTCGTTGGCCAGCGTGCGCATGCGGAGCGGCATGTGCCGCCCGTTGTAGTTGACGATGACATCCCGGAAGCGGCGCTGCTGCGAGAGAGTCTCCATGAACTGCCGCTGCAGGTTGATGGTGATGGTGCCGATGGTCCACTTCCGCAGCGAGCGCGGGCTTACCGAGTCGGCCATCTGCAGGCGCACGGAGGCCTTGCCGTGGGTGACGGTCGTGTCAGCCAGGTAGCTGGCATCGCTGTTCTGATAGTAATAGTAGCCGTTGTCACGGAAGAGCTTTGTGATGCGCTGGCGTTCCTGCTCAAGCGTGGCAACGTCAAAGGCATCGCCGTCATGGATGACCGCCTCGGCACGGCTGGCACGGATAAGGCTGTCGGCATCGGGGGGAAAATTGGTATAGCGGAGGCTGTCAAGCGTCCAGAGATGCCCCATATTGACCGAGTAGCGCAGGCGCATCTTCTTCGGATTGCGCTGTGCCAGCCGCTCATAGGTAATCTTCCCGTTGAAGTAGCCCCGCTTGTTGAGCAGGTTCTCGCCCACGGTGACACGCAGGTCAGGGGTGGTGGAACTCATCAGCACGGGTGCGGAGCCGAAGGCACGCACCATCCAGCGGCTGAAGCGGGTGGTGTCAGGCGAAAAGGCGTTCCATATCCACAGGCCCACGGGGAAGGGCGAGCGCATGGACGGGCTGCCCAGGAGGGCGGCATTGGGCTTTGTCGCCAGCACGACATCAAGCTCCTCCCTCACGGCAGGGAAGTGGCTGCCCGGCTTATAGTTGCTGTATTTGGTCGGTTCCATGCCCGTATAGAGCTGCTCACCGTCAGGAATGGCCGATGTGGTGCTGCATGCGGCAAGCCCCGCCAGCACCACGGCCAGGGCCAGCAGGGCCACCATGCCTGCGGGCTGTATGCGTTTACTGTTTCTTCTCATTGACAAAATTGATTAAGGTGTCACGCCGCGGCCTCTCGGGCTGCGCCACCGGTGTGGGCATATCGTCCCTGAAGCGGAAGATATCCTTGAAGTGCTGCAGCTTGCGCCGCCACATGAATCCGGCCCCGAACTCGCTCAGGCTGCCTTCCAGCCAGTCATAGGCCTCACGCTCATAGTAGAGCTTGAGGTATTTCGTCTGCTTCTGGTTCAGGCGGTACTCCAGGGAGAAGTTGTCAAAGTAGGCCCCGTTCTCCTCAGAGAACTGTGAGCCCGTCGACACCCGGCCTCCCATGACCACCCGCAGGCGGTTGTTCCACAGCCGCTTGGAGAACTTGAAGGTGTAATCGGTGTGCAGGCTGCCGTTGGCATTGGCGGCACTCTCCATGTTGGCGGTGAGGTCAAGGCCCATGGAGTTGAGTGCCTTGCCGGTGATGGAGTTGACCTGCGTCTGCAGGAATCCCGCCAGGGCCCCGTTCATGGCGGTGTTGGCGCTGGCAGAGTTCTCCCCATCGAAGTACATTCCCGAGGCAAGCATGGTCACGGCGAGCTTCGACCGCTCCTCAACGCTCTTGGTGTTGAGCGTGTTCTGCATGTCCTGGTCCTCCGGAGCGGTGATGATGAACTCCACCCCTGGCTTCGGAAACTGACGGGTAAGGCTGACACCACAGCGGAAGTCGACAATCCTTCCCTCGCCGGCTCCCGTGGAGACGCTTGTCCGCACGTCCTCCGTGGCGATGATGCTGAGCGTGGGCTGCATCGGGTCGCCCGTGAACTCAAGGTAGCTCCCGTCCTGGATGCTGAACGTGCGGAGCGGGATGACAGGCAGGGAGTACTTCATCAGCCCGTCACTCAGCGTGTACCTGCCCCGCAGCTGTGCCCCGTCCGTAGGGTCATAGCCCAGCTGCAGGCTGCCGCCGCCAATGAGGTCGATGTAGTTGGAGTGGTCAGCATTGAGCGCGCAGACGATGTGTGCCTGCTCATCAATGTCGACCCCGAGGCCCATCTTGAATCCTCTTATGTCAGGCCGCCTGACCACATCGGTGGTGGAGTCATTGAAATCGGTGAACTGGACGAGGTCCTTCAGCTCGGTATCGGTAGCCAGCGTCCCGTCACGCACCACATAGGTCATGTCAGTCGTGCCGAGAACGTCGAGCTTGCCATAGAGCTGCAGGTCATCGAGCGGACCCTGCATGCGGCCCATGAAGTCGACAAACGCCTTGCCGTAAGCCTCTGAGCGGGGGTTCTCACGGGCATCAATCAGCTGGAAGTTGCGGGCACGCATGCGGGCATCAAGGCGCATATTGTCAAGGCGGGAGAAGTCAAGATAGCCCGATATGTCGAGCGGCGAGCCATTACTGGCGAAAAGCTCGAAGTTCTCAAACTCAATCCTGCTGTTCTTCACCAGCACGGGATCATCGGCAAAGCGCATCTTGATGCCGTAAGGAACACTGATGAGATAGGTCGAGTCAAGGTAGACCTCACCGTTGATGTCGAGCTTGTCGAGCGGTCCCTCCACCGTCAGCGAGCCTTCTCCCATACCTTCCAGCCCCGCGATCTGGTCAGGCACGAATCCGTTGATGTAGTTCAGCGGGAAGCGGTCCATATCGAACGTGGCGTCAAGCCGTCCCTCCCCCTCGCTCCAGTAGGTTCCCGTGAGCGTGCCCACGTCACGTCCGTCCTGCGTGATGAGTCCGTCGACATAGTGGGAGCCGTCCGTCTTCGGCATGTAGACGAGCTGCATGCCCACATTGCCCATCGGGCAGTTCTCATAGATGAGGTTCCTGATGGTCATGTCGCTCGACACGGTGAGGTCGCCTGCCGTCTGCACAAGGTGGTAGTCGCCATCCAGCACACCCGACATCCTCGGGGCGAAGGGCAGCACACTGAACAGCTTGCCCAGCTCAAAGCGGTTCATTGACAGCGTGACGTTCTGCAGCGAGGTGGTGTCAGCATCCTCCGTGCGGATCTGCACGCCCGCCCCATCGGCGGCAAGCAGGCGCAGGTCGGCCGACAGGCGGCGGTCCCGCCCGATGTAGACATAGTTGGAATCGTTCACCGCAAAGGTCTTGTAGCCTAAGACCGACTCGGGTGACGTGAGGGAAAGCCGGATGCCCCGTCCCGCCATCGCAGCCTGGAGGGCGAGGTCGAATCCCGTCTTGCCTTTGTCGTCGAGGATGGTGGCATGGGTCAGCAGGCCGTGTTCATAGAGCGAGCCCTGCAGATAACCCCGGTAGGGATAGGCATTCTCGGGACGGTTCTCCACGGCAAGGTCATACTTCAGCTGGCCGTCAATGCTGCTGAGCGTCACATCCACGGCATCAAGCCGCAGGCTGTCGTAGACCAGCGAGTCAACGTGCATCGTGCCGTCCAGCCCCTTCATGGGTGAGGAGGTGAGGTCGATGTCGGCCTGGCTGAACGTGTATCCCTTCTGGGCAAGCAGCCTGCTGAAGAGGTTGCCCCGCCCGCTGCGCAGGGTGAACCGTCCGGTGGGCAGCAGGCGGAGGAGGGCCGGCTGGTCAATGCGCCTGTTCTCAATCTGCGCCTGAACGGCATGGGCTATCTTCTCGCCCACCGCCGCCATCTGGCTGACGCTGCCGTCAAGGTCAGTGTTGAGGTGGAAGTCGCCCCCGCTGACCACGGCATGCACCGTGTCGCGGCGGCTGAGCAGGTCGACGGTGACATCGCCAGGCGAATAGGTGCGGTGACGGTCGGTCACCTTCAGGTCGCCTAACAGGCCCCGGAGGGTCATGTCATCGTCGCCGTCCCTGCCGAACTCCACATTGGCGGCGAAACGGCTGGACAGCGGCTGGTCGACGATGCCGAGCTGATAGAGGTCAGCCCGCGGAAAGACTCCGTTCACGCTGCCCTCAGCCTTCTTGCCCCGCATGGTGGCATCAACATTGAAGCTGCCCTCCACCAGCGGCACCTGTCCGTCCTTACGCACGTCATTGAGGGCGAGCCGGCCTATGTATCCATTGACGGCATAATAGTCATTGAGGTCAGAACGGAAGTCGATATCCGCATCAGCTGCCACGACATAATGCCTGTCAACGATGCCAAGTGCCTGCAAGTCGGCCGTTGAGAGATGCCCGTTGAGGTGGGAGTCAAGGTTGTCGCCCCGCATCTTCGCCTTCACAGTGAAGTCACCAGCAGCCAGCAGACGGCTTCCGCGCCTGCCTTCCTGCATGAGCCGGAAGCTGCGGAGCGGACCGCTCACGTCATGGATTGACCGCATGTCCGACCGCACGTCGACATCGGCCCACGTCGAGACAACATACCGCTCAGCCATCACGCCCAGCGCATGCAGGTCAACACGGCGCAGCCAGCCCCGGAGATGCCCGTCGACAAGATGCTCACGGAAGCGTCCCCGATAGGTGAACTGCCCGCCTATCATGCGGTTGGAGCTGTTGACACGGGCTGAGAGCAGGTCGCCGTGCTTGGAGATGTCGCCATTCAGCCCGTCAAGGACGTAGCTGCCGTAGCTGAGGCGGCGGATGCGTGCCGTCAGGTTGACTGACGCACGGGGGCTGAGAAGGTCGGTTCCCCGTCCGTGTGCGCTGACCGCACCCGAGAAAGGCGACAGTCCCATCCCCGGAAGAAAACGTTGCAGGGGGAAGTCGGTGGCATCGGCCGTCAGCCGGTAAATGTCACTGTCGGGATTGTAGGCACCCTTGGCATGGATGCGTCCACGCCCCTGCGTCAGCAGCATGTCGCCGGAATAGAGGTTCTTGCGTATGCTGACAGTGCCGTTCAGCCCTATTCCCTGCGGGATGCTCACCGTGCGGCGGACATCACGGGGCAGCATTGACCGGACGAAGCCAAGATTGGCCGCCGTCCCCTTGAGTCGCAGGTCACTGCGGAAGGCTCCGGGCCCGGTCAGGTTGGCCACCCATCCCGTCCCCGTCAGGTCAAAATATCCTGGCATGGCAAGGCGCAGGCGACTGAAAGAGGCAGAGAGCAGGTTGCCCTCCAGACTTCCCCGCACGGCAAGGCGCACGGGAGGCAGGGCGCGGTAGATGTTCCGTGGCAGCGAGGTGAGGAAGGGCTGCAGGTCGGCCTTGCTCATGTAGCCGTCCATGCGGGTGGAGAACTGTCCGGGGCGCACGTCATCAAAGGCATTCATGTCCATCCGGAAGCTGCCCGAGAGTTCCGTCCCGGGCATGCGCAGGTAAAGGTCAGGAAGGGAGATGCCCACGGAGTCCATAATGAAGGGGCCCCGCAGGTCATTCAATGTCAGCCCGCTCTGCTCCCGCAGGTTGGCCGCACGCACACGGAGGCTCAGCAGCGGGGCGGCGTAAAGGAAGGAGTCAACACCTAAGTTGACATCCCTGATGGCGATATGGGCGGCATCGAACCCACGGCGGGCATGCGGCTCGTAGTTCAGGTCATAGCTGAAGGCCCCGCCCTGCCAGTCCAGGCTTCCCACCTTATATATATTGTCATGCAGGAGAAGCTGCGCCCGCTGCGCCACGGCATCGCCGAACCGTGCATGCAAGCTCATCGTGTCGCCGGGCATGTGCAGGCGGAAGTCGGTCCGGGCAAGGTGCAGCCTGTCAATGCCGATGCGCCACAGCGACCGCTGGCTGCTGGTGTCCTCGGGCACGGTGTCGCCAAGTGCCACGTCAATCCAGCCCCCCTCAATGTCAGCCTTGTTCACCCGCACCGAGTCGCCCTTCAGGCTGATGCCGTGGCTCACCACGTGCAGCCGCTGCAAATCGCCACGGATGCGCAGGTCACCGATGAAGCCCATCGTGTTTGCCTTCATCTGGCGGAAGGTCAGCTCGTCCACCTCCACACGGCTCTCCAGCAGCGGCAGCAGCCGGACGCTTGCCACCAGCTGCCGCACATCGGCCACGGTGTCTTTCCGGCCGGGGACGGAGTCGTTCTGACGGAGCATCCGCAGCCCGTCAAGCTGCAGGTCGAGCGGGAAGGAGAGGCTCACCCGCCCGAGCGTAACCTCCATGCCCGTCTCGTCCGAGACATACGCAGCCACCCGCCTCACTGCCCAGTCCTGTACCGGCGGACAGTAAAGCAGTGCGACAAGAAGGAGGAACAGCACGACCGGAGCCGCAACCACGGCCACCAGCCACCTCAAGCTCTTTTTCATGTTCATCACGTTCGTGTTATGGCCCAGTAAGCCAATCTAAAGCTGCAAAGTAACATAAAAAAAACGGAATATGCTAACCTGGAGGACAAAAAAAGGACATTCCACACTTGCTCCGTCTGTTTGGCAAGTCATCGCTCATTCGGTTTTTAACACTCAGAAGTTTGGATAATTCAGATATTTTCTCTAATTTTTCTTCCATAACAGTTTTGTTGTTTTATCTTTGACAATCAGTTGTTTATAGATTGCTAATTTACAAAGAAAATTCGACAAACTGTTATTTTTTCATCTATTTATTAGGGTGGGAAACTTTAGTTAAACATTCTCTTCTGTTCATTTTGCTGGCATATATCTTAGAATGTTTATAGTATTCTTGTAGGATTGTATCTTTACTTCCTATCCATTTCCCTTTTATAATCAAAGAGATAATAAGCTCTTCGTATTTGCGTTATTCTATAGTTTCTGTCATACATGAACCGTATCAGGAAATTTTGCCGTTCTCCTACAATAGCATATAGGCTGGTGGAGTATAAAGAATCATTCTCTTGTTTTATTCTCACCCTTGTGATGTCGAAATAGATAGAGTCTGATGGTTGCTTAGTTGACATAACCAACACCTCTTTATTAACACCTTTCATGAGGAATTTAAAACCATCTTTTGTTTTATGCAGGATGTGCGGCACGCTCTTTCTCAGTCTGCCCACAGAAGTAATCTCATCAATTGTTATAGTATTCTTGGAATAGCTTACCTCAAACCGTTCGTTTTCCACATTTGGCAAGAATATGTCCTTATTACTTGTCTTCCTTTGGCAGGATATAATTATTATAAGCAAGATGGACAATATCAGTTTTTTTACCCTAATATGTTTTTTTATTGTATTCATATCTATGTGTAAATGTTGGCTGAAGATATTTATGATTCTTTATTAGTTCTGCTTGCGTTTCGTAGTATTTTCTCGTTCCTGGCAGCTGTCTGTCTTTAGAAATTAAGTCATGATGTTGCTGCTGTGCTGAATATAGATTCCAAACTTTGCTTGCAGCATTGTAATCCCCATGCTTCTCGTATGCAGAAATAATTTGTTCATAATTCGACAAGTGGACTGTAAACTCATGAGTAATGATTTCTACTAATTCAGCTACAGGTTTCCGTGCATCTAACCTAATGAGAAATACTGGTTTGCCATCTTCACCTTTTTCTATGCTTGTAAAGGCATTTGCAAAGTCGCTGCCATCATAAAGGTACATACTTCTTCTTTGTTCCGAAGAATAATCTAATTCCTCTATTTTCAAAAGGTAATCAGCATATTTACCATTACCTTTAACCCCAAAAATTGATGAACATGAATTAGTAAAATCTGCCATAATTTTTGCCCCAAAAGAAGTATGTACAAACATGTCCATAGCTTCCCTTACATTCAATGGACTATGATAATATGAAACTCCGTTATCCGTGAATCTTACCGGGACTACCTTTTTGCCATTTGGATCTGTCGCATTTACGGGACTATTATCACAGTACACATATGGAGCAATGTTATAATATTTCTCCGCCAGTGGATCCACCGCGCTCCACTTCCCAATTACGGGATCATACATCCTCGCGTCGTAGTCGTACCAGTTGAGCCCGTGCATGCGGTCAAGCTCCTTGCCGTTGTACTTGTAGGGCTGGAACATTGGTGCTTTCGTGACTGTGGAATCGCTGTAAGGCATACCGAAAGGATAATAGTTGGTAACCTGTTTTACCTTACCTTGACTGTCCACTACCTCACGGACGTTGCCGAGATGGTCAGTATTATAGAAACAAACAGATGGGTGACTCCAATTTATCAGTCTG
>JAILEG010000050.1 GCA_024688365.1 Prevotella sp.
CCTACATTCATCACACCTCCTCTTGAAGACAAGAATCAATGGACAGCCAAGACTCCGAAAGCCCCTGAAGTGCTTGCCCGGTAACGGGTCAGCTTCTTCCCGGCATCTCCTGCGACGATGTTGCCCCCCGTGTTGAGGTTATAGCTGCGCTTGCAATGGGCGCAGCGGGCTATGCCCGTTCCCGAAAGGGTCAGCTCATAGGGGTGCAGAGGCAGAACCGTGAGGCTGAAACAGTTGGGACACTGCAGGTCATAAGCATAGAAAATGGCGGGATTGTCCAGATTGCCATAGCCCACTATCAGCCCATTGCTCATCCCGATACGCTTCTGACTCTCCAGGCGCAGGTCGATTCCATTAAACCAGACAGGATCCTCCGACTTCTGTCCTTGATTGTTCTCAAACGTAAAGCCATACCGTCCGGCTGTGAAAGTATACTTTATAATGCAGAACACACCTGATGACAGTGGATTCATTGCCGTGGCCAAGATGGGATCCTGGTGGGTATCATTATGGAAAGTGAAGCTCGGATGATAGCCACTGTATTCATAGTCGATGCTGTCACCACAGGAGGATGACAGCAATGCGGCTGCGAACAGAAGGAAACAGAAAATCTTTCTCATCTTACGATATGACGGTTAGGAATGAAGATGGATTGATGGCGGTGGAAATGGGGAGGAACTTGCTATTCTCCTTTCAGCCTTCTCTCAGCTTCTTCCACCCTTCCAAAGCCAAACCCAGCAAGCGTTTGCTCCATTAAAGCCTGAATACGGTCGTTGCAGAGGTTACCGATTGACCCCTCATGAGTGTGATGAACATGCTTGTCAGCCTTGAAAGTGCCCGTCTCTATCTCCATTCCCACTTGCCTGTAAGCGTCACGGAACGGAATGCCCGAGGCTGCAAGGCGATTCACCTCCTCGACAGAGAACATCGGATCGTACATCGGATTGTCAAGAATATGCTCATTCACCTCCATTCTATTGATAATGTAGGCGGTCATCTGCAGACAGTCCTTCAGTTCATCAAAGGCAGGAAGGAACACCTCCTTGATGATTTGCAGGTCGCGGAAATAGCCACAAGGTAGGTTGTTCATGATAAGCATGACCTGCTGGGGCAGGCTTTGTATCTTATTGCTCTTTGCCCGGATCAGCTCGAACACATCCGGATTCTTCTTGTGCGGCATGATGCTTGAGCCAGTAGTACACTCCTTCGGCAGTTTGATAAAGCTGAAATTCTGGGAGTTGAACAGGCAGGCATCGAAAGCCATCTTCGCCAATGTGCCCGCGACTGTAGCCAAGGCAAAGGCGACATTACGCTCCATCTTCCCACGGCCCATCTGCGCATAGACCACGTTGTAGTCCATAGAGTCGAACCCAAGCAGGTCAGTCGTCATCTGCCGGTTCAGCGGAAACGAAGAGCCATAGCCTGCTGCTGAGCCAAGAGGATTGCGGTTGGTCATCCGATAGGCTGCCTGAAGGAAGAGAAGGTCATCAGTAAGACTCTCGGCATAAGCCCCGAACCACAGTCCGAAGCTGGACGGCATGGCTATCTGCAGATGAGTATAGCCCGGCATGAGTATGTCACGGTAGTAGTTACTCTTCTCTATCAGCTCGTCAAACAGTGCTTTCACCAGCTCGGTCACCTGCTGCAGCTCGTGGCGGGTAAAGAGCTTCAGGTCGACCAGTACCTGGTCATTGCGGCTTCTGCCAGAGTGAATCTTCTTTCCCATGTCACCTAACTTACGGGTCAGCATGAGTTCCACCTGCGAATGGACATCCTCTACTCCCTCCTCGATGACGAACTCGCCCCTCTCACAGGTCTGAATGATATTGCGAAGCTCTGCAAGCAACTGCTGCAGCTCAGTCTTTTCGATCAGTCCTATACTCTCCAACATCGTGATGTGCGCCATACTGCCCAACACATCATACTTTGCAAGATACAAGTCCATCTCCCGGTCATGCCCAACGGTGAACCGTTCAATCTCCTTGTTCACCTCAAAGTTCTTTTCCCAAAGCTTGTTCATAATTATCCAACACTAATCAAATGGTATCATTGCCAAAGCATCGGCAATCTTCTCAATACCCTCCTGCAAGGGCTTTGACACCATACCCTTGGCAAAGAAAGGAATGTCAGCATCTATCGTCAGCTTCATCTTTGACGAAGTATCAGTGACGGGCAGGATCTGAATCCAGAAGTTGAAGGACAACGGGGAGTTGTCACTCTCGAACTTGATGGTCTTCGGCTCATCACGGTCAATGATACGCATGGAAATCTGCCCCACTGGGTCAACGCTGACTGACAGGGAGTCGTGGTCAAAGGTGAGACTCTTCAGTTTGTCCTTCACCTTATCCATCTCGGCATTGCCGGTGTCTCCCTCGGGAAGACGGTCCTTCAGACGCTGGACATTATTCAGGTCGCTCAGCGTATTGTAGACGCTTTGCTGGGAATGGGGTATCTGCTTTACGCGACTTTCAAATTTGGTCATTACCTTTTATCTTTGATTTACGACATTACAGGAGTTTTAAAGAGTAAAGGATTCAAGTCACCTGTCATACATTACCTCAACAAGCTGCCGTCCTGACCCCTTTAATCTCCTGGTATATTCAGCCTCTGGCGATTACTTCTTCCAGTCAGCAGGGTTCTTGCGCCACTCATGCAGCATGGGAACATCGGCCTCCCTGATATATCCAGTCTCCAATGCTTTCTCAACCACATGCTCATAGTCAGTGAGTGTGACGAGCCGCACACCAGCCTCACGGAAAGCCTCTTCAGCCACAGGGAAACCGTAAGTGTAGGAAGCCACCATGCCGACAACCTCAAAGCCTGCCTCACGAAGGGCAGCAACAGCCTTCAGTGAGGAGCCGCCAGTTGAGATAAGGTCCTCAACGACGACGACCTTGGCACCAGCAGGAAGCTCACCCTCAATCTGGTTCTTCATACCGTGATCCTTCGGCTTCGGACGCACATAGGCATATGGCAGAGCCAACTCGTCAGCCACCAGTGCCCCCTGGGCAATTGCTCCAGTGGCAACACCTGCGACAGCCGTAGCCTCAGGGAAGTTCTCCAGTACGGCATGGACCAGTTCCAGTTTCACGAAAGAGCGCACATCGTGGAACGACAGCGTCTTGCGGTTATCACAATAGAACGGTGACTTCCAGCCACTTGCCCATGTAAAGGGATCATTGGGTTGCAACTTGATGGCTTTGATTCCGAGCAATTTGCCCGCAAAGACTTTCTTTAAATCTTCCATTTTGACAGTATATATTATATTCTAAGTGCAAACTTACATATTTTTTCTGAGACAGGAGACAAAAGGGAAAGAAAAAGAGAGGTGCCCCGTCATCCCCTGTGCTTACTGAGAGATGAGAGGATGAGGGCGAATGAGAAAACGAAAGCGTCGCAACCGAGTTGCAACGAACCCGACCAAGACTGCTCAAGAGCCAGCATTTATCGCCCAATATCCCGTTATCAGGTCGTCGCAAAAACATCATCCATTCCCCGCAAAGGACATCATCCATTCCTCGCAAAGGACATCATCCATTCCTCGCAAATCCCAGGGAGAGGATGCTGAGCCTCACATCCTCTGCTTTCAGCAGCTCCCGCGCGGCGGCAGTGAGGGTTGCGCCTGTGGTGATGATGTCATCAATGAGGAGAAGATGCTGATGACTGACAGCAGCGGTATCCACCAGGCGGAAGGCATGCTCAACGTTCTCATTGCGTCGCCACCGGTCCTTGGTGGTCTGACTGCCTTGAAAGGTCGTACGCTCAACAGCCTTGCTGACAATGGGAAGCCCCGTCACAGCCTGCACACCCCTTGCTATCTCCTGACTTTGATTGTAGCCCCGCTGTCGCTGCCGCTCCCTGGCAAGGGGAACAGGAAGCAATGCCGTGATGCCATCAAAGAAGCTGTCAGCGGTAAACTCCTCTGCGACAAGCCGTCCCAGCTGTTCTCCCAATTCGGGATGTCCGCCATATTTGAGCCTGTAGATCAACTGGCTCGTATCAGTATGAGGCTTATAGAAGAAGAAAGCAGCACACCGCTCAACCGGCACACGTCCCCAGAAGAGGCGGGCAAGCTCATTGTCGTATGCCGAATGGGCATAGCCTGTCCGTGGGAGCCGCAGGTTGCAGCCAGCACAGACCGCCTCCTCCGACACCGCCAGCCTGCTGCCACATACCGCACAGGCACGGGGTGCCAGCGTGTCAATCAGCTGTGAGAGGAAACTAATCGTCCGCTTCATCGGCAAAGTCGGTCATGTCATCTTCCCCAACGATACCCGCATCAATACACTTCCTTATCAGGTCGATGGTGAAGCCGCGCCCCACAGCAAACTTTATCAGCTTCATGGAGCGTTCATAGTCGCTCTCAGCCTTGATAGTCCGGTACTTGCTTTGCAGCAGTGGGCGCAGCACCTCCAGGTATTCTTCCTCCGGAACGGCATCGAGGACAACCGATGAGATACTGCCGTCAATCTTCTTCATCCACAGGGCCTGCTCTATCTTCCGCCGTCCCCACTTGTTATAGCGTATCTTGTCATGCACGAAGAATTCCGTGTAACGTGCATCATCAACGTAATGCAGACTGGTCAGCTTCTCCAGGATGCGTGCCTGGGCATCCTCCGGGAGTCCCCACCTGCGCATTTTCTCCAACAGCTCGCCCGAACAGTGTTCCCCCTTGGCACAGAGGTCAGCAAGCTTCTTCAGGGCCTGAGGCTCCGGTATTGGTCGTTTTGCTATCATGGTCGTATGGCTTTCGTGAAGCGTTGCTTGCCAAACTGGTCGCTGCGCGACTCAATGTGCGTATAGCCCAATGTAGTGAGCATCTCCTTCACCTTATTTATATATAAGGGATTAGTCTCGAAATAGAGTGTCCCCCCATCAGCCAGGGTTTTCAATCCGTACCCGGCAATGGCACGATAGAAGCGCAGCGGATCATCATCCGGGACAAAGAGAGCTGTTCGCGGCTCATGTTCCAATACGTTCCGCGCCATCGTTGCCCGCTCATTGTCGCAGATATAGGGCGGATTGCTGACGATGATGTCGAACTTCTGTGCCAGTGACGTGGCTGACGGATTAAGAACGTCCTCCAGCCTCAGCTCCACACGGGCATCCAACTGGTGGGCATTCTCGCGGGCAATGAGCAGTGCATCGCCCGATATATCCCATGCCGTGACAGACGAGTTGTAGAGATCAAGTGCCAGCGTCACGGCTATGCAGCCGCTGCCCGTGCCCACATCCAGCACCCGCAGCGGCACAGGGGGCTGCAGCGCACAGTAAGGACGGTTGTAGTCGTCCTCTATCCAGCGGCACAGCTCCTCGGTCTCAGGGCGGGGAATGAGCGCACCGGGGGCTACGTGGAACGTTCTTCCACAGAACGTCTCACGTCCGAGGATGTACTGGACAGGTTCCGAACGCTCCAGCCGGAGCATGATTTTCTCCAGTTCATCCGCCTCGTCTCGGGATAATTCATTAACTTTGCCCGTATAAATGTCGGCCAGCGTGATATTGAACTGCACGTCAAGCACCATGCGGACAATGGCCTGTGCCTCACCCTCATCATACAGCGGGAGAAGACGATGCCATAAATCTTGATATGTCATAGCTGCAAAGATAGGAAATAAAACGATATGAAACAAGAAGAAACTGACGAAATATACATGCGCCGCTGCCTGCAGCTGGCACGCAACGGGCAGCAGCTTGCCAAGCCCAACCCTATGGTGGGGGCAGTCATCGTGAGCCGTGACGGGCGGATCATCGGCGAGGGCTACCACGTCCGCTGTGGCGAAGGACATGCTGAGGTGAATGCCTTTGCATCGGTGAAGCCGGAAGACGAGCCGCTGCTGCCCGATGCTACCATCTACGTGAGTCTGGAGCCTTGCTCACATTACGGCAAGACACCTCCCTGTGCCGACCTCATTATCCGCAAAGGTGTGCGCCGTGTAGTCTGCGGCTGCATCGACCCCTTCGCCAAGGTGCAGGGACGGGGTGTGAGGAAGATCCGTGAGGCTGGCATTGAGGTGACCGTGGGTGTGCTGGAGCAGGAATGCCTGGAGCTGAACAAGCGGTTCATCACCTATAACACGCACCATCGCCCGTATGTCATACTGAAATGGGCACAGACACGGCCTCTCCCCCAGCAGCCTCACCTCCAATCCCTCCCCAATAGGGAGGGGAGTGAATTGCGGGATACCCATACAGGGAGAGATAACACGGAAACACCTCACGGGAAGGCCTATATAGGCAACCTGCCAGGGGATGGATATAAGCCATTGGTCATCTCAACTCCCTTCACAAAAATGCTGGTACATAAGCTGCGGGCGGAGAACGATGCCATTCTCGTGGGCAGGACAACCGAGGATCTGGAGCATCCACAACTCACTGTAAGGGAATGGAGCGGGCCCAACCCTGAGAAACTGGTGCTGTCCAGCCAGACAGCCACATCTCAGCAAGCCATCAACACCCAACATTCAACACCCAACATCCAACACACCCTTGACTATCTTTACAAGGAAAAGAAGCAAAGTCTCATCGTGGAGGGTGGAGCCCAGACACTGCAGAGCTTCATTGACGCCGACCTGTGGGACGAGATACGCATAGAGACGGCTCCTCTCAGCATTGAGGAAGGTATAGAGGCTCCGCAACTGCCTGACAACATACGGGTAACACGCATTGAGCATTACGGGAACACCATTATCACATACGAGCGGAAGCAAGATGAAGACTGAGTGAAAAATGCCAGCCTGAGGCACAAGACCGCACCAGTTGCTGACGGACAGCCGAATGGCTGCACAGTACTTCATGCAAAGTACTGAAATACTGCACGTGAAGTATTCAAGTACTTTACATGCAGTATTCAAATAAACAGGCACTGGATATTAACCTCCAAGCCACGTCGCCGACAGCAGAAGCAGCCCGATGGAGACAGCAAAGGGCATCTCCGGCTGATTGTCAAGGGCATGCAAGACTATATATGAGGACGCGAAACCAGACTTTCAGATGTCAGTTGCACTTATGCGTCATGATGTTCAGCACCATATCGTCAGTGCTGCACATGGCTTCCTTGCCAATGCTGGTAAGATTGTGGATGGAGCGGTCGACATCCTCATCAATGATGCCCTCAGCAGCCGTGACGTGCTTGCCCTCCATTGAGAGGGTGGCGGAGAGGACGGCAGTGGAGACTCCCGATGAGATTTTCAGCGAGCAGCTCGGCTTGGCACCGTCACAGATCATACCCGTGAGGTTGGCTATCATATTCTTCACAGCGTGGCACACGTTCACGTAATCGCCTCCCATGAGGTAAGTGATGCCACAGCTGGAACCGATGCTTGCCACCACACATCCGCAGAGGGCGGAGAGCGCACCAAGACTTTGCTTGATGTAGATAGCCGTGAGATGGCTCAGCGTGAGCGCACGGACAAGCTCCTCCTTCGTATTCTCGTTCTCCTTGGCGAAGACGGCAACGGGGTTGGTGGCGCAGATGCCCTGGTTGCCCGACCCGCTGTTGCTCATCACGGGTATCAAGGCTCCGCCCATGCGGGCATCACAGGCTGAGGCCGTCTTCGCAATGATGTGGGAGAAGATGCTGTTGCCGAAGATTCCACGGCTCAGCGGGCGGTCCATGATCTTGCCAAGACAGTGACCGTAGTTGCCTTTGACAGCCTCGGCCGCCGCCCGCATGTTGTACCGTTTGGCCTCCAGGATGAAGTCGATCTCGCTGACAGGGGTTGTCGTGGCGAAATCCCATACCGTCCGCAGGTTCAGGCAGGGCTGTACAGCCTCGCAGACGGTCTTGCCGGGACAGTGTTTGTCAGTGATTACTCTACCATCAGCAGCCTCAAAGACAAAGTTGGTATGGCTTCCGGCAATGATGGCTGTTGCCTGATGACCGTCAGCCTCACAGGTCACCTCTATATACAGCTTCTCCGTAATGTCCTCCTTCAGCCGGATGTCAATCCGGTTTCCGCTGACGAAAGCCTTGCCATCCTCCAGGCTGTCGGGTGTGAGATTCTTGATGACCTCCAACCGATATTCCGACTTGCCTATCAGGGCACCCAAGGCTATGGCTATGGGCAGTCCCACCATGCCCGTCCCGGGTATTCCCACCCCCATAGCGTTCTTAAGCACGTTGGCTGACAGCAGCACACGGATATGCTCAGGCTGCCCTCCCAGCAGTTCTGTCGCCCGGGCGGCACACAGGGCCACAGCCATTGGCTCCGTGCAGCCCACTGCCGGAACCACCTGCTGACGTATGAGCTGGACAATCTGTTCTCGGATGTTTTTCTCAAGCATAATATCTGTTTTTAGGTTTAGTCTGACAAAATAGCGGGAAACGGCAGGCCACAAGGCCCGACAGGCCAGTGTTCCGCCTGCCACGTCAGTGCGGCAACGGAAAGACATTGCCCAACTCCTGCCGCATGGCCTCCATCTTCTGCTGGCGGCCAATGGAGAATGTGGTGCCATTCGCCTCAACATAATCGAACAGGCTGTATGCCTTCTCCAGCAACACCTGCCGCAGCGGATTGGCATTGTAACAGGCCTCTGCATGCAGCAGCTCGGCCACCATGTTTATCTTCTCCATCCTCTCCCCCTCGTCCCACTGCTCATGGGCATAGCGCAGCAGGTCGTCAACAGAGAGATTACGCAGGTCATCGTAGCTGCCCACGTACTGGCGGTAAAGCTCCCGAAGCTCCATGTCGCGTTTCCTCGTATCTTCCTTTTTCTCTAAGAAGCGTGCGATGGCAGCATTGAACTCCTCAATAAGACGTATGAAATAATCCCGTTGTAGCATATTTAGGTTTTCTTTTCAGTCACAAAGGTAAGGAAAAAAAAGATATTAGCCCAGCTTTACAGTACGATTTAAACGGGAAAGCAACATATATACCACCCTCTTATAGAATGAAAAACGGGCAGAGTGCTTGCAGGCATCAAATATAACACCTGTTTCTGTCACTTATTTCTCCAAGACGAACAGGGCAACCCTCCCGAGCTTACGGGGCTGAGCCCGCTATTCCCTGCACGTACTCAAACAGCTTCTTGTAGAATGGGTGGCGGGTCATGGTGGCTGCGCTTCCGAGGATAATCAGCTTCATGCGGGCACGGGTGATGGCTACGTTCATGCGCCGGAGGTCGCGCAGGAACCCTATCTGCCCATCGCCATTCGCCCTGACAAGCGAGATGAGAATCACGTCACGCTCCTGTCCCTGGAAGCCATCAACGGTGTTCACGCTTATCAGCTGGCGGTAAGGCTTGAAGAACTCACGCTTCCTGATGAGGCTGCGCAGATACTGTACCTGCGCCCGGTAAGGCGAGATGACCCCCACGTCAATCCGCTCATCCAGGACACGCTGCTTGCCTATCTTGGTGAAGTAGTCCTGCAAGGTCTGCAAGGTAAGCTCTGCCTCACCCTTGTTGATACGCCCGAAGCTCTCACCGACGAACTGTTCCTGGAAAGACTCGTCTCCCTGCACGTCGGAGGTGTCAATCCACGTCATAGGATGGTCATAGTCGAGGATGCCCCGATACTTAATCTGTGGCGCACTTTCCACCTCTCCATGATAGAACCAGTCGGACGAGAAGCGCATGATCTGCTCGTTCATGCGGTATTGCACCTTCAGCAACGTCACCACCTCAGGCTTGTTCTCCACAATCCGCTCCATCAGGGTCTTGCCCAGCCCGGCATGCAGGGCGGCAATGCTCTTCACCGTTGGCGGCAGCTGGCAGTGGTCACCGGCAAGGATGACACGTGAGGCACGGCGGATGGGAATCCAGCAGGCGGCCTCAAGGGCCTGGGCAGCCTCATCAATGAACAGGGTGGTAAACTTCTGCCCCTCCATCACACGGCTGTTGGCTCCCACAAGGGTTGATGCGATGACACGCGCCTCTCCAAACAGCTCGCTGTTGATGCGTATCTCCAGCTCCGTGGCACGGCTTCTCAGCCGGTCGAGTTTCTGGTGATAGCTTTCCGAACCATGCCTGCGGTTGTTGCGCAGCTGGCGGATGGCCTTCCGGATTGACCAGAGTTGCGGATAGTCAGGGTGGGCCTCGAACTTGCGCTCATAGGTGAAGCCCAGCATCTTGTCGTTCACACGGGTAGGGTTGCCGATGCGCAGCACATTGATGCCACGGTCGACAAGCTTCTCGCTGATCCAGTCTACCGCCATATTACTCTGCGCGCAGACCAGCACCTGGCTCTCCCGCATCAGTGTCTCGTTGATGGCCTCAACCAGGGTCGTTGTCTTTCCCGTGCCTGGAGGGCCATGAACCACAGCCACATCCTTTGCCCACAGCACCTCATTGACAGCCTTCTCCTGTGTCGGGTTCAGCCAGGGCAGGCGAATGGGGGCGAAGGAGAACCGCTCAGCCTTCTGCCTGGAACAGAACAGGTCACGCAGATGGGCCAGACGGTTGCCCTTTGCCTTGATGGCCCGGTCGAGCGCATCAAACATCATGTGGTAGCTGGTCTCATCAAAACCCAGCTGGCAGCCAATCTGCTCCGTTGCAGTCTGCAGTTCCAGGAGCGGGGCGGAATCAGGCACAGCCACAACCATGCGGTCGCCATCCACGTACGACACCGTGGCCGAGAAGGCATAATACCTCAGCTGTCCGCCCTTATTTTCCGCCTGTGCGCTGCCTTCAGCATACTTGAAGAAGAGCAGGGGGCGGCCGAACTCGAAGTTATGCTCAATGTCCTGGTCCTGTGTGCGGAACACCTCCACGCAAAGCTGGTTCAGCCCGTTGTAGAAACGCTTGCCCACACGCAGCGGAAACCAAGCATCACCCCGCTTCACCTTCCTCCGCATCCCGGTTGCCTCAGTCTGCTTGCGGAACGCTTCTTTCTCGGCATAGTACTCCATCTGGAGCAGCAGCCGCTGCCGTTGTAATGTCTGTATGGGGGATTCCTTTTGCATGGGAAGAGAAAAGTGAGAATAAAAAGAATAGGAAAAGATGAGGAGGACTGCGTCAAATGTCAAAAGAAGAACATCATCCGCCCGTTGTCCTGTTTCTGTTTCAGGGCATCGTCCATCTGCCTGAACGCAGACTTAAAGAAGAAGGCAACAAGATGCTCATCCGTTCTTTCCGTCCGTATAGCCCGTAAGGCTGCAATATACTCCTGTCGATTTTCTTTTCTGATAATCAGCTCCGGCAAACCATAGCGCAGCAGGATGAAGTTAGACAGCAGACGCCCTGTCCGCCCGTTCCCGTCGCGGAAAAGATGCAGGTATTCATAGAAGCCGTGAAAGCGAGCCGAGACTATTACAGGATGAATGTCACCAGCCTCCATAACCCTGGCAGTAGACTCCATCAGACTGGGAACCTGGGCTATCAGTTGCTCGTGGCTGCCAAAGACCGTATCTCCAGCTGCCATGTCAACCGTTGTAAACTCACCCGGCCTGGCATCTGGATACTTAAAGGAAAGCGTATGGAGTGTCACAAGGCGGTTGAGTGTCTTCATCAGGGCGACATCGAAAGGATGGTCCAGATGCCTGTGCATCCACTCATAGGCAGCGAAGTGATCAGCCATTTCCTGACACTCCAACAATGACTTACCCACAGGAAAATAACCCAACCTCTTCTCAAACAGCCCCCTTGTATCATCAACCGAGAAAGAAGATCCCTCGATACCACAGCTGTGACAGGAGAAGATTATCTCAGAATATTGTCTGAATGTCTCCCCCATAGGGCTGGCTACCGTCTCCAGGTATTTCTCTGCCAACAAATCGTAGCGTCTTGCTTCGTCTTCAAACATGTTGCAAAAATAACACTTTCCCTGCAATCCTCCAACCCATCCATAGAAAACTTCACGCAGCATGCGCCGGAAACATGCCCGTCCACTGTTGTCCGCTTGCAGAACGACCAGCTACGGAACGGAATACAGGAGAAACTCGGCCCATGCTGAGGATATCCAAAAGGAGCGCCTGCCCCGCAAATACCTACATATAGGTATTGTCTATCTATCAGACAATGAGTAACTTTGCAAAAATTTTACAAACCATCAATATCTCATGAACAAAGCATTACTATTCTTACTCGCCATGCTGTGTACGCTTACCTCCGTGGCACAGAACACCGATGCCATGCTCTTCGGTGACGTGAAGGCAAAGGAGGGCGGACGACATCTGCCCCATGCCATTATCAGCGTAAAGGGAACCAACCTCAAGACAGAATGTGACGGGACCGGCCACTACAAATTGAACAACCTGCCCCTGGGCAAGCAGACCATCGTTGCCACACTGGAGGGCTACCAACAGCAGGAGCTGGAAGTGACCATGACCAAGGAAAAGGGAACCGAGGCTTACTTCGAGCTGGAGAAAGACCCGCTGGAGCTGAACCAGGTCGTTGTGACAGGAACACGCACGGCGCATTTTGTCAAGGATGTGCCTATCCGCACCGAGGTGCTGACATCACAGGCCATCACGAAGAAGAACGCACAGAACCTCTACGAGGCACTCGAAGGCGTGCCGGGCATCCGTGTTGAGCAGCAGTGCCAGTTCTGCAACTTCTCTGAGGTGCGCATGCAGGGCCTGGGTGCCGAGCACACACAGGTGCTGATTGACGGCGAGCCGGTCTATTCCGGACTGGCAGGTGTCTACGGTCTCCAGCAGATTGGCACTAATGACGTTGACCGCCTGGAAGTGGTGAAGGGTGCCGGCTCCGCACTCTACGGCAGCAGTGCCGTGGCAGGAGCCATCAACATCATCTCAAAGGAGCCAGGCTATGAGCCCACTGTCAGCGGCGACGTGCAGTTCGGCAACTTCGGCTTCAAGAGCTACAAGGGGTCAGGCTCCATGCGCTACAACAACATCGGCCTGAGCGTCTTCGCACAACGTACGGAAATGGATGCTGTCGATGAGACGCAGGACGGGCTCACCCGCAAGGAGGTGAAGCACAAGGACGGTGTGTCCGACCGTGTCAGCGAGCAGATGAACAACCTCGGCTTCAGCCTTTATTTCTACCATCCGTTTGCCAAGAACGACAAGCTCATCCTGCGCGGAAAGGCTGTTGACGAGCAGCGGTTCGGAGGTGTGATGACCAATGACCAGTATCTCAACCCCTTCTCTGACGGGACTGAGAACATCAAGACCAACCGCCTCTCTGCCGACCTGGCTTACACGCTGCCCATCGGCGCACACTCAGAGCTGAACCTCGCCGCAGCCTACGTGCATCACAAGCGACAGGCTACCAACGACACCTTCCTGCACGACTACATGGACTCGCACAAGGACCCGGCCCATCCTGATGAGGACGGTGCGACACCTGACGTGGGCCTCATGCGCCCCTACATCGCCAAGGAGAATACACTCACCCCATCGCTCACCTTCACCTCCATCCTCGGCAACCACACGCTGCTGGCCGGTGTGCAGGGCTACTTCACCCGCCTGCGTGAGACGGGTCTCTACTGCATCTCTGCTGAGGAAGAGAAGGCAAACCCTTACTATGGCATCCCCTACACCTCCATCGGAAAGAAGCATGCCAACGAGGTGGGCTTCTTCATCCAGGATGAGTGGAACGTGACTCCGAAACTGACCGTTGTTCCTGGCCTGCGCCTTGACACCCACAGCTCCGGTGAGGAATACGCCACAAGCGAGAAGGTCTCAGACAACGCCTTCCCGACAACGAAGTTCCGCAAGACATCCTTCAATCCGCGTCTTGCTGTGAAGTATGAGGTGACACCATCGCTTATCCTCCGTGCCAATGTCGGCACAGGATTCCGTGCGCCTTACGGCTTCTCCGAGGACCTGCACCTCTGCAGCGGCTCACCACGTGTGTGGAAGTCGTCTGACCTCAAGGGTGAGCGTGCCGTCAGCTACAACCTCTCAGCCGACTACTATGGCAAGTGGTACCAGCTGAGCATGAACCTCTTCCGCACCAACCTCAAGGACAAGATACAGTTCTCACCAGCCTCTGACGATGTAAAGAAGTTCGGCTACTCCTACCAGTGGGAGAACGTTGATGATGCCTACGTGCAGGGTGTGGAGCTGGGTGCCAAGGCATCACTCTTCCGCAACTTCAGTGCCGCCGTCAACTGGACCTTCAACCAGGGCAAGTTCAAGCATGAGCGTGCCGAGTGGTCAGACAAGGAGGACGAAGAATGCAAGAAATATCCCCAGCGTCTGCAATATGCCAAGGACAGCCGCCACATCTCCCGCTTCCCAGCCATGACGGGCGACATTGACCTTGACTACAGCCCCGGTACCTGGTCATTCTCCCTGACAGGCTCCCTGCAGGGCAAGATGTACATCGACTACAACTCAGAGGATGCCGGCGAGACCTCAAAGATCAAGCAGACCAATACCTTCATGACCTTCAACTGCCGTGTTGCCAAGCGTTTCGGCATGTGTACCATCTATGCTGGCGGCAAGAACATCTTCAGCTACATCCAGGACGAGAAGCACACGGATGACGCTGCCTTCATGTATGCGCCTGTCTATGGAGCCACATGGTACGCGGGATTGAGCGTGAGACTGTAGACCGCAAGGACGGAACATACGTCCGGAACATAACAAGACAGCCGCATTGCCTTTTCTGGCAATGCGGCTGTCTTGTTATCATGGTATGTCATACGGTAAGGACTGTCGCCTTACTTTCTCCCGAAATCGGCGGGAATCTCTCCCCACTGCTTCGTCTCCCATTTGATGACAGGAGTAGTCACTTTGTGTGTCCTCAGCCACTGCTCGGCACGGGCGATGACCTGATGGAGCTGCTCGGTCTGCGCATTGCGCACCAAGGTTGTCTTACACTTCTTCTTCTTCACCCACAGTATGGCGTTATAGGAATCGCTGTAGACAACCTTATCCGTCATCCCCTCTTTCTCTATCAATGCCAGTGCATGGACGATGGCCAGGAACTCGCCAATGTTGTTGGTTCCCTGCACCGGACCAAAGTGGAACACCTGCTCTCCAGTCTGCAGGTCTACGCACTGGTATTCCATCGGGCCAGGGTTGCCTGAGCAGGCGGCATCGACAGCCCAGGCAGAGGCAGCCCCCCTCAATCCCCCCGAAAGGGGGGAAGCCCCAACTTGCTGACGTTGGGCAGAAGTGTTGTATGAATCTATTGCCATTATAGTTTGTTTTATCTCCGTTATGACTTTCTCCCGCTGATTGAAAACCTCTTCATTAGTAAAGCGGACAATAGCATACCCAAATTGCTCAAGGTCATGCGTACGCTCATCATCCTTTATCATTTGATGCGCCTTAAAGTGATACTTCCCATCCACCTCGACAATCAGTTTATACTTCAGACTTACGAAGTCTACAATGTAATCACCTATGACATGTTGCCTGCGGAACTTACATCCGACCTGTTTACCCCTGAGATACAGCCACAGCAATCGCTCTGCATCAGTAGGATGCTGCCTGTTTCTGACAGCATTCTCCTTCAAAAGGTCATACTCATAATCATCTGCAGTCTCATAGATATACATAAGCTCACCCTTTCTGCTCTGAAGCCATAAACCCTCACAGATGCTTACACAGAGTTCCAAGCAGTGCCTTACACTATGCTCTTTTCACTTTACTTTAAACCGTGGTGACTTTACTAAGCCTCAGCCCAAGCCTCCCCTTGTCGGGGAGGCTTGGAGTGGGGCTTATCCAACCACAGCAGATTGGTCTCCCTCCCCTTTCGGGGAGGGCCGGGGTGGGGCTTTTACATTCTCTCCGGCACCTCAATCCCCAACAGAGCCATACCGTTTTTGATGACCTTGGCAACGTTCTTGGCAAGGACAAGACGGGTGACCTTCTCCGCCTCGGTATCGGCACTGAGGATGCTGTAGTCATGATAGAACTGGTTGAACTCCTTGGTCAGCTCATAGCAGTAGTTGGCAATACCGCTCGGACTGTAGTCGACGCCAGCCTGTTCGACTGCCGCACCAAAGTCGTTCAGCTTCTGTATGAGGGCTATCTCCTTCTCATTCAGTGGTGCATCGCCAGACAGTGCTGCCGGCAGCGTGATGTCCTGCGCCGCAGCCTTGCGGAGAATACTGCGGATGCGGGCATAAGTGTACTGTATGAAAGGTCCCGTATTGCCGTTGAAGTCGATTGACTCCTCCGGGTTGAAGAGCATGTTCTTGCGTGCATCCACCTTGAGGATAAAGTATTTCAGTGCGCCCATCCCCACGATGCGTGCAATCTCGTTCTTCTCTTCCTCGGTGATGCCCTCCAGCTTGTTCACCTTGTCCTCGCTGAGATTCCTGGCATTCTCAATCATCGAGGCTACGAGGTCATCGGCATCAACCACCGTTCCCTCACGGCTCTTCATCTTTCCGTTAGGCAGTTCCACCATACCGTAGGAGAAGTGTACCAGATCCTTTCCCCACTTGAAGCCCAGACGGTCGCTCAGGAGCGAGAGCACCTGGAAGTTGTAGTTCTGTTCGTTGCCGACCATATAAATTATCTTATCGATATGGAAGTCCTGATAACGCAACTTGGC
>JAILEG010000037.1 GCA_024688365.1 Prevotella sp.
ACTATAAAAATAATTTATTATATTATATTTTTTAATTTATTTTTATTTTGAAAATAAATTAAATTAAATAGAATTTTAATCTGATTTTAATATGAAAACAATTTATTTTTTATTATAAGAGATGATGTTTTACGGTCAGGAAGGGCAGCTTCTTCTGTCTAAAAGGGCACCTTCCGGATGCCTTATGCTGATCTCCGCATGAGGTCATGGTGTACGGGTGTGTAGCGGCTGGCTTGCTGAATGAGGAGAGAGCCTGGGTTCCAGCGGAGGACGGGAGGCTGAATGACAGAAAAACGGCTGGCAGCCAATGACTGCCAGCCGTTCTTCGGTTGTTCTCTTATGTGGGAAACTGTGTTTTACTCTGTTGTCCTGCGCTCCTGGATGATGGTCACGGCTAAGGCGCCCAGCACCAGTGACACGCCGGCAATGATCATCATGTTGCTCTGGACGGAGCCAACCAGACCGAGGAGGACACCGCCGATGGCCGCGGCGACAATCTGCGGGATGCAGATGGTCCCGTTGAAGAGCCCGAGGTAAGCCCCCATGTGGCCGTAGCCCTCCAGGGCATTGGTGACGAAGGTGAACGGCATGGCAAGCATGGCAGCCCATGCGCAGCCGATGAGGACGAAGGGTACGAACATCATGTACTGGTCATGGACGTAAGCCATCATGATGAATCCGATGCCGCCGAGGACGAGCGAGAGGCTGTAAGCCAGCTTGCGGTTCTTGAACTGTGGCAGCACCATTGCCCATACAACGGAGCCGATGGCCTGCACGGCAAAGAGGATGCCCACCCAGTTGCCTGCCTCCTGGTAACCAGTGGTGGCAGTGGCATTGGCTGCGAACATGTCAACGTTCCAGCAGTTGGCTGCAACGGTGCCGTTGGTGTACGTCCACATGTACATAAAGGCGAACCAGCAGAAGAACTGAACCAGTCCGACTTTCCAGAAAGTGGATGGGGCATTCTTCAGGAGCGTGATCCAGTCAGCCTTAGACTCGTTGTCGGTCTCCTTCAGATTATGATACTCGGCATACTCCTTCGGCGGCATCTCCTTTACCTTGGCTGTGGTGTAGAACACGCAGAGGATGAGGATGGCTGCGCCGATGTAGAACGAGTAGACCACGGAGTCGGGCACGATGCCTGAGGGTGCGGTGTTGGCAATGCCCAGTGCGGTGAAGAAATACGGGAAGACGAAGCCCACTACAGATCCGGCATTACAGAGGAAACTCTGAATGGAGTAGGCGAGTGCCTTCTGCTTCTCGTTGACCATGTCGCCAACGAGCATCTTGAACGGTTGCATAGCCATGTTGATGCTGGTGTCGAGGAACATCAGCGAGACCAGTCCGAATACCATGGCCATTGACACTGCCATACCTAATGACCCGGCATTCGGGAGCAGGCACATGACAAGTACCGCCACGGCGGCTCCCACAAAGAGATAGGGAATGCGGCGCCCGAAGCGGGTCCAGGTCTTGTCAGAGAGTGTTCCCACAATAGGCTGCACGATGATGCCCATCAGTGGCGGAAGAATCCAGAAATAGCTGAGGCTGTGTGGGTCGGCACCTAAGGTGGCGAAGATACGTGAGATGTTTGCGCTCTGCAGCGCGTAGGCAATCTGGACTCCGAAGAATCCGAAGCTCAGGTTCCAGAGTTGCCAGAAGCTGAGGTTGGGTTTTTGTTTCATTGTTGTTATTGTTTTTTGTTATAGGCGATGATAGGCGGTGATAAGCGATTATGGGTGATGATAGGTGATTATAGGTGATGAAACCTCATGGGTATCCCACTGTTTATCCCCCTCCCTTTTCGGGAAGGGATTGGAGGAGGGGCCTTTGTGGGAGAGACTTTCCCTTACCTTGTAGTCCCCCTCACTATCAGCCTTGTTCGTACTACTCTTTTCTCAACCTTGTCCTTGGGCAGGGCACCCTCTACCTGGTCAATGAGGATGTTGGCAGCCTCCTCCCCCACGCGGGTGCCCCGCTGCTCGACGGTTGTCAGCATCGGGTCGCAGGCAATGGCGCGCTGGCCATTGGTGAAACCGCAGATGGAGATGTCGTCCGGGACATGGAAGCCTAACCGCTTCACGGAATAAAGGATGCCGATGGCCGTGTCGTCATTGACGGCGAAGAAGGCATCAGGCGGATTGGTAATGCTCATCACGTCAGGCGTGATAGCCTCGGCATCGGAGCGGTTGTCACAAGTCCTTATCAGTCGGTCCTCCGGTTTCATGCCATGCTTGAGGAGTGCGTCTCGGTAGCCGTTGTATCGGTTCTTGCCAATCTCCATTGTCAGAGAGGTGCCGTAATAGGCTATGCGCTTGCAGCCGGTGTCGATGAGGTGAGTCACGGCAGCGTAGGCCCCCATATAGTCATCCACCACCACACGGCTGGCATTGACCCCAGTGCAGATACGGTCGAAGAATACAAGGGGCACTCCCTGGTCAATGAGCTTTTGGAAGTGGTCGTACTTGGAGGTGTTTTTGGCTTGCGAGACGATGATGCCGCACACCTTGTTCTCATAGAACGACTGGCAGATCCTGACCTCCCGCTCATATTTCTCCGCACTTTGCGCCACCATCAGCCTGTAGCCTCGGGCGGATGCCTCCTCCTCGATGCCGGAGAGGATGGATGAGAAATAGTAGTGGGTGAGCTGCGGGATGATGACTCCGATGATTTTCAGCGGCTGCACCTTGCTCTTGCGCAGGCTCTCGGCAATCATGTTCGGGAAGAAATTGTGTTCTCGCGCGTACCTTTTTATTTCCTCCCGTTTCTCGGCAGAGATGCGGGGGCTGTCCTTCAGGGCACGGGAGACCGTTGCAACGGAGACACCGAGGTCACGTGCAATATCTTTCATCGTTATATTTGCTGAGTCACTCATCTCGATTTAGTCAGTTTTTAGTCCTTCTCTTGTTTGATAACGCAAATATACACATTTTTCACCAATGCGTTGACCTATGTCAATTTATTTATATTCCATTTGCTTGCGCAAACGTTTGCACAGCATAAATAACATTTTCAAAGCAAAAAAAGTGCAAAATCATTTTAAGTCAGCTAACTTTGCAACAGATTAAGCCCGCTATAGGCTATTAACCGACCTTGATAGAAGCGAAATAAAATAACTTTAATCAATTTATAAACTTTAATAACAAAAATGATGAAGCAGGTAAAATGCAAATTTCCTGTCAGGATGCTGACCCTTATACTGGGTCTCTTCCTCTCAGTCAGTGCCTTTGCACAGTCTACTGTCAACGGACAAGTGAAGGATGCTGCCGGCGAGCCAGTCATTGGTGCCTCTGTCCTTATCAACGGGACATCAAATGGTACGGTGACCGACCTTGACGGTAACTTCTCTGTCAACGTACAGCCTGGAGCGACATTGACCATTTCCTACATTGGTTATCAGAAGCAGCAGGTTGCCGCTGCCAATGGTATGGTCATCACTCTTCAGGAGGACCAGGCACAGCAGATGAACGAAGTAGTTGTCATCGGTTACGGTGCCGTAAAGAAGAGTGACCTCACCGGTTCTGTCACCGCCCTGAAGCCGGACGGCAAGAACAAGGGGCTTGTTGTCAATGCCCAGGACATGCTGGCTGGTAAGGTTGCCGGTGTGGCTGTGACGAGTGACGGCGGTACTCCTGGCGGTGGCTCTACCATCCGTATTCGTGGTGGTTCGTCGCTGAATGCCTCCAACAACCCATTGATCGTCATTGACGGTGTTGCAATGGACCAGACGGGTGTGAAGGGTGTTGCCAATCCTCTGTCTCTTGTTAACCCGCAGGATATTGAGTCTTTCAACGTGTTGAAGGATGCTTCTGCAACTGCTATCTACGGTTCGCGTGGTTCCAATGGTGTCATCATCATCACGACCAAGAAGGGCCGCCGTGGCTTGCAGGTTTCTTATAATGGTAGTCTCACTGTCAGCACAAAGTCAAAGGAAATTGACGTATTGGACGGCAATGGGTACCGTGACTTCATAAAGAACAAGTTTGGCGAGGGCAGCGAGGCTTACGGTAAGCTCGGCAAGGCCAATACAAACTGGCAGGATGAGATTTTCCGCACTGCTGTCAGCCACGACCACAACGTTGCTGTTTCCGGGCAGGTTGGCGACTGGCTGCCTTATCGTGTCAGCGCAGGATACACCAATCAGCAGGGTATTATCAAGACTTCTGACTTTGAGCGTTTCACAGGTGCTGTCAACCTGAATCCCTCTTTCTTTGATGACCACTTGAAGATTGCCTTGAATGCAAAGGGCATGTGGACAAAGAACCGCTATGCTGACGGTGCGGCCATTGGTGCGGCACGCTATTTTGACCCGACACAGCCTGTGACCGCCAACGGTTACGACAACTTCGGCGGCTACTATCAGTGGACAACCAACGGTACGTCTCTGAACGACTCTGCATGGCCATTGACCTACTACTCTCTTGCAACGAAGAATCCGGTTTCTGTCCTGAATCTGAAGAACGACCGGGCAGTCAGCCGTGACTTCCTCGGCAGCGTAGATGTTGACTATAAGGTGCATGGTTTCGAGGACCTCCGTCTGCACGTTACCGCAGGTATTGACGTGGCAAAGGGTAAGCAGGTGACTGATGTAATGCCTTCTTCTCCACTCGCTATCTACTATGGCTCTTACGGGTGGGAAAGCCAGCTGAAGCGTAATACACAGCTCTCTGCTTACGCTCAGTACTATCACGACTTCAACGACAAGGCAAAGAACCACTTTGATATCATGGCCGGTTACGAGTACGCTCACTTCTGGCACAATACGCACAACTCTTACTGGAGTCTCTATCCGAAAACGAATCAAGACGCTTCCCTCGCAGGTAAAGAGCGTGACAGGACATACTATGACTATGCTACCGAGAATTTCCTTGTGTCTTTCTTCGGCCGTGCCAACTGGTCTCTGATGGATGGTCGCTACATGGTTACTGCTACTGTTCGTGATGACGGTTCTTCCCGTTTCAAGGACCATTGGGCTGTCTTCCCATCATTCGCCTTCGCATGGCGCATGAATGAGGAGAACCTCTTCAAGCAGATCAACTGGCTCTCTGACCTGAAACTCCGTCTCAGCTGGGGTATGACTGGTCAGCAGGAAGGTATCGGCGATTACAACTACTTCGCTGTTTACGGTATGAACACTGGTGTCAACTCTTATTATCCAGTAGCTGAGGATGGTGCGCTGGCTCGTCCTGTAGCTTATGACCCAAATCTTAAGTGGGAGACAACCACCTCTTATAATATAGGTCTGGACTGGGGTGTTCTCAAGCAGCGCCTTACCGGTTCTGTTGACTGGTACTATCGCAAGACCACTGACCTGCTGAACAATGCGACCGTAGCAGCCGGTTCTAATTTCCGTAACCAGGTGATGAGCAACATCGGATCCATGTACAACACAGGTGTTGAGGCAAGTATCCACTGGCTGGCAGTCAATTCAAAGGACTTTAACTGGACAATGGACTATAACTTCACTTACAACTACAATAAGATTACCAATTTGAACGGTGGCTCTGATCCTAATTACTTCGTTCCGACAGGTGGTGTGTCTGCAGGTACAGGCGGTAATGTGCAGGCTCAGCACGTAGGTACCCCGGTAAATGCCTTCCACGTATTCCAGCAGGTTTACGATGCGAACGGCAAGGCTGTTGAGAACTTAGTTGTTGACCGCAATGCTGATGGTCAGATTACAGACGATGACAAGTATTACTACAAGGCTCCTGCAGCTCCTGTGACAATGGGCTTTGCTTCCCGTTTCGAGTACAAGAACTGGGACCTCGGCTTCGCTCTCCGTGCAAGTCTTGGCAACTACGTGTACAATGACCTCTATGCAGGATCAGCCAACCTCAGCCAGGCAAGTATCTTTGACAAGAACATGTATTTGTCCAACCGTCTTGTCGACGCTCTCGCTGACAACTGGCAGACCACGAACACAACAGCCTACCTCTCTGACCGTTGGATACAGAACGCTTCTTTCCTGAAGATGGATAACATCACGTTAGGTTACAGCTTCGCTAATCTCTTCAAGCAGGGTGCATGGAACGGTATCTCAGGACGTATTTACGGTACTGTGAACAACGTGTTCTGCATCACCAAGTATGACGGACTCGATCCAGAGGTTTACAGTGGTATTGACAACAACCTCTACCCACGGCCAATCTCATTCATCCTGGGTCTAAATGTGAACTTCTAAATTTATCAAAGAGTAAAGAATATGAAAACTAAATTCAAATATATGTTCTCTGCAGCAGCACTTCTGCTGACAGTAGGGCTAACCTCTTGTACTGGTGATTTGGATGTGAACCCAATCGACCCGAACCTCCAGACAAAGGAGAATACACCAGCCTACAAGCTGTTTAACAAGTGTTATGCCAATATCGCGCTGGCCGGCAACAGTGGCCCAGACGGCGACTGCGATATCGACGGTCTCGACGGCGGTACAACGGGTTACGTGCGTCAGCTGTTCAATTCTCAGGAGTTGACCACCGATGAAGCCATCTGCGCATGGGCTACTGATGAAGGTATTTCAAACTTCAACTATAACACCTACGATGCATCTCACCCGATGCTGAAGGGATTCTATAATCGCCTCTACACGGGTATCACATTCTGCAACCAGTACATGGCTGACTATGGTGATGCTGACGCAACCATGACGGCTGAGGTTCGTTTCATCCGTGCGCTCAACTATTACTATCTGCTTGACGGATGGGGTAATGTTCCTTTCGCAACGGAGATTTCCTCTTCCAATCCCCAGCAGATCAAGCGTGCCGATCTCTACGACTGGCTCATCAATGAGTTGATTACAGAGATTGAGCCGAAGCTGAATGACCCGCAGCCAAAGACTTCAGCGACAAAGGGCTATGGCCGTGTAGACAAGGCAGCTGCGTGGATGCTTCTGGCACGTCTCTATCTGAACGCAGAGGTTTACAAGGGCACAGCTGACTGGGCTAATGCCAAGCTGTATGCTAAGAAGGTTATCGACTCTCCGTATAAGCTCTATACGACAAAGAAAGGGCAGTGGAGTGCTTATCAGCAGCTCTTCTTGGGCGATAACGGCGAGAATGGATCTTCTGTAGAAGCAGTCTTCCCTATCCTCCAGGATGGTACGACAACCGCCTCTTACGGTACAACGCTCTTCCTGATGGCTGGTAGCACTGACGCAAGCGTACACATCAAGGACGCAAATACAGCAGGTGTCAACGCTGATAACCCTTGGGGAGGTAATCGCATGCGCTCAGATCTTGTTGCCAAATTCTTCCCAAACAACGATGCACCTAACGTAGCAGCTTATGACATGCCTGCTGTGGCCGGTGATGACCGTGCCATCTTCGATGGTGAAGGCCGTGTAGTGGAGAATGGCGACGATGTTGCTGGTGTGGCAGTCTTCACAAACGGTTTCGCTGTCGGTAAGTTCAGCAACTTCAAGTCTGATGGCAGTGCAGGTCACAACTCCAAGTTCCCTGATGCTGATTTCTTCCTGATGCGTGCCGCAGAGGCATATCTTATGTATGCAGAGGCTGATGCCCGCCAGAATGGTGGCTCAACAACTGCAGAGGGTACACAGTACATCAATGCCCTTCGCACCCGTGCCAACGCAACCACTCGCACCGCTTATTCTCTGAGTGACATCTGCGATGAGTGGAGCCGTGAGTTCTACTTTGAGGGAATGCGCCGTACAACGCTTATCCGCTTCGGCCGTTTCGGTGGCAACGTCAACTATAATTGGAGCTGGAAAGGTGGCGTGAAGAACGGACGTAACTTCGATTCTCACTACAACCTGTTCGCTATTCCGACAAGTGACTTGACAGCAAACAGCAACTTGAAGCAGAACGCTGGTTATAAATAGAATCACACAAGGTAAATCTATAAAGAACAATTAATATGAAAGCTATATTAAAGTCAACATTGCTGTTGTGTGCAAGTGTGGCGCTGTTCTCTGCCTGCGATAAGGATTTGGATAACAATCCTACTCTTCAGACACCGGACACATTCGTACTGAACACTCCTTCATACGCAGCACAAACAATAGACCTGAAGGTTGCCGAAGGTCTGAACTTCACCTGGTCTCAGCCTGACTACAGTTTCCCTGTGGCCGCAGAGTACGGTATGCAGTTCTCTACCACCAACAAGTGGACGAAATCCGTAGACCAGATTGTGGATATGGAGACTGAGCGTGGAGACTATGCGACAGTCGGTACGCCGACAGGTGTCTGCAAGGCAATGGTTGCCGCTGCCGACCTTGCTACCGCCATCGAGAAGATAGAGCGTTATGAGGAGGGTAAGGCTCCTGCCACCCAGGATCTCTATGCACGCGTTTACTCTCTGGTAAATGGCGACACCATCTACTCCAATGCCGTCAAGGTGAGCGTTGCTCCTTACTATGTAGAGCTGTCTGACGCTCCTGTTGAGACCTGGTATCTTATCGGCTCTTGCATCGGTGACGGCTCTTGGGGCAATGATCAGGTGATTCCTTTGCTCCCGCTTGAGGGTCAGGAGTATGACAAGAAGACCGGTAAGGGGGTCATCGCTTGGACGGGTTATCTCGATCCTTCCGGCTTCAAGCTGAAGAAGAACCTGGACAACTGGAACGAGCAGTGGGGCCAGGGTGCAGCCTTTGGTGAGTTCACCCACAATGATGGTGGTTCTGGCAATATCACTGTTCCAAAGGCAGGCTACTATACTGTAACGCTTGATACCAAGAGCAACAAGCTCAAGGTGGAGGAATATACAGGCAAGGTGACCAAGGTATTCACCTCAATGGCTATTCCAGGCACACAGAACGGCTGGGACCAGGTGGCAGGAAACTTAATGACTCCGGGGAACACCAAGTTTGAGAACCACGACTGGAAGGCCACTGTGACCTTCGATGCCAAGGCTGGTGCTGAGGAAGGCTGTAAGTTCACTGCCAACGGCGCTTGGGACGACAACTGGGGCTCAGTTGATTTCCCCTATGGTGTCGGCACCAACGGCGGAAAGAACATCCTCTACAAGAAGGGTACTTACTCCGTTTACTTCAATGATATCACAGGTCAGTACACTTTCATTAAGCAGAAGTAATAATTGATGGCAGGGGCGGCTCTTCAGAAAGGCCACCCCTCCACGAAACAAGATCAAGACAATGAAGAAATTACTAATCATGGCAAGTGCCGCTCTGCTTTTTGCAAGTTGCGGTTCTGACACATACGAGGAGTGGGCTCAGCCACAGACCTATGGGGCTGATTCGGCAACGACCGTCAAGTTCGCTGCGACAGCTGCTCCAGAGATTGATTTTGAGAAGGTTACCACCGACTCTGTTGTTCTTTTCACTCCAACATTGACATCTGAGAATGCCGTGAAGGCACAGACGCTGACAGTCACTCTCTTTAATGATAAGAAGACTGCCAACTATGTCCTCAATGCTGATGCAAAGGGACAGGTGAAGGCTTCTGAACTTCAGGCTGCTGTA
>JAILEG010000030.1 GCA_024688365.1 Prevotella sp.
TGAAGATGAAAGTGTTGAGCTGTCCGTCTCCCTCCACGGTCAGACCGCCGCAGGAGTCCTTCTTGAATACGGTCGTGACAGGACTGTCCGACATTTCCAGACCGGAGAAGTCCCACAGCTGCCGCCCGTCACCACCGGGGAGCACATACCCTACCGCATGCCTTTGCAGGCAGTCGTCTCCCCAGCGGTTCTGTAGGGCTGTCAGCGTAGACTGGCCAAGGCTTCGGGATGAAAGGACCAGCAGCAACAGTACAAGTACATGAACCCTTCTAACCATAGGCATTTGTGTAATAGATATGGCCTTACAAAATAATCTGTCACAAAGATAGGTTTTTTTGTGATAGGTTGTATTTTTCTTTAACTTTTTTTTTGATTATAGTGGTGTCCGCTCCAATGGTGTTTGCATCTTGCCCCAATGTCTTATTCTATAGATTTTCTTAGTCTTGATACCTGCTTGTCATTAATTTTTCGTACTTTTGCCACATGAAGAGAAGACAGAACCCATACACACAGGACAAGTACGAGCATCTCACAGTCAGTGAGGAGGCTCCATTGCTGGAGTGGCTGCTGAGCCACCTGAAAGAAAGTAAGAGCAAGGTGAAGGCAACATTGCAGAACCAGGGTATCAAGGTGAACGGGAAGTGCGTCACCCAGTTCGACTGTCAGCTAAGGCCGGGCGACAAGGTATCCGTGAGCAAGAGCAAGAAAAACAATCAGTTCCACAGCCGTTATGTGAAGATTGTCTATGAAGACCGCTTCCTGGTTGTGGTAGAGAAGAATATCGGGATTCTGTCAATGGCTGCGGGACACTCCTCATTGAACGTGAAGACGGTGCTGGATGACTACTTCCGCAAGACCCGGCAGAAATGTACGGCACATGTCGTACATCGGCTTGACCGTGACACATCAGGACTGATGATATATGCCAAGGACATGCAGACGGAACAGCTGCTGGAGCATGACTGGCACAATATTGTCTATGACCGTCGCTATGTGGCGGTGGTGAGTGGGGAAATGGAGAATGATGAAGGGACGATTGCCAACTGGCTGAAAGACAATAAAGCCTACGTCACCTACAGCTCGTCAGTGGATAATGGTGGAAAATATGCCGTGACCCATTTCCATGTCCTCGACCGTACTACGACACACAGCCTGGTGGAGTATCGGTTGGAGACCGGGCGCAAAAATCAGATCCGTGTTCACTCGGCTGACATGGGACATCCTGTTTGTGGTGATGTCAAGTATGGCAATGGGGATGACCCGCTTCACCGTCTCTGCCTTCATGCCTACGTGCTTTGCTTCTACCATCCGGTCAATCATCAGCGTATGGAGTTTGAAACTCCTATTCCCACGGCTTTCAGACATCTTTTCAAGTAATTAATCTCTGTTTTCTGCTGTTATGGAGCATATACAATATTATATAGCCTTGCTGGTAGTCTTCATCGTGGGTATTTTTCTTGTCAAGAAGGTTACGAGCTGTCTTTTCCGCATAGTGGCCGCTGTGATTCTGCTGATAGCTATAGCTCTTTATTGGATGTTGGCATGAAGTCTTTGTAACATAAGATGACCTGATTGAAAGTAGGTTTCTTATGTTCTTTTGCTGGTCATGGGTGCTGTTGTGGAATATTCTGTGCGGGAGTACTTCTATACTTAACATGAAGTATTTCAATACTTTAGCTGCAATACTTCAATACTTTAGGTGGAGTATTGTCTGGATTAATGTCTTTGTGGCCAATGCGGATTATTATACACACGGCAGCAGGGTTTTGCTCTGTGGTGAGCGAAGCCCTGCTGATAGTTCTCTGTATCTGGTTGCAGCTTGTCTACTGACTGCTAATATTCAGTCTTGTCAGTCTTGTTGCTCCATAACTTAAATGCCTCGATAGCCTCGTTGCGGAGGAGAATCTCAGAAGGTTTCTTCCTGTACTGCGGCTTTACCTCAATCTCCTGATAGATGAAGTCGTCATCAAAACCAATGTCGGCGGCATCCTTGCGGTCGTTGGCATAGTAAATCTTGTCAAGATGTGCCCAGTAGATAGCGCCTAAGCACATGGGGCATGGCTCGCAGGAGGTGTAGATCTCGCAGCCAGTGAGGTCGAAGGTGCCTGACTTCTGGCATGCCTTGCGGATGGTTGCGACTTCAGCGTGTGCAGTAGGGTCGTTGTCAATGGTGACACAGTTGCTGCCCTCAGCAATGATTTCTCCGTTACGTGCAATGACCGCTCCGAAAGGACCGCCGCCATTGCGCACACTGTTGATGGAAAGCTCAATGGCTCTCCGCATCAATTCTTCTTTGTTCATTTTTCTTTTGGTTTGTTGTTATCAGTTGTTCAAGTCTTATTTCTGTCCGTTCAGTGTGTCGTAGAACCTGTTGAAAACTTCGTGCAGCTCAGCTTCGTTGTCAATGGTCTTACGTATTGTCTCCAGGTTCCTGGCATTGGGCGAGCCGGGAATCCACAGCTTCAGGTAGCCAGTGCGTCCATATTTCTCCTTCATATGGTCACGGAAGCGCTCCCACATCTCGTCTTCGTTCATGGTGGGATAATTCTCCAGTCCGTAGAGTACGGCACGTGAGAAGACGATATTGGGCTCAAGGTCACGGTCGGCTTCAGCCACAATCTTCCCATAGACGCTGCGAGGGGCACGTGAGCTGCTGGCTCTGTGGTCCTCAACGGCTTCCTTCATTATCTTCATCTGCTCGGGAGAGAACCATTTTCTCAGCCGTGCATCAGCTATGAGTATCTTTCCGCTGGTGATGTGGTGGATGGCGCGGGGACCTTCCATGCCCAGGTCATGATAGGCGGCTATGACATAGACCATATTGACATCGGCACCGGTCACGGCTGCCAGTGCGAGTGAGTTCTTTATGACGCGCTGTACGTGTCCAAGCCCGTGGCTTTTACCAAAGGCTGTGTAGCGGGGCAGGATCTGTTGCTCCACAAAAGTCATAATCTCAAGGTTGGGTTGTTGCATGGGATTGGTGTTGGATGGTGAATGTTGGGTGGTGGGTGGTGAATGTTGGGTGTTGGGTGGTGAATGTTGGGTGTTGAGGGGGCGCAGGGATGATAAGGGAGGGCCTCTTCCTTATGACACCAGGATGGCGATGGAGGTCAGTATGCCGTAGACGAACATGTTGCGGGCGGTGATGCCTAATACTTTATTCAGTTCCTTGCCCTGCTTGATTCCCGTCATGGCTCTGCTTGCTTTCTCATGCAGGAACATGTAGGGAGCATATATCAGCAGGCCAAGCAGGCAGTCTTTCCAGGAGTGTTGCTCACCAGTGAAAAGAATGATGAACATGATGAAGAAGGCTGTCATCCCCAGCCACCTGTACATGTCCTCTGTTTTCTTCGCGCCTATGCGTACCACCAAGGTCATTTTCCCATCCCGCCTGTCATTGTCCCGGTCTCGATAGTTGTTGATGACGAGCAGCGTGTCGATAACCAGTCCGCAGACTATACCTGACAAGACGACTTCGGGCAGAATGAATTGTAATGGGGTGGGGAGGATGACATAATAGGTGAGGGTGACGGGAATAATTCCGAAGAATACCAATACCAGCAAGTCGCCCAAGCCAAGATAAGAGAAGAACGTAGTATAGAGAAAAGCAAAAAGGACGCAGGCAGCTCCCACAATGACCATCTCCCAGCCCCCATATATGACGAGTGGCAGCCCGGAAAGGCAAGCCAGCACTGATGTGGCAACAATACCTATGCGCATGGCAGGGAGAGTTATCCATCCTTCAGAACAGGCACGCTTCGGTCCAAGGCGGGTCGTACGGTCGTCATTTCCCTTCACGCAGTCAAAGTAATCGTTGATGAAATTGGAATCAACCTGCATGAGGAAAGCAAACAGGAAGCAGAGAATGGCGGGAAGAGCCTGGAAGCTCTCTGCACCTCCGGTCTTCCATGCCCATGCTGTGCCAATCATGACAGGCACGGCCGCTCCGGTGAGTGTCTTGGGCCGTGCAGCGAGAAGCCATGCTGCAAGGCTGTTGGTTTTTATTTTGTCGTCTTCGGAAATCACTGTTAATATAATGTGTTGAAATATCGTGGCAGATCAATTAAAGAAGTTCCAGCTTACACCGAAGCGGAAGATGCGCTGATTCAGCGGATAGTGTGGTGTAAAGAAGTAATTGCCACCATCGCTGCTGTTCACATGAGAGAACATGACGAAGAAACGGGTGTGTTGCAGGGAAAGATTGGCATAGGCATCAAGGACGGGATAGCTTCCAGTCTTAGTCCGGCTTGCCTCGTTCTCCTGGATCCCAAATGCACCGATTCCTGGAATGTACTCTGGTGCATAGTAGCTTGTGAAATACCGGGCATCAACACCTAAGTCGCAATGAAGCACACGTGCAATCTTGAAACGGATGAACAGGTTGCTGTAGGCATTGAAGACCGGGACGGGCAGGATGTCCTCCTTGCTTGATTTCTGCAGGGTCAGCACATTCTGCCAGTTGAGTATGCCCAGGTGGAAGTCCTGCTGCAACTGGAGGGTCAGCAGGCTGACAGGACTGGCGGACTGCCTGACATTGAGCTGATTGTTCTGGATGAGATAGTTGTCACCACTCTTCACACGGTCGTTCTGCAGACCAAAGTATGTGTAGTTCTTTATGAGGTCGTAACCAACACGCAGTCGGGTTTGAGTCCGTCTGAGGGCGAACTCGCCAAGGACACGTGAGTGGATTTGCTGGTCGAGATTGTTGTCCCACCAATAGTGTTTACCGTGAAACCTGTTCATATAGAACGATGTTGCTGAGCGGTGCAGAAAAGCTGTGGCAGCCAGCTGGACAGTGTCGCCAAGAAGAGGGAAGCCAATATCGGCATGCCCATCTATATGGAATTGGCCTGAGTGGCTTCCTGCCAGCCAGGCTTCTGTGCTGATGTCATAGTGGAAGGTGGTGCCTTGCGTCTTCAATAGCTGGCCGCCAATGGACAGGTCATGCTGGTTCCACTTCTCTTCTCCGCTGAAGAAAGCTGCACTTGATCCTGTTGCTGTCTGGAACGCTGGCAGCTCATAATGTCTTAATTCGTAAGAGACAAAGGCCTTCAGTCCGGCTTTCGCCCATTTGTTGAAACCTTCAAGCAGCGCAATGGCAAAGGTGTTCTTGAATGACCAGTGCTTCGTGCGGTCATAGATGGAATCATTGGCGGTGGTTCCATAGTTGAAGTAGTTTTGGGCATAATATCCTGCAGGTGTCTCGTATGCCTGGTAGATGCGGCGGTAGTTGTCGAACCGGGCTGTGTGAATGAAGCTCGTCACGGGGACATACTCCTCTTTCATCCACAGTGAGGAAGAGTCAGTGATGGCAGTGTCCTGCTTCTTCAATTCGGCCATTTGTGTGGAATCCTGCAGATTGACAGTGATGCGGTCGCCCGCCTTCTTGCCATCTGCGTCAGTCTGCGCCTTCGGTGCATCTCCAGCGATGATGGCATTTTCAGGGCGGCCTGATGTGCGATGCTCCTTTTCGTATTCCTCCTCATCAAACTCCTCACCGTCAGCCCTGGCGCGGCGGCGTGCCCTGTCCTTCTCCCGCTGTTCCTCCTGTGCTTTCTGAGACTTGAGTGCAAACTGTTTAGCCTTGATTTCTTCTTCAGTCATGGGCAACTTACGGAAGAATCCAACGCTGTAACGGTGGTTGAAGAAAATGTGCTGGTTGTCATTTCGGTTCCAGTTTCTTGAGAGAACTGTGGGTATCTCCTCCTCGTTGAAGTTATCATTGAACGATTCCGGGTGTGTGATGTAGGCATCATTGGTGATACCTCCACTCTCTGTCACTTTCTGATGGTTGAGCGAGAGGAGTAGATGAGCCTGGTAACGCTCGCCAAGATAGCTTCCCCACATGGAGTAGTCGAAGTGGGATGTACTCTGATTGCTGTAGTACCCACGCCCGTAGAGATAGTCGAATTTGAATCCAAACCCCCATTCTTTGCCAGCGTTGATGGCAAAGAGTGCCTTAAAATGGTCCTCGCCATTCGTGCGGTTACCTGCTGTGTTGTAAGACAGGACAGTGATTGGCGATAGGGTAGATGTGAAATGAAAATTGCCAGGCTGTACGATGAACATGTCATACGGGTCAAGGAAGAAGAACTCAGATTGCTGTTGCCTGTCTATGAAGATGCGGTTCTGCCTTGGTGATCCGAGATTGCCGAGAGAGTTGTACTCCCCCCGAAGTCCCGTGTTCAATGCGGAGTTCATGTACATATATGAGAGTGTGTCAGCAACTGCTGGTTTGCGGTCGCCGAATCGCTCGTCGATGGTCCATACTTTCAGTCCGCGTGGAATCTCCTTGTGCTGGCTCTGAATGGAGTCCGAGTGTCCTAAGTTCCGGTTCTCCCTATAGCCATCGGCAGCAAAGGTGCCATCATCAATGGGTTGGTAGTCATTGTTCTGTGCGGTTATGGCGGTTGTTGTCGCCATAAGCAGGGCAAGTAAAAGGGCGTATCTCTTCATTTAATGGATAAAACGGAGTAGACATTCAACGATCTTGAAGACCATTGCAACGAGGATAATGATGGTCCCGGTTGTAGGGTTGTCGGCCAGGAAGTAGAGGATGACCCCAACAATGGCACCAAGCATGAAGATGATGTTGAGCCACTGTCGTATGGCAAGATGGCTGTCATCCTGTTTCTGCCGATGCAGCCTGTGGTCGGGCCGTCGTACTGAGCTGTTCTGTATTTCCATTTGCTTTTGATGTTTTGATTATTTCAATGCCTGACGGAAGCCGTTGAATATATTGTCCTTACGGTCGATTGTAGCACGGCGGAACTTGCCAGATACGGGCAGGAGGCGCGTATGCTTCTTGTTGAGGGCATATTGGTCGGTAATCCATTTCTCTGCGGTGTAGTCCGTCACGTTACCTTGTACGTCATAGCTGTACGTCATACGGCTCATGGTCAGTGTAGCATGGCCGTCATGACAGGTTGCTTGCAGGACATAGTTGAACTGAGTAAAGTCGAGTGAAAGGAAATTGGATGAGAATACGAGTTTCTCCCTCATGGTGGCGATAATGCTATGCTCGTCCTTGTTGACCAGTGCGACTTTGCTGCCATCCAGCTGGTTGTTGCCTTGGGTCAGTTCGTTCAAGTAGGCGAAGGCCTTGTCATAGAGCATGTTGGCCGTATTGCCAGGTGCTTGAATATCCTCACTCCAGATGACTTGGTTGTTTATTAATGGGACTGCATTCGGCTGCATGTAGAAACTTTTGTCGTCCTTATCACGACTGGCGGCTGGTTTATTGGCATCCTTGGCAGCACTGGAAGGTGTCACTGGAGCCGTCCATGCGGCTGATGGCTGCATGTCCTCAGGTGTGACAGGAGCTTTCGTGGTGGGTGCAGTCATCTTCCTGGCCTCCTCAGTCAGCCTGGCAGCCTCACGGTTGAGCCTTTCCGCTTCAGCCTTAGCCTCAGCTATCTTTTTCTGTACGGCTTCAGTTTTTGCTCTGGCTTCCGCTTCCGCCTTCAGTCTTGCCTCAGCGGTAGCCCTGGCCTGTTGCTCAGCCTCAGCCTTTGCCTTGGCGGCATTTGCTTTAGCCTGTTCGAGAGCTGCCTGTGCCTGCTCAAGCTGGCGTTGAGCCTGTTCCAGCTGTTGCTGTGGGGTCAGTGTGTTCTGAGCTATTGCCAGCATCGGTAGACATAGCATCAAGGTTGTCAGTATCTTCTTCATGTTTTCAGAACTTTGTAATAATGATGATTCAATAAGCAAAGGTAAGAAATAATGCTTACATATCCTTTTTTTATAAATACTTTAACGTTTCCAGTCCTGTTTTATACCTGTCCCGTGATGACGATGTGTCTTGAAAAGCTGGTTGGCAGTCAAAGTCCATTCGTTTCATGCGACATGGCATAGGGTGTTGCATGTTGCTTGGGCTGACAGCTCTTGTCTTTGTGCAGCCTACTTCGTCTCCAGCTCCTTTTGCAGGCGGATAATCTCATCACGGTATTGGGCAGCTTGGAGAAAGTCGAGATCCTTGGCGGCCTGCTTCATGAGCGTGGTTGTATTGGCTATGCTCTTTTCCAATTGGGCTTTTGTCATGCGCATGATAATGGGGTCGGCTGCGAACGTTGCTGTGTTTTCCGGTTCTGCATAGACGCCCTTGACAGCCTTTGATATGGACAACGTCTGGGCTGTAGCAGTGCTGTCCGTCCCTGTTGGAAGTGTGCCTTTGATGGCTTTGATGATCTGCTTGGGTGTGATGTGGTTAAGCTCGTTGTATCTCAGCTGTTTTGTTCGGCGGCGTGCAGTCTCGTCAATGGTTTTCTGCATACTTTCGGTAATGTTGTCAGCATACATGATGACTTTTCCGTTGACATTTCGCGCGGCACGGCCTGCTGTCTGTGTGAGACTTCGATGGCTCCGCAGAAAGCCCTCCTTGTCGGCATCGAGGATGGCAACGAGTGAGACCTCAGGGAGGTCAAGTCCCTCACGCAGCAGGTTGACTCCAACGAGGACATCATAGACACCGGCACGCAGGTCATTGATGATCTGGATGCGGTCCAGACTGGCAACATCGCTGTGGATGTAGGCGGTGCGGATGTCGTGGTTAAGCAGATATTCGGTGAGCTCTTCGGCCATGCGCTTGGTGAGTGTGGTCACCAGGACACGTTCCTCCTTCTCCGCCCGGATGAGGATTTCCTCCATCAGATCATCAATCTGGTTCTCAGATGGGCGGACCTCAATCTCTGGGTCAAGCAGGCCAGTCGGACGGATGAGCTGTTCCACGACTATGCCCTCAGCCTCCTGTAGCTCATAATCGGCAGGGGTGGCTGATACATAGATGATTTGGTGTATGAGGCTATGGAACTCCTCGAACTGGAGGGGACGGTTGTCGAATGCTGCGGGCAGGCGAAAACCGTATTCCACAAGGTTGGTCTTTCGGGCGCGGTCGCCGCCATACATGGCTGAAATCTGTGGAACGCTGACGTGGCTCTCGTCAATCACCATCAAGTAGTCATTGGGGAAGAAGTCGAGCAGGCAGTAAGGGCGTTGCCCAGCCTGTCTGCCATCAAAATAGCGGGAATAGTTCTCTATGCCTGAACAATGGCCAAGTTCCTTGATCATCTCCATGTCATACTCCACACGTTCCTTGATACGCTGTGCCTTGATGTTGTCGCCCAATCCGGTGAAGAAATCCACCTGCTTCACGAGGTCGTCCTGTATCTGGCGGATGGCACCTTCCGTCTGTTCCTTGGAAGTGACAAAGAGGTTGGCAGGATAAATCTCATATTCATCAAATGTGGCTATACGGTGGAAGGCTATGGAGTCAACCTCCTCTACAGTGTCAATCTCATCGTCCCACCATGTGATGCGCAATACGTTGTCGCTGTAGGCCATAGCAATATCCACCGTATCGCCCTTGACGCGGAAGTTCCCACGTTGCAGCTCGATGTCATTGCGGACATACAGGGCATCAACCAGATGCCGTAAAAAATCGTTACGGTCAACAATTTGGCCTTTCTTGATATGGATGACATTCTCCTTCATTGCCACCGGAGCCCCCATACCGTAGATACATGAGACTGATGATACAACAATCACATCTTTCCTCCCTGACAATAAAGATGATACGGCTGAAAGACGAAGCTTGTCAATCTCATCGTTTATGGCAAGGTCCTTTTCAATATAGGTGTCGGTCGTAGGCATATAGGCCTCAGGCTGATAGTAGTCATAATAGGATACATAATACTCCACAGCATTATCAGGGAAGAAACCCTTCATCTCCTCATAAAGCTGTGCCGCCAGCGTCTTGTTGTGTGACAGGATAAGCGTTGGCTTATTGACATTGGCAATGACATTAGCCACGGTAAAAGTCTTGCCCGACCCGGTCACACCCAGCAGAACTTGACTTTGGTCGCCACGTTCCAATCCATCAGTAAGTTCCTTGATGGCCTCGGGTTGGTCTCCGGTCGGCTTGTATTTAGAAGTAAGCTTGAAATCCATTCTTTTTGGTGCTTTAGAACAATCTTTGTTTGCAAAGATACGAAAAAGCGGGGACAGTATATTAATGAATAGTGATTTTTTGCTAAAAAAGCAATGCGTCTTTGCTTATTTATGGAATAATGTGTAACTTTGCACTTCAAAGTCGAAATATGAAGAAAAGAATTCTCATAGGTATCTGCGCTGCCTTGCTCTTTACGAGTTGCGCCCATGAATATAATCAGGTTTATAAGACCACTGATAATGATTATAAGTATGAGTTTGCAAAGGAGTGCTTTGCAAAGGGCAAGTATGGTTTTGCCGTACCGTTGCTGCAAGATCTTGTTACGGTAGAGAAGGGAACTGACAATGCTCAGGAATGTCTTTATATGTTAGGAATGGCAGAATACGGTCTGAAAGACTATCAGGCAGCATCCGAGACTTTCAAAAAGTATTATCAGACTTATCCGCGTGGTTACTATGCAGAGATGGCTTCGTTTTATATAGGGCAGAGTCTCTTCTCCGGGACACCAGAGCCACGACTTGACCAGACTCCTACGGTCTCAGCCATAGCAGCCTTTCAGGACTATCTTGACATTTTCCCTGAAGGGAAGATGAAAGGAACAGCTCAGCAGAGGCTTTTCGAGTTACAGGATAAGCTTGTGCGTAAGGAGTATCTGAGTGCAAAGCTTTATTATAATCTTGGCTCTTATTTTGGCAACTGTACCAGTGGAGGCAACAATTATGAGGCATGTATCATTACAGCAGAGAATGCGCTGAACGATTATCCTTATAGTAATATGCGTGAGGACTTTGCTATTCTTGTAATGAAGAGTAAGTATGAGCTTGCACAGATGAGCGTTGAGGAGAAGAAGCTCCAGCGTTATCAGGATGCTGAGGATGAGTGTTACGGATTCATCAATGAATATCCTGATTCAAAGGAACGGCAGACGGCTGAGGCGTATATAAAGAAATGTAAGGAAATTACTAAGGATTAAGAATAACAGGACTTTTAAAATAAAGCAATAATATAAATGGATTACAAGAAGTCAAAAGCACCGTCAAATACGGTAACCCGTGATGTTCAGGAACTGTGGAAGAGTACAGGGAATATCTATGAGAGTGTTGCAATTGTAGCCAAGAGGGCTAATCAGATTTCTGTGGAGATCAAGCAGGACTTGAGTAAGAAACTGGCAGAGTTCGCTTCTTACAATGATTCTTTGGATGAGGTGTTTGAAAACCGTGAGCAAATTGAAATCAGCCGCTACTATGAAAAGCTTCCGAAGCCGACATTGCTGGCTACGCAGGAGTTTCTTGATGGTAATGTCTACTGGCGTGATCCATCTAAGGACGGTGTGGAAGAAGAGGAATTCTGATTATGATACAACGGAAACAAACCATCTTCCTTTTTCTTGCATTGCTGGTGACCATCGCCTGTCTCTGTCTGCCGGTAGGCAGCTTCGAGCCAAAGGGGATGGGTGCTGAGAATCAGCTGATGAATCTTTGGCTGAGTGATGCCAATGGCGGAAGGAATTTCAATGTCTGGGCTTTGTTTGCAATACTACTTCTGACTTGTCCGATAGATGTCTTTGCGATATTCGATTACCACAACCGCAAGCGCCAGGCGCGTTTCTGCATGTTCTCCATGTTGATGATAGTTGGCTGGTACATTGTCTATGGTGTGTTCAGTCAGGTCTTGATGACAGGTTTCACCTTTCATGTAGAGTTTGCTGCCAGCCTGCCGCTTATAGTCCTTATCCTGCTGTGGCTTGCCCGACGTGCTATCCTCGCTGATGAGGCAATGGTCAGGGCTGCAGACCGTATCAGATAGCAGGGTGTCTCCCTCGCTGTCATAAATAATTACAGATGTTATAAGTTTCATAGACTGTATAGCCTGATAAATCAGAGAGTCATATCAGACAGAAGTCCCCAAGGTCAAGCAACCTTGGGGACTTCTGTCTGATATGATAATATGTAAGGTTGGAATAAGTGTGCTGATTTGCAATACTGTCCTTACCTGTTTTCTTATGTTTGGAAGTTTTTAGCTTAGAATCCTAAACCCTTCAGAGCTTTTCCTGCAGCATCATTGACAGCCTTGTTGGCTTTCTCACTTGCCTTGTTGGCTGCGTCATTTACTTTTTGGCCTGCTTTGACGGCAGCCTCATTCGCCTTTTCCTTTACTTGTGCCGGAGCATTCTCCACGGCTTGTTTTGCAGCCTGTACTTTCTCTACAGCTTGTCCGACCTTGCTGTCTTTCACTGCTTCAGCAGCACCAGCCTTTGCGCTGTTCATCAGCTGTTCGCCTGCAGCCTTGGCATTGCTGCCAGCAACTTTGGCAAGGTTGCTTACAACGGCATCAGGATCAGCCCCTGATACTGCGTTGAGTGCAGTGTTGACTGCTGTGGATACGGTATTATTGCCAGTAGAAGCCAGTGCTGACTTAATAGTCGCTGCGTTGCTTTTTATCCATGCCTGTAGCTGTGAGACATACTGTTTTGCCTGTTCCGGATTGTTCTGTGCCAGCTCGGCAATCTTAGCCTGTGCCCCAGTCAACAACGTGGCAATTCCCTGTCCATCCTTAGTTTTGACTTTGTCATTCAGCCCTTCAATGAGTTTCTGCACACTTGCCGGTGCATTTTTGGCAAGCGCAGCGGGAATGCCGTTGGCAGCCGTTGCTGTAGTGTCAGTCATTGTTGAGTCAGCTTCAGCATCCATCGCTGGTGCTTTTTTCGCATTGTCACAACTTGCCAGCGTCATCGCCGCTGCGGCAAGTGCCATAATAAATACTTTTTTCATAATCTCTCTATTGTTTTAAAAAGTTTGTCGTAAAGGTAATGATAAAAAGTTTATTTTCGTATGTTTGTTGGCATGATTTAACTTTTTTCCACCTTATCAGTCTTTTTTTCTCCAGAATCTTCAGGTATTCCTTGTTTTAAATCCCTTTTACCTGTTTTTCCGATTGCCTCTGCGTTTTCTGAAAATCTTGAGTGAACATGTTTCTGTGTCAGCTGTAAGCGCACGGCTTTAATTGGAAATACAGTCATAAAAAAGAGGTTTCCTCATCATGAAGAAACCTCTTTTGGTAGTTTTCTATAGTGTTTTAAATTTACTGTAGATTTCAGTTGCAATTAGACTTTATGCCTCCTCGCTCCAGTCCTCTTTGCTCTTGCGAACGTAGCTCTGGTAGCGGAGCTTAGCCATTTTCTCAGCCTGTGAGAAGAGTTCCTCAGCTTCGTTAGGATAAGCTTTCAGTACTGACAAGTAACGCACCTCACCCGTGAGGAAGTCGTGGAAGTTCTCCCACTTAGGCTCTTTAGAATCGAGTGTAAATGGGTTCTTGCCCTCATCTGCCAACAGTGGGTTGTAACGCCACAGATGCCAGTAGCCACATTCAACAGCCAATGCCTCCTCGTGCTGGCTGCGGCCCATGCCGCCCTTGCGCTTCAGACCGTGATTGATACATGGTGCGTAGGCTATGACGAGAGACGGACCTGGATAAGCCTCGGCCTCACGGATAGCTTTCAATGTCTGGGCATTGTCAGCACCCATTGCCACCTGAGCCACATATACATAGCCATAGGTAGTCTGCATCAGGCCAAGATCCTTCTTACGGATACGCTTACCCTGAGCTGCGAATTGTGCGATAGCACCGAGAGGGGTAGACTTTGAACTCTGCCCACCAGTGTTGGAGTAAACCTCCGTATCGAGTACGAGGATGTTTACGTCTTCACCCGTGGAGAGGACATGGTCGAGACCTCCATAGCCGATATCATAAGAAGCACCGTCACCACCGATAATCCACTGTGAGCGTTTAACGAGATAGTGGTCGAGTGTCTTCAGTTCCTTGGCCAGCTCACAGCCAGCCTCAGCGTCTTTCTCAATAAGTGGCTTCAGTGCTGCTGTTGC
>JAILEG010000031.1 GCA_024688365.1 Prevotella sp.
CAAGAAGCAATTATGCGGTAGTCGGATTATACTTCTATCCCAACAGCGTAGTTGAGATTGCCAAGAACATACAGCCCTCAGCACGAGGCGAGCTGGAAATCACGACCGTCAATCAGAAATATCTGGAAAGCGACAGTCTCATGGTCCAGACACTGCAACGTGGATTCGCATGGCTTGACACCGGCACCCACGACAGCCTGTCGGAAGCCAGCACTTTCATAGAATGCATTGAGAAACGGCAGGGGCTGAAAGTTGCCTGCCTGGAAGAGATAGCCTATAAGAAAGGTTGGATAACCAAGGAGAAACTGAGAGAGGAAGCATTGCCCATGGCAAAGAACAGCTATGGCAAATACCTCATCAACCTTGCATCCGAGAACTAAACGGCATATGACCACAACCACTGAAACTGAGAATATAAAAGAAAAATAAAATATGGAAGAAAACAAGAAATTAGAACAAGACAAAGAGCTGGAGGTACAGGAAGAGCAATCTTCTTTTGACTTCATGGCTCTCTATCGGACAATAGTGCTGAACTGGTACTGGTTCATACTGTCGCTGATTATCTGTGGCGGTTTGGGAGCTATTTACCTCAGATACACCACACCATTGTATATGTCATCAGCCAAGTTGCTGATTAAGGACCAAGGTAACAACGGAAGCCGTGGAGGACAGTCTCTTCAGAACATGGCTAATCTGGGGATCATATCCAACTCGGCAGGTATCGACAATGAAATGGAGATACTGACCTCCCACTCTATCTCACAGGATGCCATCAGAGACCTCAAGCTGTATGTCAACTACTCTAATAAGGGAAGGGTTAAGGATGTAATACGATATCGTGACCAACAGCTCAACGTTGACGTTGACCCAGCACACCTTGAGAGGCTGAACGCGCCAATAGACTTGGTTATAACACGAAAAGGATCCGCCTATAGTGTCAGTGGAACTTATTATGTGCCAACTGACGAGAATGCCTTTGAAGGACCTTTCTCTATCAACAGAAAGTTCACCTCGCTGCCTGCAACCATATCTACGCGTGCAGGAATCATTACTATCACCTCCAACAACGGACAGATGCTGCGTGACGGACAAATACTGAAAGTAAACGTTCTATCACCAAAGATGGCATCAAACAAGTATGTAGGGGAACTTCAGGTTGCGCAGACCTCAAAGACGACCTCTATCGCACAGCTGCAGTTGACCGATGAGATACCACAACGTTCAATGGACTATCTAAAGCAACTGGTCATTGTCTACAATCGCCAGGCTAATGAGGATAAGAACACCGTGGCCCTACGCACAGAAAAGTTCATCAACAGCCGCCTGGAAAAAATCAATGCAGAGCTGGGCAAGACTGAGGGGCAACTCCAGAATTATAAACAGGAGAACGGCATGGTTGAACTCAAGATGAACGCAGGCAACGCGGTATCAAACCAAAATGCGTCTGAGCTTAAGCTTGCAGATATGGAGACGCAGATAGAGCTCTTCAATACCATCTCACAAGAGGTTGAGAGTTCTTCACGCAACCTGTCACAGGTCATACCTTCCAATGTCGGTCTGGACGACCAAAGCTCAACAAATCTGATCAACCGGTACAACGAATTGGTTTTAGAACGTAACCGCCTTCTTCGCAGTGCTTCAGAGAACTCTCCCGTAGTAGAGCCACTGACTGAGCAAATACGTGAGCTGAACGGCAACATCCGTCGGGCTATTACCGCAGCACGTCAGAGCCTGCAGATTCAGCGTGATGCTATTCTTGCGCAGGTAAACAAATTCAATGGGCAAGTTGCAGAAACACCGCAACAAGAACGTATGCTTACTCAGATTGGACGGCAGCAAGAGGTTAAATCCGGACTTTACCTGATGTTACTTCAGAAACGCGAGGAAAACAGCATCTCACTTGCAGCTACGGCCGACAAGGGAAAACTCATAGATGAGCCACAGCTCAACGGCAAAGTCAGTCCAAAATCGGCAATGATCATGCTCATTGCATTGATTATCGGGTTGGCTATTCCGGCACTGATAGTATTCATACTACAGTTCTTCCGCTACAAGATTGAAGGCCATGATGATGTAGCCCGCCTTACCAAGCTGCCAATCATTGCAGACATTGCCGTGGCAAGCAACACAGCAAAAGGAAAGGCTGACATCGTTGTGCATGAGAATCAGAACAACCAAATGGAGGAGATTTTCCGCTCTCTACGTACCAACCTCCAGTTCATGCTGAAAGAGAACCAGAAGGTTGTCCTCTTCACCTCATCCACATCAGGTGAGGGCAAGACCTTCACCGCGGCCAACCTTGCCGTCAGCTTCGGACTGTTAGGCAAGAAAGTAATCCTGGTAGGCCTTGACATCCGCCGCCCTCGCCTTGCAGAATTGTTTGGCATCAACGACCACAAGCATGGAATCACCAATCTTCTCGTCAAGGATGCACCTACAGCAGAAGACCTACAGGAACAGATTTTGCCTTCGGGTGTCAATAATAACCTTGATCTTCTCATGGCAGGCCCCGTTCCTCCTAACCCCGCAGAGCTTATTGCCCGCAAATCACTGGAGGGCATCATCGGTCTCCTGAAGGAGAAGTATGATTATATCATGATTGATACGGCACCAGTAGGATTGGTGACCGACACCCTGCAGATTTCCCGTGTTGCTGACGCATCTGTCTATATGTGCCGTGCCGACTATACTCCTAAATCAAACTTTGACATGATCAATGCACTTGCCAACGAGAAGAAACTGCCAAACATGGCCATCGTTCTGAACGGTATCGACATGTCGAAGAAGAAGTACAGTTACTATTATGGCTATGGACGCTATGGCAAGTACGGCCGATATGGACAGGCACGCTATGGACGGTACGGATCCAGCTACGGACAATACGGCAACTACGGCAACTACGGCAATTACAGCAACAGCCACTATGGCAACAAGAATGACCATTCTGTCAAGAGATAAAGTTTGAGACAATATGACGATCGCAATTGATTTCGACGGAACAATCGTTGAACACAGATATCCTAAAATCGGTGACGAAATACCTTTCGCCACCGATACATTGAAAATGCTGATAAAGGACGGGCATCGGCTCATACTATGGAGCGTCCGTGAGGGCGACCTCCTCCAAGAAGCCGTTGACTGGTGTCATGCCCGTGGTGTCGACTTCTGGGCTGTCAATAAAGATTATCCGGAAGAGGAGAAAGACAAGAACAATCACTTCTCCCGCAAGCTGAAGGCAGACATGTTCATTGATGACCGCAACTTTGGCGGACTGCCTGACTGGGGGACCATCTATCAAATGGTTACCCACCACGAGACCTGGGAGAGCCGCGGTTTTGGCCACCAGTCATTTGAGGATCACGAGCCACCCAAGAAGAAACACTGGTGGCAGAGATAACAACAGAAGAAATCCAGTATCACAATATCCATACGGAAGAGTGATACTGGATTTTTTCAACTGCTTACATTAAAATCTCAAAAACATCAGCTGGCACACATGTTATATTCCATACTCACACAGCCTATAATGAAATTATCCATGACCTTGTTCTCTGTTAATATGGAATGGGCCCATATCACAAAGCTAAGACTACAAGCATTCTGGGCCCCTTTACGTCTGTAAAGACATAAGAGCCACATCAACGGTTCCGCTATATGAGCGAAGTCTCCTCCGTACTTTAGCAGGAGTACTCACATACTTTACGTAAAGTAATCAAGAACTTCTCAAGAAGTACTGATGGAGACAATATCCCCTTTCGCTACCAGTCAAAGCTCTCCACGTACTGCCAGCAATGCCTTATGTGGAATGGAACAGAAAACAGAAGCAAGAATCTCGCGAGGCGAATAATAATAAAACCTACGATACAGCTGCAACTTTCTGAGGGCAGTAATAAAAAAATATTGCATTCTGAATTTGAAATTACGGTTATGTCCGTGAAAGCCGAAGTTTCCACCAAACCATACAATGCGCATAAAATCATTGACAGCATCTTCTGCTGGATGCCCACATGGGAGTGATGAAAGCACATACCTCCTATCCATTCCCAAAACTTCAACCAGAACTAATTGCACGGCATCAAACGCTCTTCTGAAATCCAGCTCATCAAGCCAATGATACAATAGCTTTACATCAATATGCCCATGATGTGATTTGAGAAGCATGGCAACATCACAGAACTGGCGCAGTCCCACCCCAAGTTCTATCAGATGGTGGTAAAGATGCAAAAAAGTATAAAGAATGTTCAGGGTTGGCGGGAGCGTAGGGACAGAGCAGCCATCTACCATAACACGAACTGGCTTGCACCCGGACAGCAGGCGGTTCCACACCTTCTGAGATTTCCCGCTCGCAAAATGCATTAAGCAATGATGCAGTTCCAAGATTATACCATTATGTATCAGTTCATAATGTTGTTCCGTAGGTCTTCCCTCTGGCTGGATTTCCCAGGAACAATACATTGCAGACATCAGCTGACGCAAATTATCCCTGTCACAATAAATATCAATATCACCTGGACTACGCATAAAAGGATGAGGATAAAGGGCTGCTATAGTCTGACCTTTGACTATAATACTACCTATACCCTTCTCCTCCAAGAGATCACACAGCAGTTTCAGCTCCGAATTTATATTCTTATTAGATAAGATAAGACTGTCCTGTACTGCCAACATCCGGAGAGCATCCATTTTCTCAAGCCGGACATTGTTCTTTATCAGGCTTGTGGCAATTATCCCCAACAGGGCTTGCTGCTCTGCCAATTCACAGATATCAAGAAACTCCTCATGACTTATAGTCAAAGTTAATGGGATTTGCCACAACTCGCTTTTCAGCAAGCTCAGGAAGATGGAACGTGCCTTACTCTGATTAGTCGACATAATCTTATTTATCCAGGACTGAGTACTTACTGTTATTGCTTATATACTCTGGTACGATTTCTTTCATCTTTCTCACAATCGCCATATCATCATAGGTATGACTGAGGGATATGAGCGAGTCTATCTGCCTGTCCACCTCGTTGAAATCGTACTCACGCACTTGGGCTATGCGAATCTTCTCGTGGAAACTGGGCAGCGTATTCTCCGTAGTACTCAGCACCTCCTCATAGAGCTTCTCGCCTGCACGCAGACCAGTGTACTCAATCTTGATATTCTTGGCACCAGACAGCTTAATCATACGCTTCGCCAAATCTGCTATCCTAACAGGCTTGCCCATGTCAAACACGAATATCTCACCGCCACTCCCATGTGTACCCGCCTCAAGGACAAGCTTACAAGCCTCAGGGATAAGCATGAAGTAACGTATAATGTTAGGGTCAGTAACCGTAATTGGCCCCCCCGCTTTTATCTGTTTCTCGAACAAGGGAATGACCGAACCGTTAGAGCCAAGCACGTTTCCAAAGCGAGTTGTGACAAACTGCGTAGCGGCAGTGCCCCCAGCTGCGTCATTGATTTTCTTGTTCAGACTCTGACAGTAAATCTCGCAGATACGTTTTGAACAGCCCATGACATTCGTTGGGTTCACAGCTTTGTCTGTTGAGATCATGACAAACTTCCTGACACCATACTTCACGCTAAGATCTGCAATCACCTTTGTCCCCCACACATTATTCTGAACACTCTCTGATGGATTGTTCTCCATCATTGGGACATGCTTATAGGCGGCAGCGTGAAACACATAGTCAGGCCTGTAAGCCTGGAAAATCATTTCCATACGTTCCTTATTCGCTATACTGGCGACTATCGTCTCGGCCTTGATGCCAGGCCAGTTGAAGTGCATCATCAGCCTGATGTCATGCTGAGGTGTCTCTGCCTGGTCTATGAGTATCAGCTCCGATGGATTATACACGGCTATCTGCCGCACCATCTCTGACCCAATACTCCCGGCAGAACCTGTAATCATTATCTTTCTTCCCCGCAGGAGGTTGCCGATAGCATCCATATCCACATGGATCTGGTCACGTGGCAGAAGGTCCTCAATACTGATTTCCTTCAGTTGGACATTCGAGTAATCGTCATCCTGCCCCCACTCTTTTGTTCCGGTATTCATGAAAATACGGACACCCAGGCCCAAAAGCATGTCCTGCAGCTTCTGGTCGTTGCGGAAACGGTCATTCTGCAGAGGGGAGACAAGGACAGCCTGGATATTGAGTGACTTTATATGGTCTGCCAGCTCCTGATCAGCTACAAAAACTTTCTCCCCCATCAGTATACGTCCCTTGATGGAAGACTCATGTGAGATGAAACCCTTCAGGTGGAAACGGCTTGGTTTCTCGCTGCGGATGCCCTTGGCAAGGCCTACACCACCGTCCTTCACTCCATAAATGAGCGTTCGCAGACCTTTGTCCGTGTTGAAGAGAACATCATAAATACTCTTCACCAACACTCTGAACGCAATCATACCTATTGTTGCAACCAAGTACATGGCTGCAATCTGGCGCCCTTCAAGCCGTACAAACTCCAAGTCCCAATAATAGATGACATAATGCATCACCTCAGCTATGGCACAAGAGAGCAACATGGCCAATGAGACACGCTGCAAGTCAACAAAAGAAGAGTAACGGATAATTCCTGAATAAGTACGGAAAATGCGGAATCCAATCAGGTTGAAGACCATATACATGAATATGGTCTTGGAAAGCAGGACTATATTACCCAATGCTACGGCTCCATGATAATAGAGCCAAAAAACAAAGATACCTGAGAGATAGCAGATAAGACAATCAACGACAAGTATTACCCAATAAGGCAGGGCGTTTATTGAGAAATACCAATCGAGCAACTTATTAATCGCCTTCATAATCATATTCGTTTATTAATAAAAGGATCCACCGGCTATGAGATGGAAGCATGTATGAACGATTTTTAATGGTCTATAACGATGCAAAAGTACAAAAAAAACTCAAGCAACACGACATTTACCCCAGGTATTTGCACTTACTGCCAGCAAAATAAGCTTTATCAACTACTTTACCTCCATCTGAACGTGATAAAGTCCAGCATATAATCCCTCTCGATGTGTGAATGTCAGAACTACGGAAGTGCTGCCTGCAGGTGTATTACGCACAGCAGGCTCCAAAATGAAGTTGCCCTCTGCCGTTCTGAAATCCTCGCCACCTAGCACCTTGTAACCGGCTGCTGTAGCATCAGCAGCAAAATGCAGCATCTCCTCTTCTGACCACGTGAAGAGGTTTATGCGTTGTATGGTCAGCTGACTGCCGGACAGCGTACCAAAGAATCCCAACTGACGAGGGCTTGCTCCCGTCACCTTATCAATCCCTGACTGCTCATCGTAATCCATATTATGGTGATACACTATCTCCTTCTGCGCTCCAAACCCTGTGATTGTCTGTGAGACTTCCAGGTTATGTCCCGAACCAATCTTGTCAAGCGAGCGGACATGTTGCGTCCGATGATCATCATCGCCAATAATACTATATAAATAAGGAAAAGAGAAACTACCTGCAGGGAGTGAAGCTGGGACAAGTGAAGATGCAGCTTCCTCTGTGGGAGAAGGAGCTACCGGACTGTCTGGATATTTAACATCAGCCACCATCTGCTCTGTCTCTGGCATACCGGATGAATGAATCACAGGCTTTTCATCTGATGCGGATGTGCCTGTACGGGATGGTGAAGGCTTAATGCCAGGCACGGAGTTCCTCCTTTCTTGCTTGAAGTCAGCAGGCAAAGCCTCATGGTCCAGCCTCCCAGCTGACAATATAGACTTAGTCTGTGCCATAACCACTGCCTCATCTTTCCGATATTGCTCGCAGAACTCATCCTCATTAGTGATACGGTCAATATATTGATCCTTTCCTCCCCTCTGTTCACGCACTTTAATGCCATTCCTCCAAATGGTAGTATATTCCAGCCTTCCTGACTCATTGTATGTATAGCTGGGCCCGTCAAGAAGCCCATTCCTATAGTTCAGCTTCATACCGACATTACCACTCGGAAAGAAAGAAACTGCCCTGCCATCGGCTTTCCCGTTCCGGTACTGCATTACTGACTCAACCCTGCCCGACTGATAGAACGTGCGGCACACCCCTGTCAGTACAGTGTGATGGTCATCTTTACGGTTAATGGACACATAGTGCTTCTCTGCACGCAACTGGCCCGATATATAATAGTCATAAAACATTTTCTGCCCATGACCATCGACAGCCAGCACACGATAGTAAGCAGCCTTATCCACACTGCCCACACCCTGCCATCGGCTGTTATAGAAAACAGCGCCATGAGGGATATGAGAGCGGGAGACACGCTGGGCAATTGCCAGACTGGCAATAATCAAAGACAGAAGAACCAAGTATAAACGTTTCATATAATTTCAAATTTGACCGCAAATATACAGCAAGTTAGGCTAAATAACAAATTTATAGAGAATTTTCAACCTTAGAAAACCATATTCCAAAACAAATTTGTATCTTTGTTTCATCAATCACACCTCGACTAAGAATTCCATAAGCTATGCCAGAGAAAAAAAAGACTGTTACAAACTTCCGCCAGCTAACGGAACTTCTGCAACAAAAGAACGTCTGCAAACGGGCTGCAATAGTATGGCCCGAAGAGAGCCATACACAAGAGGCCGTAGCCTGGGCTGCCAAGGAGGGCTTCATAAAACCTTTGCTGATATGCTCAGAAATGACAAGAAAGACATTTGCTGCCAAAGAAGGATTTGACAACATTGTCACAACCGACGGTACACGAGCTGCACTGGAAGCCGTCCGAATGGTCAGAGAGAAAAAAGCTGACATCATCATGAAAGGCTTTGTCAATACAGATGATCTCCTTCGGGCCATACTCGACAAGAAACAGGGAATACTTCCCAAAGACACCGTCATGACACACATCACTGTCGCCAAACTTCCTGATTACCACAAGTTACTCTTCTTTACTGACGCTGCCGTCATACCCTATCCCACTGACCTGCAACGCAGGGAACAGATAAAGTACATCACGGCTTTCTGCCATGCCTTCCTCATTGAGTGTCCTAAAATTTCTCTCATCCACTGCTCCGAGAAAGTGGATGCACGTCACTTTCCTTATACTGAGGGTTATCTTACACTGAAAGATGAGGCAGAGAAAGGTGTCTTTGGCGCATGCAAGATAGACGGTCCGCTTGACCTGAAGACTTCTTGTTCTTCCGAAGCCATGAGGCTAAAGCAAATTGCCTCACCCATAAACGGAGATGCTGATGCCCTGCTGTTCCCTGACATTGAGGCTGGCAACCTTTTCTACAAAACCATTACCCTCTTCTGCCATGCTGAAACAGCGGCTGTCCTCCAAGGACCGCTGGCACCAGTCGTCCTGCCCAGTCGTGGAGACAGCATCGAATCGAAATTCTACAGTCTTGCGCTTGCAAGCTTAATATCCAACAATCATGGCCTATAAGATATTAGCAATCAACCCGGGCTCCACATCAACAAAGGTGTCACTCGCCAATGATGACCAACCCGTATTCGTGGCTGACATAGCCCACACACGGGAAGAGCTGAGTGCCTTCAAGAGAATATCCGACCAATATCACTTCCGCAAGCAGCTTGTCATTGACGAACTTAGGAAGCGCAACATACCGCTGGACTTTGATGCCGTCATCGGACGGGGGGGACTTGCCAAGCCTGTCCCCAGCGGTGTCTTCACCATAACTGAAAAGATGATCATTGACCAGCGTCAGGCCATCCACCAACATGCCTGCGACCTGGGTTGCATGATTGCCGACGAGATTGCACGTGACATCCCCGGCTGCAGGAGCTTCATAGCCGACCCGGGGGTCGTTGACGAGATGGAGCCCGAGGCACATATATCCGGCTCCCCACTCATGCCCCGCATCTGTATCTGGCATGCCTTGAACCAGAAAGCTATTGGCCGTCGGTTTGCCCATGACATGGGGACAACTTATGAGAAGCTCTGCCTCATAATCTGTCACTTAGGTGGCGGCATATCAATAGCCGCACATGACCACGGACGCGCCATTGATGCCAACAATGCGCTTGACGGAGAAGGGCCATTCTCTCCCGAACGTGCAGGAAGCCTGCCAGCGGCTGACCTCATACACCTTTGTTTCAGCGGCAAGTACACTGAGGATCAGCTGCTGCGCAAAGTAAGCGGGCAGGCAGGACTCACCGCCCATCTTGGCACAAACGACCTCAGGGAGATAATCAACTGGATAAAAGCTGGTGACAAGCATGCCGAATCGGTTGTCGCCGCCATGATATGGCACATTGCGAAGAATATTGTCGCCGAGGCGGCCGTGCTGTATGGCAAGGTGGATGCCATCCTGCTTACCGGCGGTATGGCAAGAAGCGAGTACGTTATTGAGCGGCTGAAACGCAGAATCAGCTTCCTTGCCCCTGTTTATGTCTATCCTGGACAGGACGAGATGCAGGCACTCACCGAGAACGCACTGGCCGTGCTGCGGGGGGAGAGAAGGACTATGGAGTACTGAAAACATCAGAAGACAATAAAAGAACTGCATTCCAGCATATCCAATAATTACTGTCCACCATTAGCCATGAACTATCTGATAACTGACAAATCCTTTTTCATATAATAAAACAAATAGCTATGAAGGTACATGAATATCAGGCAAAGAAGTTCTTTGCCAGCTATGGGCTGCCTGTTGACCGTAATATCGTCTGTCGGACACCCGATGAGGCCGCTGCCGCCTACAGGCAGTTAGGCTTGGAGAAAGCCGTCGTCAAGGCGCAGGTACACACGGGAGGACGTGGAAAGGCCGGAGGTGTGAGGTTAGGAGGCAGTGAGACTGAGATACGGCAGCACGCCGAAGCCATCCTGGGCATGAGCATCAAAGGCTTCACCGTTGACCGGATACTGGTCAGTGAGGCTGTTGACATTGCCGCTGAGTACTACATGAGCATTCTCGTTGACCGCAAATCGAAGTGCCCAATGCTGATGCTCAGCCGTGCTGGTGGCATGGACATAGAGCAGGTTGCCAAGGAGACTCCGGAGAAAATAGAAAAGATCGTCATTGATCCCGTCAACGGCATGACCGATTTTCTTGCCCGTGAGGCCGCCTTCAAGCTCTTTGACAACATGATACAGGTAAAGCAGGCTGTACCCATCTTCAAGAACCTCTACCGTCTCTTCACCGAGAAGGATGCCTCGCTGGCCGAAATCAATCCGCTTGTCATGCAGAAGGACGGCTCCCTGAAGGCGATTGATGCCAAAATGACCTTTGATGACAATGCCCTCTTCCGCCATCCGGATGTCGCCAATCTCTTTGAACCCACGCCTGAGGAACGGAGAGAGCAGCAGGCCAAAGACAAGGGATTCAGCTATGTGAACCTTGGCGGAAGCATTGGCTGCATGGTCAATGGTGCCGGACTTGCCATGGCAACGATGGACATGATCAAGCTGTACGGCGGCGAGCCTGCCAACTTCCTCGACATTGGCGGCAGCTCCAACCCCGAGAAAATCGTGGAGGCGATGAAGCTTCTCCTGAGCGATAGGCATGTGAAAGTTGTCCTCATCAACATTTTCGGCGGCATCACCCGCTGCGATGACGTTGCCAAGGGATTGCTGGAAGCATTCAAGACCCTCAAGACCGACATCCCCATCGTCATCCGTCTCACAGGAACCAACGAGGCTGAGGGAAGAACTATTCTGCAAGGAACCCATTTCACCGTGGGAACAACCATGTCTGACGCTGGACACAAAGCCGTTGAACTGAGCAAGAACCTTTAAAACAGACAAACACTATGAGTATTCTTATCAATAAAGACACAAAGTTAATCATACAGGGCATCACTGGGCGTGACGGTAGTTTCCATGCCACAAAGATGAAGGAATATGGTACCGATGTCGTTGGCGGCACCTCACCCGGAAAGGCAGGCCAACAGGTTGACGGCATACCCGTCTTCAATACCGTCAAGGATGCCGTGGCTGCAACAGGTGCCAACACCTCCATTATCTTCGTCCCTGCGCCATTCGCCAAGGATGCCATGCTTGAAGCTATTGACGGTGGCATCCAGCTCGTCATCTGCATCACCGAAGGTGTCCCCACGCTTGATGCCGTGGCAGCCCAACGCTATGCAAGGATAAAGGGTGTGAAGGTGATCGGCCCGAACTGCCCAGGTCTCATCTCCCCCGGGGAGAGCATGGCAGGCATCATGCCCGTCAATATCTTCAAGAAGGGACATACCGGTGTCATCAGCCGGAGCGGCACGTTGACCTACGAGGTAGTATACAACCTGACGCAGGCAGGACTGGGGCAGTCGACAGCCGTTGGTGTGGGAGGCGATCCTGTCGTTGGCCTGTACTTTGAGGACTTACTTCAGATGTTCCAGGACGATCCCGACACTGATAGCATAGCACTGATTGGAGAGATTGGCGGTGACGCTGAGGAGCGGGCCGCACAGTTCATCAAGGCAAATGTCACGAAGCCGGTCGCCGTATTCATCTCCGGTCAGCAGGCACCTCCGGGCAAGCAGATGGGCCATGCGGGAGCCATCATCTCCAGCGGATCCGGCTCGGCCAAAGAGAAGATTGCGGCCTTTGAGGCGGTTGGTGTACCTGTAGCCCACGAGACTAGCGAGATACCGGAACTACTGAAACGACAGCTGAGATAACCCCATCATCGGCAATCCCATGAAACCAGGTCGGATGCCTGTCATCCGCCTTATACATCATCACCCAGTCCCGCCCTTTTTCCACCATGGAAGATGGGCGGAATACCTTTCTTCCAGCTACAAGACAGAGCTTTCAGAATATCACGTGATATTTCTTCAGATATCACGGTGATGTTTCATCGGGCAATATTTGAAATTTTCATAAAAGTTAAATGCTAAATATTGAAAGAGTCACAGTTGTTTCCTCCCCCCGCAATGAAGTAAATCTACAGCGAAATTTGCCCACGTCAGCTGAAATGATTACTTTTGCAATCATAAACAAAAACTATGGAAGAAAGGGAAAGAACGCAGGAGGAACAGATACTCATCCGTATCACCGGGCAGGATCGACCAGGACTGACAGCATCTGTCATGGCTATCCTGGCACAGTATGATGCCCACATCCTCGACATCGGACAGGCTGACATTCACTCCACCCTGTCACTGGGCATCCTGATAAGGACTGATGAGCATAGTTCGGGACAAGTCATGAAGGAGCTTCTCTTCAAAGCAACAGAGTTAGGTGTGAACATCGGCTTCTCACCTGTATCCGACAACGAGTACGAGGACTGGGTAAACCGTCAGGGAAAGAACCGCTATATTCTGACCATCATTGGCAGATCGCTCTCCGCCAGGAACATCGAGGCTGCCACGAAGGTCATCGCCGCACAAGGATTCAACATTGACTCCATCCTCCGCCTCACGGGACGGCAGAGCATCAGGAAGCATAATCAGAACGTAAGGGCCTGCATAGAATTCTCACTCAGAGGAACTCCAGCGAACTATGACCAAATGCAGGCAGAACTCATGCAAATGAGCCATGAGCAGGGCATAGACTTCTCTTTCCAGAAAGATGACATGTACCGACGCATGCGCCGTCTCATCTGTTTCGATATGGACTCGACACTGATTCAGACAGAGTGCATTGACGAGCTGGCCAAGCGGGCCGGGGTCGGCAGGCAGGTGGCTGAGATTACTGAGCGTGCCATGCGGGGAGAGATTGACTTCAAGGAAAGCTTCACCGAGCGGGTGGCACTGCTGAAAGGGCTTGATGCAAGCGTCATGAAGGACATTGCCGACACCATGCCCATCACAGAGGGTGTTGACAGGCTGATGACCGTCCTGAAGCAGTGTGGCTACAAGATTGCCATTCTCAGCGGTGGATTCACCTACTTCGGTGAGTATCTGCAACGTAAGTATGGGATTGACTATGTGTATGCCAATGAGTTGGAAGTGGGCGATGACAACAAATTGACCGGACGTTACATCGGCGAGATTGTTGACGGAAAACGCAAGGCCGAGCTACTGAGACTGATTGCACAGGTGGAGAAAGTGAACCTGGCCCAGACCATTGCCGTCGGTGATGGTGCCAATGACCTACCGATGATTTCAGAAGCGGGCCTCGGCATCGCCTTCCATGCCAAGCCTCGCGTACAGGCCACGGCAGAACAGAACATCACCACTATCGGCCTGGATGGCGTGCTTTATTTCCTTGGATTCAAGGACAGTTACCTGGGAGAGGCCGGAAAGCTATGATTTCCCCGGCACAAATGAGAAACCATGTAATAGTCAGTGCCTTATAACACGTTTAAAGGCTTTGCAAAGACACTACAGGTGCCATGTAAGAATAATATTTACAAGGCACCTGTAAGGTGTATTTCAGTCACACCAAATCCTCATATGCCTGATTCATCTCATCCATAAGCATCTCAAAATTGTCGGAGTTTAAGGAGACCTGACGGAACATCATCTCAAGATTATCACCCTCAAAAATGACTGGCTTCTCATGCAGCAATGCCATCATCCCTGACAGCATCAGCCTATAGACCGTTGCCTGATGCAAAGTCGTGACCTCACTCTGTGCCTGCATTATTCCCAGAGCATAGGCCTGCATCTGTACCCGGACAACAGAACGGATGGCCAACGGTACCGTAACGTGGTCTTCGGCAAGCAGCTCCGAGCAATCAGCAAAGTACTCATCTGCCGTCTGCAGATGCCCGTCAAGCAGGGAATACACCTGCCGCTGATATTCTGTGGAGACCTGGTCATACAGTTCCTTTGAGCTACACGCATAGCGCAGCAGTACCTTTGAGGGAGTGGAGCCGGAGAAATGACGCCGTTTCATATCATCAGCCACAGCATTGAGATTCGAGTTATTCAGACGGATAAGCACAGGGAACAGCACCGAAACAAAATGAGAGGACAGGTGGTCAAAGTTGCTTACCAAAAGTTGCTTATACTCTTTTGGATCCAGTTTCTTCTTTCCTGGGAAAAGCGCATCAGACTGTCCCGAGAAGAACGCATGAAAGTAGCCTCTGACCATTGCAGAGACTACTCTTGAGCGGTTGATTTCCGTTATTCTCATAAAAGTCTTTTTCTTTTTTATCTATGACCGCCGAAACTTCCACTGTTGCTGGGCATATTCGTTCTGACAGGGACTGAAGAAGTCGGATTCTGAGTTCTGTTCACACCTGTCCTCTGCCCTGAAACCGAAGAGCGAGAGGCATTGCCAAAGGAAGTCCGGCTGCCTGATGTCCGTTGTGGTACAGGAGAATACGCAGTTGATGACCGGGATGGGGAGACTGACTGTCTTTGTTGTGCAGAACCTTGGCGTGAACCATCAAAAGATCTGTCATCAGTCCGCCGAACAGTCCCAGCATTGTTACGGGTAGCTTTACCAAAACTGTAGTGTCTCTGTTGCGGTTGCTGATAATTATGCTTTGCCCCATTCCTGGAATTATCATACTGATAGGCTCTGTTGGCAGAGCCAGCACAGTTGGTCACCACAGGCTGCCCTGAACGGTGCCCGAATCTCCCAGCATAGTAACTTTCAGACTGGCGGTTTCTTCCACCCCGGTAGGTCGAGTAATCCGATGGACGGGAACGGTAATAATAATTTCTGTCCGAATAACGATTATAAACCCTATACGCATAGCGATTATTGCTCCAGTAAACAGGACGATAGAAATAATCCTCACCTATGAAATAGCTGTACTGCTGTGCATCCAGGACATAGAAGAGATCATTGTTACGCCGGGTCCAGTAGTTCCCGTAGAGTGAGCCTTCTCCTTGCATGTTCAGCAGATAGTCAAGATTTATCTCATACACAGCCTCGTATTGAGCATCAGTAAGGCCAAGCTCGTATGCCATCTTATCAGACAGGAAGAAAGCCTCCCGACGGGCCTCATCATACGCTATCCTGCCATAATGTCCATCATAGCCAGCCTCGTACACCTCCCCAGAGGCAACAACAGGGCCAACTCCTCCAGCATTCATAGAGAGCAGCGTATCACAAGACATAAGAGTAAGGCTGAATAAGCCAAACGTCATAGTGAAAAGAAAATTATACTTCATATCTGTAACCTTTAAGTGTCATTGTTATTTTTTCTTTATCTGACGCAAAAGTAGGCTATTATATTCAAAGAAACCATAGGCAAATTCCTATTTCACCAGGGGAAGTTCCTATACATTGCCCGTATCAGAGGGGAAAGCTGCACAAGATGCCTGCCCCTGTGGATACCATAGAGGCAGACAAGTCTTGCCGATTTCTATTCCACCTCCTCCACTATTGTATTGGGAATCTCCTTTGACTTCAGCATCTCATCAAGACTCTTAAAGGTATAGGCAGCCTTATCCTTGATATAGACAGTTGAGAAACGGTCACGAAGATTCATCAGCTTCTGTACCGCCTCCTGATAGGTCTCTGCCGTTATCCTATCAGCCATCTGCTGGGCATTGGCTGGCGTGAAATCAAAATACTGCACAAGATACTGCTGGAACTGGCGACGTTGCGTCTGTGTCATTTCCTGCAGCTGTATGTTCATCTTATCCTTTGTACGGTGAATGATAAAGATAAGCTCATCAGGCTCACCACCTCGTTGCCCATGGTCGTACTTCTTGTCATATTCAAAGTAACAGTCACAGAAACCTTTCTCAGCAAGCTCCTTCAGTTCCTGCATAGCGGGATCAAGTACACGACGGCAGAAGTCGGAGAACTTCTTATAGTTGTTCTCCAGACGAAGCATCTTGCGGAACTCCAATGTCTTTATCACTGTACGTCCTTTGTCGACCCATGACTCAATGAACATATAGATGCGCTGCGTGTAGCGGTTCTTGCAAGCAAAGACTATCTGCTTGCCCAGACGATGATAACCGAAATCCAGGGAAACCAGTCGCTCTGCCACAGTATGGTCAAGTTTCAGAATAGCATACTTATTATACGAGCGATCCTCCGGGATGTAGACATCACAAAGGTTGGTAGCCTTGGTATATTTCCTTCCTTCGGCGGTTTTATAAGGGATTTCCACAGGAATAGAAGCAAGCATTTTCAGAGAGTTGCGCAACTGAGGATAATGGTTAGGGTCAACGCCCAGTTCCTTAAAGGGTAACTTGATAGGCATACGCCCATCTTCATCCAGCTCATCTGTATGAAACAGGTCAAGCTGGGCACTTCGCTTATTATTCAGAATACCATGAAGGATGGACTGTAGGCTTTCCACAATAGAAACCAGGATTCTGACCTGAATCAGAGAATAGTCATGCCGCATCATCGTCACAGCGATGGGCTGCAGGAGCCAGGTCTCTTCCTCTATTGGAATCAAATCATTCGATATGCCGCGTTTGACAGGAGCTTTCTGTGCCTTAGCCCCCCGCTTAGGAGAGGTTTTCTTGGCCGTGGTCTTACCGGCCTTTTCAGTATTACTCGTCTTTACCATGAATTGTCTAATGCCTTTAAGCTACAAAGATACACTTTTTTTTCTGAACAATCTGCCAATTGCCTGAAAAATGATTATCA
>JAILEG010000039.1 GCA_024688365.1 Prevotella sp.
TCCTTTAACTCCTTTAACTCCTTTAACTTCATATAACTCCCCTTACTCCCGATTTCACTGGCACAGTGCCACGCAGATTCTGTTCTGCAGATTCCGCATGGGGCTGTTTGTCATCCCACCATTATTAATAATAGAGAAGCAGATGAGATGCCCATTTGAGGCAGTCAGGTAACCGGCCAACGAACTGACCCCTGACACCGTACCGGTCTTTGCCCGCACGTTGCCCTCGGCTGCCGTCCCACGCATGCGGCTCCGCAAAGTTCCATCGACACCGGCGATGGGCAGTGAGACGATGAAGGGTTCATAGATGTTCTGATGCTGATAGGCATAGCGCAGCATCTTCGTCTCCAGCTCGGCACTGACGTAGTTGTAAAGCGAGAGCCCGGAGCCATCGGCGACATAATAGTTGCGGTGGTTCAGCCCGATACGGTCAAAAAGGGCATTCTCATACTGCCGTCCCTGCCTGGCCGATGCCCATCGCTGGCCGCCACTGGCCGCCAGCTGATAGAACAGGGCCTCAGCATAGAGGTTGTCGCTCATCTTCATCATCCGGTGCAGCACCTGTCGGATGGAGTGGGACTGCGCCGTCAGCAGCTTTGCGCCAGCAGGCATCTGCCGCTCATCGGTACTCCCGTCCAGCACCACCCCTGCCTCCTGCAGCCTGCGGCGGAAGCGGCTGAGAAAGTCGTCCTTGCGCCCCACCAGCAACGGCGAGAGCGTAGGGTTGTCATCATCCCAGCACCAGCCCTCGCCCAGGCGGGTCTTCTCCTTGAACGACAGGTCGGCATAGATATTCCCCTCTATGGCCGTTATGCCCTGGTTGCGCACTGCGGCGGCAAGCTCTGCCATATTGGAATTGTCGAACATCGGATCCATTCCGCCAAGACAATAGAGGTCACCATGCAGCACCTGCGTGGAGTCGTCAATCGTACCTGTATAGTAAATGCGTGTCTTGAGGTCATAGTCGGCCCCCAGCCTGTCAAGTGCCGCAATGGCTGTCAGGCACTTCATGGTTGATGCCGGGCGCAGGTGCAGCCGCTCACGGAACTGGTAGACGGGCACGTCGTCCGTCAGGTCCCACACCATCAGCCCCACCTGTACCGTCTCAAGCAGCTGGCTGCGGAGGATTCCGTCCAGCCGGGCCGTCACGTTCTCCTTCCAGCTCAGGCGGCTGTCAGTGGCGAAACTCGGGATGATGCTGTCAGTCCCCTCATCCGTCTCGCCATCGGCTGGCTTTCCCTGAGTCTGCACGGCGATGGCTTTCGGGTAAAGTATATTGGCTATCTCGGTGCTGTCAAGATAGACCTGAGCCTGTACAGGCAGTGCCAATACGGCACCCAGCACCAGTGCCGACAAGTATTTCAATCTCATGCTTTGCTTTCTTTCTTCTCCAATCTTTTTTCCAGGGCCGACAGGAACGACTCAACATTCTCCGGCTGCACACTGACCACGCTGCCATCCCTCAGCTCTATCACGACATAATGCCCGAGGTGGAAGGCGAACGGACGCTTCCCCACTGACTGCACATCGGCAAGCGGCACATGCCTGGCCTGGCCTATCCTCCCGGTCTTTACCAGCAGGAGACCGTCATCAGTGAGCGTGTAACTTGTATGGGTGGAACGGTCAACTGCCCTCAGCGTCACGGCTATCAGGATGAAACCAAGGATGACCATCACGATATTGGTCCTGTTCCACAGGCAGACAAAGGCACCAAAGGCAAACACGATGATTCCCCCAAGGTCGTTCAGCGTTACTTTATGTTGGAAAGTTCTCATAATCAGCTTGCAAAATTACAAAAAAAAAGCCTTTGACACGTTAATATAAAGATTAATTAGTATTTTTGCAGACATTAAGCCAGACAAGACATGGTACAGAAGTATGATTTTCTCATCATCGGCGCAGGCATCGCCGGAATGAGCTATGCCCTGAAGGTTGCCAGGGCGCACAAGGGAAAAGTCTGCATCATCTGCAAGACATCCCTTGATGAGGCCAACACCTCATTCGCACAAGGAGGAGTAGCCTCCGTGACAAACCTGGAGGTGGACAACTTCGACAAGCACATTGAAGACACGATGATTGCGGGCGACTTCATCTCCGACCGTGCAGCCGTGGAGCAAGTCGTACGCAACGCACCGGCGCAAATCAAGGAGCTCGTCAGCTGGGGCACCCATTTCGACCGGACAGACAACGGATTGTTTGACCTGCACCGTGAAGGAGGGCACTCCGAGTTCCGCATCCTTCACCATGCCGATGACACAGGAGCCGAGATACAGCGTGCGCTGATGGCTGCCGTAAGGGAATGTCCTGACATTGAGATCAAGGAGAACCACTTTGCCGTCGAGATTATCACGCAGCACCATCTGGGCATGGAGGTCACCCGCCGCACGCCTGACATTGAGTGCTATGGTGCCTATGTCCTCAACCCCGGGACGGAGAAGGTGGATACTTATCTGAGTAAGGTGACCGTGATGTGTACTGGCGGCTGTGGTGCTGTGTATCAGACAACCACCAATCCCATCGTGGCTACGGGTGACGGAGAGGCGATGGTCTACCGCGCCAAGGGAACCGTAAAGGACATGGAGTTCGTCCAGTTCCACCCCACATCGCTCTTCCACCCCGGCGAGACGCATCCTGCCTTCCTCATCACTGAGGCTATGAGGGGCTATGGAGGTGTGCTGAAGCTGCCCACAGGTGAGACATTCATGGAGAAATACGACAGCAGGCTATCCCTTGCGCCCCGTGACATTGTCGCACGTGCCATCGACAAGGAGATGAAGACACACGGCATTGACCACGTCTGCCTCGATGTCACCCACAAGGATGCACAGCAGACGCGCCACCACTTCCCCAACATCTATCACAAATGCCTCACGATGGGCATTGACATCACCAAGGAGATGATCCCTGTACGGCCAGCCGCCCACTACATGTGTGGCGGAATACTGGTCAATCTCAACGGTGAGAGTTCCATCCACAGGCTCTATGCCATCGGCGAGTGTGCCTGCACGGGGCTGCATGGCGGCAACCGCCTGGCATCCAACAGTCTTATCGAGGCTGTCGTCTATGCTGACGCAGCGGCAAGGCACAGTATGGAAGCTGTCGGCGATTATGGTTTCAACACACAGGTTCCGGAATGGAATGACGAGGGAACAATGACCAATGAGGAGAAAGTTCTTATCACGCAAAGTGTCAAGGAGGTGGGCGAGGTGATGTCAAACTATGTTGGCATTGTCCGCTCTGACCTGCGCCTGAAGCGTGCCTGGGCACGTCTCGACCTCCTGTATGAGGAGACGGAGGCTCTCTTCAAGCGTGTCAAGGCCACCCGGGACATCTGCGAACTGCGCAACATGATCAACGTGGGCTACCTCATCACCCGCCAGGCCATTGAGCGGAAGGAAAGCCGTGGACTCCATTATACGATTGACTACCCCGTCCATGCCTACGACAAGTAAGCCTACAGAATAAGAGAAATCTTATAATAAGAAAAACGATAGGACAAGGAAAACTTATTAGATAAGAAAAAAGGCAGTTGACGAATGTGTCAACTGCCCTTTTCATATTTGGTACCACAGCACTCACAAAGGCTGGGCGATGGTTTTTACACCAATGTAGAGATAATCTCCTCACGTGTTCCAGGCAGCATGTCGATGACAGGAATCTCAGGCATCGTGTAGCAACCTGGCTGCAGTCGCATGCTGGCACGGGCAACATTGACCAGCACCTGTGCCGTGAGGGCTGGGTTGTTGATGCTCATGTCGAAGGAGAAATGCTGGTTGTGTGTCTTGCCACTCACACCCTTGCGTGTCATGTGTACGCCATGCCCGACATCGTTCAGTGCAGCCACACTCGGCACAGCAAACACGTGCAGCTCGTCATGAGCGAAGTAGTCGTCAGCCTTTATCTCCTTAGTTACCTCCTCAAGGCTCGCACCCTCTTCCAGCTCAACGTAGACCATACGGCGGTGGATGCCCTCACCAAGAGGAATAGTCATTGACAGTGCATCCTTCACACCCTTCTTGCTGCGGGCAACGACCGAATGGCCCATAGAACGTCCTGGCCCAAAGTTGGTGTAAGACAGTCCTTCCGGTGCAAGGCTCTCCATCAGCACACGCACGATAGAGTCCGAGCCTGGGTCCCAGCCTGCGGAAATGACGCTGACGGTATTGGTCTGCTTATTGTTCTCCATCTGCTTGGTGCGATAGTCAAGGATTGAACCGTGGATATCGAATGAGTCTACAGTGTTGATGCCCAGTGCCGTAATCTTCTCGGCAAACTCCGGACAGCTGCGGGTGGGTGTCGCAAGAATAGCCACATCGACATCCTTCAGCTTCGTTATGTCATCAACAACCTCGTAAGGGGTCAGCTCAAAAGGCTTGTCCTTGTCACCCTGACGGCGTACCACACCTGCTATTTCAAAGTCCTTTGCTGCTTCAAGCGCCTGAATACTGTACTGTCCAATGTTGCCATAACCGACAACAGCTGCTCTGATTTTCTTCATATTTCCTTATTTCTTAATAAATTAGATACTTTGTTCTGACTGCAAAATTACTGTTTTCTTCGTGAAAAGTGTCGCCATCGACCTCTTTTTTAACACATAAAAAACTTATCTGTAACAATTTCATACAATAAAAGAAGCCATGCCTACGTTTGATAAGATGTATATACAAAAAAGCCTTGGACTGTCAAGGATAATATTTTTTTAGATTATGATAGAATACATCAGGGGCGAACTGGCCGACCTGACACCTGCATTGGCTGTGGTTGATGCTCACGGGGTGGGGTATGCGCTGAACATTTCGCTCAACACCTATAGTGCCATACAAGGTAAAACGCCTGTAAAGCTCTTTGTCCATGAGGCCATCATGACCGGTGGACGCGATGACAGCTATACTCTTTATGGCTTTGCCACCAAGCAGGAACGCTCTCTTTACCGCCTTCTGATTACCGTATCGGGGGTGGGTGCCAACACCGCCCGCATGATTCTCTCCTCACTCACACCTGCTGAACTGTGCAACGTCATTGCCAACGGCGATGAGAAGATGCTGAAGACCGTCAAAGGTATCGGGCTTCGCACGGCACAGCGCATCATTGTCGACCTGAAAGACAAGATCATGCAGAGCGGCATAGCCGATGAGCTGCACGTCAGCAGCCAGCCTGGCACTCCCGCCGTCAACACTGGTATCAAGGACGAGGCTGTCAGTGCCTTGACCATGCTGGGCTTCTCGCCTGCCCCATCGGCAAAAGTCGTGGTCAGCATCCTCACCAAGGAGCCAGACCTGCCTGTGGAACAGGTGGTGAAGATGGCACTGAAGATGATAAAATAAATTACCCCAAAGGGCTGGAGTTTCGGCAAGGCTTATCAACGCTTATCAGCGCCTATCATCGCTTCTCGCCGCCCATCAACACCCAACACCCACCACTTGAGAGAAAGCAGGCACATATTCCTTCTACTATTCATCCTTCTCAGCAGCATCTGCCTGCTGAGCTGGGGGCGCAGTGCCATTGGCTTTGCGCCGCTGGAGCGTGTGCTGTCTGCCGTTGCCCCCCCCGATACCATCAAGAAGGCGAGTCCAATAGAGGTGGAGATTGACGAAGAGACCATCCCCGACTCCCTGCTCCATCCCCGGTGGAAAGTGCAACGCACCACACCCATTACCTATGATGACCTCAAGGAGAACTCCACCGATCTCATCCGACCCGAGAACATGCGGCAGACCGTGGAATATAACGACACTCTCGACCGCTACATCATCGGCAACAAGATAGGTGACACCTACGTCATGGCACCTATCATGATGACACCAGAGGAATACAGGGCATGGACGGAGAAGCGCAGCTTTGCCGATTACTACCGTTCAAAGAACCAGGAGATACTGAAAGCCAAGGGAAAAGAGAAGTTCGACTTCACAGACATGCACTTCTCCCTCGGCCCGGCTGAGAAAATCTTTGGTCCAGGAGGAGTCCGTATCAAGACGCAGGGAACGGCCGAACTGAAGTTCGGAGCCACGGTGAAGAACATTGACAACCCGTCATTGCCTATCCGCAACCGCAAGACAACGGCTATGGACTTTGATGAGAAGATAAACCTGAACGTGAACGGAAAGGTGGGAGACAAGGTCAACATGAACCTCAACTACAACACCGATGCCACATTCGACTTCGACTCGCAGAACTTCAAGCTGAAATATGAGGGCAAGGAGGATGAGATCATCAAGCTCGTTGAGGGAGGAAACGTATCATTTCCGTCCAACAACTCCCTTGTACAAGGCGCGTCCGCACTCTTCGGCATCCGCACCGATATGCAGTTCGGAAAGCTGAAACTGCAGACGGTGCTGTCGCAGAAGAAGAGTTCAAACAAGAGTGTAAGCTCAAAAGGAGGAAAACAGCTGACACCCTTTGAGATTGATGCTGCCGACTACGAGGAGAACCGGCACTTCTTCCTATCCCAATACTTCCGTGACCACTATGACGCTGCCATGAGGACACTGCCCAACCTCACCACCGGAGTGACCATCAACCGTGTGGAAGTGTGGGTGACCAACAAGAGCGGAACAACCAGCAACACCCGTAACATCGTTGCCCTCACTGATCTCGGAGAGAATGAGAAAGTGAGCCGGCCTGACCTTTGGGGCAGCGGTGCCGGACCTGTTCCCTCCAACAATGCCAATGCCGAATATTCCACCATCGCGCAGGGCTATCCCACAGCCCGTAACATTGACCAGGTGACCGGCATCCTCGATGGTGCGGGACTGGTTGGCGGCAACGACTATGAGAAACTGTCCAATGCCCGGCTGCTCAACAGTTCGGAATACAATGTCAACACGGCATTGGGCTATATCTCCCTGCGCAGCGGTCTGCAAAGTGACCAAGTCCTGGCTGTCGCCTATGAATACACATACGGCGGTGTGACCTATCAGGTGGGTGAATTTGCCAGCGACCGCACCGATGTGAATGAGGCTATCTTCGTGAAGTCACTGAAAAACACCAGCAACAACCCGCAGCAGGGCAACTGGGATCTCATGATGAAGAACGTCTACTACCTCGCCTCAACGGTCGAGCGGGACAAGTTCAGGCTGGACGTAAAGTACCAGAGCGACACCACAGGTGTCTACCTTTCTTATATACCTGAGCAGCAGGTGAAGAACCAGACCCTCATCAAGCTGATGGGAACCGACCGCCTGGATAATAACAACAACCCTCACTCCAACGGCTATTTTGACTATGTTGAGGGATATACCGTCAGCGACGGACGTGTGTTCTTCCCCTCAGCCGAGCCATTCGGCAAGGGGCTCCTTGACGCATTGACAGCCAAGGGCATTACACCCAGCATAGCCAGCAAATATGCCTTCACCGAGTTGTACGACTCCACCAAGACCATCGCCAAGCAGATAGCCGAGAAGGACAAGTTCATGCTCATCGGCCAGTATCGTGGGACGGCTGCCAATGTCATCTCCTTAGGTGCCTACAACGTACCGCAAGGCTCCGTTGTCGTCACCGCAGGTGGTGTAAGACTGAGCGAGGGGTCTGACTACAGTGTGGATTACAGTGCCGGAGAAGTCACCATCCTCAACCAGAGCATCATTGATGCGGGAACTTCCGTCAACGTGTCACTGGAAAGCCAGAGTGCCTTTCAGCAGGAACGAAAGACAATGGTAGGACTCAACTGGGAGTATGACTTCTCAAAGGATTTCCAGATTGGCGGTACTTTCATGCACCTGTCCGAACAGGCCTTGACAACCAAGGTGAACATGGGAGCCGAACCACTCAACAACACCATCTGGGGACTCAACATCAACTGGAAGAAAGAGAGCCAGTGGCTGACCAACATGCTTGACAAGATTCCTTTCCTGCACGTCACCCAGCCGTCCTATATCTCCTTCGCTGCCGAATTTGCCCAGCTCCTGGCCGGACAGAGCAAGGGAACACAGGACAATGCCTCCTACCTCGACGACTTCGAGAGTACCAAGGATGCCATTGACGTGAGCCAGCCCACATCATGGATCATATCCAGCGTACCGTCCGACTTTCCCGAGTCGACCGACAAGACCTCCCTGCGCAGCGGATACAACCGCAGTCTGCTGGCATGGTACAACATCGACCCGCTCTTCACCCGCCGCAGCAGTTCGCTGACACCGGGGCACATCAAGAGCGACCTTGAGCAGCTCTCCAACCACTACGTGCGTGAGGTGCCCATCAGCGAGCTGTTCCCAAACCGTGACCGCAGCAGCTACATCGGCTCCATCTCTACCCTGACCGTCCTCAACCTCGCCTACTATCCCGCAGAGCGTGGCCCTTACAACTTCAATCCCGACATCGACCTCTATGGCCATCTCACCCAGCCTGCCAAGACATGGGGCGGCATGATGAGGAAGCTGGACACCAATGACTTCCAGACTGCCAACATCGAGTATATCGAGTTCTGGATGCTCGACCCATTCATCTACTCCAGCCAGCAGGCAGATGCCAACCGATACGGCGGCGACTTCTACATTGACCTTGGCGAGGTGTCAGAGGATGTGCTGCACGACGGCAAGAAGTTCTATGAGAGCGGCATGCCAGTGGATGGAAGCCAGTCATGGACCACCACCCAGTGGGGCCGCATCCCCACCCAGCCTACTGTCACCTATGCCTTTGCCACCACCGCAGGGAGCCGTGCCCGACAGGATGTCGGCTTCAACGGTCTGACTGATGAGGAGGAACAGCAGTTCGCCTCTTACCAGGACTTCCTCACCGCAGCCCGAAGCAGGACGAACCAGGCTGTGTTCGACTCCATCTGGGCCGACCCCGCCAATGACGACTACCACTACTTCCGCGGCTCTGACTGGGACCAGAAGCAGGCATCCATCCTGGAGCGATACAAGCGCATCAACAACCCACAAGGCAACTCACCCGACAACGACAACAACAACGAGCGTTACGACACATCCTACAAGACGACACCTGACGTGGAGGACATCAACCAGGACTACACGCTGAACGAATATGAGAAGTATTACCAGTACCATGTCAGCATCCGCCCCCAGGACCTGGAAGTAGGCAGGAACTTCATCGTTGACAAGCGCACCGCAGCAGCCCCACTGCGCAAGGGGGGCAGCGAGCCTGTCACTTGGTACCAGTTCCGCATCCCCCTGTCCGAGTTCGAGAAACGGGTCGGAGCCATCAGCGACTACACCAGCATCCGCTTCATGCGCATGTTCCTCACGGGATTTGAGAAGCCCATCGTCCTGCGATTCGGCACCTTCGACCTCGTGAGCGGCAAGTGGCGCCAGTACACACAGAACCTCACCAACGCTGCCTCAACCTCAGGCACGATGTCAGTCAGTGCCGTGAGCATAGAGGAGAACAATGACAAGACACCTGTCAACTACGTTCTGCCTCCGGGGATTGACCGCGGACAGGATCCCTCACAGCCCCAGCTCGTAGAGCAGAACGAGCAGGCATTGGCCATGACGGTGAACAACCTGGGAACGGGCGAGTCAAAAGCCGTCTACAAGAACACCACACTTGACCTGCGCCAGTACAAGCGGATTCAGATGTTCGTCCATGCCAATGCCTTTGAGCAGAACGCCACCAACCTGGCCGACAACCAGCTGGCGGTCTTCGTCCGTCTCGGCTCTGACTACAAGAACAACTACTACGAGTATGAGATTCCGTTGAGACTCACCCCGGCAGGACGCTACGACATGTACCTTTCACAGAGCCGTATGGAAGTATGGCCTGAGGACAACATGCTCAACATCCCGCTCCAGCTGCTCACATCGGTCAAGAAGCAGCGCAACCAAGCCCGTGCCACAGGCACCGCCAGCTACAACCGCCCCTTCTCTGTCTACGACAGCGATCGCCCTGCCAACCGCGTCACCGTGATGGGCAACCCGACCCTTGGAGAGGTGAAGACCATGATTATCGGCGTGCGCAACCTCGCCAGCAGTGAGAAGAGCGGTGAGGTATGGGTGAACGAGCTGCGCCTGCTGGAGTTCAACAACGAGGGCGGATGGGCTGCAAGAGGACAGCTGAACCTCCAGCTGTCCGACTTCGGAACCGTCGACATCAATGCCAGCCACAGCACTGACGGCTTCGGCGGACTGGAACAGGGTGTCAGCGAGCGGCAGCAGGAGACCAACACTGACGTATCAGTCACCACCAGCCTTGAACTGGGTAAGTTCTTCCCTGACAAGGCAAAGGTCAGCGCACCGCTTTACTATAGCATCACGAAGAGTGAGAGCCGTCCAAAGTATAACCCGCTCGACACCGACATGGAGCTGGAGGATGCCCTTGACGGCTCTGCCAGCCAGCAGGAACGGGACTCCATTGAGTCTATCGCCGTGACGAAACGCCTGACTACGAATCTCTCCCTGTCAAACGTGCGTGTAGGCATACAGACCAAGCGCCACCCCATGCCTTACGACCCGGCCAACTTCTCCTTCTCCTACTCCCACTCCCACTCCCACACTTCAGGCGAGACCACCGTCTATGAGAACGAGGACAACTGGAGAGGCGCGATGAACTATAACTGGACTCCTGTCTACAAGCCCTGGGAACCATTCCGGAAAATCATCAAGAGCCGCTCCAAGTGGTTCGACATCCTCAAGCGGTTCGGCCTGAACTGGCTGCCACAGAACATTGCCTTCAACACCGAGATGACCCGCAACTACTACGAGCTGCAGGAGCGTGACATGGAGTCGGCCGAGAACTCCATGCTCCCGCTCACCTTCAACGAGCAGTTTCTCTGGAACCGTGACTTCTCCCTGCGCTGGGACCTCACCCGCAACCTGCACATGAACTTCCAGAGTGCCACCCATGCCGAGATTGAGGAGCCTTACACCCCTGTCAACAAAGACCTCTATGCCGACCGATACCAGGCATGGAAGGACTCCGTATGGACCAGTATCAAGCACTTCGGCACACCGCTCGACTACCAGCAGAACTTCACCCTCTCCTATCAGCTGCCGCTCAACCTCATCCCCATCTTCGACTGGGTGAACGCTGACGCCAACTACACCGCAGCCTACACATGGGTGCGGGGCACCGACCTGGAGGACGGGACATCACTCGGGAACACCATCACCAGCAACCGCACACTGAACATCAACGGGACTGTCAACTTCGAGAAACTCTACAACCACATACCGTTCCTCAAGAAGACCAACGAGCGATTCAACAGGACGCGCGTCAGCCGCCCCCGACAGCCCCAGCTGCCTGTACGGAAAAAAGACAAGACCAAAGAGAAGAAAGACGACAAGAAGAAAGAGCTTCCGAAGAACCAGAAGAGCTTTGAGAAGGAGGTGACCATCAATGCCGACTCTGCCATCATCGTCTCACACGGCAAACGCACCAGACGCCTCACCGTATCAGCCAGGAACAAGGCAGGAAAGCTCATCAAGATCAAGTGGCGCAAGATGGGCGACAACCAGGTAAAGATATTCAACCGCACCGACTCAGCCATCCGCATGAAGCTGACCGTCACACCCAAGGAGCCACTCGACAGCAAGGGATGGTACAAGACGGCGCAGTGCGTGGCCCGCGCGCTGATGATGGTACGCAATGCCAGCATCTCTTACCGCAACCAGTACTCCATGTCACTGCCGGGCTTCATGCCCACCGTAGGTGATGCCTTCGGACAGACAAGAGGCACGGGAGCCATGTCGCCCGGGCTTGACTTCGCCTTCGGACTCATTGATGACGACTACATTGGCAAGGCACGGGATAACAACTGGCTGCTCATGAACGACAGTGTTGCCACTCCTGCCACCACCAACAAGACCGAGGATCTCCAGCTGCGCATCACCCTGGAGCCTTTCAAGGACTTCAAGATTGACCTCAATGCCAGCCGGACGGAGACAAAGTCACGCAGCATACAGTATATGTATGCCGGCAACCCCACCACGCAGAGCGGCACGCTCACCATGACGACCCTCTCCCTGGGTACGGCTTTCGAGAGCCAGGGCGATGCCAACAACGGCTACCACAGTGCTACCTTCGACCGCTTCGTCAGCTCACTCGACAACTACCGCAACCGTGTTGAGGCACGCTACCGGGGCGCAGCCTATCCAGCCTCCTTCGGCGGCGGGCGGTTCGACCCGGCAGTAGGCTCGGTCAACAAGTACAGCGCCGATGTCATGATACCCGCCTTCCTCGATGCCTATACCGGCATGGGCGGCAACGGCCTCAGCATCTTCCCCGGCCTGCGCAGCCTGCTCCCCAACTGGACCATCCGCTACAGCGGACTGTCACGCCTGCCGTTCTTCGAGTCACTCTTCAAGAGCGTCAATATCAACCACTCTTACAAGAGCATCTTTGCCATTGGGTCTTACCAGAGCTTCAGCACCTGGCAGGAGTACATGAACGGGCTGGGCTTCATTGCCGATGCCACCACGGGCAATCCCATCCCGAGTTCCATGTACAACATCTCGCAGGTGAGCATCAATGAGGCCTTCTCTCCCCTCTTAGGCATTGACGTGACCTTGCAGAACAACCTCACAGCAAGGCTGGAATACCGCCAGACACGTGTCCTGTCGCTCTCCATGACCAGCGTGCAGATCAATGAGGCAACGTCAAAGGACTGGGTTGTCGGCATTGGCTACCGCATCAACAACTTCAATCTCTTCAACACCGGCAACCGCCGCGTGGTAAGAAAGAAAAAGGACAAGAACGACAAAACACAGCAGAACAGCAACTCCTCCAGCCGCAGCAACGGACTGAACCGTGACCTCAACCTCCGGCTCGACCTCAGCTACCGCAGGCAGGCTGCCCTCACACGTGACATCGCCTCACTCACCTCATCGGCCTCCAGCGGCAACACGGCCTTCAAGCTCTCCTTCATGGGCGACTACACGCTGAGCCGCCTTGTCACGGCCAGCCTTTACTATGACCTTCAGATCAACACCCCGCTCCTGTCATCGGGCAGCTATCCGACGACGACCCACGACTTCGGGGTCAGCCTTAAGCTCAGCCTGACGCGCTAAGGCTGCCGCACGGCTGTACTGACACATTCACCTACTTTATATATAAAGTGGCTGCATCATGACAGCTGACGCAGCCCACTTGCCCAGTACTTCACCTAAAGTACCGGAGTATTTCAGCTGAAGTATCCGAGCATTTCAGCTGAAGTATCCGAGTATTTCAGCCAAAGTATTTCTCCCGTCCGGCACCTCCTGCCCATCTCCCGATGGAAACTTATCCCCCAGTCGCAGGTCAACAGCTGGTCACGCCAGTCCCTCCCCCACGCTTTTATCTGCTTAAGCTGAGCCTGCCATGACAGGCTCAGCACCGCTTCCAGCTCTCTGGCAACAGGGCAGCGAGGTCCTTTCCACTATTTTTGTAACTACATTTTAACTGCAAAAACTTGTATCTTTAGAAAAAAAAAGTTAATTTTGCAACGTATATAATTAACTGCCACGGACATAGAGCATCCTCCACTGGGTGCCAGCCCTCATGTAAGACGATGAGGAATAATGAGATTTATTAATAACAAAACAATAGTTCATGATTAAAAATTTACGTTTATTTGCAACACTGCTACTCTTGGCAGTGTTCAGCGGAGTATGGGCTCAGCACTCAGAAACTTTCGATTTTGTCCATTGGAATTTTTCTGATGCTGACAGCTGGTCAACGAAGTATGAACAACACAATGTTGAAGGAACGGGAGCCACCGTTGTTTTTGACAGTGCCAACAAACAGGGAAAGGGCATGGATATCACTGACTGTCCCGTCACAAAAGGAGCCAATATCACAGTGACAGCAAAAGACAACAATATCTCTGCCTTCAAAATTGTTCTAAGGCAATGGACCAACAAAAAACAAACTGTTAATTTAGAAACAAGTACAGACGGTACAACCTTTAAGGTTACAGGAAACACATCAGATGAGTTCAGCTTGTCAGCTGACAACGTAGATGCAAAAGCCATTCGCTTTACCTTTAGTTCAAAGAAAAACCAGGTAGGAATCGAGTCCATCACACTTACCTATAAGGATGCGGGAACCACGCAGGAGAGTGTGACTGTAAGACTATCAGAGGCAGGCTATGCCACGCTCTACTATGGCGACCGTGCGCTGACCATCCCAGTCGGTGTCGTTGCCAAGACCTACAAGATAGCTGACAACACTCTGGCCGAAAGCAAAGAATACAAGGAAGGCGATGTGCTGCCAAAGGCTACTGCCGTACTTCTACAGGCCAACCCTGGCGAATATACCTTCGCCGTTACAGACGAAGAGGGCACAGCCGATGAGGCCAATGTGCTGAAAGGCTCCGACGAAAAGGTCATAACCACAGGCGGTGAGGTTTACTATGCTTTCTCAAATGGCAGCAAGGGTTATGGCTTCTACTGGATGAAGGAGAACGGAGCAGCGTTTGAGAACGGTGCCCACAAGGCCTATGTAGCCTATACACCAGCCACGACAGCGCAAGGTGCCAAGAGCTTCCTCGGACTCGGCGAAGGCACAACCGGCATCCAGTCGGCCGCAACAGCTGTTGAACAGGGGACGGATGCTGTCTACAACCTGGCAGGACAACGGGTAGGCAAGGACTACAAGGGTATAGTCATCGTGAATGGTAAGAAACACTTGAACAAATAAATAATAAAGCAAAATGAAAACGTATATCAAACCCAATAGCAAAGTAAAGGAGATAAATGGCGAGGCCGACTTGCTGAGCGGCTCTCTCAATGGTGTCAACGACGAGGTTGGATCGGGACCTCAGCTGTCAAAAGGGCAATTCATCCCTGAGGATGAGGAGACACCAGTCAACAGTTCCAAATCTATCTGGGAGGAGTAAAGAGAACAGGACAGCTGCCTAACCAATGGGGTAAGGCAAGTCCCACTACAGAAAACCGCAGAAGGCACTTTGCCTTCTGCGGTTTTTCATGAAATGGCATTGCGGGGAAAGGCTCTGCTGCAAGCGCATCCCAATCAAGGCTGTTGGCTGACCTCTGACTCAACGGCATCATTCCCTGCTCCCTGGGGAAGACGGTCAACGCCGTCAATGAACTTCCGCACATCCTCCTTCAGCCTCATGAAAGGCTCCGAGCTGACATATCCCACGTTGCGGCGGAGCATAGGCACAATCTCCTCCATGCTGTGACCATAGCTTGAAAGCTCGTTACGCCGCTGCGTGTCATGCACGGCATTACGGTTGATTTCATCCTCACGTTCCCGAATCAGACGGTCACAGACACGCTTGAGCATCGGTACGACGACATTGTCAAAAAGATGATGCCCCTGCACATATAAGTAGGTGGTCTCAGGTGTCACTCCCAGCGCGCGCAGCTCATCCCGAAGCTGCACGTAACTTGCCTTGGCATTGGGATTCTCCCGCTGCAGCTGATGCACCTTCTTCTCCACCTTGTGCCGCAAGCGCAGCAGAGCCTCCTCCGCCCCCTGCAGCGTGAAGTTGCCCACCTCCACAACCCGGTTGAAATCGGAGATGGTGAAGCGGCCGTAGATGCTGCGCCGGTAGAACCATATACTCCAGACAAACAAGGGATGGATGATGGCACTGTACTGACGGAGAAACTCCTCAAAGTTGAAGATGGAATGGTCATTGAGCGTCACGGCCACCGTGACATCGTGCAGGCTTGGGGCATAGCACTGCAGGTTCTCTATGGCATAGGCGTATGTGTGGAACACGTAAGGGTTACTGTTCACCTCAGCTGACACAGGTGTTGCTCCCTGGAGCAGATAGTCATAGTCGGCATCAACGCAGGCAATCATATTCTCCCCCACCTTCCTGGAGATGAGATTCATCAGCACCGACTTCTTCCCTTTGGTCAGGCTCAGCCTGGAGGGCAGCATCACCTCAAAGTAGCGGTCGCTGTTCTCGAAGCTGCTCAGCACCGTCCGCCAGAAGAATATATCATCATACGCCTCAACATAGGCAATGACCTTGCGCCGGGCATGCCGCCCGTTGAGCCGGTTGGCAGCCTCAACATAGGCCGATGAAAGGTTGTCTCTCAGTCTTCTTCCCATACGTCAGTCCTCCCTGCGGGCATCAGTTGTCAGTAATGTCAGTCACCTCCGTCACACGGTCGATCCACCCGTTCATGATGACGGCGGGGCTGTGCGTGGTCAGGATAATCTGCACGTTGGGGTTCAGCTCAAGGATCAGGTCGATGAGCCGCTTCTGCCAGTCGACGTGCAGGCTCACTTCCGGCTCGTCCATGAACAGGACATAGTTCTCATTGTCCTCCACCAGCACCGTCAGCAGGATGGCAAGCATCTGCTTCTCGCCACTGGAGAGCTGGTAAGGATAGAGCGTCTCGCCTATCTGCGAGAAGCGGATCTCATTTTCCGTGCGGATGATCTTCTTGCCTGTATCGGTGAAAAGGTCGTCAATGATGTCCTGAAAGCGTTTCTTGGGCAGGGAAATAAGCTGTGCCCTCTCGGCGGCGTCAGCTGCTCCGCCCTGCAGGGTTGAGATGATGCGGTTGCCGATGTTCACCTGATAGTCCAGGTATTTGCGCTGAAGCTGGAAGAGCTGCCAGTCAAGCTCGGTGGAGAGATTCACGTCCATCTTGCTGATACTGTCAGAGTTGATCAGCGGACGGTCGAACGAGCGGATGATGTCATACCTTATCCACTTGGCATCCTCCGGGCTTACCTTCAGCCGTACCCCCTTCAGCAGGTGGCTGGGGAACTCGCCTCCCTGCGACAGTCCGCGTACCACCTTATTGAGAATGGTACTCTTTCCCACACCGTTGATACCGCTGAGGATGTTTACCTGCCGGTCCAGCGTCCACCTGATGTGTTTCTTCCCACTCCAGAGAGAGTCAATCTCAATCTCCTCAATATAGTCGGCAAACTTCTGCATGATCGTTTTTTTTGCTGTTTTTTACTGTCGCAAATATAGTGTTTTTTATCTGAAAAACCACCAAAAGCCCTCATTTTAACGCAAATACCACAATCATGGTATGCGAAATAACACAAAAGGAGTATTCCACATACCCGTAAATCGCCGTACCTTTGCATCCGTAATCAAGAACGAGACGGCACAACGTCGCAGCGGGAATGATACAACAGAGAATTAATATCAATAAATGTATTAACGATTCCACCTCCGCCCTCCCATTAAGGTCCACGGAAGGAACAAAAGAAAGGAAACTCAAATCATGGCAAATCAAAAGTATCACTTCGAGACTCTCCAGCTGCACGTAGGACAGGAACAGGCTGACCCAACAACCGATGCCCGTGCCGTACCCATCTACCAGACCACCTCATACGTGTTCCATAATGCCCAGCACGCAGCCGACCGCTTCGCACTGAAGGACGCAGGAAACGTGTATGGACGTCTGACCAACTCCACACAGGGTGTCTTTGAGGACCGTGTGGCAGCACTTGAGGGAGGTGTGGGCGGACTTGCCGTTGCCTCCGGAGCGGCGGCCGTCACCTATGCCATCACCAATATTGCCTTCGCCGGCGACCACGTCGTGGCCTCAAAGACCATCTACGGCGGAACCTACAACCTGCTGGCACACACACTCAGCAAATACGGCATCAGCTCTACATTCGTCGACCCGGACAATTACGATGAGCTGGAGGCAGCTATTCAAGACAACACAAAACTCGTATATATAGAGACGCTGGGCAACCCGAACTCGAATATCTCCGATATTGAGCGTTCGGCTGACATTGCCCACCGTCACGGAATCCCCCTGCTTATTGACAACACTTTCGGCACGCCTTTCCTGATCCGCCCCATAGAGCATGGTGCTGACATCGTGGTACACTCGGCCACGAAGTTCATTGGTGGCCACGGGACATCGCTCGGCGGTGTCATCGTTGACGGCGGAACCTTCGACTGGAAGAAGAATCCTGAGAAGTTCCCAGGATTCAACCAGCCTGATGCCTCTTACCACGGACTCATCTTCGGCAATCTTCCGGCTCCATTCGTCACCCGAGTGCGTACACTCCTGCTGCGTGATGAGGGCGCAACACTCTCACCTTTCAACGCATTCATCCTCCTGCAGGGTCTGGAGACATTGAGCCTGCGCGTGGAGCGGCATGTATACAACACACAGAAGGTGCTTGCATACCTGGAGAAGCAGCCTCTGGTGAAGAAGATAAACCACCCGGCAGAGGCCACTCACCCCAACCATGACCTCTATGAGCGTTACTTCCCAAATGGGGCTGGCAGCATCTTCACCTTCGAGATTGACGGTGACAAACAGAAGGCATTCGACTTCATTGACCATCTCAGGATATTCTCCCTGCTGGCCAACGTGGCTGACGTGAAGTCGCTCGTCATCCACCCGCTATCCACAACCCACTCAGAGCTGAGCGTTGAGGAGGCTGCTGACCAGGGTATCTTCCCAAGTACCATCCGGCTTTCAATCGGCACAGAGCATTATGAGGACATCATTGCCGACCTTGACCAGGCGTTTGAGGCGGTGAAGTAAGACTACTAAGAGTCCCCTCCCTCCTATCAAGAGAGGGAAGAAATAATAACAAGGGGAATACAATATATAACAAGGTATATATAAAAAAAAGACATCTTTATAAAACAAGCATATAAAAAAAACAACCATGCCCCCCCCTGTACTGGCAATGACAAAGCTGTCACATGGCAGAACTTTGGGGAGCAGACCCAAAAAGATACAGATTATGACAAAGATTGCAAAACAGCTCACCGAGCTCATCGGTAACACTCCTTTACTGGAGCTGAACAAGTTTTCGGCTGAAAAGGGACTGGACACCCCGGTTATCGCTAAGGTTGAATATTTCAATCCAGGAGGCAGCGTGAAAGACCGCATTGCTCTCGCCATGATTGAAAACGCAGAGAAGAAAGGACTTCTGAAGCCTGGAGCCACTATTATTGAGCCAACAAGTGGCAACACTGGTGTCGGGCTGGCACTGGTATCAGCCGTGAAGGGCTATAAACTCATCCTCACCATGCCCGAGACCATGAGTATTGAGCGCCGCAACCTGGTCAAGGCCTACGGGGCTACCGTGAAGCTCACCAGCGGTAAGGACGGAATGAAGGGAGCCATCAAGGCAGCCGAGGAGCTGCGTGACTCCATTCCAGGCAGCATCATCCTCCAGCAGTTTGAGAATCCAGCCAATCCCGAGCGCCATTATCTCACCACAGGTCCGGAGATCTGGCGTGACACTGACGGCAAGGTCGACATCTTTGTCGCTGGAGTCGGCACAGGCGGGACTGTCAGCGGCATTGGCAAATATCTCAAGGAGCAGAACCCCAGTGTGAAGGTCATCGCCGTAGAGCCCACCTCCTCACCAGTCCTGAGCGGTGGCCAAAGTGGCCCTCACAAGATTCAGGGCATCGGTGCAGGCTTCATCCCTGCCACATATAATGCTGATGTCATTGACGAGGTGTTCCAGGTGGAGAACGACCAGGCCATCCTCGCCGGCCGACAGCTGGCACAGCAGGAGGGCTTGCTCGTAGGAATCTCCTCTGGTGCAGCTGCCTTCGCCGCCACGGAGATTGCGAAGCGTCCGGAGAACAAGGGTAAGACCATCGTCACCTTGCTGCCTGACACTGGCGAGCGTTACCTCTCTACGGTTCTCTATGCCTTTGAGGAATATCCCCTCTAATCGTCATCAACACACACCATAATATGCAGGCGACTGCCTTTGTCTGACAGGACAGAGGCAGCCGTTTCAGCATTCTGGACATGCCCGGAGACCTGGCTTTCATTTCCAGGCTCAAGACCATTACACAAATCCACAATCAGGGATACCTACAAATCACCTTGCAGGCATAAGAGATGAAAATGATGCATGAATGATGGAAGGACTATTCCACACAAAACACGAAAGGCCAGCACAGCCTGCTGTAAGAGCGTTCTGAAGCAAACTGCTTGATACATAGCAAGAAAATACTATTATTAGGCTAAAAAAGACAATTTTTCCGCAAAATAATGTTGCTTATTCAAAAAAAACACTACCTTTGCAATCTAAATTAAGAGTTAGCTAAAAATAACATATTTAACATTAAGAATTTATGAAAAAGTTTTTGATTGCACTTTCAGTGCTAGCAATGGGCATTACCAGCTCTCAGGCTCAGGTTGCTCTTGAGAAGCAGAAGCCATTTGACAACGTTTACCTCGGTGTAGAGGGTGGAGTTATGGGACCTCTTAACTTTAATCAGTTCGCACCTCTGAATGCAACTGCAGGACTCAAGGTTGGTAAATTGTTCAGCCCAGTATGGGGTGCCAATCTTGAAGGACTTGCATGGTTCGGTGACAACCGTTGGGAGACAGGATCATTGGGATATGCCCGCAGCCATACATTTGTACGCGCCATCAACCTTGGTCTGAATGGAACAGTAAACTTCACCAACCTCTTTTCTGAGTACAGACCAGACCGCACGTTCGAGGTCGGTGCTGAGCTGGGTATCGGCTACTACATCAACTTTGGTGACAACAATCTCATCCAGACCGATAACGTAGGCGATGACACCGAGCTTACCGCCAAGACTGGCCTTACATTCGCCTGGAATCTTGGTGAGAAGAAGGCATGGCAGTTCTATGCAGAGCCTGCCATCATTTGGAACCTGACACATGGCCCTGGCGATGCCATCCAGTTCGGCAAGCAGGCTGCACAGCTTGGTCTCTTCGTAGGTCTTAACTACAAGTTCAAGACCTCAAACGGTACGCATAACTTCAAGGTTTGGAATGTTGGCGAGCTGAATGATGAGATCAATTCTCTCCGTGAGCAGCTGAACGCTAAGCCAAAGGAGGTTGTTAAGGAAGTTGTCAAGGAAGTTGTCAAGGAAGTTCCAACAACTACCACTCAGACCATCAGCGTTGACAACTTGGTATTCGTAACCTTCCAGCAAGGCAAATACATTCTCACCAACGATGCCAAGAAGGCTCTGAACGAGATCAAGGAAGGCCGTCACGTACAGGTTGTCGGTACAGCATCTCCAGAGGGCTCTAAGGAGTTCAATGACCGTCTGTCTCAGAACCGCGCAGATATTGTTGCCAAGTACCTCCAGGGTCGTGGTGTCATCGTTGACGAGGCTACCGGTAAGGGTGTACAGGGTGTAACTTCCAACCGTCTGGCCGTTGTTTACGTAAAGTAAATCAAGTCTCATTGACCAAACCTCTCTGATTGGTCTAATGAAAACATGATAAGCGGGGATGAACCTATCAAAAGGCTTCATCCCCGCTTCCTTTTGTAGGTCAATCTCAAGACACTCCTGACAACATCAGAGATGAATGCCTCAACAAGAGCATTTTCTCATACTGAGTATGGGAGAAGCACAGGGAACTGGATGAAAAAGGAAAAAGGGAAACGAGGCACATACTACCTCGTAATGACTAAGGATTGAACACACGTTACCGGCAGACATGAGACACAGCTCACTCGGGTGGAAAAGACATATGCCTATACAGCAGGAACCAGGAGATACAGAATAATAGAACAAAAATCCCAGGGAAGTGGCCATAACCACTTATCCCTGGGTTTTCTCTGATTACAGGAACGTTGGTCTCCTATATCCTCTCACTGGCTGAGAAAACAAAAGTATCATAACCGCTATAGACCGTTGATGCCTTCCCATCGACAACTACTCCAGCCTCAATGACACGGAACTCAGTAATATTCTTTGCCAGGTCATAGACACCGAATGACTCTGTGTTATTCCAGAAAGCCACCTGCACATCATGCTTGCCGGCATTATAGGTAAGACCCTTGAAGGGAGAAACTATCGGCAGCACATAAAACCCGATTGGATCCTTCTGGAAAATACGGATTCTGCATGGGATATCCTGGTCTGGCAGAGCCTCTATGGCTGTCTTCATCTTCGCATCAGTTATGTTCTTTGCAAGCAGGCTCGACTTGAATCCCTTGATGATAAGCGTTGAGTCAGTAGGAATTTCCCAAGTAGCCTTGACGGAATCCCTTACCTGCTTCTGCTTTTCGTCTACAGAGAGAAAGTAAACATAGCCCGTGTACGAGCCTTTGATAACATTGAAAGCCATTTTAATCTCCCCTGGCGTAAGCTGGGTTACCTTGTTTTCGTCATCATCACCAAGACAAGAGGTGAGACTCATTGCTGCCAACAGGCAGAAGGCTAAAGACAGTAGTTTTGATTTTTTCATTGTAGTGGTAGTTTTGTTATTTATGTTTCTGATTGTATAAATGCAAAGTTACCATTTTTCTTGCATGACTGTACGTTAATAAGTACTAAAAGTTACAGCCAAGCACAATTCCAGGCAAGCATCGTAAGGAATCTGCCTAATGACACCAGCCTGGACACACGGAGCTTAATTCTCCTTCCAGAACGCAGGGGTGAAAATCACAAGAACAGTGAACAGCTCCAGACGGCCCACAAGCATCAGGAAAGAGCAAATCCACTTGGCAAAGTCAGGCAGCTGCGCCCATGACATGGTTGGGCCTATCTCCATACCCAGGGTAGGCCCCACGTTGCCAAGACTACTCAGCGTTATGGTGATAGCATTGGTGTTGTCGATGCCCGCAGCAATCATCGTGAAGGCACAGAAGAGGGTAAGAATCAGATAAAGACCGAGAAAGCCCAGCAGCGTCACACGCTTTGACTGGGGAATGTTCATGCCATCAACCTTCATGGGCAGGACTGCGTTAGGGTGCAGAATCTGCCTGAACTCATTGCGGACCACCTTCAGCAGCATCACACCACGGATGCTCTTGATGCCACCACTGGTTGAGCCAGAGCAGCCTCCAAAGAACATGCAGGCTGCCAGGACAACCCACGTCACATGAGGCCACTTGGCAGCATCATCACTGAAGAGCCCCGTAGTGGTGATAAATGACACCACCTGGAAGAGCGAGCTGCGGAACGCATGCTCCACATCGTAATGATTACGGAAAACCAGCTCAATGGTGATAAAGAGTGTGAAAGACAGTATCATTATCGTATAGAAGCGGAACTCGCTGTTGACAAGCAGCTTCCTGACATTCAGTCCAGCTACCGATGCGTATAGCAAGGTGAAGTTGACACCGGAGAGAAAACAGAACAGGGCGCAGACATATTCCTCTGCGGGAGAATGGAAAGTCATGATTGACCCACTCTCCGTGGCAAAACCTCCAGTAGCTGTACTCGTCATTGAATAGTTGAAGGCATCAAACCATCCCATCCCGCACAGTTTATAGCTGAGGATACAGGCTACGGTCAGCACAAGATAGACCACCCAAATCCACTTGGCACTCGTGCTGAGTCGTGGATGCAGTTTGCTCTTGATGGGGCCGGTAGCCTCGGCAGCAAACACTTTGACAGAGCCGCCCACCATTGAGGGGAGAATGGCAATGGTGAAGAACACAATGCCCAAGCCACCTATCCACTGCGTCAGCGACCGCCAGAAGAGCAGACCTTTTGGCAGATACTCAGGATAGTCAACGATAGTGGCTCCCGTTGTGGTGAAACCTGACATCGTCTCAAAGAAAGCATCGGTGAAACTGTCAAGATAACCGCCAAGGAGGAACGGCAACGTACCGAATAGGGAGAAAAGCACCCAAGCCACCGTGACAACGAAATAGGCATCACGACGGCCCAGCAGATTGTCAGCATGATGCCCCAAAAGACGGAAACAAAGTCCGGCACCAACCGTGATGAGAATGCTCCAGACAAAGGGGAGCGTGTCATTGCCCCCATACCATAGTGATACCAGCAGGCAATAGAAGAGCAGTGAGCCCTCTATCCAAAGCAAGGAGCCGAGAATCTTGGAGATAAGTTTCAGGTTCAGCATGGCATCACATAAACAGTTTCTCTATCTTCTTCATATCCACATCGTGACAGAAGACAACAACCGAGTCGCCTGCCTGTATCTGCGTGTTGCCCGACACAAGCATCCCCTCACCATTCCTGACAAGCCCGCCAATAGTCACTCCCTTCGGAAGTTTCATATCCTTGACCGGTTTACGGGTAATCTTGCAGTCGGCACAAGGCACAAACTCCGCCACATCGGCATTGACTGACATGAGGAACTTCACGTTATCGACGTTGGCATCGAGCATCATCTGATAGATATGGCTGGCTGCAACGGCTTTCTTGTTGACAATGGTGCCGATATCAAGGCTCTCAGCCGTGCCTATATAGTCGACATTCTCCACGGAGGCAACAGTCTTGCGGACTCCCATCCGCTTGGCTGTAAGGCAGGCCAGGATGTTGGTCTCAGCATTCGATGTGAGAGCCACAAATGCCTGCGTGTTGCGGAGCCCCTCCTCCTGCAGCAGGCCGATGTCACGTCCGTCACCGTTGATGACGAGCGTGTCCTCGTCAAAGATGTCGTTCAGTTCCTCACAACGCGCAGGATCAAGCTCGATAATCTTCGCATTCATGTACTCAGGCATCATATTCACGGCGCGCACGGCAGTCTTTCCTCCTCCCATGACCATCACGTTCTTCACGTCAACGTAATGCTCCTTGCCCACTATCTTGCGGACATAGGGGATGTAGTTCTTTGTGGTCATGAAGTAAGCCAGGTCATAAAGCTGCAGCGTGTCATTACCGCCCGGTATGATGGTCTCGTTGTTATGCTTGATGGCAACCACATGATAAGGGTCATCAGGCCCACTGATTTCCTTCAGTGGCCGGTTCAGGATCTCGCAGGTCTCACGCAGCTTGATACCCAGCATGACCAAGGCCCCATCATGCACATCCCAACGCTGCCTGACCCATGACATCTTCAGCCCGTTGATAATGTCCTTGGCTGCCAGCATCTCGGGATAGATGATGCTGCTGACCCCCATCTGCTGGAAGAACTCTTGGTTCTGCGGCTCTACATATTCTGCACTGTCAACCCTCGCCACCGTCTTCTTCGCACCCAAGTGGTGCGCCATGACGCAGGCAGCAAGGTTTGCCGTCTCGTTGGGTGTGACGGCAATGAAGAGGTCGGCATCCCTGGCCCCGGCCTCCTTGAGTGAGTTGATACTGTTGGCAGAGGCCTCCATTGTCAGCAGGTCATAGTCCCTGCCGATTTTCTCAAGGTTCTCTGGATTCTCGTCCATCAGAACGATATCCTGCCGGTTTCGGGAAAGGAGCTTTGCCAGGTAAGTGCCGATGGCATAGGCTCCGGATATGATGATTTTCATTTTTCTTTCATTTTCTGACTGCTGTGGCAACAGGCCGTCAATGCCTTCTTGATGCCTTCCACGTCAATCCCACATATCTCACGCAGCTGCTGTACAGTTCCCTGTTCCACAAAGTGGTCAGGCAGCCCCATACGGGTAATATGCGGTGTGTATCCGTGGTCGCTCATCCACTCGGTTACGGCAGAGCCTAGTCCGCCGTTCCGGACACCGTCCTCTATGGTGATGACATGTGAGAAGCGACTGGCAACCTCTTGCAGGATGCTCTCATCAAGCGGTTTCAGGAAGCGCATGTCATAATGGGCGATTGACGGGCTGTACCCGTCCGCAGCAGGCGACTCCGCCCCCTCCAGCAGGCTGATGGCCTTCTCCACATCATTACCCACTGGGCCAATACTCAGTACCGCAACGTCCCATCCATCATGAATCCGTCTGCCCGTACCTACCTGCACCTCTGTGAGCGGACACTCCCAATCGGTCAGCACACCCTTCCCACGCGGATAGCGAATGACGAACGTTCCCTTGCCAGGCAGCTGGGCCGTATACATCAGCCGGCGCAGCTCATGCTCATCCATCGGTGAAGCTATTGTCAGATTAGGTATTGGACGCAGAAAGGCCATGTCGAAGGCTCCATGATGGGTTGCCCCATCCTCGCCGACGAGGCCCGCACGGTCAAGGCAGAGCACAACGGGCAGATTCAGGATGGCAGCATCGTGGATGATATTGTCATAGGCACGCTGGGAGAAAGCACTATAGATGTTGCAGAAAGGCAGCAGACCGTCCTTCGCCATACCGGCAGAGAAAGTCACGGCATGCCCCTCGGCAATGCCGACATCAAAAGCCCGGTCGGGCATCTCCTTCATCATGATGTTCATGGAGCAACCCGTCGGCATGGCGGGCGTGATGCCCACTATACGTTGGTTTTTCCTTGCCAGCTCCAGAAGTGTCTTGCCAAAGACATCCTGGAACTTAGGGGGTTCATGGCTGCAATCCTGCACGATGCGCTCACCCGTCTCGGGATCGAACTTTCCCGGAGCATGCCACACCGTGGCACTCCGCTCGGCAGGCTCATATCCCTTCCCTTTCTTCGTGTGCAGATGAAGGAGCTTCGGACCTTTCATATCCTTCAGCTGACGCAGAATGCGCACCAGCTCACCCACGTCATTGCCATCAAACGGACCAAAATAACGGATATTCATCCCCTCAAACATGTTCTGCTGATGGGCAAGGGCCGACTTCAGCGCATTATTCAGCCGCAACAGACCCTTGCGCCGCTCGTCATTGAGCAGCCCCTTGGCATGCAGCCACTGCGATGCCTTGAAACGCAGACGGTTGTAGGTTGCATTGGTGTCAAGGTTGAGCAGGTACTGCTCCATGCCGCCTACGGCACGGTCAATTGACATGTCGTTGTCATTCAGGATGATGAGCAGGTCATTGGGCTGGCTGGAGACGTTGTTCAGCCCCTCGTAAGCCAGACCGCCACTCATGGCCCCATCGCCGATGATGGCAACGACGTGGCGCCGTTGCCTCATCAGTTTGGCAGCAACGGCCATGCCGAGTGCAGCTGAGATGGAGTTGGAGGCATGCCCACAGGTGAAGGTATCATACTCACTCTCAAGGGGAGAGGGAAACGGCATCAGGCCGTTCAGCTTGCGGTTCCTACAGAAGCTCTCACGCCGCCCTGTCAGGATCTTGTGCCCGTAAGCCTGATGTCCCACGTCCCAGACAATACGGTCATCGGGGGTATTGAACACGTAGTGGCAAGCCACCGTAATCTCAGTGGCTCCCAGGCTGGAGGCAAGATGACCGGGATTGACGGCAACCTCCTCAATGATGTCCTCCCGCAGCTGCTGGCAGAGCTTAGGCAGTTGGTCTAAACGCAGCTTCCGCAAGTCGGCAGGCGACTGTATCATGTTTAAAAGGTCGTATTTCTTCTCGTTCGACATTACGCAAATGTGGATAACTTTGCAAAGATACGCTAAATAGCTCAAAAAGCAAAATAAAAAGGAGACGTATATACAAAAATCAATTCCTTCTCAACGCAAGGATGTCATCAGACCTGTGCCATACACTAAGATCATAAATTTACCAGAGTTATAAAAACAGCTTCTATCATTGGCAGACCGTTCCACTTCCATCCTACCTGCATCTACAAAGAGAGGGCATACCCGTTGGGCATACCCTCTCTTTAATCTGAACATCGTGCTATTTACTTCACCTCCTCAAATATATTCTATTCTGATTATCAATGATTTACATTCTTATGGTACAAAAATGTTTCCCCAATTTGAGTAGTATTGATTAGAAAACATCTTGGATGTTGTCACTTCACCCTTGAATAAATTTTTATAACATAAATCCCTCTAAAACACCATTTCATCCTTAGCTAAATCTACCTTAAATTTTGACAAAGGTTTGTTTTTAAAATTTTTAGGATTATCTTCTATTCCCAATACCAATTGATTAAAATCGTGTTCTGTTATAGAAATTATAGGTTTCAACATAGCTATAATTGTCTGACGATAAATCTGAGGCATCTTTAACTTACCTTTTAAATATATTTCTGCTGCGACATCAGAATGTGATTGATAGATTTCTTGCAGATGAAAGGTCTTAATATTTTGCTCTAATCCAGACTGATTTGTTTCCTCTACTAAAATTTTTATAGAGTTGGCACACTCTTCTATATTAGCAAAACTGCTTTTTGTTATTTCCATTTTAAATTTCATTCCATTGGTATCTTCCAGCAGATAAGGATTAATCAGCTTGGTCTCATCAGCATCTACCGTAAACTTTCCTCCCACCCCATTACAGTCGCTACAACAAGGAATGAGATTAAATCTCGAAAGTGCAAGAAAAGGATACCTTTCTTTAGAATAGAAATGGTCAAGTTGTCCTTTTATTGGAGAAGATTTATCATTTTTGTCTATACATTCGATAAAGGATCTATTACAATATGGACATACTTTAATATCCAGCGCTCTTATGAAATCAGCCTTTGGAAATTCGGTCGTATAAGTATTATCTACGAAAATTCTTCTTATTTGACGAAATGCAAGATGCTCTCTATCTCTCAATCTCAATATATCAAAAGTCTTACATAACTCCTCGGCATGAGGTTTAAGCTCATTTGCCGGGCAATTAAGTAATGACATAAGGTTATCATCAGATAAAAGATACTCTAGAAAACATTTTACCTTCGGACGCAACTTCTTTTTACCTATACGCCCTTTTTCAACATACCTTCTCACTTTCTTTTCAAATTTAGAAACAAATTCTTTATAGAATTCGGGGCAAATATCATCTTTATTTAAAGGTATCATAATTTACTTAACTTATCAAGTTCTTCATTTAATTTCTTCTTACGTGCTTCAATACTAAATCTATTATTTGTCCGTAGATCTAATTTCTCTAACAATTTGATATGTACAAAATCATCTCCAATAAGAGATATTTGTTTATATAGGATTTCTTGTTGCTCTAATGAAATAACGTTGCAGGTATTTAACTTAGTTATGATTTCCCCTATGAGCCTTGATGAAAATTCCCCTATAAAGTTACTC
>JAILEG010000009.1 GCA_024688365.1 Prevotella sp.
TCCTTCAATCAATCTTTCTGTTACCTTAACTAAACCTATCTTGTAACCCGAACAATCTCTTTTGTTCTTACCTTAAACTAAATAACTAAAAACCTAAATCTATTACTACTAACCTAAACAATCTATTATTTGTCTTTTGACGATGCAAAGGTACTGTTGTTTGCGCACACAACCAAATTTCAGAGCATAAATCTTCGTTATTTTTGCTTTTATTGACATGCGTCAACGTATCTTTGCCAAAAAGCCTGCAAAACAAGCAGCCATGTAACTGTTTTTCACCTTTCCCCGTCCACTGCCCAGCCTGGGCCGTGACGGCAGCATCAATAGAATCTGACGGACGTGATGATCATTGCCCCGGCGGCGGCATTGAGCTTCCGCACCAGCTCAGTCTGCATCATGCCCAGATCGGCCCGCAGGGCAGGATTGGTGATTTTGACAAAGAGCGTCTGGTTACGGATGAACTTCTCCTGCGTGTACCGTGCCACGGTCTTGCCCGCCACGGTCTCCCATGCGTCCACAAGCCGCTTCTGCTGGAGCGGGGCCTCCAGGCCTTCCTCCCGCAGCAACCTGTTCAGCACGGCATCCAGCGATTGCACTTTACGCCTGAACATGACTATCCTCCCGCTCGTTTATCTCACCGCCCTCGACGGAGAAGAGTTTATAACTGAACCCGCTTCCCTGCAGAATCCTGTCAAGATGGTCACGGTTGGTGTCGGTAATGAATATCTGCCCGAAGTCGTCACCCGACACAAGACGGACAATCTGCTCCACCCGGCTGCTGTCGAGCTTGTCGAAGATGTCGTCCAGGAGCAGCAGGGGTGTATTGTTGGCAGCCGTGCGGCGGAGGAAGTCGAACTGGGCGAGCTTCAGAGCCAGCACGTAGGTCTTGCTCTGTCCCTGGCTTCCCTCCCGCTTCATGGGATAACCGCCCAGTTTCATCACGAGGTCGTCCTTGTGCGTCCCATGCAGTGAATAGCCCATGATGCGGTCCTTGGCACGGTCACGCTGGATGACATCAAGCAACGGACCACGCTGGCAGTGTGACACATACTCAAGCGTCACCTGCTCACGGTCGCTGCAGATGGTCTGATAGATGCGCTGGAAGACGGGCGTCAGCTCCTCCACGAAGGCAGCCCGCTTCCGGTGGATGGCCTCACCGTACTCTGCCATCTGCATCTCAAGCAGCTCCATGAGCGTCAGGTCAGGCTCGTCCTCCTGCTTGAGGAGACTGTTGCGCTGCTGGAGGGCCTTGTTGTAGCGGGTGAGCGCATCAATATAGAGGGCATCATACTGTGAGATAACCACGTCCATGAGCCTCCGCCGCTCCTCGCTGCCACCCTCGATGAGCGCCGCATCGGCAGGCGAGACGAAGATAAGCGGCACCAGTCCTATGTGCTGTGAGAGCCGTTTATACTCCTTCCTGTTGCGCTTGAAGTGCTTCTTCGTGCCCCGTTTCATGCCGCAGTACACCTGCTCACGGTCGCCACTGTCCGTAACGTAGTCGCCCTCAATCACAAAGTAGTCGGCCTCATGGCGCATCACCTCAGAATCCTTCGGGTTGAATGCGCTCCGGCAGAACGACAGATAGTAGACGGCATCAAGGAGATTGGTCTTCCCCTCACCGTTGTGCCCGATGAGACAGTTGAGCTTGGGCGACAGGTTGAGCGTTGCCGCCTGTATGTTCTTATAGTTTATGATAGATAGCTTTTCTAATTGCATATCTGCAAAGTTACCCCTTTTCCGCTCAATAAAAGAAAAAAGTCGTTGATAAATTTCAATATATGCGACTTTTTCAGTAATTTTGTCCCGCTATTATGCACACTTCTTCGGAAAGAAAATAAAAACATCATAACTTAAAATGGCAAACAACAAAGCACAGGGTACCTACGAAGAGACCCTCAACAATTCTGAAGCCGTCTTCTTGAAGTACAAGAAGCAGATCCTTATCGCAGTGGCTGCCGTCATCGTTATCATTGCCGGCATCATCGTCTACAAGAACTACGTCTCTGCCCCACGTGAGGCTGAGGCAAGCACGGAGCTGGCAAAGAGCCAGGCTCTCTTCAACAGCCAGCAGTATGACCAGGCACTCAAGGGCTTCCAGAAGGTGCAGAGCGACTACAGCAGCACTGATGCCGGCAACCTTGCCAACCTCTATGTTGCCCTCTGCTATGCCCATCAGGCAAAGCCAGACTGGGCCAAGGCAATGGAGAATGCCGAGAAGTTCAGCACAGCCGATGACCAGATCATCAGCCCGGCATCACAGATGGCACTGGGCGACATCTATGCCAACAACAACCAGAACGACAAGGCTGTCAGCTGTTTCAAGAAGGCTGCCGACATGGCTAATGCCGAGGCTGCTGAGAATGTGAACCTCAGCGTTGCGCCACTGGCCATGAAGAAGGCTGGCATCATCCTTGAGAGCCAGGGCAAGAAGGCTGAGGCTCTTGAGATTTACAAGGACATCAAGAAGACTTACGTCAACTCTCCTATCTATCAGGACATTGACAAGTACATTGAGCGTGCCGCTAACTAATCATCAGTCATGGCAACAGCACTTCACCACTTATCCGACTACGATGCACAGAGTGTCCCCGATGCGAGCAATATGTGCTTCGGTATTGTCGTAGCCGAATGGAATCCCGATATTACGGGCGCACTGCTCGATGGTGCCGTTAAGACACTTGAGAAGCACGGTGCCATCCCTGAGAACATCCACATCAAGACCGTACCGGGCAGCTTTGAGCTTGTCTACGGGGCACAGCAGATGACGAAGAACGACGGATTTGACGCTGTCATCATCCTCGGAAGCGTCATCAGGGGCGAGACCCCCCACTTCGACTACATCTGTGAGGGCGTTACCTACGGTATCGCTCACCTCAATGCAACGCAGAATATCCCCGTCATCTACGGTCTGCTCACCACCAACGACCTCCAGCAGGCCAAGGACCGTAGTGGTGGAAAGCTGGGCAACAAGGGCGATGAGTGCGCCATTGATGCCATAAAGATGGCAAAGTTCTAAGCAACAGAAGCATAAAGACACTATAAAGGCAGCCGAAACGGAATCCCGTCTCGGCTGCCTTCGTCAGCTTGACACTGCCTGTCAACGGCCTCTCCCCCGCCCCCTCCCCAATAGGAAGGGGACTGAACAGCGAAGAGGGATAAGGTTGGGCATTACCTATTCCCACTTATCATCGCCTATCATCGCTTATCATCGCCTATCATCGTCTATTATCGCTTATCATCGCCTATCATTATCTATCATCCCCCATCCCCCATCAGTTAAACACTCCGATACTGAAACCGACGTTATAGAGGTTGGGATGCCCCGCAGTGTTGGCCGAGGTGAAGTCGCCAAAGGCCTTCACGAACCAAAGGGAACTCGACTTTTTAATGGTCAAGGGGAACTGGTACATCACCTGCAGGCTACCGTGGAAGAGGTTGGCATCATGGTAAGGAAGGTCTTTGAGCAGGACTTCCTGCGCCAGCACCGAACTGGCATCGGCCAAGGAGAGCCGTGAACGGGTTGAGACACTGTAGCCAAGCGTCACATCTGCCGTCAGCCGTTGCCTGAGAAGGCCTACACCCTCCTCCAACTGGAAGTTGACCCGACCATAATCCGACTCTGACAATGGGAGCAGATGCCGGTTCTTGGCCATGTGGGTGTCAATGGAGAAACCGGAATAGGCAGTGAGCTGGCTGACAGCCGATGGCTGGTGGCTGGTCACGAGGTGCGATGCTTGACGGAGGAAGTTCGCACGATAACGGAAAGCAAAGTCGAACGTACGCACCTGGAACCGCTTCCTGAACTCCAGCTGCCGGTCATAACGGTAAGAGGTGAAGCCCGTCTGCGGGTCATTGGTTATGACAAGCTGCTGCCGATACTCATCAGCATATCCCTGCTGCCACTGCGCATTGAGGTCAATCTGATGCAGGATGGAGCCCGTCTGAAGGCGGTTATGCGATTGGACAGTATATAAGTAGGTGAAATATTTTCCCGGTTCGTACTTGTAAGTGCCATAGACCGACTCCGTCCCCCGGCTGATGCCGAAGGAATTGAGCGTGTGGAAGCCAGCCGACCGGAAGCCATAGGCAAGCTCACCACCGAACTGGTGATTGACCCACTCACGGTTGAAGCTGGAATAGCCGCCAATGGTTCCCGTTGCGTTCTCCATACCTGAGAAGAGATAATAGGTGAGCGTGGCATCTTTCTGGACTGTCGTCAGTGAGCCCATCTTCTCCTTCCGCCGGTCATAATAGCCCGCCAGGCCAACAGTATGCGCCCCGATACTGTAAGAGAGGGACGGTGTAAGGCGATAGTCGAGCAACTGTGAGCGTGAGCGAGGGTCACGGAGGCGAGAGAGGTCGCCCAACTGATAGTCGAGCTGCACGCCGAAACGCCATCCAGAGAAGGCTATCGTACCTACAGCTGCCGTGAGGTTGAAGTCCTGGTTGTCATATCTGCCGGCAATACTGCTGCCCGACTGGAACGGGTCAGCATTGTAAGGGCGGTACTGGTCAGCAAAGGCACGGTCCTTGGTGCGGCCCATGTTGAAATCAACCTTGCCGTAGCTATAGAGGTATTTGCCTAACCGCTGATAGCGTTCGGTGAAGAACCGCAGGCTGTTGGCCATACCTCCCTCCTGCACCCGGTGATAGTCACCACCTCGGTGGAGATAGCTGGCGGCGGCATAGCCCCGATTCTGCGAGGCATCAAGTGAGAGTCCCGATGCGTTGTGGGTGCTGTGCCAGAGCTGGGTGAGGTCCTGAAGGCGGTAAGCCGGCTCGCCCGGAAGGGAATCAACCGGTGTTTGGGCAGGGGAGATAAGCGGAAGAAAGGCAAGGAGAGCCCAGCATCTCCCGTGAGAGGTAAGCCCCATTCTGCCGAACAAGGGGAATGTCTTATTGAAGTGTAACATAATCATCTGATAATTTATAATGAAGCGCATGACATGGACGAGGATAAGCGGGGAGAAGTGAGGATAAACAGATAGGTGGAAGAAGCGATAACAGGCCATGATAAGCGGTAATAAGCTAAGCCACAAATACTGGAACGCTAATCACAAACACTGAAACACCAATGCCAGACGGCAAGCAGCAAACTAAGACACCGCTGCCATCCCACGACTGCCAAGCCTCCCCTCCCTTGGGAGGGGTTGGGGGTGGTCCCCATCCCTACCCTAATATTCCCTCGGTGCTATGGTTGTGGAGACCCGGAAATCGTTTGAGCTGTTGTTGGTATCCATGAGGATTCTGTGCCCGTCAGCAGTGGATGAGGTCCTGCGACAGACAATTTCTCCCGACCAGCCACTCGTCGCATTGATGCTGATGAAGCCTGCGTCAATGGAAGGATAGAGCCGTTTCTCGCCGGCATCAGTGCCCGTTGGCTTGTGCCGGAGGTAGTCGACACCATCAATGATATACCGTTTGGGCAGCAAGGCAAACTGTAATCCCTTTGTCTTGCCATACTTATAGGTGAGCTTCAGCTGGCTGACATCCTCCGAAGTCCGGAAGATGACGACACCCTGGAAGCCCAGGTTGAGGTTCATGGTGGAGTTTCCTGAAAATGTATTGAAGACCGTCTCCAGGGCAGGTGTGCTGGGATTGTTCTGCATCCTGCCGCTGTTGTCCTTCGCCTCAAAGTCGGCCAGGAGCAGGTTATGCTCCAGCGGGCCGTTCACGCTGTGGTCAATGGCACTGTTGGTGAGGACAACCGTACCGCCGGGGGCCACCCTGTAAGGCCTGTCAGCAGGAATACGGAATACCTGCTTGACAAGGACAACCGAGTCGGCATAGTCAGCATGGAGGTTGTCAAGCGTGTAGGCCTGCGGATTGTCAGTCTCAAGCAGACCGATGTAAAGCCCTGCCACGTCAACCGTGTCGGCCGACTGGTTGTAAAGTTCCACATATTTTCCTGCCTGATAGTTTCTCCTGTTGTTGTCCTTTGAGCCGGAAACATAAACCTTACCGATGATAATGTCACGCTTCACTGACAGGGATGTGCCTAACAGGAGCGGCTCAGAGCCGGAGATGAGCTGGGCATTCAGACTGCCCGAGACGGTCGCACCGCTGTTGGCCTCAGCACTGCCCGTGAGGCGGGCATAGTCAGCCGAGGAGATATCCCATGAGGTTGAGACGGTATACACATCGGGAATCAGCCCCGGAAAAGTGGCAATACCAGCCTCATCGGTCAGGGCGGTGTAGGTAACACCATTCAGCTGGAGGGACACCCTGTGCCCCGACAGGGTGTTGTCAGCCTTCAACTCGGCAGGCAGTTGCAGCTGAATCTTCGCCGTCACAGCCTGCGAGGCGTCAGAATAGTCAACGCAGGATGCCAAGGCAAGAACTGCGAAGAGCGACAGAAGATACTTCATTTGTTTCATATTTGTGCAGATAAAGGGCGGAATAATGGTTGATTAGAAGAATGAGTGAGGTCACATGATGGCAGACACCCGCCAATCAGCACCCATCACCGCATCAGAGATTAAAGTAAAGCTCCACACCAAAGCTGAACTTGCCGGTGTTTCGCTGTACGAGCGACTCGGTGTTGTTGCCCCGGAGGAAAGGCTCATAGTAGATCATGTTGTTCACATAGAGCGACAGACCTCCGAAGTTGCCAAGCTGCTTGGTCAGCCGGCCCTGGAGATTCCACTCCACAGGCGACTTTGACGGCTTGTTGTCGCTTGCCTTTGAGGCAAGGTCGGCCAGGGCAACGGTGGCGATGCCGACTGGCTTCGTGGCATAATACTGCCCGTCCATGCCCAGGAATCCCGTCATCATATCCTGTGTGATGGGATGCTCAACGAGGTCAGCACCGAAGAAGCCGATGGGATTCTTGTCAGCCGAATACGAGAGATTCCAGTCGTACCAGACGGCCTGTGCCGTGAAAGAGGCTACCATCTTGAGCGCAGGGATGTTGGTCACGATGCGCAACGTATTGAGGAACTGGCGGTACTTGCTGTAGTCCACCCCCGACGGATAGACCACCCTGAACGGTGTCACATTGTAGTCGGCATACTCAGCAGGGAGCAATGATGCCCGCACCGCCTCGGTGTTACGGTCAGTTGAGTAAGTCTTCGTCTCAGAATAGGCACCGCTGAAGAAGAAGGAGGTGTGGATGGGACGGATCTCACCCAACTCGAAGTCGAGCTCGACACCCCTGTTGATGGTGGTATTGGTGTTCCCGATGGTACCTTTCGTCATATAGGCCATGAAAGAGCGGGAAGGATTGGCATAATCAACCTGCGTGGGCTGGCCCGGCGTGATGACGAGTCCCTGCGCCTGCGTATAGAGACTGTAGGGATAGACGTAGAAGTCGCTGAGCGGGGCAAAGCCGTTCGGCGTACGGTCCTGATAGGCAAGGATACTCAGTCTGCGGCTTCCAGGCAGCTTGAAGTCAGCACCCAGCTCCACCTTTGTCGTCGTCGCATTCCTGAGACCGCTGGAGTAAGCCACCCTATAAGCCTGCGTGTGATAGACGAGCAGCTGCGCCGCGCGGTCATCCTGCGGCATATAGTTGGCAGCGACACGGTCATCATACTTTGCATCAGGATAGAGATAGGCCAGGCCGGGGGTCTTTGAGTTCAGGCCGATGCCTCCCCGGATGTCAAGCCAGCGGGTAACGCTGAACGAGAGATTCAGTCGGGGCGACAGCGCAGTGGTCGCCACATGGCTGAAAGGCTGCATGGCGGTGAGACGCAGGCCCAGGTTGGCACGCAGGCGGTTCACCCTGTTGATGTTCCAGAGGAAGTTGTCCTCAGCATAGGCAGCCACCTGGTGCAGCCCCGGCACATCCGAGAAGGCACGGGGACGGCCGTCACTGTTGGGGCGGAAGGGCAGCGAGTCGTTGAGGTTGTAATACCCCCTGCCTCCGTTCCAGTCATAATGATACTCAGCTCCCACCTTGAAATTCTGCCGGGTGTTGCCCGACCGGAAGAAGAAAGTGTCGCTGACCTTGGCATACACGTTGCCCGGACGGCTCTCTGTCCGCCCTGTTGCCAGGTAAGACTGCGTCATCCAAGGCACACGGTGGTAGCCCGTCTCACGCGCGGTGAGGATAGGGAGCAGGCCGGTGCTGTTGGTGACGAATGACGACTGCTCGTTGTCGTCCTCGCCATAGCTGATGCCGAGTGTATAGTTCAGCGTCCGCATGAGGAGCCTGTCAACCGCTATGCGCCCGTTATGGGTAAGGCCGAGGTTCAGTGTGGTGTGCTTGAGAAACGTCCCGTCCTGCAGGGCATTCGGGTCATTGCCCGACCAGTCCTTGGCATAGAGCAGTCGGAACTTCGTCTCCGTGTGCCACCGTTTGCTGAGGTCATAGCTGTAGCCCAGGTTGAAGCTGTAGCGGTTGAAGCTGCGTGTCTTCTGCCGGGGATCGCCCCATGCCTTGGCATAGTCGAAGTTGACGTTCAGGACGCCAGCCCTGTTGAGCGAGAAGCCCTTGGTCAGCGAGGCATTGGTCATATTGGGGTTCACCTTCGCCTTGATCTGCCACGGTGTAACACCCATCTTCGAGTGAATGACGACCAGACCGCTGGTGAGGTCGCCATACTCAGCCGAGGGAATGCCACGGATAATCTCCACATTATCTATATTGTCGGCGGCCACCTGGCGGAGATCCGTACCCGTGAAGGCTGTCGGTGAGAACTGCCCCTGCGTCAGCTGACCGTTGTTTGACAGAGGCACACCATCGACGATGATACTTGAGCCAAAGGCACTGGTGCTGTTGTTATGCAGTGTCCGGAGCTGTAGGTTGGCCTGCTGCGTAAGGTCAGTATTGCCCATCTTATGTCCTGGGATGAGCTGCATGACATCGGCCAATGATGTTGCCTGGAGGTGATCAATGGCCTGCCGGCCGATAACCGATGAGGTTGATGCCCCCGACACATTCTGCCTCGCCGTCACCACAACCTCCTTCAGTGCCAGGGATGTGGGCACCAGCTGGACGCTGAGCGTCATGTCGGCATCCACCTTCAGCACAGTCGTGTAAGGCTCATAGCCCACGTAAGTGACCTTCATCGTGAACTGGCCCGATGGTACTTTCCCGAACGATGCCTTCCCGTCGACATCCGTCACGGCAAAGGCTCCAAGCGGGTCGAGTGAGCAGTTTGCCATGATCACCGTCTCCTTGCTGTCCTTGTCGGTCACGGTCAGACTGACAGTATGGCCGCCCACTGCCGCTGAGGGCTGCTGCGCTCCCACCATCTGGCAGGTCAGCAGCAGAAGAAGCAGGATTATGAGTCTGGTTGCCTTCATTTTATCTAACTATTTTATAATTTTAAGTATCTTTAAGACTGCAAAGGTACGGTAAAAAAAGCAACCGCACAATACCATAATGTAGGTATTGTGCGGCTGACTGAGAAAACAATCAGGAGAGCAAGGGTATAAGGGCATGGCGTGACGGAGGCCCAAAGCCGGCTGAGAGGAACTGCGGTGACGGGCGGCTGCTGAATACTTCACGTGAAGTAATGAAGTACTGCTGCTGAAGTATTCGGGTACTTCACGTGGAGTACTGACCAAGAAGGGCACCGCCTGCCCTGCCACTTGTCATCAGCAGGTAATCAATCGGTTACCTGCACCGAACGCCCACACACCATCTCATTCGGCGAAGAGCCTCCTTATCGCATCCAGCTGCTCCAAGGCTGCCTGCCGCCCCAGGTCATAGGTTGCCTGCATCTCGGCAGGGTCATGGGAGATATGCCCGATGGAGAGCTTCGCCTTGGGACGGATGACAAGCGTGTCGCCCTTTGCCTCCTCGGCGCGCACGTAGGCCAGCTCCTCATTGTACATGACATGCCGCTGCTCCAGTGCCCTCACCACACGGGGATGGCGGCGGAGCCACAGGCGCATGAGCGGCATCAGCCGGTTAGGCTCCTTGACGAATCCCGCCGGCTGGGTGAGGACAACGAGGTTGCGCCCATAGCCCTGCTGCTGGAAGAAACGGAGGGGGATGGAGTCGGCTATGCCGCCATCGAGCAGCTTCTTGCCCTCAACGGTCACGATGCGGGCGGCAACGGGCATGGAGGCAGAGGCACGGATATACTCCAGGCAGGTGTCATCCACCTCGGTCAGCTGCTTGTAGAGGGCCTTGCCCGTGCCCACGTTGGTGCAGACAGCCCAGAACTCCATCGGATTCTCACGGAAGGCATCAACGTCAAAGTAATCGACATGGCGGGGCACGTAGTGATAGTCGTACTCCCCGCCGAAGTAGTCGCCCGTGGTCAGGAGCGACCGCAGCGAGGCATACCTCCAGTCGTGTACCAGCCGCTGGTTATAGCGCAGCACACGTCCCGGCTGCCGTGACTTCATGTTGCAGCCGAAGGCAGCCCCTGCCGACACGCCGATGACACCATCGGGCATGATGTCATGCTCCATCAGAACGTCCATCACGCCGGCTGAGAACAGCCCGCGCATGGCTCCTCCTTCCAGTACAAGTCCTTTCTTCATTCTCTTTCTCATCTAAACAGGATTCGCAAAGGTACGAAAAAAAACAGGGAAAAATGACTGAACGGCCGGGAAAATCATACACCTGGGGCAGAGCGCATCTGACTTCAGGAAACATTGGTCAACAGAAAAAGGGTGTATCAAAAAGGCCATCAGCCGTTTTTGGTACACCCATGTTTTCTGAGTGGCTACAGTATTTCTATCTCTTAGTAAGCATCATCCTCCGCAATCTCCTGGCGGTCGATAGGCTTCTTGTCAATAGCACGCCAGGCATAGAAGATGTAGCCCAGCACGAATGGGACGAGGAAGCTGACATAGAACATCGTCGTGAGGGTGAACTCACTTGAAGAGCTGTTCTGAAGGGTCAGCGAGCTTTGCAGGTCGGCCGTTGAGGGATAGTATGCCGTGTTGTTCCATCCTGCGATGAGGAACAGCACCAGCACCACCAGCACCACACCGATGCCCGCAGGCCAGATGCCACGGACGTAATCGGGTCTGAGGACAGTCCGCCCGATGCCGAAGAGCAGCAGCGCCACACCTGCAAGCAGGATGACGGCCAGGGGCCACATCGTGAGCAGGTTGTGCAGATACTTCATCGGCTCCATGACAACAGTCCCTGCCTCATTGACGGCATACCCGTCAGTGACAAGCGTCATGACGAGGAACGGTAGGAAGAAGGCAAGGAAGAAAACGGTGTTCACAATCAGCTGCCTGCGGACGCGGCTGCGGATGGGGGCATCGTTCACATTATTATTAATATAGAGCGTGCCGAGGATACGTGCGAGGAACACCACGGCGATGCCAAAGATGACCACCCAGGGATTGAGCAGCACGTCAAGCCCGCGGGAGCCGTTGGCCCAGTGGGAGATGACAGGCTGGAGGGAGTCGGTGATATTGCCCTTCTCAACGATGAAGTTGGAGCCTGTGAAGAAGGTGGCCACAGCACCACCAAGAAGCAGTGGGCCCACGATGCCATTGATGATGAGACATACCTGGAACGTGCGCACGCCAAGCAGGTTGCCTGCCTTGTTCTGGAACTCATAGCTGACGGCCTGGATGATGAAGGAGAACAGAATCAGCACCCATATCCAGTAGGCACCGCCGAAGCTGGTACTGTAGAACAAAGGGAAGGAGGCGAAGAACGCACCGCCGAAGGTGACGAGCGTGGTGAAGGTGAACTCCCACTTGCGCCCCGTTGAGTTGATGAGCATGCGGCGCTCCTCATCCGTCTTGCCCAGCTGGAAAATCATGGAGTTGGCTCCCTGCACAAAGAGGAGGAAGACGAGCAGCGCACCTAACAGGGAGATGACCAGCCACCAGTAATGTTGCAGAAAATCGTATGTCATAGTTCAGGTCCTTTCTTGATTTGCTTGCACATGATGTTTATCTCCACAATCAGCATCGTTGTGAAGAGGAAGAGGAAGAGGAAGAAGGTGAGGGCGATGCCGCCACTGGAGAGGTCGCTCACGGCAGCCCACGTGGGGAGCATGTCCTGGATGGTCCAGGGCTGACGGCCGAACTCGGCGACGAGCCATCCGCTCTCACTGGCGATGTAAGCCAGCGGAATAAGGGCCACACCGGCCATCTGCAGCCAGCGTGGACGGGTGATGTCCTTCCTGTAGACAACGAACAGCATGACGGCGAAGACGAGGATGAACAGTGAGCCCAGCCCCACCATGATGCGGAAGGCCCAGAAGTTGACAGGGATGAACGGTACGGTCTGCTCGGCATTCTTGATGTATCCGTAGCCGAAGTACTTCATGTCACGGTCGAGGATACGGCGGTTTGCCTCCTTGTCCTTGCCTGCACGGAAGTCCTTGAGTGCCTGGATGGCATTGCGGCCCCGCTCCTGCTTTTCTTTCAGTGAGGGTTCACGGGTTCCGTCAGCCTTCTGATAGCCATTGATGATGTCTCTCACGCCGGGCACGAATCCATGAGGGTCATGCGTGGCGAGCAGGGAGAGCATGTTGGGGACGGCTATCCGCATGGGTGGCTCCGACTCGTTCATGTAGTCGGGCTGCTTGAAGGGGTTGACAAAGGCGATACCCGTCAGGCTCTGGTCAGTGCCGCCCTCATAGAGAGCCTCCATAGCCGCGAGCTTCATGGGCTGCGTCTGCGCCACCATGTAGGCCGAGTTGTCGCCCGAGAAGGCTGCCAGCAGGGAAGCGATAAGCCCCACGATGGAACCTATCCTGACACTCTCCCTCGCCAGGTCGGTGTGACGCTTGCGCAGGAGGTACCAGCAGCCTACGCCAACGGTGAACGCCGCGCCCAGGACCCATGCCGAGGTGACGGTGTGAGTGAACTTGTCAATGGCGAACGGGCTCAAGGCCACGTCCAGGAAGGATGTCATCTCGTTGCGCATCGTCTCAGGATTGAACGTGCAGCCGATAGGGTACTGCATCCATGCGTTGGCCACGAGAATCCACCAGGCTGAGATGGTTGCGCCCAGGCCGGTGAGCCATGTGGAGGCAAGATGGAAGCCGGGAGACACCTTCTTCCAGCCGAAGAACATCACGGCGACGAAGGTCGACTCCATGAAGAAGGCCAGGATGCCCTCTATGGCCAGTGGCGCACCGAAGATGTCGCCCACGAACCAGGAGTAGTTGCTCCAGTTTGTGCCGAACTCAAACTCCAGGATGATGCCCGTGGCGACACCCATAGCGAAGTTGATGCCGAAGAGAGTCTGCCAGTAGCGTGCCGCCGAGCGCCAGAACTCCTTGCGGGTGCGGTAGTAGCAGGTTTCCATGATGCCCATGATGACGGCAAGGCCGAGCGTCAGCGGGACAAAGAGCCAGTGATAGATGGCTGTCAGCGCGAACTGCGCACGCGACCAGTCAACGGTCCCTGGGTCAACGGTTAAAAGTAGATTTTCCATTTACTTGTTCGTTATTTTATTAATGTTAGGAATTGCATTATCGGTTCATCAGCTCCTGTTCCACATAGTCGCCTTCCTTCCCTGGATCAGCCTTCTGCTTGAGGAAGTTAGGAAAGAAGAACACCTTCAGCACAAGAAAGATGATGATCAGCTTCACGATGATGACCGCCCAGAGCGTCTTGCCCAGCGTCATGTGCCGGAAACCGTCGTAGTAAAGGTCAAAGGCACGGTAAAAGAATCCCGACTTTTTCACAGAATAGGAATTTTTCGTACTTTGTACATTATACAGATTGTTGTTGCAAAGATAGGTAATTATTTCTAAAGTTGTTCTATATTTCCCTAAAAATAGACAGTTTTTTGTATTTTAAAGATTAAGATTTGCCTTTTCATTGTGCTTTCCGCCAAAAACAGTACTTTTGCATCAATGTTATAAGAAATGATGATGAACAGATGAAAAGAATATTCACCTTTGCGGTGCTGCTCAGCATAGCCGCTGCCTCACAGGCTCAGGAGATGCTCTCCCTGCAGCGGTGCCGGGAACTGGCATTGCGGAACAACCGACAGCTGAAGGTGTCGCGCATGACGGTGGACGTGGCTGAGAACACGCACAAGGCTGCGAAGACAAAGTATCTGCCCCGCATTGACGCGCTTGCCGGATATGAGCATTTCTCACGTGAGATCTCATTGCTGAACAGCAATCAGAAAGGAACGCTCGCCAATCTGGGCACCAATACCGCCGGACAGCTGGGCAGCCAGATCGGGCAGAGCATCACCTCGCTGGCACAGCAGGGCATCATCAGCCCGCAGGCTGCACAGCAGCTGGGGCAGGTCCTGGGGAACATGACCACCCCACTGGCACAGGCGGGCGACAACATCGGGCGGACCATCAGCGATGCCTTCCGCTCGGACACGAGGAACGTCTATGCCGGCGGCATCATCGTCAGCCAGCCCATCTACATGGGAGGGGCCATCAAGGCCGCCAACGACATGGCTGCCATTGGCGAGCAGGTGGCGCACAACAGCATCGACCTCAAGCAGCAGAATGTGCTTTATGCCGTCGACAATGCCTACTGGCTTGCCGTCTCGCTGAAAAAGAAGGAGACGCTTGCCATCCGCTACCGTGACCTGGCGCAGAAACTGGACAATGACGTGAGGAAGATGATACGTGAGGGCGTGGCCACAAGGGCTGACGGGCTGAAGGTGGACGTGGCCGTCAACACCGCCGACCTGCAGATAGCACGCATACAAAGTGGAGTGTCGCTTGCCAAGATGGCTCTGTGCGAGCTGTGCGGGCTTGACCTTGACGGCAGCATCAGCCTCTCTGATGAGGGGGATGCCGACCTGTCACCTGCCCCATCCGCCTCAGCTGACAGTCCATACATCACTCCGTCTGACAGTACTGCCCTGAACGAGCTGCGCCCGGAGCTGCGCCTGCTGCAGAATGCCATCGACATGAGCCGGCAGAACACAAAGCTGGTCAGATCGCTCTACCGCCCTCATGTCCTCCTGACGGGCGGATATTCTGTGTCAAATCCCAATCTCTTCAATGGCTTCCAGCAGAAGTTCACTGACCTTTGGAACATTGGCATCACCGTGCAGGTGCCCATCTGGAACTGGGGCGAGGGCAGATACAAGGTGCGCGCCACCAAGACGGCCACCAGCATAGCCCAGATGGAACTGGAGGATGCCCGCAAGAAGGTGGAACTGGAGGTGGAGCAGAACCGATTCCGCCTCAGGGATGCCAACAGGCAGCTTGCCACCGCCCACAAGAACATGGCTGCCGCAGAGGAGAACCTCCGCTGTGCCGACCTCGGTTTCAAGGAGGGCGTGATGACCGTCACGGATGTCATGGCCGCACAGACAGCCTGGCAGACTGCCCGCATGGCTATCATTGACGCCGAGATTGCCGTCAGGCTCGCACAGACCGGGTTGCAGAAGGCACTGGGCGGGCTTTAGACCCATCCGATGTTCGGCTGGCTGAGGCTGTGCCACGGCTCTGTCTTCCATAAATATCCATAAACAAAAACAACTGATCATGTCAGCAAAATCACAACATAACAACATTCTTCTTGCCGTCCTTGGATTTGTGACGGTAGTCGTACTCGTTGCCGTCATCGGCTATTTCACCCTCGACCGTACACCCGAAGTTATACAGGGCGAGGCTGAGGTGAGCGAGTATCGGGTTGCCTGCAAGCTACCAGGACGCATCACTGACATCCGGGTGAAGGAAGGCGACTACGTACACAAGGGCGACATTCTTGCCACCCTTGCCATTCCTGAGGCTGACGCACAGGAGAAAGTGGCTGAGGCTACTGCCGGGGCTACCGATGCTCTGAGCGCACTGGCTGAGGCCCCTACCCGACGGGAGACCGTTGAGAGTGCCTATCAGATTTACCAGCAGGCCATTGCCGCCAACGGAATAGCCGAGAAAACCTACGGACGCATGCAACGGCTTTATGACGAGGGGGTCATGACGGCACAGAAACGTGACGAGGCTATGGCTGCCTTTGAGGCCGCCAAGGCTGGTGTTGAGGCGGCCAAGGCGCAATGGGAGCTTGCCAAGAGCGGTGCCCGTGAGGAAGCCAAGAAGGCTGCCAAGAAGCAGGCACAGGCAGCACGGTCGGCTGTCGACGTGGTGCGGTCAGTGCTGAAGGAGACTGTCCAGCGGGCCACGGCTGATGGTGAGGTTTCGACCATCTACCCAAAGGTGGGCGAACTGGTCGGCTTAGGCAGCCCCATCATGAGCATCTCCATGACCGATGACATCTGGGGCACATTCAACGTGCGTGAGGACCAACTGAAGGGCATGAAAGTCGGTACGGTACTGAAGGTCTATGTTCCTGCTTTCGACAGGCAGATAGAGATGCGCGTCACTTCTCTCAAGGATGCCGGCTCCTATGCCGTATGGAAGGCAACCAAGACCACAGGACAGTATGACCTCAAGACCTTCCAGGTCAAGGCACGTCCCGTGAAGCGTGTTGATGGTCTGAAGCCTGGCATGTCACTGATAATCAGATAGTGCCTACCCAAGCCCCTCCCAAGCAAGGGGATCCCTCACGGGATAAGGTTTACCAAGGCTTGTCATATCCTGTCATCGCCTATCCCGGCTATCATCGCCCATTATCGCCTGCCATCGCCCATTATCGCTTATCATCGCCTATTCTCCCTATAACAATGCCAAAGAAGCAACCATCTTCCCCCATAGCATCAGCCTTGTCCTCCCTCAGGAAAAACTTAGGCAGGATAGTCTCCCTCGCCGCCCGCGAGGTAGGGCTGATGGTCTACAACCCCATCTACATCTGCTGCATGGTGCTGTTCCCCCTCATTGTCATCTTCTTTTTCACCTCTCTGATGAGCGAGGGACAGCCCGAAGACCTCCCCTGCGGCGTGGTCGACAATGACAACACCTCCACCACCCGTGCCATGACACGCCAGCTGGATGCCTTCCAGAGTACCCGCATCGCTGGTCATTACAACAACGTCAACGAGGCACGCAAGGCCATACAGCGCAATGAAATCTACGGATTCCTCTATATACCGCAGGGAACAACTGCTGACCTCATTGCCCAGCGGCAGCCCAAGGTCTCTTTCTATTACAGTAATGTGACGCTTGTGGCGGGCTCTATGCTCTTCAAGGACCTCAAGACCATAACCACACTGGGCTCGGCTGCCATTGGCTCTGCCAAACTGCAGATGCTCGGCAAGACACCTGGCGAGATCAAGACCTTCCTCCAGCCCATTGCCATTGACCTCCACATGGTGGGCAACCCGTGGATGAACTATAACATCTACCTCAGCAGCATCATGGTGCCGGGGATTCTCGTGCTGTTCATCTTCCTCATCACCGCCTACTCTATCGGCACTGAACTGAAGTTCGGGCGGGCGCATGGCTGGATGCGCATGGCAGGCAACAACATTCTCGTGGCCCTCACGGGCAAGTTGTTGCCGCAGACGCTTGTCTTCCTGAGCATCTTCCTCGGCTATGAGTGGTACGTCTACGGCCATCTTCACTTCCCCCATCCTGGTGGCTTGCCCATGATTCTGCTCCTTGCTGTGCTGACCGTGCTGTCCTCTCAAGGATTTGGAGTATTTGCCTTCGGGCTGATGCCTTCCCTCCGCATGTCAATGAGTGTCTGCTCGCTCTGGGCTGTCGTTGGTTTCTCGGCCTGTGGGGCCACCTTTCCCGTCTTTGCGATGGACGGAATGATTGAGGCCCTGGCGCAGATTATTCCCCTACGCCACTACTACATGATTTACCAGATATGTGTATTCAATGGCTATCCGCTCATAGATGCCTGGGGGAATGTCGTTGCGCTCATCGCCTTCGCCTGCCTTCCCATCCTCGTGCTGCGGAACATCAAGCGGGCTATGGTGGAGTATGTCTATATACCATAGGAAGTAAGGCTTATCCCATGCCCATCCCAAGGTTCCCATCCCAAGGCAAAGAAGGGCCTGACGGGAATACAGTCTCGGCACGGAAGATGGCCCTTGGCAGACTCTCACGTGAAGCACTGGAGCCACGTTTGATTACCGTCAGTTACATGTGTGATTACCGTCAACTGCACGTGTGATTTACGGTTATTGCGGCTCTCTTGTATTGATTGTCCGCCCGATACGGTGCAAAGTCATGCCGGCTTTCTTACATTAGATGCACACTCCTCTATACTGCGACTCTGTTGCTGATACAATAATTCCACACAAAATGACAAAGAAAGAAAACAAGAAACATAGTCAGCCAGGACTTCCGTCAGGCTCTCCCCTCCCTAAAGAGGGGCTGGGGAAGGGCTTGGGGGGCTGGATACATTCCCTCTTTTACATCTGGTGGCTGGAGACCAAGAGTACTATCAAGGATGAAGGTGTGCTTATCTTCTTCATCCTTGTCCCACTGGCTTACCCGCTTCTCTACTCGTGGATATACAATAATGAGGTGGTGCGTGACGTGCCCGTAGCCATTGTCGACCTCTCCCACTCTGCTTCCTCCCGGACATTCATCCGCAGCTTCGATGCCTCGCCTGACGTGCGGGCGGCTTATCGGTGTAACAATCTCAAGGAAGCCCAGGATCTCGTGGGGAAACAGGTTGTCAACGGTGTCCTGTACTTCCCTGAGGATTTCGACCGGATACTGAACCGCGGCGAGCAGGCGCATGTGAGCGTCTACTGCGACATGAGCCTCATGCTGACTTACAAAGCCATCTATCAGACTGCCCAAGCCGTATCACTCAACATGAATGCCGAACGGCAGAAGCCGCAGTCCTTCTCTGTCACTGAGCGTGACGAGGAGGTAAGCACTGAGCCTCTCGCCGTCGACGCACAGCCCATCTTCAATACAACGGGAGGCTACGGCAATGCCATCCTGCCAGGGGTGCTGATACTCATTCTGCAACAGACCTTGCTCCTTGGTATCGGCCTGTCCGCCGGTACAGCACGGGAGAACAACCGCTTTCAGGACCTTGTACCCATCGGACGTAACTATGACGGCATCATGAAGATTGTCCTGGGCAAGTCACTCTGCTACTTCATGATTTACTGTGTCATGGCAGCCTACATCACAATGGCTGTCCCACGGCTCTTCAGCTTCACGATGCTTGCACACCCCGCCGACCTCTTCTGGCTCCTGCTGCCTTATCTGCTGTCGGTCATATTCTTCGGCATGACCCTCTCCTGCCTTGTCCGTTACCGCGAGAATGTCATGTTGCTGGTCGTGTTCACCTCCGTTCCCTTCCTGTTCCTGACGGGTGTCTCCTGGCCACAGAGCAACATGCCTGGCATCTGGCAGGGCTTCGGCTGGCTCATCCCTTCCACGTTCGGTGTACGCGGCTACCTGCGCATCGCCTCAATGGGGGGGGCACTCAGCGACATACTCCCTGAACTTCGTGCCCTTTGGCTGCAGGTCCTCGCCTATTTCATCACCACCTGTCTCGTCTATCGCTTCCAGATTATCAGTGCCCGCAGGCACGCCACCTCTCACTATCAGATGATTCAGGACAAGATACGCAACGCACGGGAGAAGAGAACGCAGTCCAACTAATCAACGTGCCATTTCCCAATGCACGATGTGGGAAAGGACATGGCTTCTATTTGCAACATGCAAAAGGTGTCAGCATCCCAAAAGACAGGCTGTTTCATTCCTGTTGGGCAGCACTGTTCTGACAAGCAGTCGAGTGTGCCATAACAACGCCAGACTACAAGATATCCACAGGCTGATGCACGGCAGCTGTCATGCACCAGCCCAAGCCGACTTTCATTTCAATACAACTTGGAAAGGAACTGGATCAACCTGATTCACTTACTTCTTCTCCTCAAGATAGAAGTTACTCACCATCGGCTCGCTCACACAGTTGGTTGCAAGGTCAACACCCCAGCCAATCAGCCCGCCAAGTAGAATATTGCCGAACGTCCAGGCATTGATTTTCTTGTCAAGGATAATGTCCTTATACTCGGTACTGTCCGAGCGCACCTGTATTCTCTGCCCAACAAGATGGTGACGGTTCACTTGAACCGTGCAGGGAAGCGTCACGTTGGCATAGGTTTGCTTTTCAGTGATGATGGTTACCGGATTCCTTGTGTCGCCGTTGATTGTGATTGATGGAGAGCCGCCCGCCGCAATGGTAGCACAAGATGACAAAACAGCTGTTGCGAGCAGCGTAACGGCAGCTACTCTGAGTGAGTTTGATTTTTTCATAAGGCATTATTTATAGTTATATTCCACAAAGATATAAATTTCTGACTAAACCACCAAGAACAGAACAAGAAAAGAGCAGACCCTCACGAGCCTGCTCTTCTTGACTTGGTTAGCATTTAAGATATTGTCATTCCGCTGCCCGAAGACTGTGGGAGAATATCCTGTTTTGATAAATCAGTCTGGTATTGAAAGGATATTAGTTTCTTTGTTCTCATCTAAAGGCCGCCGGAACATATCGCCCCGACTCCCCAGCACGTCCCGATAGAAAGACTGGCAATCACCCCGCATGAAGAAAGCCGGCCTTGCACGGCTTCCTGCCGACAGCAGAATGTCACAATTACTGTTCCACACCTTCCTGCGGTATCCACACCACAAGTCCTTCCTTATTGGCAATATTCCAGGGCATCAGTCCCCTCATTACAGGAAGGCTTTGCTCAGTTTCTGCCCCGTTGACAGGAGAGTCTTGCACCATCACCATCCCATCCTCAGGGAAGGAGCAGCGATTGACTCCCCTTAGAAGAACTCCTCCTGGATGCCATTCACGTTTATCGTGTCAGCAGTCTCACAGGGATTGAAGTGAGGCGGCATGACAAACTTCGCATCAGGGTTGTACCCAAGCCGCTTATCGGCATAGACACGCTGCATGAAGTAAGCCCATACGGGGAGAGCCGTTGTGGCTCCCTGACCCATATTGGTTGTGTCGAAGTGGATGTCACGGTCCTCGCCGCCCACCCAGCAGCCACTGACCAGCTGTGGCGTGATACCCATGAACCAGCCGTCAGAGTTGTTGTTCGTCGTACCGGTCTTGCCGCCAATATCGCCAGTCAGATGATAAGCATAGCGAAGACGGCTGCCCGTTCCGCCCTCTATGACGGCACGGAGCATGTCAATCATCTGATAGGAGCTGACCTCTGAGATGACCTCCGTCATCAGCGGCTGGAACTTGGCGATGACATTCCCGTGGCTATCCTCTATCTTCGTGACGAAGAGCGGCGCGCAGCGGATGCCTCCATTGGCAAAGGTGGTATAGGCACTGGCCATCTCGCCCACCGACACCTCACACGGCCCCAGGCACAGCACAGGCCCGGCATTCTTCTCAATATCGGGATTGTTCAGCCCGAAGTCATGCAGGATATTGACGAACTGCGTAGGACCGAGCAGATTGATGAGATAAGCCGATATCCAGTTGTTCGACTGCTGCAGGCCCCAACGCAGCGGAACCTCCTGCCCGTAGCGGGCATGAGAGCCGTTACGGGGTGTCCAGCCGCCATACGTACGCTGCACGTTGGGGGCAAGCGTGCAGGGGGTCATGCCGTTCTGCATGGCCAGCGCATAGAGGTAAGGCTTGATCGTAGAGCCTATCTGGCGGCGGCCACCCATGACGACATCATATTTGAAGTGCTGATAGTCAATGCCACCCACGTATGCCTTCACGGCACCCGTATGCGGGTCCATGCTCACGAAGGCCGAGCGCAGGAACGACTTATAGTAACGGATGGAGTCAATAGGTGTCATCACCGTGTCAATGTCACCATGATAAGTGAAGAGTGTCATCTCATGCGGTGTGCGGAAGCTGCGCTTTATCTCCTCTGCCGTTGCCCCCTGCTCTTTCATGCGGCGGTAACGAAGGCTCTGGCGGCAGGAGCGGTTGAGGATCTGCTTGATGGTGCGGCGGGAGATGTTCGAGGAGAACGGTGCGTTCTTCTTGTATCGGCTGGCAAGATTGAACTGCGCCTGCAGATAGCCGCCCACATGCTTGCGCACGGCTTCCTCCGCATACTGCTGCATGCGGGTGTCAATGGTGGTGTAGATGCGCAGCCCGTCAGTGTTCACGTTGTAAGGCTCGCCATTGCGTTTCAGGTTCTTGTTGCACCAGCCATAGAGCGGGTCCTGCTCCCAGGCGATGGAGTCGAGTACGAACTGGCGGTTCTGCCATGTCTGATAGTTCTCACGCTCAGGCTTCCTCGCCATCATATACTGGCGCAGGAAGGCCTGGAAATAGTCGGCTGCGCCATTCACGGGCTTTGTCTTCGTGAAGTGTACACCCAGCTGACGCTTTGACAGCTCGGCATACTCTGCCCGTGTCACATAGCCCGACTTCACCATCTGCATCAGCACCACGTTGCGCCGTTGCAGGCAACGCTCCGGGTGGCGAAGCGGATTGAAAAGCGATGGGTTCTTGCAAAGCCCGACGAGCATAGCCGACTCGGTGACGTTCAGCTTGCGGGGCTCCTTATTGAAATAGGTGTTGGCGGCACGCTTGATGCCTACCGCATTATGAAGGAAGTCGAAATAATTGAAGTACATGGCCAGAATCTCCTCCTTGGTGAAGTGACGTTCCAGCTTCACGGCGATGATCCACTCTATCGGCTTCTGCAGCAGACGCTCCAGCGTGCTGTGCGCCTTCTCTGAGAAGAGCTGCTTGGCAAGCTGCTGCGTGATGGTCGACCCACCGCCGGCACTTGCCTGACGCATGACGCCACGTTTCACGATGGCACGTCCCAAGGCGATGAAATCAATGCCCGAGTGTTCATAGAACCGTTCGTCCTCTGTTGCCACGAGGGCATGCACCAAGTGTGGGGAGAGGCCGTTATAGTCAATGGCCACACGGTTGTTGTTGTCCTGGTTCCAGGTGCCGATGAGCTGCTGGTCAGATGAATAGACCTGTGAGGCGAACTTGTCGATAGGGTTGGACAGCTCGTCCATGTCAGGCATGTAGCCTACCCATCCGTTCCACACCGAGATGAAGAATATGAAGACAAAGCCCAGTATGGCAATGAGAGTTCCCCAAAGGAGATGTACGAAGTGTCTTCTCATTAATTGTTCCGAGATTTAATAGTCAGCATGAAAGCGTCCGTGCAGGATGCTGTGCCTCCTGGCAACGTCATGCCATCAACTGTCAAACGATTCTGCAAAGATAATGTAAATCGGCGGATAAGCAAAATAAATAAAACTTTTTTTACCTCCTGCGTATATTTCCCCCCCACACACTTGACCGTAAGGAAATAAATGATTAACTTTACCAACTGAAAAAGAACCAATACATTCCCAAAACAAGCATGGAAAAACATAACTTTGTGAATATCGAGGGGCTCGGCCGCGAGCAGTTGCTCTACCTCATCGAGATGGCAAGAGAGTTTGAGAGCCATCCCAACCGTGAGCTGCTCAAGGGAAAGGTGGTGGCGACACTCTTCTATGAACCCTCCACCCGTACCCGGCTCAGCTTTGAGACTGCAGCCAACCGGCTCGGCGCACGTGTCATCGGATTCACCGATGCCAAGGTGTCGAGCGTCAGCAAGGGCGAGACACTGAAAGACACCATCCTAATGGTATCAAACTACGCTGATGCCATTGTCATGCGCCATTACATCGAGGGAGCCGCACAGTATGCTTCCGAGGTGGCTCCCGTCCCCATCATCAATGCCGGAGACGGAGCCCATCAGCATCCCTCACAATGCCTGCTCGACCTCTACACCATTGCCCAGACACAGGGCACGCTGGAGAACCTCAACATCTACCTCGTCGGCGACCTCAAGTACGGCCGCACCGTCCACTCGCTCATCATGGCGATGCGCCACTTCAATCCCACCTTCCACTTCATTGCGCCCAAGGAGCTGGCCATGCCCGAGGAGTACAAGATCTACTGCCGCAAGCACGGCATCCGATTCGAGGAACATGAGGAGTTCACACCCGAGGTCATTGCCAATGCCGACATATTATATATGACGCGCGTGCAGAAGGAGCGGTTCTCCGACCTGATGGAGTACGAGCGGGTGAAGAACGTCTACATCCTCCGCCGTGACATGCTCGCACTCGCACGCCCCAACATGCGGATTCTCCATCCCCTTCCCCGTGTGAACGAGATAGCCTACGACGTTGACGACAGCTCACATGCCTACTACATCCAGCAGGCCCGCAACGGGCTCTTCGCCCGCGAGGCCATCTTCTGCCACTGTCTCGGCATCCCGCTGGAGGAAGTCAGGAACGACCGGACGATAATATAATCCCCTCCCATCATCGCCCATCATCGCCTATCATCGCCTATTATCGCCCATCATCGCCTATCCACGCCCATCACCGCCTATTATCGCTTATCACCGCCCATCCCCAAAACATCAAAATCATGTCAAAGAAAGAACGCCTGGTCGCCGCCATTGAGAACGGCACCGTCATCGATCATATCCCAGCTGAGAAAACCTTTCAGGTGGTCAACCTTTTACAGCTCCAGAAGCTCTCCACACCCGTCACCATCGGCTATAACTTCTCATCGAAGATGGTAGGCACAAAGGGAATCATCAAGGTGAGCGACAAGTTCTTCACCGATGATGAGATCTCCCGTCTGTCGGTCGTGGCACCGAACGTGGTGCTCAACATCATTAATGACTATGAAGTGGTAGAGAAGAAGAAGGTGGTGACACCGGACGAGCTTCGGAGCATTGTAAAGTGCAACAACCCCAAGTGCATCACCAACAACGAGCCGATGGACACCATCTTCAACGTTGTCGACAAGGCACGGGGCATCCTCAAGTGCCACTACTGCGACAAGGAGCAGCACATGGACAAGGTGGAACTCGTCTGAAAATGACGGAATCCAGCCCGCCCATGACTGCATAGAATAATAGGTTCAGACTCTGATTAAGCCACGGGGAAACCGCAACAATGACAGTTTCCCCGTGCCCTGTTGTCACTTTTCCGCCTTGTCCTTTGACACAAGGCCTAACGCAGCGTGGTTGAATACCATACATCTTTGCGGACAGGCGCAAGCCCGGCCTTTCATAGACTGAGCTGAGAGAGCCAGCCATCAATGCGCCCGTCAGTCTTGTCAGGCTCATTCACATCATCAAGGGCCAGCCCGACGAACTTTCCGTCAACAACTGCCTCAGAGTCATCATAACTGTAGTTGCCCGAATCAACAGCGCCAATGATGTTGGCACCAGCCTCGCTCGCAGCATCATACAGCTCCCTCATGCCACCACAGAAGGTGTCAGGATAGCTCTCGGAGTCTCCACAGCCGAAGATGGCCACTGTCTTGCCTGTCAGGCCAGTATCCTTCAGCACCTTGATACCCTCATACCAGTCATCCTGCAACTCACCTGCACCCCAGGTCGAAGTGCCAAGAAAAAGCATGTCATGCTCAGCCAACTTCTCTGCCGTAAGCTCGGCGACATTGATACACTCTGCGCCAGTCTTCCTGGCAATCTTTCCTGCAATCTCCTCGCACACACCGGTGGAAGAGCCAAATACTATCAGTTTCATAGGCTTATTAACCGCCGTCTCCTCCCCTGCCCCAGGATATTTAACCTCC
>JAILEG010000016.1 GCA_024688365.1 Prevotella sp.
CCTGGCTGCTCTCTAAGTAAATGGGCAGAATTTTAGCGATAGACTACGGAAAGAAACGTACCGGACTGGCAGTCACCGACCCATTGCGCATTATAGCCAATGGATTGGCGACTGTCGCTACATCCGGGCTCTTCGATTTCCTGACGCAATATATATCAAAGGAGTCTGTCGACCAGCTTGTCATTGGCAAGCCTGTTCAGCCTAATGGGCAGCCCAGTGAGAATCTGGCCCGTGTGGAGCAGTTCGTCAACCGTTGGCGCAAGGCCCACCCCGAGCTGCCTGTCGACTATTATGATGAGCGGTTTACGTCAGTTATAGCCCATCAGACAATGATTGCCGGCGGGGTGAAGAAGAAGACGCGGCGTGAGGACAGGGGACTTGTTGATGAGATTTCAGCAACGATTATCCTGCAGGACTATATGAAGTCAAGAGGAATTTAACTTTTTCCCGTCATGTGTCTGCAAGGCATATATGGACTGCTGGGAGTCGTCCATAGTCGCAAGTGTTACGATGATGGTTGTAGCCTGTAAGTGCTTTATAGGGTTATATATTTATTAAAGAAAACAATAGCAGAAAGATAAGAATGGTATTACCTATTTATACATACGGTCAGCCCGTCTTGCGTAAGGTGGCAGAGGATATTCCTGCCGACTACCCAGGCTTGAAGGAGCTGATTCAGAACATGTTTGAGACCAATACTGCCAGTGATGGTATAGGATTGGCCGCCCCACAGATAGGCTTGCCTATCCGTGTTGTCATTATTGACCTTGATGTCATCTCGGATGAGTACCCGGAGTACAAGGGATTCCGCAAGGCCTTCATCAATGCGCACATCCTTGAGTTTGATGACTCTGAGACAGATACGATAGAGGAAGGATGCCTGTCCCTACCGGGTATCCATGAAGGTGTCACCCGTGCCAAGCGTATCCATGTGAAGTATATGGATGAGGAATTCAACGAGCATGACGAATGGGTGGACGGATTCCTGGCGCGTGTCATGCAGCATGAGTTCGACCATATTGAAGGGCGCATGTTCATTGACCATCTCTCGCCTTTCCGCAAGCAGATGATCAACGGCAAGCTGAAGGCTCTCCTCCAGGGGCGCATCCGTTGCAACTATCGTGTGAAGGCTCCACGTAAGTAAGCCGATGTGTCGTGGTATCGTAGTATCTTTGCTTTGCCTGTTGGCAATGCCCGTCACGGCCCAGTATAACGTCAGAAAGATGATGGAAGAGGGGAGGCGGACGCTTGACGAGGGATACTACGTTACCTCTATGCAGATATTCTCCCGTATTGTGGCGCTGAAACCCAACCTTTATGAGGCCTGGTATCTCATGGCTCTGTCAAAATACCATTTGGAGGATTATAGGGGGGCAGGTGACGACTGTCGCCGTGCCCTTTCGCTCCAGCCCTACATAGCTGACATCTTTGAGTTGTATGGTATGACGAATATCCGCGAGGAGCGGTATGACAGTGCCATTGTGGCCTACACGCATGCTCTTGAAATCTCCCCTGACAACCGTGACTATTGGTTCAACCGTGTCTATTGTCTATACCGGGTGGGTGACACGGCAACAGCGCTCACACAGCTTGACTACATTCTCACCCGCTGGCATGACTTTGGGGCGGCCCGCCAGCTGCGTGCTGACATTCTTGCCGGGCGGCAGCCCATGCGGCAGCCTGCCAAGTCAGGACAGTCTGACCTGCTCCGCCTGCGCTCCATGAACAGGGGCTCGTGGCTGATGCAGCGTCTCGCTGAGGAGGCACATCGGGAGTTGATGCCCAGGACTCCCGTCAATCTTCGTGGTTTGAAGTAGGCCGACAGCAGCTTTTCTCCATCCTTTCAGACGGGGCTTATACACCGCTTGAAGGCTATTGTCCTTCCCATCTTGTAAAAAACTCCCTTTCTTTTGTCCTTTCTCGTTATAAAGTAGTACCTTTGCTGCAACATTGATTTATAAAACTAATTTGTAGTATGGTTAAAATCACTTTCCCAGACGGTTCTGTCCGTGAGTACGAGCAGGGTGTGACTGGTTTTCAAATCGCCGAGAGCATTTCGCCGGCTCTCGCCCGTGACGTTGTATCTTGCGGTGTAAATGGTGAAACAACTGAACTCAACCGTCCCATCAATGAGGACGCTACTATCGCCCTCTACAAGTTTGAGGACGAGGAAGGCAAGCACACTTTCTGGCACACTTCCGCCCATCTGCTTGCTGAGGCTCTGCAGGAGCTTTATCCCGGGATACAGTTCGGTTTCGGTCCCGCCATCGAGAATGGCTTTTTCTATGATGTGATGCCTGCCGAGGGACAGACCATCTCCGAGAACGACTTCCCTAAGATTGAGGCGAAGATGAAGGAACTGGCCAAGAAAAACGAGCAGGTGGTACGCCGTGATGTCTCCAAAGCTGATGCTGTCAGGGAATTCAAGGCCGACGGACAGGAATATAAGGTGGAGCACATCGAGCAGGATCTTGAGGATGGTACCATCTCAACATATACACAGGGTAACTTCACTGACCTCTGCCGTGGGCCGCACCTCGTCTCTACAGGTGCCATCAAGGCCGTTAAGATTACAAGCGTTGCCGGTGCCTTTTGGCGAGGCGATGCCAAGCGTGAGCAGATGACCCGCATCTATGGTATCACCTTCCCGAAAAAGAAGATGCTTGACGAGTATCTTGTCATGCTGGAGGAAGCGAAGAAGCGTGACCATCGTAAGATCGGCAAGGAGATGGAACTATTCATGTTCTCTGACCGTGTGGGCAAGGGACTTCCTATATGGCTGCCGAAGGGCACTCAGCTGCGCCTGCGCCTGCAGGAGCTGTTGCGCAAGCTGCTCCGCCCGTACAATTACCAGGAGGTTATCACACCGGGCATCGGGGGCAAGAATCTCTATGTCACCTCGGGGCACTATGCCCACTATGGTAAGGATGCCTTCCAGCCTATCCACACACCAGAGGAGGATGAGGAGTACATGCTCAAGCCGATGAACTGTCCTCACCACTGTGAGATTTTCGCCCACAAGCCACGCTCTTACAAAGACCTGCCGCTGCGTATTGCGGAGTTCGGTACTGTCTTCCGCTACGAGAAGAGTGGAGAGCTGCATGGACTGACCCGTGTACGTACCTTCACGCAGGATGATGCCCACATCTTTGTCCGTCCCGATCAGGTGAAGGCTGAGTTTGAGGCTAATATCGACATTATTCTCAAGGTTTTCAAGACCTTTGGCTTTGAGAACTATGAAGCGCAGATTTCTCTCCGCGATCCGGAGGACAAGGAGAAGTACATCGGCTCAGATGAAGTGTGGGAGGAGAGTGAGACTGCCATCAAGGAGGCCTGTGAGGAGAAGGGACTCAAAGCCCGTGTAGAGTTGGGTGAGGCTGCTTTCTACGGCCCGAAGCTCGACTTCATGGTCAAGGATGCCATCGGTCGCCGTTGGCAGCTGGGTACCATCCAGGTTGACTACAACTTACCGAATCGCTTCAAACTGGAGTACACTGCAGAGGACAACTCGAAGAAGACTCCGGTGATGGTTCACCGTGCGCCGTTTGGCTCACTGGAGCGTTTTACGGCTGTACTCATCGAGCATACGGCGGGTCATTTCCCACTCTGGCTGACTCCCGATCAGGTGGCTATTCTGCCAATCTCAGAGAAGTATAACGACTATGCCCGTAAGGTGAAGGCTTACCTTGATGCTCACGATGTCCGCTCACTGATGGACGACCGCAATGAGAAGATTGGCCGGAAGATTCGTGACAACGAGCTCAAGCGTGTGCCCTACATGGTCATTGTAGGCGAGAAGGAAGCTGCCGAGGGCCTCGTTTCCATGCGTCAGCAGGGCGGTGGCGAGCAGGCAACTATGACGATGGAGGCGTTCGCTGAGCGCATTAACGCTGAGGTGGCTGAACAGCTGAAGACGCTGGATTAAAATCTCTCTCAACTCCTCCTTGAAAGGGGGCAGCCTTTGGGTTTTGATGCATACAGCAATACTGCTTATGGCAGCTGTCAATAAAAGTGGGCAGACAGTATGATTCTTTTTGAGTCGGGCTGGCTGCCCATTTTCTTTTGTCTTTTCCTCCTTCTTTATTTCACATGAAAATCAACATGCTAAATAATTTCCACAACAAACACAGACCGTCTTAAAAGCTTTTATTAACTTCTATGTTATCCGTTCGGCACCACATGTTTATTCTCGACTCGAAGTCATTATTTTGCAGCAATCGACAAATGCCATTAAACCAAAGAAAACAGGAATCAACATATACATTGTTCATGAGCTTACTGGACTTTATAAAGGATTTATTGGTTTTTGTGCGACTAAGATGTTTTTAAGTCGTTTACCTACTATTATTGGATTCGGTAAGGACCTGACGAAAAACTTAGGAGTTGAGATAGTAAGCAAATATCATAAAGAAGATTTAGCCAGCCTTTACTTTTCTGATAGTTTTCTCCAAAAGTCTTTGTACTTAATGGCTTGTTGAGGGGTTATCCCATAAAAGTCACACCACTCTTTCATTGTGGTTTCATCGCAATTAAATCCAGCAACACTCCACATAGAGCCCGCTTTATGCTTAATCTCAGTCTCTTTATTCACAGTAAATTCTGAGTGCATTTTTGCTGTTAATTCTTCTTCTAGCTCTTTCATGCTGCAAATATAAAAAATATTTTCTTAATACTATAAATAACCGTGGAGATATTCCTTTTACTGTTGTTGTTACTCCAAGCTTCCATTTCCCTGTTTTTTTGTTTTACATCTCAAGGCATAATCCTCAAAAAAGTCGTGGAAACTCTTGGTTAATCACTTGAAAAATAGTAACTTTGCAGCCGTTTAGCAAAAACAGACAATTAAAATAGTTGAATGAAGAATGACAAAATGAAAATGAAGTACCGCGTGAATGAGCAGATTCGCGTTCGGGAAGTTCGTGTGGTAAGCGATGGCGGAGCTGAGGTGATGCCAACCCGTAAGGCGTTGGATATGGCTCATAAAGCGGGAGTTGATCTTGTGGAGATTTCTCCTAACGCACAGCCGCCGGTTTGTCGTCTCATAGACTATTCTAAATTCCTCTACCAGCAGAAGAAACATCAGAAGGAGATGAAGCAGAAGCAGGTGAAACAGGAAGTAAAGGAAATCCGTTTCGGACCTCAGACTGATGAGCATGACTACCAGTTCAAGCTTAAGCATGCGCAAGAGTTTCTCAATGAGGGTAACAAGGTGCGTGCATACGTCTTTTTCCGTGGACGTTCAATCCTTTTCAAGGAGCAGGGTGAGGTGTTGCTGTTGCGCTTTGCCAACGACCTGGAGGAGGTTGCGAAAGTAGAGCAGCTGCCGAAACTGGAAGGCAAGAAGATGTTTCTCTTCCTTGCCCCCAAGAAGGCTGCTTCCGTAACCAAGAAAAGCCAGCAACGACGTGACCGCGAGGAAGCTGAGAATGAAGCAAGGGGTACAGCTAATGTAGCTGAGGAGGCTGATATCGCTGATGAGGCCAAGGCTGTTGACGGAGGCTTGTTTGCCAGTGCCAAGAACGGTGCGGATGCTCTGAAGAAACTGAAAGTTGACTAATGCCTGTCATAACTTTTCTCTGCGGAGAAACAGTAGGTGGGTAACCTGTGCGTAACGTCCTGGTATATACGTTGCCACAGCAGATAAATAAATAACAATTTTAAAATTTTAAAAAATGCCAAAACAGAAGACAAACTCCGGCGCAAAGAAGAGATTCACGTTCACCGGTACTGGTAAGATTAAACGTCATCACGCTTACCACAGTCACATTCTGACTAAGAAGACAAAGAAACAGAAGAGAAATCTGGTTCACCAGACTCTCGTTGATGGTAGCAACATGAAGCAGGTACGCGATCTGCTCAATCTTCGTTAATTCATTAGTCAAACAAAATTAAAAGGAAAGAAAAACTATGCCAAGATCAGTCAATCATGTTGCTTCTAAAGCAAAGAGAACAAGAATTCTGAAGCAGACCAAGGGCTACTATGGTGCCCGCAAGAATGTCTGGACGGTAGCAAAGAATACCTATGAGAAAGGTTTGACTTATGCTTATCGTGACCGTCGTAACAAGAAACGTAACTTCCGTGCATTGTGGATTCAGCGTATCAATGCTGCAGCCCGTCTCTATGATATGAGCTACAGCCAGTTGATGGGTGCGCTGCACAAGGCTGGTATCGAGATTAACCGTAAGGTGCTTGCTGACCTCGCTGCCAACAACCAGGAAGCTTTCAAGGCTATTGTTGACAAGGTGAAGTAAAACATTGAGAACCCTCATAAGAAAAGGAGGGTATAGGTTTTGAAATAAAAAAAAGAATACTGTCCGTATGGGCAGTATTCTTTTTTTTTTTTTTATATCGTCTCTTATTTTGATGTATAAGAGATGAATAAAGGAGAGGGATGGGGCAGTTCCCTCATCAGAATGTTTAGTAACGATTGCGGTCGAATCCTCCACGCGGAGAAAAGTTGTTTCTCCCACGATGCTCTTCCCGTGGACGTGCTACACTTACGTTGAGGATTTTGCCATCGAATTCCTTACCGTTGAGGTTGTCGATAGCTGCCTGTCCTTCAGTATCATTATTCATCTCAACGAAACCGAACCCTCTGGAGCGGCCTGTTTCCCTGTCAGTGATGATCTTTGCTGAGGCTACCTCTCCAAAGTTTGAGAATAAATTGAACAGGCTCTCTTCTTGAGTCCTGAAGTTGATGTTTGAAACAAAAATGTTCATAGTTTTTTCTTTATTATATAAGTATTATTTCCCTTTACTTGGTTGCGTGGATAATATCTACAGCCTGCAATCCACGCTGGTTCTTTTCCAATATGAAGCTGACCTTATCACCTTTTTGAATATCCTGTGGAGCATTGCTGATGTGGAAAAAGTATTTCTCGTCAGAGTCTTTGGGGCGGATAAAACCAAATCCTTTGGTAGAGTCAAAGAAATCGACAATTCCGGATGGTTGTTCTTTAGGAATGTCTGCTTGCTTAGGTGTGGATATTTCAATGGTATCTGCGTTAACTTCCGTATTGGTTGCAGTTGGAGGGGTGTCACACAGATTACCATTCTCATCCACATAAGCAATCATGTCATCAAATGAGTCCGGACCATTCTTCCGTCTTTCGTCTTTGCGTCTTTCTTTCTCTCGCTTCTTTTGTGCCTTTTTCTTTTCAAGTTCTCTTTTATTATTCGATATTGCCATATTGTTTCTTGAAGTTGTTTGTTGATTTATTGTATGCGGGAAAGTTTCCGTCCGGTAAGTTTTTGGATGTCGCGGAGTAATCCATTCTCTTCTTTGCTGCAGAAGGTCATGGCAGTGCCTTTGTTACCAGCACGTCCTGTTCTGCCAATGCGGTGAACATAGGTTTCAGGGACATCCGGAAGATCATAGTTGACCACCAGCTGCAGGTTTGATATATCTATTCCGCGTGCAGCTATGTCTGTAGCAATGATGACGTTCGTCTTGTGTGACTTGATATTTTCAAGTGCCCTTTGCCTTGCGTTTTGGCTCTTGTTGCCGTGTATAGCGTCGCAATGTATGCCCTTGGCATTAAGTTTCCTGGCAATCTTGTCGGCACCATGCTTGGTACGTGTGAATACCAGTGTTGTGCGGTTGCTGTCTTTTTTCAGCACGTTGATCAGCAGATCCACCTTCTCACTCTTCTCCACCATATAGAGTTGCTGCTGGATGGTATCGACCACAGAAGATACAGGTGCCACCTCCACTCTCTGTGGATGATGTAGCAGTGATTGGGAAAGCGTAGCTATGGTGTTGGGCACTGTGGCAGAGAAGAATAATGTCTGACGTTTTTTCGGGAGCATAGGGATGATACGCTTGATGTCATGTATGAATCCCATGTCGAGCATACGGTCAGCCTCGTCCAGCACGAAGTATTGGATATTGGCCAGAGATATAATTCTTTGGGATATTAGGTCCAGCAGTCTTCCGGGAGTTGCTACCATTATGTCTACTCCACGTTTGATTTGCATCACTTGTTTGCTTTGGCTGACACCACCGAAGATGACGCATGAGCGTATCTTGGTGAAACGCGTATAGTCGTCCAGACACTCTTGTATCTGAATGGCAAGCTCGCGAGTTGGGGTAAGGATCAGTGCCTTTATGGTGTTGTGGGCTGTGTGGGCTGCATCCAGCTGCTGGATGATTGGAATTGTGAATGCGGCGGTCTTACCAGTGCCAGTCTGGGCTATTCCCAGTACATCCTGTCCTGCGAGGGCAAATGGGATGGCTTTTTCTTGTATAGGGGTTGGTGTTACGTAGTTTTTTGCTTCCAGAGCTTTGATGATGGGCCCCGAGATGTTCAATTCTTTAAATGTCATAAATGTCCTTGCCATCACATGGAATGGCTTTTAATGATAATTGCAGCAGGTAGTGGGAGAAGTCAGGCGGTGTATATGGCGGCTGTCACATTTTGCTGGATGAGAATGATGATATGAGGAAAGAATGAATCCTTTTTCTGATAGCAGAGGTGGAACGATTGTCAACTCAAATCTGGCCCGCTTTCATCTTATGACGAGCCTATAAGAAACTGAACTTTGAGATTATTCCTTAACGATGTTCAATCTGATCTAAAACAGAAAAAGCATTGTGAACAAAATATATACACCAAAATGTGTCTGTTCTTATGGTTGCAAAGGTACGCTTTTATTTCGATGTGGCAAATAAAATGGCAGAAAATATCATTTATGGGTGGATTTACTTGGTTTTTCTCGCGCAGCCAGCCCTTTTCTTCTTTGGCTTTGGCTCGGGCAACTCCTTGCTGGTGGCGCTGACCAGACGGGAGAGAAACTCGTGGTCATCGATGTCGGCAATGTAAAAGTAGTCTTTCGCTCCCTCGTAGGGAGGGCGGAAATCTATGGCAGGGAGGAGACGGCGGCCTGCTTCGGTAGGCTTGATGTAGAGGTGGTCGTCGCAGATGAGTCCGAAGATTTTGCCATTGCAGTAGATGGCGTATTCGCCGAACATCTTGCGTGTGGTGATTTCACCTGCGCCGCTGCATTGGTCGGCGATGTACTGGACGAGGTCGGGATTGCTTGCCATTGTTTGTTCGTTATACAGATTGATTACCCTTTAATAGATGATTTGTGTTCTCTTAGTTTCTCTTCACAGTACAATAGTATCTCTTCCGGACTTCCTTTCATGAGCATGGTCGAGAATGAATAGACTGCGCCACTCGTCTTTAGGCTGAATAGCATCGCTTTTCGCTTCAGCCAAGATTCCTCTTCCTCAATATCTTGTTCCGGATGTTTCGTCATGACAAGAATTATGTTCACACCACTGTTTTTATAAAGGTCAAAGCCTTTGATCTTTGACCACGCAATCATGTCGCCGTTAATAGAGAGACCGCTATCGGAGAAATCCACATGATTCATATGAAGTAAGTTTGACCGTATGTCTTGATAGGCAAATATCAAACCGCCACCTCCAAAGAAGATAATACCGAAAACAGCACAGGGGTACATCAACCAAGATGGGTATCGTGAAGAAAAATCATCTGTTGTCAGCATCAATATTCCCATGAAGGTGAAGGCTGTAAATCCTAAATACACAGCTATTCTCTTTTTCCAGTCCATAGGATTCATTGTTTGATGTGTTTCATGCTCAGCCCGATACGGTGGCGACGAAGGTCAACCTCCTTCACCCGTACACGGACGTGCTGATGGAGGCGGACTACCTGTGTAGGGTCGCTGACGAAGCGGTCGGCGAGCTGGGAGATGTGAACGAGTCCGTCTTGATGCACGCCGATGTCGACGAATGCACCGAAGTTGGTGATGTTGGTCACGATGCCAGGCAGTTCCATGCCTTCCACGAGGTCATCGATGGTATGTACGCCCTTGTCGAATTCGAAGGTCTCCACTTCTCCACGTGGGTCACGACCTGGCTTCTCCAGTTCTTTCATGATGTCGGTGAGGGTTGGCAATCCCGTCTCTGCTGTAACATAGTCTTGCAGGTGGATATTCTTTTGTAGGGCAGGGGAGAGAACCAGTTCTCTGACGGTGCATCCCTGGTCCTTTGCCATCCGTTCCACAATGTGGTAGCTCTCTGGATGGACGGCGGAGTTGTCGAGTGGGTTCTTGGCATCGGGGATGCGGAGGAATCCGGCGCACTGCTGGAAGGCTGTATCGCCGAGGCGCTTCACCTTCTTGAGTTGGGCACGGGAGGTGAAAGGGCCATGCTCGCGCCGATAGTCGACGATGTTCTGTGCCAGTGCCGGACCGAGTCCACTGACATAGGTGAGGAGGTGTTTGGATGCCGTGTTGAGGTTGACACCCACCTGATTGACGCAGCTCACGACGGTCTGGTCCAAGGAGTGCTTGAGCTTCGACTGGTCCACATCGTGCTGATATTGCCCCACACCGATGCTCTTCGGGTCAATCTTCACGAGTTCTGCGAGTGGGTCCATCAGTCGGCGACCGATGGAGACGGCCCCGCGTGTGGTCACGTCCTCATTGGGGAATTCCTCGCGTGCGGTGGCTGATGCGGAGTAGATGGAAGCACCGTCCTCGCTGACGACATATACCTGTGGCTTGGCAGATGTCCCATCGAGCTGGTCAATCACTTCATGGACGAACGATTCCGACTCGCGGCTTGCCGTACCGTTACCTATCGCGATGGCCTGAACCTGATAGCCGCGTATCATGCGGAGCATGGCAACGGTGGCTTGGGCATAGAGCCGGCGCGGAGGATGTGGATAGATGATTTCGTGGTGGAGGAGATTGCCCTGCTCATCGAGACAGGCTATCTTACAACCGTTGGCAAAACCAGGGTCGAGGGCGAGGACACGTTTCTGGCCGAGTGGGGCAGAGAGGAGCAGTTGGCGGAGATTCTCCACGAAGACGCGTATGGCCTCGTCGTCGGCTCGCTCCTTGCTCAAGGCTGCAAACTCGTTTTCGATGCTCGGGTCGATGAGCCGTTTGAAGCTGTCGGCCACGGCTTCGGTCACGAGCGTCTGACAGGTCCCACGGCCACGGACGAACTGTCGGCAGAGCCGCTCGGTACAGTCCTCACCGTCGATGGAGATGCCCACACGGAGGATGCCTGCGGCTTCGCCACGACGCATGGCGAGCATGCGGTGGGAGGAACAACGCTTCAAAGGCTCGGAGAAGTCGAAGTAGTCGGAGAACTTCTGTGCCTCATCAGTGTTCTCCATCTTCTTGATGACCTTTGAGGTGATGACGGCGCTACGGCGGTAGGCTGCGCGGACGGTGTTGCGTGCCTGCTGGTCTTCTGACACCTGCTCGGCTATAATATCCTTGGCACCTTGCAGGGCTTCATCAGTATTCTTCACTTCATCTTTTACGAATCGTTTGGCAGCATCCCTTGGGTTCTGCTCACGCTGTATGATCAGGATTGTAGCGAGTGGCTCCAGGCCCTGCTCTCGTGCTATCTGCGCCCTCGTTCTGCGCTTCGGCTTGAAGGGGAGGTAGATGTCCTCCAATTCTGTGGCATCCCAGCTTGCCAGGATGCGTTGCTCCAGCTCGTGAGTGAGGTGTCCCTGCTCACGGATGGTCTTGAGGATGGTCTCCTTACGTTTGTCTATTTCTTTCAGACGGTCGTTCATCTCGCTGATTCGGGTAATCTGAACTTCGTCAAGGTTTCCCGTACGTTCCTTGCGGTAGCGTGCGATGAACGGGATGGTGCAGCCCTCATCGAGTAGGGCGAGCGTTGCGTCTACACTCTTTTCTGATAGGTTGAGCGTGAGTGCTATGTGTGCGGTGTATTTGTTCATAAGTCTATTTGTTATTTTCCTTTTCTCCAGATGCTGATGAAAAGGAAGATGTTGAGCATAATGCTAAAGCACAATAAAATAGAAATATAGGTAATGAAATCATAATAGGTTTCTGCCGGAATACCAATATCATGTTCGTCCACCAGATACTTCATGTCAATCATACCATTCAGCCAAAAGCCAATGGCTGATATGGAAAGAGCAATCAGGATGAGAATGCCTGTAATCTTTTGCCAGAGCTTCATCGTCGGGTTTTCTTTTTCTTGGTTTCTATGATAACTGTCGGTCGTGCTTCCGGTCGTGGATTATTCCTATACAGCATTACCTTGATAGATGCTATTCCGCACCTTTTCACTTTGCGTGGCAGGGCATCTGATAGTATTTGGGGCGAGAGTTTGTAATCGACAATCGTTATATCTTTGCTTGGTTTCATGAGCTTCCCATCTACTATCCAATCGAATTGGGCAAATCGGTTCGTTTGTATGACTATGATATCGGAAGGCGGATTACAGCATATAGACTTGGATGCAATGCACTCTTTGGAAATAGTCTGAACAGATGATATGGCATATGGTGAAATGTTTCCTATACGTTGGGCAACAATCTGTCGTGCCGAGTCGGACTGCATTTCTTTTATCGAAGCTTGCAGGATGGAGTCTGGAACGGGGCTTCCATCTATAATGCACAGAGTCTGAGCGTATGATCTCAGACAGAGTAGCAGTATGGACAGGAGACAGTATAGTATTCTTTTCATTGCCGGATAGCATTTAGCTTTATCCAAACATGGTCATTTGCATATAGAACATTTCCGTGGCCTCTTCGAGTTCAGAGATGGGGGCTGTCAGTGTGAGCCTGATGCCGCAGCGGCGGCAGAAGTCTTTGAGCAGGGCTTGCGTTTGTTGCTCGGTGACAACGATTTCAGTGGGGGCTTTCTTTTGTTCGGTGAACGTCTGCGCAAGATTAGTGAGCAGGTAGTTCAGATTGCCGGGATTATCCTCTGTCGGCATAATTGGGAATACCATGCCATTTGCCTCGTTGAGGAGGAGTATGAGGGGCATAAGATAAGGTACCTCTTCCTGGCCATTGTTGACAGGCTGGGGCAAGTGGAAGAATTTGCAGGCTATGGCTCCTCCCTTGGGTTGCGTGGACAGGGTGTGGGCGAGGATGTCGTTGGTAAACGGTATCATTTCATGTTTATTCTGTATCATCGGCGGCAGTACCGTTGTTCCGAACTCAAAACAGCCGTCATTGGCAGGTGTGAGCAGTGGCACCGTCTTTCCGCCTTGTGTAGTCGGGTATCTCCTCTTGGGGTCGAATCCGAGTGTTTCGGCTGGAGTCTCGTGGAGCTTTCCGCTCAGTGCAAGTACAGCCTGCAAAGCCTCAGTGATGGCCTGTGCGTCCTTTTCATCGGTGATGGGAAAGAGGGCTTTGTAGGGAGAGTGACGGGTGAAGTCGGGCCATCCCTTCGGTCGCCTGATTTTACGCCCATTGGTATCGGTGTAGGCCTTGATGCGCTTCTTGGTCTCAGGTTCTATCTCTGAGGCATTCTCGAAGTCGCACATGATATAGTCGAAGCTCATGGCCTTCTCCATCATCTCAGTTTGTGATTCGCCTTCGAGCTTCAGCGATGTGAGGTAGTCAGAGAATCCCTGCTGTCCGATATAGAGACCGATGGCAAAGTGTTCGCCACCATTCCCCATTACGCAGATGTAGCCTGTTTCGCCTGAAGATAGGCGGATGGCGAAGAGGCAGGAGTCATCAATAAGTTTCCAGGGCTGTGCCTCGCGTACGTCTAAGGCGAGCGACAGCATCTTGTCTGTTAGAATCATGATGTTATGGTTTGATTTTACTGTGCTATTTTCCATTCCTCTATGCATCGCTTTTCCAGCGAGAAGTTGACACCAATCTTGTAGAGCCTTCGGCTGTCGGCGGCGAAGGGCTGGGCATACCCCTTGTCGTCAATCTGCTGGAGTGCGGCATCGGCGGAGCCGTCGAGCTTGAACTCGATGATGTAGAGATAGTCGGGGGTGGCAATGGTCATATCCATGCGCCCGTTGCTGGTGGTGCGCTCCACCTGGGTGTAGAATCCGAGCATCTTGGCGATGAGGTAGAATGCGTTCTGGAAGTATAGCTCTGACCGGCCAACGATTTTGTAGTCGGTATCGGCAAGCATGGCTGCCATGAGGCGCATGAAATCATCGGGACGACCCGTGCGAAGTGAGCGAACGAAGTTGGCAATGGAGAAGGGTGTGCTGCGGTCTTGTCCTGTATAGTAGGGCAGGAGAAACCGTGTAAAGCCTTCCTCCACCTCCTTGTTGGGGAAGCTGAGGTGATACTCCCCGAACTCCTCGTCGTAGTCCTTGATGGTGAGATAGCCACTCTGATAGATGACGGGAATGGGGTTGCGGGAGAAGGAGTCTATGCTGTTGAGCATATCCGCTGTGGCCACCTCCTCGGTGAGGTTGGGTAGTGTGTAGTCGTCATGTTTCAATAGTTCCACGAGATAGGTGGGCGTACCGGTCTCAAACCAGTAGCTGCCGAACTGTAACCGCTGGAAAGTGTTGAGCAGGCTGAAAGGATTGTAGATGCCGATACCATTGGGCACGAAATGGTAACCGTCGTATCGCTCCTTGAGCCGGGTGAGCGTCTGCTCACGGGTGATGCCGTACTTGGCAGCGAGTTGCCCTACAGGTTCCCCGAAATAGGCATGGATTTCCTCCTCGGTGATGCCGCAGAGAGCCTGGTAGCGGTCGTCCATTGACAGGTCTTGCAGGTTGTTGAGGTCGGAGAATACGCTCACCTTGCCGAACTTCGTCACACCTGTGAGCAGTGCGAAGCGAATGTATTGATCCTGTGATTTCAGAGCCCCGTAGAATGATTTGAGCAGATTCCTGTGTGCCGTCAGTAATGTTTCGTTACCAAGTGATTGCAGCATGGGCTTGTCATACTCGTCTACAAGGATGACCACCCGTTGGCCTGTCTGCTTGGCAGCTCGTCGGATGATGCCCTCAAACCTCTGCGAAAGGGTTGCCTCACTCTCCTCTCTGCCGTAGAGCTTTTCCCATTGGGTCAGTGTGAGGTTCAGACGCTGGCTGAGAACTTCCTCGTGCTGATAATTATCCGTGTTCAGGTCGAGGTGCAGGATAGGGTAGGCAATCCAGTCCTTCTCCAGCTGCTCCATTGCCAGTCCCTTGAACAGATCCCGCTTGCCTGCGAAATAGGCTTCAAGCGTAGAGATTAGCAGGCTTTTTCCGAAGCGGCGTGGCCGGCTAAGGAAATAATAACTTCCTGTTGTTGCCAGCTGGTAGATCATCATGGTTTTATCTACATAGACAAACCCTTCCTTTCTTACTTTCTCGAAGTTCTGTATTCCAATAGGATATTTCATTGCTTGTTCCTCCCATTTTTGGTTGATGCTACAAAGATAAGCATATTTTTTGTATCTTTGCACCAAAGTTATCAAATAGAGAACAATTTATGGTGTGTAAGGTTTGGAAGAGGACGGGCTTCATATTGTTGGGCACGGTATTGCTGGTGGCGGTGGGTTATGTGGCGGTTACTCATCTCAACATGAACCCGAATTTGGAAAGAGGTGTTGCCGTTGATAGTCTTGACGGGGTGTATGTCTATTACAATGGTGGTGTAAGCCAGTCATCGGGGCGGAATACGATTGACGGGTATAATGTGGGGATTCGCTACCAATGCGTTGAATTTGTTAAACGCTATTATTACTTACACTA
>JAILEG010000018.1 GCA_024688365.1 Prevotella sp.
AATGTTTATATTCTCAGTTCTATGGTGCATGTCTCAAATCAAGGTTCACTGTCCGTCATTCGAGACAATGGTGTGCGATGTCAGCCGGAGTGGCCTGCACGGGCAGGCGGACAAGGATGGGATGCCATTCCAGCCGCCAGCTGGATGACCAGACGGGACAGGCTCCGGGAACATCGGTTTGCCTGTGCGGACCTTCCTCCCTACATGTAGGGACAAATCTCCATACGTGTAGAGAAATGTTTTCTTACATGTATGGACGGATTTCCATACGTGTAGAGAAATCACTTCCTGATGGGAACGGAACGTCCGGCACAGGCAATCCTGGTTATGAATTGCGGATTATGGATGATGAGCTGTGGCCCTTGCAATCAGGACCAGCCCCTCATCAGTACTTCGGGTTCTGCTTGATGTTGCCATTCAGTTTCTTCTCCTGGTCAGGAATAGGCAGCACCTCGTTCTTCCCAGTAACGAAACCACCATTGGCATTGCTGTACTCGGTGATGACCTTGCCTGTGTTGAAGCCAGGCATGGTTTTGCCTTTATTGGCAAGGCGGGTGGCTGCATCGCCCCAACGCACAAGATCCATCCATCGGCATCCCTCACCCCAAAGCTCCAGACGCTTCTCCGTCTTGATGTCATCAAGGGTGATGCTGGCCTTATCAGGCAGCTTAGCACGCTTGCGGACAGCATTGAGGTCTTTCAGCGCCTCGGCCGTATTGCCGCTCTTGAAGTTGGCTTCGGCAGCCAGCATGAGTACCTCGGCATAACGCATCCAGTTGTAGTTGACAACAGCAAAGCCGCCATAGACGATGTAATCCGAGTTGAGCATGCGCTGCTTCCAGTTCCAGTAGCCCTCGTGGCCGTGGAGTGTCTTGCCGGGAATGAGCGTGATGCCATAGTCCTTGAGCTGCTCCTCGGTCTTGATGGTCTGGTTGAGCCGGTAGCCTTCCTTGCCTTCCTCAGCCACGAAGGCATTGTAGAGGTCCTTCGTGGGGTTGAAGAATCCGTAGCCCGTGTTGTTGAGGTCGGCATTGGTAGTTCCCCAGTTGTAGAACTCACCACGGAAACCGCGGTAGAGATAGTAGAGATTCCAGGTGAGGTTGTTGAAGTCGGTCACGGCATTCCATGAGATGACATGCTCCGGATCGTAGTCATTCACCTTGTGCAGGAGATTCTCGTAGGCACCTTCGTTGAGCCGATAGAGCCCAGAGTTGACCACCTTGTTCAGATAGGTGGCGGCATTCTGCGTATCGCCGGCGAAGAGATAGGCCTTGCCCAGCATAGCCTCGGCAGCCTGCTGGCTGATGCGCACCTGCTGTGCGGTTACATTGGCCTTCCGGGTCAGTGCCCCCGACTCAACAGCTGCCTTGAGATCCTTCACCGCCTGGGCATAGAGCTGCTCACGGGTGCTGTTCTCCTTGCCATACTCTCCCTTGGGTATGAGATGGTCAACCACAGGTGCCGTACCGAAATAGGCACCGAGATAGAAGTGGGCAAAGCCACGGAAGAAGTAGGCTTCTGCCTGGGCACGCTTCTTCATGGGTGTGTCAAAGGCCTCGAAACGTTCCAGGACAAGGTTGGCATCATAGATCATCGTGTAGAGATTCTCGAACATCGTCTGCACCAACTCATTGGTACTGCCGAAGGTGTAGCTGCCCAGATCCTCACGCTGGGCATTGTCATTGCGCTGTCCGCCTCCGCACCAGATGTCATCAGACAGGAGGTCATCAATACACTTGACGGGCTCGTACATCGTACCGAGGTCCGTATAGCACGAGGTAATGGCCTCATCGGCATCCTTGTCGGTCTTATAAAAGTCCTTCTCATCACCGAGATTGCCTAATTTCTCAATGTTCAGCTGGTCACTGCATGCCGTAAATCCAATGCTTGCAGCCAGTGCCAGTGCAAAAATATATAGTTTTTTCATTTGTTGAATCGTTTAAGTTATGATTGAAGATGACATCAGAAGGTGAGGTTCACACCTAAGACAACCTTCTTTGACACGGGATAGGTGCTGGCATCCACGCCCTGTCCGGAGCCAGTGCCGGCCGAGCTTGACTCGGGGTCGAAGCCCTTGTAGCCCGTGATGGTGAAGAAGTCCTCCAGCGACACATAGAAGCGGAGGCGGTCAATGGCAGCCTTGCGTGTGATGAACTTCGGCAAAGTGTAGCCCAGCTGTATCTGCTTGATCTTGAAATAGGCCCCGCTGTGTACCATTGCGCTTGAGATGGCATACTTGGAGATGTCGGCACTGGCTGCCGGGTGGGCAGCATCAGTGTGTGTCGGGGTCCAGCGGTCGTCATACCACTCGCTCTTAATGCGGTTACCTGTGGTTCGGTCGCTTGAGAAGAGACTCTGATAAATCTGGTTGCCAGCCACTCCTGAGCCGAAGAGGATGAAGTCGAATCCCTTCCAGGCAGCATCGAGCGTGATACCGTAAGTGACTGACGGGATGGCAGAACCGATGTTGGTACGGTCGTCAGTGGTAATCTGTCCGTCCTGGGTGATGTCCTCAAAGGTAGGCTCGCCCGTGGCCTGGTCAACACCTGTGAACTTATAGCCGTAGAAATGCCATACCTCCGAGCCTTCCTCGAAGATGGTCAACGGGTCATTCAGGCGGAGATAGCCTGAGATGTAGTCGATGCCCTTGCTCAGATAGGTCACCTTGTTCTTCAGCGTTGAGAAGTTTCCGCGCACACCGTAGCGGAAGCTGCCGATGTGGTCGCGCCAGCTCAGCTCCACCTCAAGACCCTTGTTGCTTACCGATCCGGCATTCATTGGCGAGAAGGTGCCTCCAGCAAGGAGTGAGGGTTTCAGCCCGGTGACAAGCAGGTCATCGGTCTTCTTTGAGTACCAGTCGACAGAGAGGTTCAGCCGGCTGTTGAAGAAGCGGGCATCCAGACCAAGGTCGAACTGCGTGGAGGTCTCCCAGCTCAGCTCATCGTTGCCCATAGAATTAGGTTTCGTGCCTGTTACGTACTGGAATGCATCATCGTTTCCGTAAGCATACTTGTTGCCAGACACCATTGTCGTAGCGTAGAGGTAGCCGTTCAGGGCACCGATGGAGCCGTTTTTACCCCAGCTGCCACGTATCTTCAGATAGTTCCACCACTTCGGCATCTTCTTCCAGAACTTCTCCTGAGAGGTGACCCAGGCCAGTGATGTTGCGGGGAAATAGCCCCAGCGGTTGGTCAGCGGCAGCTTGGAGAGGTCGAAGGCATCGGCACGGAGCGAGAACTGGAAGAGATACTTGCCGTCATAGCCGTAGGTGACACGTCCGAAGTAAGACTCACTGGTGTTCATCGTGCGCACACCGCCGTTGGTCTTCTTGGCAGAGGAGCTGGCAAAGTCGAGCCAGCCAAAGAGGTTCGGGTCATCCTTCAGCAGCACGTTGGCACCGTCAGGCTGCAGTCCGCCGGTGGTGTAGGTCGATGTGCTGCGGGTGAAGGAGTGGCCGATCATGGCTGTGATGTCATGCTTCTTGGCAAGGGTGAGCGCATAGTTGAGGTAGTTGTCCCACTGGTAGTTGTTGCCCTCACGGTTGGTCTGTGAGAAGCTGGAGTACTGGCTGTACCGCTGTGCGCTTGAGTAATAAGGACGGGTGTAGCTGGTGTTGTTGCCCGAGTTGGTATAATAGCCCAGCTTTGATGTGAACGTGAGTCCCTTGATGGGGGTCAGCTCAATGCCGAAGTTGCCGTTCACACGTGTGTTGCGGCGTGTGGCAACGTTTGAGGCATTGTAAGCAAGCGGATTGGAGAAGGTGTAGAAGCTGGAGATGGAATAGTAGTCGCCAGCGTCATCGGTCATGATGTTCCACCCGTTGTTGAGAACGGTCTGCATGTTGTCAGGCAGGTTGCCCGCCGCGTATGCAACCGGCGTGAGCGGATCCATGAGGAAGGCATCGTTCAGTGCCTCACCCATGATGCCGTGCATGCGCATCTTGCTGATGTTGGCATTGCCCATGACCTTCAGCCAGGGCTTGATCTTGTAGTCGAGCTTCACTGATCCGTTCAGGCGGTTGAAGGTGTCGCTGTTGCCAACCAGCATACCGTCATTGCTCAGGTAGCCTGCCGACACATAGACCGAGCCTTTCTCGTTGCCGCTGGAGAAGGCGATGTTGTGCTTCGTCATCGTTGAGTTCTCATAGACGGCATCAAACCAGTCGGTGTCAGTCTGCCCGTTCCAGAACTTGTCAACCGTCTCCTGTGAGAAGTTTCCTGCATCGACCATGAACTCGGCATACTCCCTGGCATTCATCATGCGGGGCTTGTGGGCAAGGGAGTTGCTGGCATACTGGAAGTCGTAAGTGATGGTTCCCCACTTGTCAGGGCTGTTCTTGCCGCTCTTGGTCGTGATGAGGACGACACCGTTACCGGCCTGCGCACCGTAGATGGCGGCTGAGGCTGCGTCCTTGAGCACCTCCATTGAGGCGATGTCGTTCACGTCAATGCTGCTGATGTCGCTCATGATGATGCCGTCAACAACATAAAGTGGCGACATGTCAGAGTTGGATGAGTAGCCACGCACACGGATGGCAGGCACGGAGCCAGGCATACCTGACGTGGTGATGACCTGCACGCCTGAGGTCTTTCCCTGCAGGGCTTCCTCGGCACTGGTCAGCGTGCGGTTGCTTACATCCTCGTCCTTCACGGCTGAGATGGCACCGGTGACGTTGCTCTTCTTCTGCACGCCATAGCCAACGACAACGACCTCTTCAAGTTCCTTCTGGTCCTCTTTCATCGTGATGTTCATTGTCGGACGGGCCGAAAGCTGCTGGGTGATGTAGCCAACGTAGGAGAAGACGAGTGTCGCTCCCTGCCGGGCATTGAGCGTGAAGTTACCGTCAAGGTCAGTAGCGGTACCGTTTGAGGTGCCCTTTTCCTGGATGCTGACACCAATCATTGGCTCCTTGGAGGCATCGACCACCTTACCGGTGATCTTGATAATGCCTTGGGCCACCATACTGGCAGTGCCTGCCAATAGGAAGAAAGCTAAGGTTAGTAACCTGTAGAACTGGTTTTGTTTCATAATAGAGTTATTTTGATTTGGTTAGATAAATATCAATTTTATTGAGAAGTTGAGGAGTTGAGGAGTTGAGGAGTTGAGGAGTGAAGGAGTTGAGAAGTGAAGGAGTTGAGAAGTGAAGGAGTTAAGGAGTTAAGGAGTTAAGACAACGGCGACGGGGCTGTCTGTTGCTGCTATGGGGCTGTCACATACTTCTTTCATGCAGGAGCAAGGATGCTGGGACAGGCTCTGAGCCTTCGTTCCTTCCGTCGGGAGCGGAGCATTTGTCTTAACTCCTTAACTCCCTTTCACTCCTTAACTCCCTCTTCATCCCCTTCCTGCATCATCAGAACGGTTTTGCAGGGAACTGTCTTGCCACACCCAGCAGCTCACTGTCATGGTTGTAGACGATGCGGCACTGGTTGTCGAATATCATCGTGGCTCCCTTGGCCGGGTTGTATGCCGTCCATTCCGGCAGGCCCTCAGCCTGCGGCTTGCCCGTATAGGCAAAGCTGATCCATGCCTGGCTCATCTTCCTTGCCAGCGCACGGGCCTCGGGCGTATTGCCGGTCATGCCTGCCTGGCGGGCGGTGTTGTCAAACACGAAGGGTATCTCCATGCAGTGGACGCTGCGGAGGATGCCGTTCAACACGGGCGACTGCCATGTGAAGAGGTACATATAGACAGGGGCAGCCTTCTGAGCAGCCTTCTGCCGTGCCTGCTCAACAGCCATTGGGCGGAAGATGAGGTCAATATCGAGCATGTCCTGCGCCTTATGGCTGGGATAAGCCTTGCCGAAGGCCCGCTTGAAGGCCTCTGCCTGTCCGCCGTAACGCTGGGCGAGCGTGGCATCGACCTGCCTGTCAGTGAGGTTGCGCAGCGAAGGCACGTAGGCACTCATGCAGAACTCGTTGAGCGTTGTACCGATGATCATGGGAATATTGGCTGATACTGCCGGGGCCTTAGGCGAGAAGGGATGCTGGGGCAGGTAGCTGCCATCAACGACAGGAGCCCATCCGAAGATGAATCCGTCCCATCCCTCACGTTCGGCCTCGGCCTTGACGGTCCTGATGGCTGAGTCGCCGGCTGCCAGCAGCTGGTCATAAGGAACGGTCTTGATACGGTCTATGGTGGCTGCCGTCAGTCCGAGCCGCTTCACTACGGCCGCACCGATGCGGCGGGAGAACTTCTGGTCCATGCACTTCAGCTGCGACCCGCTCTCGACAATGGCTTTATGGAAAAGTCCGTGGGCGGCTGGCATCGCCATGAGTGTTGACACCTTGCCACCTCCACCCGACTGTCCGAAGATGGTGACGTTGTCAGGATTGCCGCCAAACTGACTGATGTTCTCCTTCACCCAGCGCAGGGCAGCCACAATATCCATCATGCCGAGGTTGCCCGTCTGGGCATATTTCTCACCGAAGGCCGACAGGTCAAGATAGCCCAGGACGTTCAGACGGTGGTTGATGGTCACCACCACCACGTCGCCCTCCTCGGCAAGGCGTGTGCCATCGTATGCCGGAAGTTCCTGGCCTGAGCCTGCGGCGAAGCCGCCACCGTGCAGCCACACCATCACGGGCCGCTTCTTGCCATCGTTCAGCCCGCGGGTCCACACGTTGGCACGCAGGCAGTCCTCACCGGCATGCCCATCGTCCCAGTCGAAGGCGAAAGCCTGCTCGTCGCTCTCCCAGCCTGTCCGTTTGCCTTGCGGAGCCGTGGGGCCGTATGCCCGGCAGCTTCTCACGCCCTGCCAGCTGTCGGCTGGAACAGGAGCCTCGAAGCGGTTGGCCTTGGCATAGGGGATGCCTTTGAAGATGTTTATGTCTCCTGCCTTGTAGCCAGCTATCTTTCCCTGTGCTACGGTGGTAGTGACTGATGAGGAGTCGGATGTGACAGCCTCCGTCAACTGGCTGCCAGGCTGCTGCTGGTACCCCGTTCCGCCCTTGCAGGCTGAGAGCGTCAGCGCAGTGGCAAGTGCCATATATATAAGGTGAGATTTCATGTTGTAGTAATGTTTGGTTTGGTTAGGTTGATTGTGGAAGCCCCGAAGGGCTGGCTATGCTCACGCACCGCCTCGTTTGTGAAGTTTCTTACTTGAACACCTTTTGTGCGAACTCGCTCAGATAGACACGCCAGTTGCGCCAGATGTGTCCTCCCTCGGTCTCCATGTAGGTGTAAGGATAGTGCTTGCCGTCAAGGTACTTGCGCAGGTCAGCATTGTTCTTGTAGAGGAAGTCGGTCTTGCCGATGCCTATCCAGAAGAGCTTTGGCGACTTGCTGAAGAGCTGGTCAATCTTCTCGTTGCGGTTCTCATATACCGTGGGCACACCGCCCTTCTGCTGCTGGTCTACGGCTGCCGAGAAGAGACCTACGTAGCCAAAGGTGTCAGGGTTGTTGATGGAGATGAAAAGGGAGTGGAAACCGCCCATTGACAGTCCGGCGATGGCACGGTGGTCCTTGTCGGCCTTCACCCGATAGGTATTCTCCACAAACCTGATGACATCTGGAAATGCCGTCTCGAAGCTGCCCTCCATCGTCTTCGGCAGCATCATTGACGGAACCTTATAGCCCTCCGATGTCTCGCCCGGGGCAGCCTCCTGGGAGATGTTGCCGTTGGTCATGACCACAATCATTGGCTCGGCCTTGCCTGCTGCAATGAGGTTGTCAAGAATCTGTGCGGCACGTCCCAGCTCTGTCCATGCGTTCTCATCGCCGCCGATGCCGTGGAGGAGATAGAGTACGGGGTAAGTCTTGCCGCTTGTCTCATAGCCTGCCGGGGTATAGACGGTGCAGCGGCGGGTGAGCCCTGCCGTCGGGCTGTCATACCACACCTTGGCTACCGTTCCGTGCGGTACGTTCTTCACTGCGTAAAGTCCGTTGACACCACCGCCGACCATGAATACGTTGAACGTGCTGGCGATGTCACGGATGGAATAGACGTTCAGCGGGTCGGTCACCTTCACACCGTCAACAATCATGTTATAGGTGTACAGCTCCGGCTGGAGGGCCGTGGACGTGAACGACCACACACCCTTGGCATCCTTCGTGAGCTGCTGTACGCCCGGAGCGTCATACTCGCCCATTGGGGTCTTCATCTTCTGTGTGGGGAGGAAGTCGCCCGTGATTTCCACTTTCTGTGCCTCTGGAGCCGTCATGCGGAAGGTGACGGAGTTGTCAGTGTTTACTTCTGGTGAGACGACCGGAGCCTGTCCCCATGTGAGTGCCTGCTGTGCGAAGCTCGTGGTGGCTGCCACGGCGCAGGTGAGAGATAAGATGATTCTTTTCATTATTGTTGCATGTTTTATGATTAGTCCTTTGCTTTCAGTTCGCCATCGGGTACTGCCCGGCCTTGCCGTATCGTACCGTAATGTTCACGGTTGCAAAGTTACTGAAAACCTCCTGTCATGACTTTCACCAGCATCCTTTTCTCTTTTGTTTTCGTTCAACGGGCTTTAGGAAAAGTACAAAAAACTTTCAAAAACATACAAACCCCGTCTGCAAGCCCTTTCTGCGCTGTTCTCCCCCCCGTTTCCACCCATCAATCCGCAAACCACAGCTGACGGCCTCTGTCACGTTGCGGCACGTCATGGCATCGGGCTGGAGGTCTGCCCCCCGCCAGCAGGCAAGTTCCCGCCGAGTACTTCACATGAAGTATTGCGGTACTTCACATAAAGTATTCCGGTACTTCAGCAGAAGTATTCGGGTTATCCGGCATTGCGTATTTACCCATACCCTGCCGCTGGGGATGCAGCGGATGGCAGGACGGAGTGCCGGAAGGCTGGCTCTGACAGATGAGAAGCCAAGGACGGTGCCGGAAGAAAACCGCTGATCCAACCTTACGTGGCGAAACCCAAGCTGGGCGGACAAAACGGTAAAACAGACCCAAAGGAAAGTATCAGATTTCGGCAGGAAAGCTGATGCTTCTCCTTGGGAAACCCATAAATGGGTTCAGAATACACTTAAAATATATTAAATAACTGCTGTTTGGGATAAAAACAGTATGCGGCATGATGTTTTTCCAAAGAAAGTAACTACCTTTGCAGCAAGTTTTTTTAGTGGTTAATTTAGTTTTAGTATTTAAGCCTTGGGTGATGTGATATCAGTCAAGGTTTTTTTGTGCCCTGAGACAAGGGTTCAGACCAATTCTGAAAATATGGAGAAAATGAAATATGTGAACAATCTCGTCCGCCGCCAGGACCGCCTTCTGGACGAGGAACGTGCCCTGCAGCTGCTGCGAGAGGGCGAGTACGGTGTGCTGAGCATGGTGGCTGACGGCGGTGGCTACGGCATACCCGTCAACTTCGTGTGGGACGGCGACCACAGCGTCTACATCCATTGTGCGCCCGAGGGGCGCAAGCTGCGGGCTATAGAGTTGAACCCGAGGGTCTCGCTCTGCGTCATCGGCAGAGTCAACCTGCTGCCACGCAACTTCACCACCGAGTATGAGAGTGCCATCTTCTTTGGTGAGGCGCACACCCACCTCTCCGATGAGGAGAAGATGCATGCCCTGCATCTCCTCATCGACAAGCTGTCAGCCGACTTCAAGGACATCGGTGACAAGTATGCCCACAAGAGCTTCCACCGTGTCGAGGTCATCCGTATTGATTTCAAGGAGTTCAGTGGAAAGTGCAAGAAGGTGCATACGGCTGACTAAGATGTCCGGCAAATGCCTCATGCTTTCCATCCGCCTGCTTACAATAAAATAGAGGTGGGCTGCGTTATCTGTCATATATGAGCTATAAGAAACATCTTCATCAGCCCTCTGCCCTTCTCCTGATGCTGTGCGCCGTCATGGTGCTGGCGGGCTGTGGTGTGGAGCGCAACATCAAGAAGGGAGAGAAGTTCCTCGCCCTTGGCGAATATTATGACGCGGCGGTACAATTCAAGACCGCCTATCAGCGCACGCCGCCCAAGGACCGCCCCAGCCGGGGCAGGCTGGCGGCGAGGATGGCCCTGTGCTATGACCGCATCGCCTCATCGCAGCGGGCTGTAGCCGCTTACCGCAACGTCATTCGCTACAAGCAGGACAACGGCGAGACCCACCGCCGCCTGGCTGACAACCTCATGAGGACCGGAAGCTACCGCGAGGCTGAGAAGGAATACCAGCTTGCCCTCGACTCCATGCCTGATGACCGCCTCCTCGCCGACGGGCTGCGTGCGGCATCGACTGCGGCGGCAGCCAAGGAGCGTGGCTCAAAGTATGTTGTCAGGCGGATGGACGTGTTCAACTCCCGGCGGCAGGACTATTCGCCCATGCTCTATGGCGACCATTTCCAGCAGCTCTACTTCACCTCCACCCGCAACGAGGCACAGGGTGATGAGCTGAGCGGCATAACGGGTGTGAAGCCCGGCGACATCTTCTTCAGCGAGAAGGACGACAAGGGCAAGTGGAGCAATCCGCAACCCATAGAGACGGGACTGAACACGGTGGCCGACGAGGGCACGCCCGCCTTCTCGGCTGACGGACGGGAGATGTACATCACCCAGTGCCTGACTGACCCCTCCTACCCCCGCTATGCGCAGATTGCCGTCAGCAGCCGGTCGGATGCGGCATGGGGAAAGGCCACGAAGCTGGAGATAAGCCGTGACTCGCTCTCCAGCTTTGCCCATCCGGCTCTCTCGCCCGATGGCAACTGGCTCTACTTCACCAGTGATATGCCCGGCGGCAAGGGCGGACTCGACATCTGGCGCGTGCGTCTCATCGGCGGTACGACGGGTGGTGTGGAGAACCTCGGAGAGCCTATCAACACACCGGGAGATGAGATGTTCCCCACCTTCCGTCCCAATGGTGACCTCTACTTCTCAAGCAACGGGCACGGCGGACTGGGCGGACTGGACATCCTCATTGCCAAGGTGGGCAATGACCGCAGGTATCACCTGGAGCATCCCAGCTATCCCCTCAACTCGCAGGGTGACGACTTCGGCATGACCTTTGAGGGGGTGCACAACCGGGGGTTCTTCTCCTCCAATCGGGGAGACGGGCGTGGATGGGACCACATCTACAGCTTTGAGCTGCCTGAGGTGGTGCAGACCATCAAAGGATGGGTCTATGAGATGGACGGCTATGAGCTGCCCGCCGCACAGGTGTTCATCGTCGGCAACGATGGGACGAACAGGAAACTGGCCGTCAAGGGTGATGGCTCCTTTGAGCAGGAGATACAGCCCGGTGTCAGCTACATCCTCCTCGCCACCTGCAACGGGTTCCTCAACCACAAGGAGGAGCTGCGTGTCAGTCCTGTTGACGAGTCGAAGGAGTACACACTCCAATTCCCCTTGGCAAGCATCCGGGTGCCTGTACTGATTGACAACATCTTCTACGACTTCGACAAGGCCACGCTACGGCCAGAGTCAGAGAAAGCCTTGGACGGACTTGTCAACCTGCTCAATGAGAACCCGAACGTGACGATAGAACTCTCTGCCCACACTGACTACATCGGGTCGGCTGAGTATAACAAGCGGCTCTCTCAGCGACGGGCTGATGCCGTCGTGGCTTATCTCACCGCCCACGGCATAGCCGCTGACCGGCTCACACCGGTAGGCTACGGCAAGGAACGCCCGAAAACCATCCGCCGGAAGCTCACCGAGAAGTATCCGTGGCTGAAGGAGGACGATGTCCTCACGGAGGCTTTCATCAGGAAGCTCGACAAGGAGAAGCAGGAGACTGCCAACCAGCTCAACCGCCGCACCGAGTTCTCCGTCCTCCGCACCACCTACGGCATGTTTGACGAGAAGGGCAACCTGAAACAGCAGCCCAAACCCAAGCCCAAGCCAGAGCTGGATCCCGATGAATATGAGTTCATCATTGAGTAGAAAGCCCATCACCGCTTATCATTGCATATCATTGCTTATCATTGCATATCATTGCTTATCATCGCTTATCATCACTTATATCCCCCATCATCCCATGACCGAAACCACCCCCCAAGCGTCTCTCCGCCCCATCTTCGGCGACGAACTCTACCACACCTTCCTTGCCGCCCTGGATGAGCCGGCCCCCGTCAGCATCCGTCTCAACCCCTTCAAGCTCCCCTCCGGCGCAACCATCAACGATGAGCTGAACCCGCAGCCCATCCCCTGGTGCAAGGGCGGCTACTGGCTGCAGAGCCGTCCCAACTTCACCTTCGACCCGCTCCTCCATGCAGGAGCCTACTATGTGCAGGAGGCCTCGTCGATGTTCCTGGACCACGTACTGCGCCACTGGGTGAGGCATCCCGTCATGGCACTCGATCTCTGTGCAGCTCCCGGCGGCAAGACGACCTGCGCCCGCGCTGCTCTTCCTGCCGGATCACTGCTCTTCGCTAATGAGCCCATTGGTAAACGGGCGCAGATACTGGCTGAGAACGTGCTGAAGTTCGGGCATCCTGATGTGGTTGTCACCAGCAACTATCCCCGTGACTACCGGAAGACGAAGATTGACTTTGATGTCATCATAGCCGATGTGCCCTGCTCAGGCGAGGGCATGTTCCGCAAGGATCCGCAGGCTGTTGAGGAATGGAGCCCGCAGAACGTTGAGAACTGCCGACTGCTGCAGCGCAGCATCATTTCCGACATCTGGGACCGTCTGAAGCCCGGTGGCATCCTGGTCTATTCCACCTGCACCTTCAACACCCACGAGGATGAGGAGAACGTGGCATGGATTCTCCGTGAGTATGGCGCAACGCTGCTCCCCGTCCCCACTGAGGAGGCATGGAACATCACCGGATCGCTCATCGGCAATCCGCTTGCCGATGGTGGGGACTTCCCCGTCTATCGCTTCATTCCCGGCAGGACACGTGGCGAGGGGCTTTTCATGGCAGTCATCCGCAAGCCGGGTGAGGACAGCTCTCTCAGCCATGACACGGCCATTGACTTCGGACAGCCGGTTGCCGAGGCCCGCAAGCGCCTCCGCATCCTCTGCCACGGTGTGAAAGAGGGCACACGGAAAGGCAAGACCATCATCCCCGACCACAGTCTTGCCCTGGCCATTGCCCCAGGCAAGGCTCACTGTCCGGCAGGACTGCCTGCCCAGCCCTCAGCAACCCATGCCTGCCCATCCATAGCCAGTGACTATCCCACCGTAGCCATTGACTATTCCACTGCCATCAGCTACCTCCGCCACGAGTCCATCATGCTCCCCGCTGCCGCTCCCCGCGGTATCGTCCTCCTCACCTATCGGGGCTTCGCGCTCGGCTTTGCCAAGAACATAGGCAACCGTGCCAACAATCTCTATCCACAGGAATGGCGCATCAAGAGCAGCCACGTACCTGAGGAAGCTGAGGTAATCAGATAGCCATCATCGCTTATCATCACTCATCATCACCCATCATCGCTTATCATCGCTTATCATCACCTATATTAAGAAACAATGAAACAATATCTCAATCTTCTCAACCGCATCCTCACCGAGGGCACACAGAAAGGTGACCGCACCGGAACGGGCACGCTATCCGTCTTCGGCCACCAGATGCGGTTCAATCTCCAGGACGGTTTCCCGCTCCTGACAACCAAGAAACTCCATCTGAAGAGCATCATCTATGAGCTGCTCTGGTTCCTGCAGGGCGACACCAACGTGCGCTTCCTTCAGGAACATGGTGTAAGAATCTGGAACGAATGGGCTGACGAGAACGGCGACCTCGGCCCTGTCTACGGCCACCAGTGGCGTTCGTGGCCCGACTACAAGGGCGGCACCATTGACCAGATAAGGAATGTGGTGGACCAGATAAAGCACAACCCTGACTCGCGCCGCATGCTGGTGACGGCATGGAACCCGGCTGAGGTTGACCAGATGGCATTGCCGCCCTGCCATTGCCTCTTCCAGTTCTACGTGGCTGACGGGCGGCTCTCTCTCCAGCTCTATCAGCGTTCGGCTGACACTTTCCTTGGCGTTCCGTTCAACATAGCCTCCTATGCCCTCCTCCTTCAGATGATGGCGCAGGTCACAGGACTTGAGGCTGGCGAGTTCATCCACACCACGGGTGACACCCATCTTTACCTCAACCACCTTGACCAGGCACGTCTCCAGCTCACCCGTGAGCCCCGCCAGCTGCCGAGGATGCGCATCAATCCTGACGTGAAGGATATCTTCAGCTTCCGGTATGAGGACTTTGAGCTGACCGACTATAACCCCCACCCCCACATCGCTGCCGAGGTGGCCGTATAAATCCCGCCCCACATCCAAGAAGGAGACTGGGGGAAAACATTATCCTAATCATGAACATCAACATCATCGCCGCCGTGGCAGCCAACCGCGCCATCGGCTATCAGAACGACATGGTCTACTTCATCCGGGAAGACCTCAGACGGTTCAGGCAGCTCACCACGGGACATACCGTCATCATGGGCCGCCGCACCTTCCACTCGCTGCCAAAGGGTGCGCTGCCCAACCGGCGCAACATCGTCCTCAGCCGGACGGAGACCGACTTCCCCGGCTGTGATGTCTATCCTTCCCTCTCCGAGGCTCTCGCACACATTGCCGAGGACGAGCAGGCCTTCATCATCGGCGGTGCCAGCCTTTACAGGGAAGCCCTTGCCATTGCTGACCGCCTCTACCTCACTGAGATAGCGGCTACGCCCCCACAGGCTGATGTCTTCTTCCCAGCCTACGATGACGGCACCTGGACCGTTGAGTCACGCGAGGATCGTCAGGCCACGGACGGCACACCTGCCTATGCCTTCGTCAATTACATAAGGACTGCACGGCATGCGTGACAGCCACGTCACCCACAAGAGGAAAAAAACGGCAATCAGCGCAGGGCCAGGCCAATCATCCTAAGACAATAAGGTAAAAAGAAACGCTTTCATGGAGAATAAACAGATAAGAACCCTGCTGTCGCTCGTACCCGTGGTTCTGCTCATAGCCTTGCTGGCAGTGGTCATCAGGGTATTCGGAACCGATGCGCTCTCAGGCGGAAGTCAGATGGTGCTGCTCATCACAGCCGGAGTATGCGGGGTCATAGCCGTGAAATGCTTCCACGTGAGGTGGAGTATCATGGAGGACGAGATCAACCGGTCAATCGGCAGCGTGGGGTCAGCCATCGTCATCCTGCTGCTCATCGGTGTGCTTTCAGGCACATGGACGGTCAGCGGAATCGTGCCGACACTGATTTACTATGGCATGCAGATCATCTCACCCCACGTCTTCCTCATCTCAAGCTGCATCATCAGCGGAGTCGTATCGGTCATGACAGGTTCCTCATGGACCACCGTCGCCACCATAGGCATAGCCCTCATGGGCATTGGGCGGGCTGAGGGATTCAGTGATGGGTGGATAGCCGGAGCTATCATATCGGGTGCCTACTTCGGCGACAAGATGTCGCCCCTATCTGACACCACCGTGCTTGCGTCCTCCCTTGTGGGTACACCGCTCTTCAAGCACATACAGTACATGATGATTACCACTGTGCCCTCGGTCGTCATCGCCCTGACCGTCTTCCTTGTTGCGGGCTTCTTCATTGTGCCCGAGCAGGGAGTCAGTGTGGAGGTCTATACCACCGCACTCTCGTCCAAGTACAATCTCACACCCTGGCTCCTCCTCGTCCCTGTGGCTACCGGCTGGATGATTTACCGCAAGTGGTCGGCCATCGTCGTCCTCTTCGCCTCCTCCGTGCTGGCCATTGTCGTTGCCGTCATCTTCCAGCCTCACGTGCTGGCTGAGGTCATCGGTGCCCATGACACCTCGGTGCAGACTCTCTTCAAGGCATCCATGCTCAGCGGATTCGGCTCTACAGCCGTACACACGGGCAATAAGGCAGTCGACATGCTGCTTGCCACGCGTGGCATGGCAGGCATGCTCAACACCGTATGGCTCATTCTCTGCGCCATCAGCTTTGGCGGCATACTGAAAGCCAGCGGCATGCTCAACTATATCGTTGCGCTCATCATCCCGCTCACCCGCACACGGGTGGGACTCATAGCCTCGACTATCGTCTCAGGGGTGTTCTTCAACACCACCACCGCTGACCAGTACCTGAGCATCATGCTGGGCTCAAGCATGTTCAAGGATATCTACAGGCGTGAAGGCTACGAGCCGCGCCTGCTGAGCCGCACCATCGAGGACGGCTCTACGGTCACCTCGGTCCTCATTCCCTGGAGTACCTGCGGCATGACACAGTCGACGGTTCTCAACGTCTCAACCTTCACTTACCTCCCTTATTGCGTGTTCAACTACGTCAGTCCGCTGATGAGCATCTTCGTTGCCGCCATCGGCTATAAGATCATCCGCAACAGGCAGCAGACTGACTGATCCCGAAGGCATAGCCATTCAACCGGGCAGCAGCTGCCCACCCCACCTCAAATGCCCGCCTGCCCGTCCGTGCCCAGGGCTCTACCCGTCTTGTGGCAAGAGACGGGAGACGGGCTGAAGAAAGTTACAGACCGCTGGTTTTTTAACTTTTTTTCATTCCATCACACAGGCTATATCGCTAAAAAATGCTAACTTTGTGCGAATTTAATCAGTAAGCAGTGACTAAGGATATAGTCAAAAAGAAAGTTCGGGATATTCTGGATGGATACCTCGAAACGAATAACCATCGCAAGACATCGGAGCGGTATGCCATCCTGGATGCGGTGTATGACATGGGGGGACACTTTTCCCTGGACGAGTTAGGGGCGGAGCTTGAGACACGGAACTTCAGGGTCTCACGGGCGACACTCTACAACACGATGCGGCTCTTCATTGAGCTGAGGCTCGTTGTCAGGCACCGGTTCATCGGGCAGACCAAGTATGAGGCGTGTTATGATAATGAGGATCACATCCACCAGATATGCACGGTGTGCGGCACGGTGACCGAGGTGGAGTCGACAGAGATAGCCGATGCCATCCGTGACACCAAGTTCCACCGCTTCCGCAGGGACGGGTTCTCCTTATATATATATGGGATTTGCTCCCGCTGCCAGGCTGTACTGTCACGGCAGCGCAACAAGTTCCTGACGCAGAAACAAGATAAAAACTCACATAAAAGCAAATGAACACAGGTAAAGTTGACGTCCTGTTGGGTCTCCAATGGGGTGATGAAGGTAAGGGAAAGGTTGTCGACGTGCTGACACCACGCTACGATGTAGTGGCGCGTTTCCAAGGTGGTCCCAACGCAGGGCACACACTTGAGTTTGAGGGAGAGAAGTACGTCCTCCGCTCCATCCCGTCAGGTATCTTCCAGGGGGGCAAGGTGAACATCATTGGCAATGGCGTGGTGCTGGCCCCAGACCTCTTCATGAGCGAGGCGAAGGACCTTGAGAAGAGCGGACATCCGCTGAAGGAACGCCTGCGCATCTCGAAGAAGGCACACCTCATCATGCCTACACACCGTATTCTCGACCGTGCCTATGAGGCAGCTAAGGGAAAGAACAAGGTGGGAACAACCGGCAAGGGAATCGGCCCGACCTATACCGACAAGATAAGCCGCAACGGTCTGCGCGTGGGCGACATCCTCTCTGATTTCGACCGCAAATATGCTGAACACAAGGAGCGCCACATGAAGATGCTCGCAGCCCTTGGCTGGACCGACTTTGAGGGCCTTGAGGAGACGGAACGACTCTGGATGGAGGGCATTGAATATATGAAGGAATTCCGGTTTGTCGACTCTGAGCATGAGATCAACCACCTGCTGCGGGAGGGAAAGAACATCCTCTGCGAGGGCGCACAGGGCACGATGCTCGATGTCGACTTCGGCTCCTACCCGTTCGTCACCTCGTCCAACACCGTCTGCGCCGGAGCCTGCACGGGGCTGGGCATCGGGCCCAACAAGGTGGGCAACGTCTATGGCATCATGAAGGCTTACTGCACCCGTGTAGGCGCAGGCCCATTCCCCACAGAGCTTTTCGATGAGACAGGGAAGAAGATCCGTGACCTCGGCCATGAATACGGTGCCGTGACAGGACGTGAGCGCCGCTGCGGATGGATTGACCTCGTACAGCTGAAGTACTCGGTGATGGTCGACGGCGTGACGGAACTGATCATGATGAAGAGCGACGTGCTTGACACCTTCAGCACCATCAAGGCATGCGTGGCCTACGAGCTGCCTGACGGCACGACAACGGAGGACTTCCCTTACGAGATCGACGGTGTGAAACCTGTATATAAGGAACTCCCGGGCTGGCAGAAGGACATGACACGCTGCAAGTCGAAGGACGAGTTCCCACAGGAGTTCTGCGATTACGTGGCCTTCCTGGAGCAGTTCCTTGAGACAAGAATCGGCATTATCTCCGTCGGGCCTGACCGTGAGCAGACGATAGTTTTATAATTATTCATGGAGTCACCTGGAGTGAAAAGCTGACAGAAGCAGCGGAGTAAAAGAAAGCTAAGACAACGGTGAGAAGGCAAAGTGTTCTCCAAGAGAGGGAATGACGAACAGGCCTAACCAATCGCAGCTGAGGAATAAGCTCAAAGCAGCGATTCTATTGTCGCAACTTCCTTTGACTTCTTAACTCCTCCCTCCCAATCCCAACTAACAAACAAAAGCAATGGCAAACAAACCTTCCATCCCGAAAGGTACACGTGACTTCGGACCTGAGGAGATGGCGAAGCGAAATTATATATTCGATACCATCAGGCGTGTGTATGCGCTCTACGGATTCCAGCAGATTGAGACACCTGCAATGGAGACGCTCCACACGCTCATGGGCAAGTATGGTGACGAGGGCGACAAGCTCCTCTTCAAGATTCTCAATTCAGGCGACTACCTGAAGCAGGTCAGCGATGAGGAGCTGAAGGAGCGCAACACCCTCAAGATGCAGACGAAGCTCTGCGAGAAGGGGCTGCGCTATGACCTCACGGTACCCTTCGCCCGCTACGTGGTCATGCACCGTGAGGAGCTGCAGCTGCCTTTCAAGCGGTATCAGATACAGCCCGTATGGAGGGCCGACCGCCCACAGAAGGGCCGCTACCGTGAGTTCTACCAGTGTGACGCTGATGTCGTAGGCTCTGACTCGCTGCTCAATGAGGTGGAGCTGATGCAGATTGTCGACACCGTCTTCACTGAGTTTGGCGTGCGTGTGCAGATCAAGATCAACAACCGAAAGATTCTTACAGGCATTGCTGAGATAATGGGTGAGAAGGACAAGATTGTTGACATCACTGTCGCCATTGACAAGCTGGACAAGATCGGACTTGACAATGTCAATGCTGAGCTGCGTGCCGATGGCATCTCCGAGGAGGCTATCGCCAAGCTCCAGCCCATCATCCTACTCGATGGGACGAACGATGAGAAACTTGATGTGATTGCCGAGGTGCTGAAGGAGAGCGAGATAGGGCTGAAAGGTGTCGAGGAGACCCGATTCATCCTTGACAGCCTGAAGGCTTCCGGCCTGAAGAACGAGATCCAGCTCGACCTTACCCTTGCCCGTGGACTGAACTATTACACTGGTGCCATCTTTGAGGTGAAGGCTCTGGACGTGCAGATTGGATCCATCACAGGCGGCGGAAGGTATGACAACCTTACGGGCATCTTCGGCATGCCGGGACTTTCCGGTGTGGGGATCAGCTTCGGTGCCGACCGCATCTATGACGTTCTGAACGCACTCGACCTCTATCCGAAGGAGAGCGTGCAGGGAACACAGCTCCTCTTCATCAACTTTGGCGAACAGGAGACAGCCTACTGTCTGCCCATCGTTGCGGCAGCACGCCGTGCGGGCATCCGCACCGAGATGTTCCCCGCCAAGGCGAAGATGAAGAAGCAGATGAGCTATGCCAACGCCAAGCACATCAACTTCGTGGCCCTTGCCGGTGAGTCGGAGATGCAGGCAGGCAAGATCACACTGAAGAACATGACCACCGGCGAGCAGGAGCTTGTCACGACAGAAGAGCTGATCAGCCGGATTTAGTCCACCGCCTCTTTCCAATGAGAAGGCATGGACCGACCGTCTCAGCCCAAGCCACAGGGAAACAAGACCCATGAACCAACTGCCCTCCCCTGCAGGGAGAAGATTGGAAGTGGAATCCCTGTGGATTGGGCTTTTGCCTTTGTGAGGGGGCACCGCCAGGTTTTCCTTTTCCTGACAGGGGACAAGGATGTATCGTCAAGCACAAGGCATCTGATGTTTTAGGGAAACGGAGCGCACGGATAGGAAATTCCCTACATGCTGAACAGGTGGAAATGCGTAACTTTGCCAGCATAAAAAGAAAGAAAAGAAACAATGAACTATTTAAAATCAGAACGCATGGACAACAAAAGAAACAACAAAAAGCAGACGGTGAAGAATATGCTCAGGCTCTGTCTGCTGACAATGATATTGACTTTCGGCAGTGCAAGCCAGGCAAACGCACAGGGATTCCTGAAGAAACTGAAGGGACTGATGGACGTGGAGGTGATAAAACATGACGGCGGAATGGAGGAGCAGGTGCGCTACCTTCCCTTCAAGGGCAAGACGGGCAGGATACACTTCTATTATTTCGCCGCCGACAAGGATGCCGCCGAGAAGTATATCGAGAAGAACAAGCTGACAAGGGTCTACACCATCGACCGCGAGTATGCCCGCCAGACGGCCAGCACAGCCCGCGCCGAGCTGACGAAGGCTCTGAAGAGCGTACTGACAGCTGAGCAGATAACACGCTTCAATGCCTTGAAGAACAATCCTTTTGAGGCCAACATGTACGTCTATAACAAAGAACACAAGTGCTTCCCGATGTTCATCGTCTTTGAGGGAGCCAGCAAGTGTATCAATGAGGATCAGATCCGCCAGGTGCTTGAGCAACTCAGCCAAGTGAAGCTGCCAGTCCTTCCCACCACAGGACTCAAGACCACGAAGGCCTATTACGTCTTCGAGCCAGCTATCCACAAGGTGCTGTAAGGCTAAGGCGATAAAGAACAGAATCGAAAAGACGGCGACCCACGAGACTTCTCTCATGGGCCGCCGCTTTGTTTTGCATGACCATGACTATTGCCTGCTTTCCCACGATCTCCCACGATCTCCCACAATTAGCAATAAAAACCTCAATCGGGTTTTTGTTTTCCGCCAAATTTCAGTAGCATCACACTCAATGAGCATCTTCCATTACAACAAGGACTAAGGCATTAGCTTCAGTTATCAGCGCACAGGCTTCCCAAGCCTGGGAGGCGGGTTCGATTCCCGTATTCCGCTCTTTATGAATAATCAATTGATTGTTTTTTTGATTTCAAACCCAGTCTTTCTTTCTCGCACAACACACATTATCAGTCGTCAGAATCAGCAAAATACTTTGTCAACAACTGCAGCAATTTGTCTTCAGCCAGCTCACTCTCAACAACAGTCAGATAATAGTGCCCATAACTATACGAGTACCGGTCTTCTTCCGCAGGCATATCAGGGACGATACGGATGTAGACCCTCTCATTAAAATCAAGCACTGTTGAATGTGCAAAGAGCCATTTGGCAGTTTTCCTCAACAAAGCTCCATACTGTTCCAACAGTGCTTGCCGGGAAACATTTGTCGTAAAGAAATCAAAACTGTAGCCATGATAATGAGTTGACAACTCTGTCACCAAGGCATCCTTTTGATAGTATTCCGAGGTTTCAACATCCCAACTTTCCTCTAATTCAAAAGTTTTAAAATGTTGGGTCAATGAATCTATCTGCGGAAACAAGCATCTGATCATCCGCGGCTCATTCCTCTTCACCGCATGGCAGGCCTGCTCAAGAATGTCAATCAGGCTTCCCTCCTGTATATGTTCCCTGTCACCCCAGTATTGTGCGCCATCATATAAATCAAAGAAAAGATACCATGTTTTGCCTCCCAGCTTATCCCGTACAAAAGAAGAGGAAGCACATACTGAAAATCTTAACAAGGAAGCAAGTTTACGATAACACAGACTGTCATCACGCATTATATAAGTCGCCTTGGCATCCTTTACCGATAAAGTTCCATAAGGTTGATGGAGAATCCCCTTTTTCTTCAGGTACAAGGCATATTTCTCCTTATTACCATCCATCACCATATATTGCTCTGAGGCCCAAGGGTCAAAATATTCCTTCAGAGAATTTTCCAGCAGTTCATAATCCTGCTTGCTGCATGGAGCAAGCCTGCTTTGTGCTTGTATCGTTGTCACGATAACACCAAACAGAACACCAAACAAAAGCAAAAACTTCTTGACAAACATTGTTCTTTCTTTTCCCATATTGCAAAGATAAGACATTTATTAAATTAAATAAAAAAACAATCCCTGAAAGTATTTATATCTACCTCCGGGGACGATTCTGAATGTAAGGCCACATCAAACATAGAGGACGTGCCGAGACTGAGGCCGACCTGACTGGCAAGAAGATATTCCTGTCCATGATGTATGGATATGAAATCAGCAAGGAGGAATATGATAAATCTCTCTGAGATCCGGGGAAGGTGAAGCCGGTGGCTGCCACCGGCGCATGGCTATGGTGTGCTGCCGCAAAAATACTTCACGTGAAGTATTGGAGTATTGCAGCTGAAGTAGGCCAGTACTTCAGCTGAAGTACCGGGAGCATCGGGCACGGTATGCTCTCTTGAGAGAGCCCTGCTGAAGCAGAACCACAGGCTGACAATCGGCCGGCAAGGCATCACACAGGCAGGGGGCAGACAGGAATGTAGGAACAGTGCCTGACGGCCCCATCAGCTGCATGAGAGCATGAAAAGGGCGGCAGACTACCGTCCCTATGGCTGCCTGGGGTGGAAAATGGTCCGTTTCTTTCATTTTTTGGCAGGAAAATGCCATCTGATCACAAGACGGATGACTAACTTTGCAGTTGACGGTAAAGGCAGGTGAAAGACTTTCCTGCCACATGTGCCGGGGCGGACACAACAAAACGGGTACTCTGCCGTTAGAGAGAAGAAAATACCTACATCATGAAAAGAAGAACCTATCTTGCTGCTGCCCTCGTGGCACTCATGGCCGCCGGCACACAACATGCCGGAGCCGCCCTGCCCCACATCACTCCCTCTCAGGGCATCACCTGCCCGGCTGATGCCGTGGCCCTCATCTCCCAGCGTCCCAAGGAGGCTGACCGCCTCTTCCGCTCGGAAGCCGTTGAGAAGGAGATAAAGCGCATCGTCAGCCAGCTGACCAACAGGCGGCTGGCATGGATGTTTGAGAACTGCTTTCCCAACACGCTTGATACCACCGTCCATTACAGCGAGCTGGCTGACGGGATGCCTGACACCTTCGTCTACACGGGCGACATTGCCGCCATGTGGCTTCGCGACTCGGGGGCGCAGGTGTGGCCCTATGTGCAGCTGGCAGGCAAGGACAAGCGGCTGAGACGGATGTTGGCAGGAGTCATACTTCGCCAGTTAAAGTGCATCAACATAGACCCTTATGCCAATGCGTTCAACAAAGAGCCTAACCCTAATGGCAGTTGGATGAGCGATGGGACCGACATGAAGCCTGAGCTGCACGAGCGCAAGTATGAGATCGACTC
>JAILEG010000028.1 GCA_024688365.1 Prevotella sp.
GAGGTTTGCCTTGATGCAATTGATGAGAGCATCACGGCTTAGTCCTTGTTCTATTGTCTTACCCACATAGAACAAGGCTTCATCTATTGATTTGCATTTCGTTATTATCTCAATATGATGTCTCCAAGGTACCAACGCAAAAGGCAATGGAAATTCCCCACCAACCTGGTGGAGTTTTTCGGAACTCAATTCTGCACCAACCTGGTGCATTTTTGTCACATATTGATTTTCGATTCTTTGCAATTCTGCACCAGCTTGGTGCAGAATTTCTTCCTCTCCTTGAGTATAAAACAAATACCATTGTTTCATATACCAAAGATTGCGTACAGAAAAGCCATCGGCATTAGGAAATTCCCGCTTCAAATCCAGGCTTACCTGTTCAACCACTCCACTTCCCCAGCGTTCTTCGGCTTTCTTCTGCACCAGGTCATGCCCCAATTGCCAGTTGAACCGGAGTTTCTCCGTATTCACCTTGACGGCAGCCTTCACCTGTGCAGAACGATAGCGACTCTTAATGTCTGCTATCCAATCCGCATAGTCCGCATCAATGTGAATATCGTGTGACTTCACGATATATGGTTCTGCCTGTGACTGTATATCTTTCTTTTCTTGTGTCATAGCTTAGATGTTATTCGGTGCAAATCGTCCATTGTAATTTTATTTAAGTTCAATGCAAAGGTATTAATATTTATCCGACCAGCCATGATATGTGCTTTCTTTTTATGTGGCTGCCCCCTGAAAGATGTTGTCAGGTTTGAGGGTGGTCAACAGTATTTGTTTATACTTTTCGTTTGGTGAACTGATCTGCTTTTTCCTCCTTCCTCTTTATCTCCTTACACTCTGGTGTCCTTCTTCCCTCTTTTTCTCTCTTTCCTCTCTGTTCTTTGTCAGCAGCAGGGAAAAGGCTGAAAGCCTGTCAGAGCATAGGCAGGGGTGGAGCCATAGCGGAACCCCTGCTGTGCGATAGCGTGGGAATAACTCCGAAGGAGTGACAGAGATACTCACACGGGGGCACTTTCATCCCAAATCCATGCAGGGCTGGAATATCTGTTTTTCTCTGTCACTCCTTCGGAGTTCTTCATATATGTCCTTTTTTTTACAGGGGGTTCGCTATGGCTCCACCCCTGTCTATGCTTTGTCAGGCTTTCAGCCTTCTGTTCTATCCCTCTGTTCCTCAGCGGCTCTGCGTGAGACATGTCAGCGTGCCTGCACGCTGTGGGGAAGATGGGAACTCTCACGCAGAGGAAGGGAAAGCGGAGGGGGCTGCGTCCACACGGACCGGGCACGCAGAGCCGAAGAGGAACGCAGAGAGGCTGTGGCTACATGGAGAAAATTGGTTATGTTGCGGCTACATGGAGAAAAACGGAGAGGCTGCACGGGGACGGGCTTCCCCACAGGACGAACGGCGCTGGAATAAGGCGAGGAGCATGGAAGACAATTCTGGTTACAGGACTGTCGTCCATACAAAAAAACTGCACCAGAGGAGGGTGTTTCTCCTCTGGCGCAGTTGTCTTTTCTGTCAGTTGGTAAGGCTATGGCAGCACGTTCCCTGCCGACTCATAGATCTCATACCATTCCTCACGGCTGAGGCTGATGGCCGATGCCACGGCAGCCTCACGGACACGGGAGTTGCGGGTGGTGCCGATGACAGCCTGCATGGGGTGGGGCAGGCGGAGAATCCATGCCAGGGCCAGGGCCATCGGTGTGACAGGCAGCCCTGTCTCCCCGCCTTTCCGTGCTGCGATGGCCTGCAGCGTCTCATTGAGCCGGGGATATTTGCCGGAGCCCAGGAATATCCCCTCGAAGTAGCCATGCTGCATGACCGACCATGCCTGCACGGCAATGCCCTTCAGGCGGCAGTAGTCCAGCACACCGCTCTCATGGACGATGCTTGCCTGGTTCTGCATGTTCACGTTCAGTCCGGCATCAATCATCGGTGTGAAGGCGCAGCTCAGCTGGAGCTGGTTGGTGACGATGGGGAAGGGGAGGGCACTGCTGAGCAGCTCCATCTGTGAGGGGTTCTCGTTGCTGACTCCGAAGCTGAGGACCTTGCCCTGCCGGTGCAGCTGCGTGAAGGCCTCTGCCACCTCGCCAGGCTCCATCAGCACGTCAGGGCGGTGCAGCAGGAGTGAGTCGATGTGGTCAGTCTGCAGGCGGCTGAGGATTCCGTCAACCGACTGGATGATATGCTCCCGTGAGAAGTCGAAGAAGGTGAAGGGCTTGCCGTCAAAGGATGTCCCGTGCTTGTTGATGCCACACTTCGACTGGACGAAGAGCCGCTCACGCAGGTCAGGACGTGCGGCGAAGGCACGGCCCACGTTGGTCTCACACTGTCCGTCACCGTAGATGTCGGCAAGGTCAATCATGTTGATGCCCTCATCAAGGGCGGTCTCCAAAAGGCTGACAACCTCTTCGGTTGTCTTGTCAGGGATGCGCATCAGTCCGAGTACCACCTCAGACACGGGCTTCCCGTTCAGCTGGATATACTTCATAGTTCGTTTTGGTTGGTTATTGTTTTTTGTTCAGTTTGCCGAGTGCAGCTTATCTTATGCAAAGATAATGCAAGCGAGCGCAAAGGAGAGCTTGTTCTCAGTTTGCCGAGTGCAGCTTATCTTATGCAAAGATAATGTTTTTTCTCCGTTTCGCCATCTCTTATGGCAGGAAAATAAGTGGAGTCGGCCACCTCTTTCTATAGGCAGACAGCATCCCACCGCAGGCCATCCATAGAGCGGGACTGTTAAGGGAAGTTAAGTATTAGGCTAAATTAAGGATAAAATATCACGGAATGAACATATTGTGCTTCCCTGTGTGCTACTTTTGCAGCAGTCATGCCAGCAGGCATACCCAGTCACCCTGCTGCCCATGACAAGCGCCGCTGCCGCCCACAACTTCTCCTACTGGCAAACAATCTGGCAACAGGGCAGGCATGCAGGCAAAAGCGAACCATAAACGAACAGCAAAACATTAACCGATTACTGATGAGAAAGAATATGAATGTTGCAATGAAGGCTTCTCACGACTGGACTCAGGAGGATGAGAAACGCCTTGAGAACGTGATAATTGACAATTTCTGTGACCTGATCAACCGCAGCGAGGAGGAGGGCCTCTACTGGACGGGGCTGCAGTGTGACCTCATTGAGCTGGCCCACATCGTGTGGGAGAGCGGACAGCTGAGGGATGCTGACGGCAAGCTGCTTGACTTCAAGACCATCGTCGGGTGCATCTGCCGGGTGCTGCACGTGCGTGAGCCCTGCAACCCGTCGGCAGTCGTGTCGGCAGTCAGGGCGCGGAAGAATGTCAGGGCAGGCTCACTGCGGGAGCGGTATCTGCAGCTGATGACGAAGGGGCAGATACCCGACCCGATGCGGCTGGAGATAAGACGGCGGCGCAGGTATCAGTCGTAAACGAGCTTCAGGAGCCGCCTTCCGTTTGACCTAAGTCAAAAAAACAACACTCTGGAGTCTTTTCGTAATGATTTCTCTTGCTGAAACTCCAGGCATGTTGTACCTTTGCATCACGAAACAAGAGTAGTCGGACAGACAAAGCATAAGGTATCAGCCTTCCGCAAGTAAGGAGATTGCTCAGGATTTTAAGAAAGAATATTGTTTAGGTTAGTAATAGATTTAGGTTTTTAGTTATATTTTAGGTAAAGATTGTAGAAAGATTAACGTCGTGAGACGGTGATTATTCGGAGATAACGGAAGAGCAGTTGCTCTGCCGTTTCTTTTTTTTTATATACCCCTGTGAAGCCTGACGCAGCTTCCGGCCGGGCTTTTTATCAGTCACTTCCTTCCCTTACACTCATGTGTCATCGTGGCATCCGTTCACGGTGATGCGGCCGCCTGCCCTGCCACGTAGCCCGTGGTCCAGGCCGCCTGCAGGTTGAAGCCGCCCGTGATGGCATCCACGTCAAGCACCTCACCGGCGAGGAACAGGCCGGGGCATACCTTGCTCTCCAGTGTCTGGGGGCTGACGCTCTTGAGGCTGATGCCCCCGCAGGTGACGAACTCATCACGGTAAGTGCCCCTGCCAGCTATCATGTACTGGTCATTGGTGAGCGTCTCAATCATGCGGTTGAGTGTCTTCCTGCCCGTCTCTCCCCACGGCTTCGCGGGGTCAAGCCCCATCTTGCTGATGAGGAAGAGCCAGAGCCGCGAGGGCAGTCCCAGGGGGCGCAGCGATGCCAGCTGCTTGCGTGGACTGTCGGCAATGAGGGCGGTGAGGGCCGCCTCCACCTGCTGCCGTGTGAGCTGGTCGGTCCAGCTGATGGCGAGCGGAGCCTGGTAGCCGTGTTCCGCCAGCCATCGTGCCGCATATGAGGAGAGCTTCAGGATGGCGGGCCCGCTCATGCCCCAGTGGGTGACGAGGAGCGCGCCGCGTGCCTGCATCTTCGTGCCGGGGATGGAAGCCGTGACCGGGTCGACCACCGTCCCCATGAGGTCACGGAAGGCCTGTTCGGCAATGTTGAAGGTGAAGAGCGATGGCAGGGGTGGCTCTATGACATGTCCCATCCGCTGCAGGTAGTGCAGTCCCCGTGCCTGTGGCGATCCTCCTGTGGCGATGATGGCGCGGTGGAAGAGTCGGGTGGTGCCGTTCTGAAAGCGCAGCTCCAGATGGCCGTCATCAGTGCGGTGGATGTCGGTCAGGTGGCTGCGGCAGCTGACGGTAATGTCCAGTCTGTCAGCCAGTCGGGTGAGACAGCTGATGACGGCGTGTGCGTCCTGCGCCTTGGGAAAGACACACTCGTCATCCTGCGTCACCAGCGGCACGCCCTCCTGCTCGAACCATCGGAAGGCATCCTCATGGCTGAAGGTCATGAAGAGCCGCTTCATCAGCTTATGTCCCCGGGGATAAGCCTGTCGGAGGTCGGTTATGGCAGCGAAGCTGTTGGTGACGTTGCAGCGTCCTCCCCCCGTCACCTCAACCTTAGCCAGGACTTTCGGGGCTCGCTCGAAGATGGTCACTCGGGTTGCGGCATTGGCACGGCGGGCGGCGATGGCGGCGAAGAAGCCTGCCGCACCTCCGCCAATGATGGCGATGTCAGTTGTAGGGTTACTCATCCTGTATATAATATAATAAGGTGTGATGTCTGGGGACAATAACGGGCAAGTTCTCCATTTATTACATGACGGAGCCGCATCAAGGCAGAATTTCTCCCACGGGGAGCCGCTGTCGCCCCACCCCTGCTGCGATGCAGCATATCCCTCCCCGGCAGTTGCCGCTGCGTGGGAACGGTGGAGATGAGGCTGAAACGGCATCAAGGTGTTAATAAGTATTAAAAATGGGGGGGTAAATACGTGATTCCCTCCTCAGAACTGTTACCATTGCAGAATGCCATGCGGAGAAGCGTCCATGCTGCATTATGCGGAGCTGACATCTATGCTGCATCGGCATGCCAGAAGCCACACTGGAGAAACCACTCTTTACAGACAGAAATTAAAACCTAATATAAAACTAATTAAAACAAAAAGCAAATGAAGATTTCTACTTTTCTTCTCGGAGCTGCGATGTTGCTGACATCTGCAGGTTCTGCCGTTGCCCAGGGAACATGGAGCCAGGGTAAAGGAACAATCAAATCCTCTGAAGAGCGCTACATCACTTCGGCAACTACGGTGGGTGCTGTGCAGGACCTGAACTTCACGCAGGATGCCAATCCCCTTAAGGTCTATATTGACACGAAGGCTGCCATGACAGTAAAGCAGGGCAGCACCTTTGACATCCACGTGCAGAGTGGGGCTTCCATGAAATGGTGTCATGCCATCATCTTCGTTGACTGGAACAGGAACTACAGCTTTGACGATAAGGGCGAGCAACTGATGAAGATCGGACAGGAGGCAAAGGGTGATCCCGAAGTGGCCAACTTCACCCGGATGATAACGGTTCCAACCAATGCCGCAGTCGGTGAGACCCGCATGCGCATCCAGTTCACTGACGCATGGCATAAGAAGAACGAGCCAGGCCACAGCCACTCGGCTGAGGATTATGTTGACCAAGGAGCGGTCTATGACTTCGTTGTCAACATCCTTGAGACCCCATCGGCAGGTATTCCTGTGGCCTCTCCAGCTGGCGGCACCTATCTTGATGACCAGACGGTGACGCTTACGAGCAGCACGCCTGATGCCTCCATCTATTACACGCTCAATGGCAGTATACCTTCAAAGGACAACGGAACATTATACAATGGGTCTCCCATCACCATCGCAGGTGCGGAGAATGCCATCACCAATGTCACGCTCAAGGCGATTGCTGTAAAGGAGGGCATCAACTCCAGCTCAGTCGTGACGGAGAACTATATCATCAAGAAGAGCTGGAACCCAGGGCAAGGTACACGCCACACCACTGAGGAGCGTTTCGTCACCTCAGCTACTACGGAGGATGCCGTTGAGAACCTCAGCTTCGCACAGGCTGATAATCCGAACCAGGTCTATATCAACACGGGCAGCAAGATGACCGTTGAGAAAGGCAGCAAGTTCAAGCTCCATGTCAAGAGTACAGCTCCCATGACGTTTGAGCATGCCATCATCTTCGTAGACTGGAACAAGAACTACAGCTTTGACGATGCGGGCGAGCAGCTGATGAAGATAGGCAAGGAGAACAGCCGTGATGATGAGGTGACCGACTTCACCCGTGAGATCAGCGTTCCGGAGACTGCCATCACTGGCGAAACCCGCATGCGCATCCAGTTCACTGACGCTTGGCACAAGAACAATGAGCCTGCTGACCACACGCACACGGCAGAGGATTTTGTTGACAAGGGTGGTGTCTATGACTTCATCGTCAACATCGTTGAGCCTACGCCTGTGACAACCTACACCGTGGCCGGGACTCCTGCAGCCCTCTTCGGCGAGGAGTGGAAGCCAGAGGCCGAGGCAGGCAAGATGACCGATGATGACAATGACGGCATCTACACCTGGACAAAGGAGAATGTGGAGATCACCGAGGACGTGCTGAACAGTGCTGACAAGGTTTCCTTCAAGGTTGCTGTCAACAAGGCATGGACCGAGGCTTACCCAAGTGACAACTACCGTCTGGATTACCTCCTTCCGAAGGCAGGTGCCTACAGCTTTGAGATCAGTTTTGACCCAGCCAAGCAAGAGGTAAAGGCAGGTGTCTACAACACCGCTACCATCACTGACGCAGGTTATGCCACCTTTATGGCAGCCGTGAATACCAACTACACAGACTGCGGCGTATCAGCCTATGCTGTCACCGTCAATGGCTCCAAGGCCATGCTGAAGCCTTATGAGGGCATCGTCGCAGGCGGGACAGGTGTGCTGCTGAAGGGCAATGCCGATAGCTATAAGATATATGGCTACAACAAGGCGGATGCCACCGTGAGCCAGGAGAACGCCCTGCAGGTGTCAGACGGCAATGTCACAGGTGACGGCCTGACCATCTACGTGCTGAACACGGGCTCAAAGGGCATGGGCTTCTATCCTCTTGAGTCAGGCAAGAGCCTTGAGAAGGGCAAGTGCTATCTGACGGTCAGTGCTGCGGCAGGTGCCAAGGGCTTCATCGCCATCGGCGGCGAGACAACCGGAATCGGCTCCGTGGAGGCAACGGCTGCTGAGAGCGGTGCGACTTACAACATCGCCGGACAGCGTGTTGACAAGAACTATAAGGGCATCGTCATCAGGAACGGCAAGAAGTATATTAATAAGTAATGTGTAACCATAAACTATGATAAGAATGGATAATATGAAGCAATCGTATGTCGCTCCAGCCATGAAGGTGAGGGACATCGCTGAGGCAGAGGGCATGTTGGCAGGTTCGGGGGAGGAGACCCTCCCCATCGTCACCCCAACACCTTCCACACCACCCGAGACCGTTGGTGGCGGACTGGCCAAGGAGCATCCGTCCGTCTGGGACAGTAAATTTGATGAATGATCTGTGTATGTTGACCAGCCACTCCAGGGTACCATCCCGTGGAGAGGCTGGTTTTTCTCTTTTCCCGCCGTGACCGCCTGTGGCGAAAGCCTTTGCGTTGACACTGATCCAGCAGGAAGAACCGGCACGTTTTCAGCCCGGCAGGGGCACTCTTCAGCTGGGTTTTGCCCATGAAGCCAGATAAATCTGTCATATTATGAAATTATCCAGTCCGTATGCCTGTCGGCTGGCAGCGTTTTCTTATCCCCGATGTGTTTATAAATGTTAAAGTTGATAGGGTGTGTAAGTAAATTCCTCTCCTGTGTTGTTTACCATATAGACGTGGGTAAAGTGTCGGGACGGCATCCCCCGAGGGTCAAGCCTCCCCAACCGCACCACGGTACAGCCCCAACTGAAACAATATTAATAATCAATATGTTTAAAAACCTAAACCTGATGAAAATCTTTAAGGAACCCAAGCAGAAGCACCTGTATTTCTCAGCGGCTTTTGCCCTTTCATTAGTTTTGGCGCCAGCTGGTGCCTATGCCGGGACAGCCCATGACGCTGTAGCCCGTCAGGCTGTTCAGCAGAACGGCAGCCACAAAGTGACCGGACGTGTCGTCGACGCTTCCGGCGAGCCGCTCATTGGTGCCACCGTCATGGTGGAGGGCACCACGAACGGTACCGTCACCGATATTGACGGTAACTACGTCCTCACCACCACGACAGCCAATCCCAAGCTCGTCTTCTCCTACATCGGCTATACCAGCCAGACGATAGCCGTGGGTGGCAAGGCCACACTGGATGTCACGCTGAAGGAAGAGACCAGCCTGCTGAAGGAGGTCGTTGTGACGGCTATGGGTATCCAGCGCAAGGAGGAGTCGCTCACCTACGCCACACAGAAGGTGAAGGCTGAGGACCTCATGAAGGTGCAGGACCCCAACGTTGCCAACTCGCTGGAGGGTAAGGTGTCAGGTCTGACCATCACGCCGAGTGCCGGTGGTGCCGGCGGCTCAACGAAGATTGTCCTCCGTGGTGCGAAGTCAATCCTCGGAAACAGCTCACCGCTGATTGTTGTCGACGGTGTGCCAATGACCAATGATGCCCGTGGCAAGCGTAATATGAACGGTGAGGGATTCACCTACAGCGGCATGACCGAGGGCTCTGACCCACTGTCGCTCATCAACCCTGACGACATCGAGTCCATCAACGTCCTCAAGGGTGCCAATGCGGCTGCCCTCTATGGTTCGGTGGCTGCCAATGGCGTGGTGATGATCACCACCAAGCGTGGCCGTGAGGGCAAGCTCGACATCAACGTCACCTCCAACATCACGTTTGACAACCCACTGCTGACTCCGAAGATTCAGAACACATACGGTGCCACCATGAACGGCAACACCATCCAGGTTGACGGATGGGGTGCGAAGATCGGCGGGCTGACCGATGAGCAGCTGGCCCTCAGCTCACCGCTGAACACGACCAACTTCCCCGCGGGTGCCATGCATGACATCCACCTGCGCAACTACGCACGCGATGATGTCAAGGACTTCTTCCGCACGGGTGTGACCACCAACAACTCTCTCTCCCTCTCAGGCGGTACGGAGAAGATGACCACCTACTTCTCAATGGCAAACAGCCATGCGAAGGGTCTCTTCCGCAACAACAACTATAACCGTAACACGTTCAGCCTGCGCCAGAGCTACCGCTTCTTCAACCGTCTGAAGGTTGACCTGTCGCTCAACTACGCGCAGACCATCACACGCAACCGTCCGGGCGGCGGTACCGTGGGCAACCCGCTTTACCATCTCTACCTCACGCCACGCAACATCGACATGGGCTACTACCGTGACAACTACGTCATGGAGAAGGGCGACTGGATCAGCGGCAACCAGCGTTACTACGAGATGGCAGGCGGTGCCTACAACTATACAACCGACCGTGCCTACCTCACGGGCCCACGCCAGAACTGGGCTTTCATGAACTCGGGCAACAACAACCCTTACTGGCTCATCGGCATGAACCAGAGCAAGCAGAAAGAGGACCGCATCTGGGGTACCATCTCAGGTAACGTCGACATCTATGACGGTCTGTCGTTCCAGGCACGTGTCAACTATGACTACACCCGCTACGGCTCAACCAGCAAGCGTTACGCAACGACCTTCCTCCCTGCCTCTATGGAGGACTACGGCCATATCTGGGACTCTGACTCAAAGACGACCGAGATCTACATTGATTACTTGCTCAACTACAACAAGACCTTCGGCGACTTCGACCTCTCCGCTACGGCAGGATGGGTGGGCCACACCATCAAGGGCGAGTACAAGGGCACTGACGCTGTGGCAACCTATATTGACCGCACGATGCAGAAGATGCCTACAATGGTCAACTACTTTGACGTCAGCGCAGGCGGCATGGGTACCACCAGCAGCTCGAAATCGTCCAACTGGGACCGTGCATGGCTCGCTACGGCACAGGTGGGCTGGAAGGACATGGTGTTCGTTGACGGTTCTTACCGCCGCGACTGGTATCGTCCGTTCCGCTACTTCAAGCTCAGCGGCATTGCCAAGACTGACAACTACGGCTACTTCGGAATCGGTGCGAACGCCATTCTGAGCAAGCTCTTCACACTGCCCGACTTCATCAACTATCTGAAGTACCGTGTGTCTTACTCTGAGGTGGGTAACTCCATCCCCAACATTGCATACGATGCTGTAAGCACCAACCTGCAGACGGGTGCCATCAACGGCAGCAACTACGCACAGTTCGTTGACCCACGTCCTGAGAAGACCCGCTCTTTCGAGACTGGTTTCGAGAGCCTCTGGCTGAACAACCGTCTGAGCTTCGATGTCACTTATTACAACGCCACCATGAGCCACCTCTACATGACGGCTGCCACCGGTACGGGTCTGACACAGAACATGAACTCTGCCAAGGTGCGCAACCAGGGTGTCGAGATGACCCTCGGCTACGACTTCAAGCCTGTAAGCTGGCTGCGCTGGCGCACATCGTTCAACCTCTCTTACAACCACAACAAGATTCTCGAGACCGCCTACGATGCTGAAGGCAAGGAGCGCCTCATTGAGCAGAGGGTGGGTGGCACACACGTGCAGTATAAGAAGGGTGGCTCCATCGGCGACATCTATGTTCCCGACTTCGCCCGTGACGAGCAGGGCCACATCCAGCTGAACGGTCTCGGCCAGCCACAGTTCGACAACAGCGGCAAGCTGAAGTACGTCGGCAACATGAACGCCAACTGGCAGCTGGGCTGGAGCAACACCTTCACCTGGAAGGATCTCTCCCTGTCATTCCTCATC